>DJEL01000002.1 GCA_002432425.1 Lachnospiraceae bacterium UBA5899
TTGCTAATGCGACAGCCCCTTTTTGTGTTTTATACTTAGAAACTTTATAATTAGAAACGTTTGTCGAGAGCAACGTATTCCTTGTCCTCACCGATGGGCTTGTAAGCGGGACGGATGATTTTTCCGTTGTTGGCAAGCTCCTCGAGTCTGTGGGCGCTCCAGCCGACAATTCTGGCGATGGCGAAGATAGGAGTGTAGAGCTCCATGGGTAAATCCAGCATGTGATAAACGAAGCCGGAGTAGAAGTCCACGTTGATGCTGACACCCTTGTACATCTGTCTTTCCTCGGCAATGATCTGAGGCGCTAATCGTTCCACTAAGGAGTACAGGGCAAATTCTTTCTGCAGGCCCTTTTCCTCGGATAATTTCTGTACGAAGGACTTGAATGCAACGGCACGGGGATCGGACTTGGAATAAATCGCATGTCCTACACCGTAAATCAGACCGGCATGGTCAAAGGCTTCCTTGTGAAGCAGCTTCTTTAAATAAGCAGAAACTTCTTCTTCGTCCTCCCAGTCATGTACTTCCTGCTTCATGTCCTCAAACATCTTTACCACCTTGATGTTGGCACCGCCGTGTCTGGGCCCCTTTAAGGAACCGATGGCTGCCGCAATGGTGGAGTATGTGTCCGTCAGGGAGGAGGTAACTACATGGGTGGTGAAGGAAGAGTTGTTACCGCCGCCGTGCTCCATGTGAAGCACCAGGGCAATATCCAGTATTTTTGCCTCCAGAGGCGTATAGGAGCTGTCAGGACGCAGGATATGTAAAATATTTTCTGCGGCGGACAATTCCGGTATGGGCTGGTGAATGTATAAGCTGTTGCCGTCATGGTAGTGGCTGTATGCCTGATAGCCGTAAATGGAAAGCATGGGGAACAGGCTGATAAGCTGCAGGCACTGGCGGAGTACGTTGGGAATGGAAGTGTCGTCCGCTCTGTCATCATAGGAGTACAGGGTTAAAACGCTTCGCGCCAGTGTATTCATCATATCCTTGCTGGGAGCCTTCATAATAATATCGCGTACAAAGCTGGTGGGAAGACTGCGGTAGCTGCCCAAAAGCTTTTTAAAATCCACCAGTTCTTTTTCATTGGGAAGTTCGCTGAAAAGAAGGAGATAGGCGGTTTCTTCAAAACCGAAATGGTCGTCCCTTGTGAAGCCGTTAATCAAATCCTGTACGTTGTAGCCGCGGTAGAAGAGCTTTCCGTGGGCGGGAACCTCTACGCCGTCCTTAATTTCGGTGGCACGTACATCGGATATATGGGTGAGGCCTGCTAGGACACCTTTACCGTTTAAGTCTCGTAAGCCGCGCTTTACATCGTATTTGGTAAATAAAGCCGAATCAATAACACCTGCTTCTTCAGACAGTTTGGCGAGTCTGATGATTTCAGGGGTAACATCTGAATAAGTATTCCGTTCCATTTGTTACATTACTCCTTTCTTTATGGTAATTGCTGGAATCCTGATGAAAAATGATATGATTCACATGTATAATATACAGAATTGCTGTAAAAATCGAGATGTAAAAGATAGGCTAATATTACCACACAAATTCTGTCTGCCGCAAGATAAAATTTGTAATTTACAAAAAGTTCACAAATTAGGGAAAGAAATGCGGTGGATTTTTTGCCGGAAAAAGATTAGAATAATGAGCGGAAGCAAAGTATTTTCAAAAAGACTTTGGGATAAGACAGTATCCGCTTATATAACGGATACGGAAAGGTTTCGGCTTATGGAAAACAGAATGATAAAAGAAAGACTGCAGGCATTGCGGAATGTGATGCAGCAGGAAAAAATCGATTTTTACATGATTCCCACAGCGGATTTCCACAATTCGGAATATGTAAACGATTATTTTAAGGTAAGAGAATTTTTCTGCGGATTTACCGGTTCCAACGGCACTCTGGTCGTATGGACGGACGGCGCCGGTCTCTGGACGGACGGCAGATACTTTATCCAGGCAGAAAACGAACTGCAGGGCACGGGCATTACCCTGTTCCGCATGCTGCAGGAAGGGGTTCCCACCATAGAAGAATTTTTACAGAAAGAAATGAAGGACGGCGAAACACTGGGCTTTGACGGCAGAGTTATTTCCGCAGTGGAGGGCAAGCGTTACGAAAAAGCACTTGCCGGTAAAAACATTGTCTTTTCCTATGACAAAGACCTTGCGGAGAGCATCTGGACGGACAGACCGGCATTTCCGGCGGGACGGGTCAGTGTGCTTCCCGACGACATCGTAGGAAAGACCGCAGGAGAGAAGCTTGCCGAGGTGCGGGATGAGCTGGCAAAGAAAGGAGCGGAGAGTCTGCTTCTTACGAAACTGGACGACATTATGTGGCTGTTCAACATCCGCGGCTGCGATGTGGAATGCAATCCCGTAACCATGTCCTATGCCTATATTACAAAGGACAGAGCTGTGCTGTTTATCCGGAAGAAAGCCCTTACCGATGAAGTGCTTTCCTACCTCGGTGAAACCGGTACGGAAGTAAAGGAATACGGAGAAATCACGGACTTTGTAAAGGCACTTCCGGAGAATGGCAGGAACCTTCTGGATGTACGTTATGTAGGCTATAACTTCTATAAAATATTACAGGAAAAGCAGGCAGTCACGGAGGGCAAAAATCCCACCGAACTTCTGAAAGCCGTAAAGAATGCCACCGAGCTTGCCAATATGGAAAAGATTTTCTTACAGGACAGCGTGGCAGTGACGAAATTCATCTACTGGCTGAAAACCCATGTGGGCAAGGAAGAAATTACCGAAGTGACGGCAGCCGATTATCTGGAGGGCTTACGCAGACAAATTCCGGGTTTCCTTGATTTATCCTTCCCGACTATTGCGGGCTACAAGGCAAATGCCGCCATGATGCATTACGAAGCGACCCCGGAAACGGCAGCAACCCTTGCTCCGGAAGGTATGCTTCTGGTAGACTCCGGCGGACAGTACTTAGGCGGTACAACGGACGTTACAAGAACCATTGTGTTAGGCCCCATTTCCGATGAAATCAGAATGCACTATACCAAGGTGGCGGCTGCGGTCATGCAGCTTACCCATGCACACTGGCTTTACGGCTGCACCGGCAGAAATTTAGACATCCTGGCGCGTCAGCCGCTGTGGGATTTAGGTATTGACTACCAGTGCGGCACCGGCCACGGCGTAGGCTATATCTTAAACGTACACGAAGGACCCCAGGGAATGCGCTGGCGCTTCACAAACGGCATGGAAGAGGCTGTGTTTGAGGCGGGCATGGACATTACCAACGAACCCGGTGTTTATATTGCGGGCAGTCACGGCATCCGTATCGAAAACGTCATGGTAGCGAAAAATGATGTGAAGAACGAATACGGACAGTTCATGCATTTCAACACCCTCACCTGGGCGCCTATTGACCGGGACGGTATCGATGTAAAATACTTGTCCGATACGCAGATTGCCATGTTAAATGAGTACCAGCAGGCCGTTTACGAAAAGATTTCCCCGTATCTTACCGAAGAGGAAAAACAGTGGCTTAAGGAAGAAACGGCAAAATTCTAAAATTGGTATAAAATTTTTAACGGTTTCTTGACATTTTTAATGGCTTTTGAGATAATACAACCGATGTGGCAGAAGATAAACACATACAAAAAATAAGGAAAGAGGTTAATGTAAGATGGCAGAGATTAATTTAAGCAAGTACGGCATTACCGGTACTACAGAGATCGTTCACAATCCTTCTTATGAAATGTTATTTGAAGAAGAGACCAAACCTGAACTGACAGGCTATGAAAAAGGCCAGGTAACAGAGCTTGGTGCGGTTAACGTTATGACCGGTATCTATACAGGACGTTCCCCTAAAGACAAGTTTATCGTAGTGGATGAAAATTCCAAGGATACTGTTTGGTGGACATCCGATGAATATAAGAACGACAACCATCCTATGACAGAGGAAGCTTGGGCAGCCGTTAAGGAAATCGCAAAGAAAGAGCTTTCCAACAAGAGATTGTTCGTAGTAGATGCATTCTGCGGCGCAAACAAAGATACCCGTATGGCTATCCGTTTCATCGTAGAAGTAGCTTGGCAGGCACATTTTGTAACCAACATGTTCATTAAGCCTACCGAAGAAGAATTAGCAAACTTTGAGCCGGACTTCGTTGTTTACAACGCATCCAAGGCAAAAGTGGAAAACTACAAGGAATTAGGTCTTAACTCCGAAACCTGCGTAGCATTCAACATCACAAGCCGTGAGCAGGTTATCGTAAATACCTGGTACGGCGGAGAAATGAAGAAGGGTATGTTCTCCATGATGAACTACTACCTGCCTTTAAAGGGCATGGCTTCCATGCACTGCTCCGCAAACACCGATATGGAAGGCAAGAACACCGCAATCTTCTTTGGTCTGTCCGGTACCGGTAAGACCACCCTTTCCACCGACCCTAAGCGTTTGCTCATCGGCGATGACGAACACGGCTGGGACGACAACGGCGTATTCAACTTCGAAGGCGGCTGCTATGCAAAGGTTATCAACCTTGACAAAGAGTCCGAACCCGATATCTACAACGCTATCAAGCGTGATGCTCTTCTGGAAAACGTTACCGTTGATGCAGAAGGCAAGATTGATTTCAACGATAAGAGCGTAACCGAGAATACCCGTGTTTCTTATCCGATCAATCATATTAAGAACATTGTACGTCCTATTTCTTCCGCACCCGCTGCAAAGAACGTAATCTTCCTTTCCGCAGATGCATTCGGCGTACTTCCTCCTGTATCTATTCTGACACCGGAACAGACACAGTATTACTTCCTTTCCGGATTTACCGCAAAGCTTGCAGGTACAGAGCGTGGTATTACAGAGCCTACTCCGACCTTCTCCGCTTGCTTTGGTCAGGCATTCCTGGAACTGCATCCTACCAAGTATGCAGAAGAGTTAGTTAAGAAGATGCAGAAGAGCGGTGCTAAGGCATACTTAGTAAACACCGGCTGGAACGGTACCGGCAAGCGTATCTCCATTAAGGATACCCGTGGTATCATCGATGCTATCTTAAGCGGTGCTATTAACGAAGCTCCTACCAAGAAGATTCCTCACTTTGACTTTGAAGTTCCTACGGAACTGCCCGGCGTTGACCCTGCAATCTTAGACCCGAGAGACACCTACAAGGATGCGTCCGAATGGGAAGCTAAGGCAAAAGACTTAGCAGGCAGATTCATCAAGAACTTTGCTAAGTATGAAGGAAATGCAGCAGGTAAGGCTTTAGTTGCTGCAGGCCCTCAGTTATAATCAAATAAAAGCTGATTAACAGTGAATAAAAAACAGCCATCTGTGTCAAAGCAGGTGGCTGTTTTTGTAATATTCGCTCCGATTTCGAAACAAAAATACAGTTAAAATTTTACAGTTGTAAAATAGCAGTGGTTTTGCTATAATAAATTTAACCTGAAATGTGCGATAAACTCTTGTTAGTTTTGAACCTACATTTACTTTAAACGGGATTCCTATATTGCTGTGTGGCTGTCAAGCCTCCACTCGAAAGAGGATTGCAGGGGAAGGCAAAAGCATAGTTGCGGTGACCCACCTAACGACAGTTAGGAGTCAAAAGGCAGGAGCCGGCATTTTGGGGATACACAGGATACGAAAGAGCAGCATGAATGTGCTGCTCTTTTCTTGCTTATATTAGAGGATGTAGAGAATGCGAGGAAAGTTTACGTGCCGGAGAGCAAAAAGCATTGAAAGGCACGTAAGGGAAAGGGGAAGCGTGGATAAATGGGGAAAACGGAGCGTATACATAAGAAAACCGTTCTAATTATGATAGGTATTCTGTTGCTTTTGGGAATAAGCTGCGTGAATAGTTGCAGCATGGCAAAAAAGCAAAATACAAAAACCGGAACGTACCCTACAGAAGGGGCGAAAACTGGAGAAGGAGCAGAAGGCAGCTTTGACAATGGCATCGGAAATAACAGCAACAACGATGCTAAAGATGCTATTTTGCAAGGCATGGAGGCAGAAAATTCCGTCAGCGGCGGAAATGCTTTGGCTCACAAGGAGCCCGCGGTCTATACCGGAGAAGAAACTATCCGTGTACTGATACAAAACAGTGACTATCAGGGGATTTTACACAAAGAGGTAAAGCTTTCATGTGACACGGAATGGGAACTGCATTATGGGCTGGACGGGGAACTTGTGGAAAAGCATGCGGGGGGAGAAGAGCTTTTGCTGGATGGAAACAGTGTATGGTTTACAGAATGTGCGCGTGTTGTGCTTACCCCTACAGACAGTAGCGGAAAAATAAGCCTGTTTTCCGTAAAACGCAGCCAGGGCACACCAGCCTACCGGGGTACTATAGAAATCCGCAAGACCGGACAGGGATTTGTGGTTATTAATGAACTTCCCATAGAGGAGTATCTCTATGGCGTGGTTCCCAGTGAAATGCCGGTATCGTATCCGATGGAAGCCCTGAAAGCACAGGCAATCTGTGCGAGAACCTATGTCTATGCCCATCTGGAGAGTCCGGGATATGCGGAATACGGCGCCCATGTGGACGACAGCACCGGCTATCAGGTTTATAACAATACCGCAGAAAAAGAGGAAGCCATACAGGCGGTGCAGGAAACGAAGGGAGAAGTGGTACGGCTAAACGGGGAATTGGTGGATACTTATTATTACTCCACCTCCTGCGGTTTCGGAGCGGATGAACGAGTGTGGAACCCGGGTGAGGAAAAAAAGGTGAGCTATCTGACTGCAGCATCCATCAGTGAAACTCCTGTTTTCACAGCACAGGATATGTGCCGGGGCGATTATTTTCATGAATTTTTACACAATCCGCCGGAAACGGATTTTGAACGGCAGGAGCCATGGTACCGGTGGAGCATCACGGTGGAAAACATAGATACGGATAGTCTGCAGAAAGTCTTAAAGGAGAGGCAGGAAGCGGAGCCGGACCGAATACTTGTGGAGGAAAACGGTGAAAATTCCGAAAGCCGGGCAGAAAATACCGGAAGCAAGACAGAAAATACTGGAAACAAGACAGGAAATACCGGCAGTAAGACAGAAAAAAACGAAAGTAAGACGGAGAAAAACGGTGGCAAGACAGAGCATGCAGGCGGCAACGCGGAGACTGCCAGAAAATGGGAAGATTTAGGCAGGATAACGGATATCCATATCGGTAAAAGAGGGGACGGCGGCATTGCGGAAAGCCTTGTGATAAAAGGGGAAAAGAGGACGGTGACAGTTTTGTCCCAGTACAACATCCGCGCGGTTTTGTGCGCGGGAGGCGTGACGGCGGTAAGGCAGGACGGCAGCAAGGTGGAAATGAAAACCCTGCTTCCCAGTGCATTTTTTGAGATTGAGACTATAAAAGACGGCGAAAATATGATAGGATATAAACTATACGGCGGCGGATACGGTCATGGGGCGGGAATGTCCCAGAATGCGGCAAGACATATGGCGGAAAAAGGGTATACCTCAGCCGACATTTTATTGTATTTTTATAAGAACTGTAAGATAGAAAATGTAAGAACAGAAACATAGAAAAGGTGAACGAATAAACATGTGGAAGAAACTTTTGCTTATTGCAGATGATTTCCGGATTAAGATGAACCGGAAAAATATCGGTGCTTATGCGTCCAGTGTAGCTTTTTTTATTTTTTTATCGCTCATCCCCATGCTCATTTTGCTCTGCACGGTCATTCCCTATACCCCGGTTACCAAGAGCAATCTGATAAGCTTTCTGGGAGATATGATACCGGAAGTTTTAAGACCGCTTCTGGTGCAGATTATTTCCGATGTGTATGAGTCCTCAGCGGGTGTCCTTTCTGTAGCGGCAATCGCAACCTGGTGGTCGGCAGGCAAGGGCGTGCTTGCCCTGACGAGAGGCTTAAATGAAATCAATGAAGTAGACGAAAAACGTAATTATTTCCTGCTCCGCGTGATGAGCAGCTTTTACACACTGATTATGCTGGCAGCGGTTATTCTGTCCCTTCTTATCAACGTTTTCGGTAAGGTTCTGGTGAATTACATAGTCAGCCAGTTTCCGCGGACGATGGATTTGTTTGATTTTCTTCTGCATCTGCGTTTTGCTGTGGTGTGGGCGGTCATGACGATTTTCTTTACCATGATTTATACCTTTGTACCCAATAAAAAAATGAAGCTCCGCATGCAGCTTCCGGGAGCCGCTTTTTCGGCGGTGGCGTGGGGCACTTTTTCCTGGGGCTTTTCCCTGTATGTGGGAAACGGAGATGCGTTTGATACCTACGGCAGCCTGTCCATGATAGTCATTCTCATGATTTGGCTGTATTTCGGTATCTATATTATTCTCATAGGAGCCCAGATTAACCGGTATTTCGGACCTGCATACAAGTTCCTGTATAAAAAGCAGGACGAAAGAAGAAGTGAAAAAAGAAAGCAGTAATAAATAATAAGCAATCAGTAACAAGAACCAAACAACAAGAACCAAGTAACAAGAACCAAACAACAAAAATCAGCTTACACCCTCGAAACCGGACGGTATCGGGGGTGTTTTTTTGTAATTTTTCGTCTTGACATACTGTACTACTATATGTATTATTGTATTAAGTGCTTAGTACAGTAGTACAGGGCGAAGCGTATCGATACGAAAATGAAAAGGAGTGAGCGGATGGCTTGGGATTTTGACTCAGACAGACCGATTTACACACAGATTTTGGAGGAAATGAAACGCAGGATTACCACGGGCGTTTATAAGCCGGGAAGTAAAATTCCGGCGGTGAGGGAGCTTGCCATGGAGGCATGCGTAAACCCCAACACGATGCAGAAAGCATTGTCTGAATTAGAAAACATCGGACTTGTGGAAAGCAGGCGTACCTCCGGACGGTTTGTGACCGAAAATGTGGAAGACATCGGAAAGGAAAAAGAGGAGATAGCAAGAGAACAGGTGAAAATCTTTCTGTCCAAAATGGAAAAATTGGGTTTTGACAGAAAAGAAATGATATCCATGATTGAAAATATGGAGAAAGAAGAGGAGTAAACAATGCAGGAGAATGTATTTGTTTGTGAGAAAGTTTCAAAACGATATGGTAGCTTTCAGGCATTAAAACAGGTGAGTTTCTCGGTGGGAAAAGGAAAAATCGTAGGATTGCTCGGACCAAACGGCAGCGGAAAATCCACCTTGATTAAGCTGGCAAACGGACTTTTGGTGCCGACGGAAGGAACCATTAAAATTGACGGGGAGCCGGTAGGGCACAAGACCAAAACCATGGTTTCCTACTTACCGGAACGTACGTACTTAAACACCTGGATGCGGGTGGAAGAAATGGTGGAGTATTTTGCGGATTTCTACGAGGACTTTTCCAAAGAGAAAGCCTATACCATGCTTAGCGAGCTGCATATTGACAGAAACCAGAGACTGTCCCAGTTGTCCAAAGGAAACAGGGAAAAGGTACAGCTTATTTTAGTAATGAGCCGGAACGCAAAGCTCTATATGCTGGATGAGCCCATCGGCGGCGTGGACCCTGCTGCCAGAGATTATATTTTAAGAACCATCATCGGCAACTACAACCCGGAAGCCACGGTTATCATTTCCACCCATTTAATCAGCGATGTGGAAAATATTCTGGATGAAGTGGTGTTCATTAAGGAAGGACAGCTCCTTATGCAGAAGGATGTGGAAAGCATCCGTATGGAAAGCGGCAAGTCGATAGATGCATTGTTCAGGGAGGTATTCAAATGTTAGGAAAACTTTTGAAACATGATTTTAAGGCGTTATTCAGAAATTACGGTCTTCTTTTTATAGCTTTATTTGGTGTTACGTTTCTTTACAAACTGTATCTGCTTCTGCCGAGAAACATTGTTCTGGAATTTACGAACAGTCTGATGGGAGTTTTGTATGTGGTAGTTATTCTGGGATGCCTGTTTGGCACTGTTGTGATTAACATCGTGCGGTTTTACAAAAATCTCGTCACAGATGAGGGATATCTTACCTTTACCCTGCCGGTAAGCAGCAAACAGATTATTGCAAGCAAGTTAATCAGCTCACTGGTAATGGATATTCTTATGGCGGTTGCCATTCTGGTATCCACATCCCTGTTGCGAAATGATTTGGCTGTTATTGACGACCTGTATCGTTCATTTGAAATGACCCTGCAACAAATTTTCATCATGAAAGAATACCATGGGCTTTTTAACGTATTTATTTTATGCATGGGAATTATCTTCATATATGCACAGATGGCAGAGTTTACGGCAGTTGCGATAGGACAGACCAACAGGACTCATAAAATTGCAGCCAGCGTTGGTGCCTATGCACTGATATATTTTATTACCCAGTGTGTGATGGGAGTGACCGTTTTCCTTTGGGCGAATAAATTCAACCTGTATAATGTGGAAGTGGATATAACAACACTTTCTCTTACAGAGACAGCCATATTGAATGCCGTAAGCCGTTTGATGTCCATGATATGTATTGTGGAAGTCGTCTTAGGCGTAGCATGCTTCTTCTTAACGGATTATCTTTTCGCAAAGAAGCTGAATCTGGAATAAAAAGTCCTTGACTTTTCTTATTTTGCTCATTACAATGAGGTTTAGTGAAAAGCTGTGAAAGCGTAAAGTAGCAATGCATTTTCTGTCAGAGAGAGAGGATCACCGGCTGCAAGTCCTCTTCAGTTCTTATGCTTTGTGAATTTCCCGCCGGAGCTGCCTGCCGAACCCTTGTAGGAATATGACGGAAAGTAGGACAGGACGTGACACGCGTTAAGTGAAATGAGTGCCCGGGCAACCGGGAAATTGGGTGGTACCACGGATTTGATTCGTCCCTTGCAGATGCAGGGGACGTTTTTTTATGTCTTTATTTAAGAAAACAAGACGGACGATGACCTTCCCTGCAAACGAAATTTTTATAAAAAGAGAGGATTTCACCATGAAAGAAAAATTGGAACAAATCAAAGCGCAGGCATTGGCGCAGATTGAAGCCAGCGATGCCCTGGACAAGTTAAACGAAGTACGTGTCAATGTACTTGGTAAAAAGGGTGAGCTGACAGCCGTTTTAAAATCCATGAAGGATGTTTCTCCCGAAGAACGTCCCAAGGTCGGCCAGATGGTAAACGAAACCAGAGAGGAAATTGAGAAGGTTTTGGATGCTGCCAAGGCAAGAATGGAAAAAGCGGTCAGAGAAGCCAAGTTAAAAGCAGAAGTTATCGACGTAACCCTGCCTGCCAAGAAAGCCCTGATCGGACACAGACATCCCAATACCATCGCCCTTGAAGAAGTAGAGCGAATCTTCATCGGTATGGGTTATGATGTGGTGGAAGGTCCCGAAATCGAAAAAGACTATTACAACTTTGAAGCCCTGAACATTCCCGCAGACCATCCCGCCAAGGATGAACAGGATACCTTCTATATTACCGGGGAGTTCTTACTTCGTACCCAGACCTCCGGCACCCAGGTACATGAAATGGAAAAAGGCAAGCTGCCCATCCGTATGTTAGCGCCCGGACGTGTATTCCGTGCCGATGAAGTGGATGCTACCCATTCTCCCTCCTTCCATCAGATTGAAGGACTGGTTATTGACAAAAACATTACCTTCTCCGACTTAAAGGGTACTCTGGCAGAGTTCGCAAGAGAGCTTTTCGGAGAAGATACCAAGGTTAAATTCAGACCCCATCACTTCCCGTTCACAGAGCCTTCCGCTGAAATGGATGTGTCCTGCTTCAAGTGCGGCGGCAGCGGATGCCGTTTCTGCAAGGGCAGCGGCTGGATTGAAATTTTAGGCTGCGGCATGGTACATCCCCATGTACTGGAGATGAGCGGCATTGACCCGGAAGAATACACCGGATTTGCCTTCGGCGTCGGCCTGGAGCGTATTGCCCTCTTAAAATATGAAATTGATGACATGCGTCTTTTATACGAAAACGATATCCGTTTCTTAAAGCAGTTTTAATTGAAAAAAGTTGAAGAGATTGAATGATTAAAGTAGAATGAGAGGAAAGAAACATGAATACAGCATTATCATGGATTAAAGCATATGTGCCGGGACTTACCTGTACCGACCAGGAATACTGCGACAGAATGACCCTTACCGGAACAAAGGTAGAGGGCTTTGAAAGAATGGATAAAAACCTTGAGAAAATCGTTGTGGGCCAGATTGAAAAAATCGAAAAGCACCCGGATGCGGACAAGCTGATTGTCTGCCAGGTAAACATCGGTTCCGGGGTGATCCAGATTGTAACCGGCGCACCCAATGTAAAAGTAGGCGACAAGGTTCCCGTTGTTTTGGACGGCGGCAAAGTAGCAGGCGGTCATGACGGCGGCCCATTACCGGAAGACGGCATTGACATTAAGGCAGGAAAACTGCGCGGCGTACCGTCAAACGGTATGATGTGTTCCATCGAAGAACTTGGTTCTTCCAAGGATATGTATCCGGACGCACCGGACAACGGCATTTACATTTTCCCGGACAGCGTAAAGGTAGGTGATGACGCCATCGAAGTACTGGGTCTGCATGACACCGTATTTGAATACGAAATCACCAGCAACCGTGTGGACTGCTACAGCATTTTAGGTATTGCCAGAGAAGCAGCCGCAACCTTTGACAAGCCCTTCGTGCCTCCCGTTGTGGAAGTAAAAGAAGCAGGAGACGATGTAAACAACTACATCAAGGTTTCCATTGAAGATACCGACCTCTGCACCAGATACTGTGCAAGAGTATGCAGGAATATCAAAATCGGACCTTCTCCCGAATGGATGCAGAGAAGACTGGCAGCCAGCGGCATCCGTCCCATCAACAACCTGGTTGACATTACCAACTATGTGATGGAAGAATACGGACAGCCCATGCATGCATACGACCTTTCCACCATTGCAGGCGGACAGATTATCGTAAGACGTGCCAAGGACGGGGACGAATTTGTGACCCTGGACGGTCAACCCAGAAAATTAGACAATAATGTCCTGATGATCTGCGATGCGGAAAAAGAAATCGGTGTAGCCGGCATCATGGGCGGTGAAAACTCCATGATTACGGACGAAGTAAAGACCGTACTGTTTGAAGCGGCGACCTTCAACGGCCCGAACATCCGTAAATCCGCCAAGAGACTGGGACTTAGAACCGAAGCATCCGGTATCTTTGAAAAGGGTCTTGACCCTGCCAATGCCAAGGCTGCCATCGACAGAGCCTGCCAGCTCATTGTAGAGCTGGGCTGCGGCGAAGTGGTAAGCGGTACCGTAGAAGAGGGGCTTCCCATCAAACCCTTACGCGTGCTTCCTTTTGAACCCGCAAAATATAATGCACTGCTCGGTACAGCCGTTACCGAGGAACAGATGCTTGCCATTTTCAAGAAACTGGAAGTGGAAGTAAGGGACGGAAAAGACGGCAAGGAGCTTGTTATTCCTTCCTTCCGTCAGGATCTGGCAGGCCGTGCGGATATGGCAGAGGAAGTAGCCCGTTTCTTCGGCTATGACAAAATTCCCACCACACTGCCCAAGGGCGAAACTACAACCGGTAAGCTTTCCTTCAAGCTTCGTATTGAGCAGAAGGCAAGGGATATTGCAGAGTACTGCGGTTTTTCACAGGGTATGTGCTACTCCTTTGAAAGTCCCAAGGTATTTAACAAATTACTGCTGGATGAGGACGATAAGGCAAGAGCGGCAATTACCATTGCCAACCCTTTAGGCGAGGATTTCTCCATTATGAGAACCTTATCCTTAAACGGCATGCTGACCAGCCTTTCCACCAACTACAACAGAAGAAACAAGAATGTAAGATTATATGAATTGGGCAATATTTATCTGGCAAAATCCCTGCCCCTGACCGAGCAGCCGGAGGAAAGAATGCAGTTTACCTTAGGCATGTACGGCGACGGCGATTTCTATAGCTTAAAGGGTGTTGTGGAGGAATTCTTTGACAGCATCGGCATGAAGAAGCGAATTGTGTACGACCCCAAGGCAGGCAAAAACTTCCTGCATCCCGGACGTCAGGCAAAAATTGTTTACGAAGGCGAAGAATTGGGTTATATTGGAGAAGTACACCCCGCTGTATGCGACAACTATGCCATCGGCACCAGAGTTTATGTAGCCGTAATTGATATTTTGAATGTACTGGATTTTGCAACCTTTGACCGCAAGTACGAAGGCATTGCCAAGTATCCTGCCGTAACCAGAGATATTTCCTTAGAGGTTCCCAAGACCGTTCTGGCAGGCGATATCGAGGGCGTCATTGCCCAGAGAGGCGGCAAAATTCTGGAGTCTTACCAGTTGTTCGACTTATACGAAGGCGACCAGATTAAAGAAGGCTACAAGTCCATGGCTTATTCCGTTACCTTCCGTGCAAAGGACAGAACCCTGGAAGAGAGCGATGTGACAGGAGCCATGAAGAAAATCTTAAACGGTCTGGAACAGCTCGGTGCTACCTTACGTCAATAAGGAAAGGAGTATTAAAATTGGAACGTAAAAATTTATGGGAAGTTTATGATGAAAAACAGTTAAAGGAACTGGAAAAACTCTCTGCGGAATACAGAGAGTTCCTGGATAACGGCAAAACAGAGAGAGAATGCATCGATACCATCGTCAATCTCTGTGAAGAGAAAGGCTATGTGGAACTGGAAAAAGCCATTGCCGAAGGTAAGAAGTTAAAGAAGGGCGACAAGGTATATTCCGTATGGATGAATAAGTCCATTGCCCTGTACCAGTTAGGCGAAAAGCCCATGACAGAAGGTCTGAATATCTTAGGTGCCCACATCGATTCCCCGAGAATGGATGTGAAGCAGAACCCCCTTTATGAGGACGGCGGCTTTGCTTATTTAGATACTCATTACTACGGCGGTATCAAGAAGTACCAGTGGGTAACTCTTCCCCTGGCTCTTCACGGCGTTATTGTGAAAAAAGACGGCACGACCGTAGAAGTAAATGTGGGAGAAGAGGATGACGACCCCGTATTCTTCATTTCCGACATTCTCATTCATTTAGCGGCAGAGCAGATGGAAAAGAAAGCTGCCAAGGTTATCGAAGGCGAAGCTTTGGACCTGATTGTAGGCAGCAAGCCCATTACCATTAAGCCGGGTGAAAAAGAAGAGAAAGCCAAGGAAGCCGTAAAAGCAGGCATTCTGGATATCTTAAAGAAAACCTATGATGTGGAAGAGGAGGATTTCCTTTCTGCAGAGTTAGAGGTTGTTCCCGCAGGCCATGCCAGAGAAGCAGGCTTCGACAGAAGCATGATTTTAGCATACGGTCAGGACGACAGAGTTTGCGCATTTACTTCCTTAAAGGCAATGCTCGATACCAAGAAGACCGACAGATGCATGTGCTGCATCCTGGTAGATAAGGAAGAAATCGGTTCCGTCGGTGCAACCGGTATGCAGTCCCGTTTCTTTGAAAACAGCGTGGCAGAGCTCATGAACCTCACCGGAGAATACAGCGAACTGAATGTCAGAAGATGTCTGGCACATTCCTGCATGCTTTCCTCCGATGTCAGCGCCGGCTTTGACCCCACTTACGCATCCTGCTTTGAAAAGAAGAATGCGGCATTCTTAGGACAGGGCATGGTATTCAACAAATTTACCGGTGCCAGAGGAAAGTCCGGCTCCAACGATGCCAATGCCGAATACATGGCTCATATCCGTGGCATTTTTGAAAAAGCAGGCATCGGCTTCCAGACCGCAGAACTTGGTAAAGTCGATGTGGGCGGCGGCGGAACCATCGCTTACATTTTAGCTCTTTACGGCATGAATGTTATCGACAGCGGTGTTGCCGTACTGAACATGCATGCACCCTGGGAAGCTACCAGCAAGGCAGATATTTACGAGACATACAGAGGTTACAAGGCATTTGTTGAAGGAGCCTGTTTATAAATGACACAGAATTTGCAGAAATCCGATTTTTATTTTGACCTGCCGGAGGAACTGATTGCACAGGACCCGCTTGAGGACCGTTCCTCCTCCAGACTTCTTGTTCTGGATAAGGAAACGGGAGAAACTTCCCACCACATTTTTAAGGAAGTGATTAACTACTTAAATCCCGGGGACTGCCTGGTGCTTAACAACACCAAGGTCATTCCGGCAAGATTAATCGGTCACAAAGAAGATACGGGAGCAGCCATTGAAGTGCTGCTCTTAAAGCGAAAAGAAAATGACATCTGGGAAACCCTGGTGAAGCCGGGCAAAAAGTGTAAACCGGGCACGAAAATCGTATTCGGAGAGGGACTTTTACATGCCACCGTATTAGAGACCGTAGAGGACGGCAACCGTCTTATTCAGTTTTCCTATGAAGGCATTTTTGAAGAAATACTGGACAAGTTAGGCGAAATGCCCCTGCCTCCTTACATTACCCACAAGCTGCAGGACAAGAACCGTTACCAGACCGTCTATGCCAAGTATGAGGGCAGTGCGGCGGCTCCTACGGCGGGACTTCATTTTACCAAAGAACTTCTGAAACAGATTGAAGAAAAGGGCATCGATATTGCTTACGTTACCCTGCATGTAGGACTCGGTACGTTCCGTCCGGTCAAGGTGGACAATATTTTAGAGCACCATATGCATTCCGAATTTTATCAGGTGACGAAGGAAGCTGCCGATAAAATCAACAAGGCAAAAAAAGAAGGACACCGGGTTATCTGCGTGGGCACCACAAGCTGCCGTACCGTGGAGAGCGCCGCGGATGAAAACGGCATGGTAAAAGAAGGCTGTGACAATACGGAAATTTTTATCTATCCGGGTTACAAATTCAAGGTGCTGGATGCGCTGATTACCAATTTCCATCTGCCGGAGTCCACTCTGGTTATGCTGGTTTCCGCCCTTGCAGGCAGGGAACATATCTTAAATGCCTACGAGGAAGCCATCCGGGAAAAATACAGATTTTTCTCTTTTGGCGATGCCATGTTGATTAAATAGGAAATTTGCGGTAGAATAGGCATATCCAAACACCAAAGAAGGGAGTGCGGCATGGAAGAGAGAAGAAGAAACAGACGAACCAAGCTTTCCTCCTCCATTGTCATGAAACGTCTTGACAATGAAAGAGAAGAGGAAGTAGACATTGAGGTAGTGGATATTTCCAAAGCCGGAGTCGGCTTTACCTGCAAGGAGCCTCTTATGATAGGCGCTATTTATGAAGCGTATCTTACCATCTGGACAAAAGAGGTACTGCATGCGGTGGTAGAAATCGTGAGAATCGAAAAGAAAGAGGATACGATTTCCTACGGTGCCGTTTTTGTGGGTATGCCGGAAATGGATGCCTTCCGCATTGAAGCCTATCAGACCGTGGAAGAACAGCAATAAATGAAAAAGTACAGTAAATTCGGAAAAGCAGCGATAATTCTTATCCTGCTTTTTCTGTGGTATAGCATGATATTTTCGTTTTCCGCCCAGAATGGCGAGACATCCGGTTCTTTAAGCGGCAGTATCGCCTTAAAGACGGCGCAGGTATTCGATAAACTGACCTTCGGACACCGGAGTGAGGAGAAAATCGCACATCTTGCGGAAAATCTGGAATTTCCCATAAGAAAAGCGGCACACTTTACCGAGTATGCCGTTTTGGGATGCTTATGGTTCTTTTTCTTCGGGATTATTTTCGGTAAAACCGGAGGAAGAAAGCAGCGTATCTGGATGCTTGTCTGCATAGGAATTGTGTTTCTGTCCGCAGCGGGAGATGAGTTTCATCAGACCTTTATTCCCGGGAGAAGCGGCAATTTGGGGGATGTGCTGCTGGACACCGCAGGCGGCTTTACCGGGATTTTCCTAAGTCGTTTTTTTACCCGCAGGGCGCGGGTACGTAACCATTAAACAATCGTATATTTTTTTTTACTTAAGACCTCTCTTGCCTTGGTAAGGGAGGTTTTGTCGTAGAATTCCAACCGTACGGCACCTTCCGCACGCTCCCTGCTGTGGGTAATGCCGATGTTCTTGATGCTTAAGCCGTGTTCGGCAAGAATGTTCATAATGGAAGCCATGGAGCCTGCCCTGTCGTCGATGTTCACCGTGAAATCGTAAATGCGGGCAACGGAGCCGTTTGCATTTGCCACAAAGGAGTCCCGGTAGGTGCGGGCACTGTCAAAGAAGGCATAGAGGGCGTCCGCGTCTTTCTTCTCTAAAAGCTCTTTAACGGAAGAGAGGGCTTTGATGTATAAGGAAAGCATTTCCGTAATGTTTTCACCGTTGGTGAGGCATATCTGCTGCCAGACATCCGGGGAAGAGGAAGCAATCCGGGTAATATCCTTAAAACCGCCCGCGGCAATCTGCTTCATAAGGGCGTCTTTCGTATCGTTATCCTTCACAAAATTTACCAAAGAAGAAGCAATAATATGGGGCAGATGGCTGATGCCCGCTGTAATCCGGTCATGCTCCTCCGGGGTCAGAACGAGGGGAATGGCGCCGATATCCGCTACAAGATTACGGAAAGCCTCCACTTTTTCGGCGGGTACTTCCGCAGAAGGGGTCAGCAGATAGTAGGCATTCTGCAAAAGAAGAGCGTGGGAATTGGCAAAGCCGATGCGCTCACTGCCTGCCATGGGATGTCCGCCGATAAAGTATGGGGAAAGTCCCATTTCATCCACGCACCGGGTGGTTGTGGATTTGACGCTGCCCACATCCGTTAAAATGCAGTCCGGCGACAGAATTTCCTTTATGGCAGTTAAGTTTTTATCATTATTGGAAACCGGCGCACATAAAAATAGATAGTTGCATGCCGAAAAACGCCCGTTGATGGACGAAACGGCTTCATCGGCAATGCCTTCTTTCAGGGCAAGCTCTAAGGTTTCCTTATTGGTATCAAATGCAAGAATACGGACATCCCGGCGAAAGGCTTTCAGGGCTTTTGCAATGGAGCCACCAATCAGACCGAGTCCGATAAATCCACAGGTAATGTGAGACATACGTTCAGACCTTTCTTTCCTGTGACGTGCATGAAAATTACATGGCACAGGCACGTTTTCATTATAATTATAAGAATTGTAGCACTTTAACGCGTTACAGTCAACAAGTAATAATTGTATTTAAAATAGAACATTTTTCTTGTAAAATGAGTGATAATTTAGTAATATATACCTATAGATTTTTGAAAAATGAAAAGTAATTATACATAAATTACAAAAAAATAAGAGAAAGGAAGGAATTATATGAAAGTTTACACAACCGACAAAATCAGAAATGTAGTACTCTTAGGCCATGGCGGCTCCGGAAAGACCAGTCTTTGCGAAGCTATGGGTTACCTTTCCGGAATTACCTCCCGTATGGGAAAAATTCAGGACGGCAACACCATCAGCGACTATAGCAAAGAAGAACAGAAACGGCAGTTTTCCATTTCCACATCCGTGGTTCCCATTGAATGGGAAGGCTACAAAATCAACATTTTGGACGCACCCGGTTATTTTGACTTTGTGGGCGAAGCGGAAGAAGCCTTAAGCGCTGCGGGAGCCGCCATTATTGTGGTAAACGGCAAGGCAGGCGTGGAAGTAGGTACGGAAAAAGCCTGGGAGCTCTGCGAAAAGTATAAACTGCCCCGTATTATTTATGTGACCAACATGGACGTGGACAATGCCTCCTTCCGTCAGGTCGTGGAAGACATGACAAAGAAATACGGAAAGAAAATGGCGCCTTTCCACCTGCCCATCCGTGAAAACGAAAAGTTTGTGGGCTATGTCAATGTCATTACGGAAACCGGTAACCGCTGGAAGGGAAAAGAAGTGGTGACCTGTGAGGTGCCGGAATACAATAAGCCAAACTTGAAAATCTGCCGGGATACCTTAATGGAAGCGGTAGCGGAAACCAGCGAGGATATGATGGAGCGGTATTTCAACGGGGAAACCTTTTCCGAAGCGGAAATCCGTGCGGCGCTGCGAACCAATGTCTGCGACGGCAGTATCGTTCCCATGAGCATGGGCTCCAATATATTGTGCCAGGGTGTTTACACACTGCTTGACGACATCATCAAATATTTCCCCAGCCCGGAAAACAGGGAGGTTGCCGGCATCAACATGAAGACCGGGGAAATTTACCATGCGGACTACGATTTCTCCAAGGCAAAATCCGCCTATATCTGGAAGACCATCGTGGACCCGTTTATCGGCAAGTATTCCCTGATTAAAGTCAATTCCGGCGTCTTAAAACAGGACGATATGATTTACAATTTAGACAGGGACATCGAAGAAAAGGTCGGCAAGCTGTACGTGCTCTGCGGCAATAAGCCGGTGGAAGTACCGGAGCTGCATGCCGGAGATATCGGCGCACTGGCAAAGCTGACGGCGGCGCGGACCGGCAACAGCCTGTCCACCAGGGCAACCACCATCAAATTCGGCAAGTGGGAAATTTCCACGCCGTACACCTGCATGCGCTATAAGCCGAAAAACAAGGCGGATGTGGATAAGATTTCCCAGGCGCTGCAGAAGATAACCCACGAAGACCTGACCTTAAAGGTAGTCAACGATGCGGAAAACAGACAGACGCTCCTTTACGGTATGGGCGAACAGCATTTGGAAATTATTGCCAGCAGACTGCTTTCCGAATACAAGGTGGAAATCGAGCTTTCTAAGCCCAAGGTAGCCTATAAGGAAACCATAAAGGGAAGCTCCGATACGGAGTACAAATACAAAAAGCAGTCCGGCGGACACGGACAGTACGGCCATGTCAAGATGCGTTTCTCACCCTCCGGCAACTTGGAGGAGCCCTATGAATTTACCCAGGAGGTCGTAGGCGGCGCCGTTCCCAAGAATTTCTTCCCGGCAGTGGAAAAGGGTCTGCAGGAGTCCGTGGTGAAAGGCCCCCTGGCAGGCTATCCGGTTGTGGGTGTAAAGGCCGTTTTATATGACGGTTCCTACCATCCGGTGGATTCCTCCGAAATGGCATTCAAGATGGCTGCCATCCAGGCGTTCCGCAAAGGCTTTATGGATGCAAAGCCCATTCTGTTAGAGCCTATTGCCACCTTAAAGGTCACCATTCCGGAAACCTATACCGGTGATGTGATGGGAGATCTGAACAAGAGAAGAGGCAGGGTACTCGGCATGAATCCTCTGCAGGGCGGCAGACAGGTGATTGAAGCCGACATTCCCATGGGCAGTCTGTACGGTTACTGCACGGATTTACGCTCCATGACCGGCGGCAGAGGCGAGTATTCTTACACGTTTGCCCGTTACGAACAGGCTCCAAGCGATGTGCAGGAGAAAGAGATTGACAATAGTCTTGGAAGTGCTTAAAATGAAGCTTAGGCGCTTAAGGGAGAAAGCCCTTTCGTTTCTTGTGAGATGAAAGGGCTTCTTATATATAGAATAGATTACCTTATGAGGAAAGAAGTTTGGCGCAGGAAAGGACAGAACAATGGCAGAAGTATACAACCACAGAGAAGTGGAGACAAAATGGCAGGGTATTTGGGATAAGGAAAAAGCATTTGCTACCTCCACCGATTATTCCAAGCCGAAATATTATGCACTGGTAGAATTCCCGTATCCTTCAGGACAGGGACTTCATGTAGGACATCCGAGACCGTATACGGCTCTGGATATCGTTGCAAGAAAGAGAAGAATGCAGGGTTACAATGTTCTTTACCCCATGGGCTGGGATGCATTTGGTCTGCCTACCGAAAACTATGCAATCAAGAATCACATCCATCCCAAGATTGTGACAAAGAATAACGTAGCACGTTTCAAGAATCAGCTCCATTCTTTAGGCTATTCTTTTGACTGGGACAGAGAAATCAATACCACGGACCCGAAGTACTACAAGTGGACCCAGTGGATTTTCTTAAAACTGTTCAAGGCAGGTCTTGCTTACAAGACGGAAATGCCCATCAACTGGTGTACCTCCTGTAAGGTAGGTCTTGCCAACGAAGAAGTGGTAAACGGTGTCTGCGAGCGCTGCGGTTCCGAAGTAGTCCGCAAGGTAAAGAGCCAGTGGATGTTAAAGATTACCGCTTATGCCGAGAAGCTTATCGAAGGTCTGGATACCGTAGACTATATCGAAAGAGTTAAGGTTTCTCAGAAGAACTGGATTGGTAAGTCCACCGGTGCGGAAGTGGATTTCGTATTAAAGGACAAAGAGGATAAGCTGACCGTTTACACCACCAGACCGGATACTTTATTCGGTGTTACCTACATGGTAATGAGCCCGGAGCATCCTTTTATCGATAAGTATAAGGACTCCATCAAAAACTGGGACGACGTAATGGCATACCGTGATATGGCAGTCAAAAAGTCCGACTTTGAAAGAACCGAAATCGCAAAGGACAAGACCGGCGTTATGCTGGACGGTCTGACTGCGGTAAACCCGGTAAACGGCAAGGAAATTCCCGTATGGATTTCCGACTATGTACTGATGACTTACGGTACTGGCGCCATCATGGCAGTGCCCGCACACGATGAAAGAGACTGGGAATTCGCCAAGAAATTCAACATGCCCATCATCGAAGTAGTGGCAGGCAGCCCCGTGGATGTAAACGAAGCGGTATTTACCGATGTGGCAACCGGAACCCTTGTAAATTCCGAATTCTTAAACGGACTGTCCGTAGCGGATGCCAAGAAGAAAATCATTGAATTCTTAACCGAAAAGGGCATCGGCCACGAAAAGACCAACTATAAATTAAGAGACTGGGTATTCTCCAGACAGCGCTACTGGGGCGAACCCATTCCTATTGTAAAATGTGAGAAGTGCGGCTATGTGCCTCTGCCGGAAAGCGAGCTTCCTCTGGAGCTTCCCGAAGTGGAAAGCTACATGCCCACAGACAACGGCGAGTCCCCTCTGGCACATATGACGGATTGGGTAAACACCACCTGTCCCTGCTGCGGAGGCCCCGCTAAGAGAGAAACCGATACCATGCCCCAGTGGGCAGGTTCTTCCTGGTATTTCCTGCGTTACACGGACCCCACCAATGAAAATGCACTGGCAAGTCCCGAAGCCTTGAAATACTGGATGCCGGTAGACTGGTACAACGGCGGTATGGAGCATACAACCCTCCACCTTCTGTATTCCCGTTTCTGGCACAGATTTTTATACGATGAGGGCGTAGTTCCCTGTCCCGAACCTTACCAGAAGAGAACCTCTCACGGTATGATTTTAGGCTCCAACGGGGAAAAGATGAGCAAGTCCCGCGGCAACGTGGTAAACCCGGACGATATCGTAAGAGAGTACGGTGCAGATACCCTGCGTACCTACGAAATGTTCATCGGTGCGTTCGATTTAAGCGCTTCCTGGAGTGAGGACGGCGTAAAGGGCTGCCGCAGATTTTTGGAGAGAGTCTGGAAGCTGCAGGATATCCTGACGGATGACGAAGGTTACTCCGCCGATATGGAAACCAGAATGCATCAGACCATCAAGAAAGTAAGCTCTGACTTTGAAAACTTAAAGTACAACACGGCTATCGCAGCCATGATGTCCTTAATTAACGATTTCTACAAAAAGAATGCCGTTACCAAGGGAGAGTTCAAGACCTTACTTACCCTGCTTAACCCGGTAGCTCCCCACATTACCGAGGAACTGTGGCAGGCAAACGGTTTTGACGGCAGACTGTATCAGACCACCTGGCCGGAATACGACGAGGAAAAGACGGTAGAGTCCACCATTGAGCTGGCTGTCCAGATTAACGGTAAGATGAAAGGAACCTTAAAGGTTTCCAAGGACGAGCAGAAGGACAACATCCTTGCCATGGCAAAGGAAATGCTCGGCGACAAGCTGACCGGCACCATCGTAAAGGAAATTTATGTACCCGGCAGAATTGTAAACATCGTAGTAAAACCGTAATAAAAGCATAAAAGGAAAGCGCCGGCTTAGACAGGTGTTCGTAAAACAGGTTTAGACCGAAATTACGATTATGGCATCTGTCAGGCAGGGTTGGTGAATGAGATAACGGGTATTCGGTGCAAATTCCGGATACCCGTTATTTTTTTGCCTGTCATGAAAAGCAATAGATTTATTCACAGCTTTCGAGTATAATGGAGCTATAATCATCCTATCCCATCCATTCCGAGATTTTTTGAAAAAATCTCAAAAAAGTTTGGAAGCATTGGAACAATTCAGCCTTTCTCATGCCATATATAGTAGAGGGCTGAATACAAAAGCGATTGGAGGTAACGCTGATGGACAAGCAGACAGGACCGAAAGGTTTTCTTGTGGTGCTGCCAGGTGAGGTCATTGAGATACCGCAGGACAGCAGCAAATCATGGCTGACGTTGTTTTACAGCTTGCCAAAAGAACTCGCAGAAAAATGGAAGCCAGCCTATGAACTGCCCCGCTGTCCCTATGAGGTTTTGCGGACGGACAAGTATGACCACATCGTATGTGACGATATGTTCAAGCTGCTTGTGTGGGACTGCTACGCATGGAGTGCATGGCAGTTCTTCCAAGTGAAAGACCGAAAGGATAACTACCGTGATATTCCCGGCGATATGAAGCAGTACGCAGGCTATTTCCCCTTGTGGCGGCTTTCGTACAGCATCATCCCCTACATCCGCATGAAGTTTGGGCAGAACGGGCTTGGCTTCCAAAACCTTTATAACATCCCACAGGGCGTGGAAGTGCCGTGGCTGACCTATCAGCAGTTCAGCAATCTGGTCGGTAATGTCACAGATATGGTGATTGCGGAGCAGAACTGGCAGCCGATGATCGATGCAATCTGGGAAAATCGCACCGTGGAGGACTACGAAACCACAAGCAGCACCGTCAAGACCGACTTCATGCGGAAGTGGCATCACAACCGTTCCGGCAAGCCGATTTCTCTGGATGAAATGATGGAGAGCGAGGATAGGGACATTTTCGAGGTAGCCGATCCACGGAGCGAGTTTGAGCAGAAGGTTATTTCTGAAATGCAGATCGCCGCCTTTGCCGAGCAGAGCATCACGGAGAAAGACCGGGAGATATTGAAGCTGCACATGGACGGCTTGACCGAACATGAGATTGCAGACAAGGTTGGTTACAAGACCGCCAGCGCAGTTCATAAGCGGATTGCCAGGATCGCAGACACTTATGAGGACTATGTGACAGCGGAGTATCAGAAGTATTTGGACAAGTAAACAGACGCAGAAGCGGCAGCAGTTACCGAAATGGTAGCTGCTGCTTTTTCATGCGGGAAAGGAGATTTTATGAGCAGAGAACCGTTTGAGACTATGCCCGATGTAATGGATGCAAAGCAACTTGCCAAAGCATTGCAGATTTCCAAAGCAGGTGCGTACAACCTTTTGAACGACCCGGATTTTCCGACCTTACGGATCGGCGGACGCAAGTTGGTAATGAAAAATGAGCTTGTGGAATGGCTGAAAAGGCGTACAAACCGAAAAGTGTGAAAACACGGTCAAGAGCCGGAAAAGTGGAAAATCAACCGATAGCGAGAGTCGAAACATACTCCGCATCGTTTAGAGTGTTTTTATCGGAAAATCGCATTACTTTTCCAATTCAAGAGCCGAGAAAAAATTGCTAAAAAACAGGAGGTTTTATGAGAACAGGGCTTACCAAGAGAGAAAAGACCACAGCCATCTATTTTGATGAATATGGGAACATGATTGAGGTGCAGACCCACAACACCGATCTAAAAAAGCGGCTGACAGCATTTGCAAATGAATACCCGCAATGCTGCCGCCAGATTGACGATGACGAACAAGGTGGACTGACTTTTGAGATTGAGAAAGGCAGACTGAGCTTCCGTCTGACTGCACCGTA
Organism: Lachnospiraceae bacterium UBA5899; assembly: GCA_002432425.1. Taxonomy (GTDB): domain Bacteria; phylum Bacillota; class Clostridia; order Lachnospirales; family Lachnospiraceae; genus Acetatifactor. The sequence continues at coordinate 25,555 of DJEL01000002.1, forward strand.
CAGTGAGGAACGGAGACAGGCGGCAAGTGAGTGGGCAAAAAAGAACGGCATTGGAACGCTGTAAAATATAAGACATCAAAGGGGTGAATGCCTATGAAAAAATAACGAACAGGAGGATTTTTAATTGAGTGTATATGGATACATCCGTGTGAGCAGCAAGGATCAGAAAGAGGATCGACAGCAGATTGCCTTGAAAGAGGTTGGCGTTGAACTACAAAATATCTATGTGGATAAGCAGTCTGGCAAAGATTTCAACCGTCCGCAGTACAAGAAGATGCTGCGAAAACTAAAAAAAGACGATCTGCTCTATATCAAGAGCATTGACCGTCTTGGGCGCAACTATGAGGAAATTTTACAACAATGGCGGATACTCACGAAAGAAAAAGGTGTTGACATTGTGGTGTTGGATATGCCGCTGCTCGATACCCGCCGGGGCAAAGATCTGATGGGTACATTCCTATCTGACATTGTATTGCAGGTGCTGTCCTTTGTAGCAGAAAACGAGCGCACAAATATCAAACAGCGCCAAGCCGAGGGAATTGCCGCTGCCAAAGCGCAAGGAATCAAGTTCGGCAGACCGCCTTTGCCCTTACCGGATAACTTCTATGAGGTACACAAAGCATGGCGCAGCAAGAAAATAACCTTGAAACAAGCTGCTGCCGCTTGCAATATGCCGGTCGGCACATTCTATGGAAAGGCAAGAAAATTTGAAAATGTGGCTTAAACAAATCATGCCCTAAGTTTGTAAAGGTGTACTTTTACAAATTAGGGCATTAAATTGTTTTCTTCAATATTATACTACAAAATGCATGACTTTTCAAGGTGTTGAGCTGACTTGAGTTTCCGCAGTTTTATC
>DJEL01000010.1:0-26542 GCA_002432425.1 Lachnospiraceae bacterium UBA5899
GATGCTTTCCGGGGAATGAAGCCAAAGGACATCGTGCCCTATATTGAGGGCGAGCCTTACATCAGCAGAGTACCGGCGGAACCGGGACTGACCAATGCCGTCAGGGAAGAAAACGGACGGAGAGTAACAGGCTTCAACACGGAAAATCAGGAAATCAACGAGGGACTGACCAGATTTGATATTATCTGCTATGTACGGCTGCCGGAACGGAGCGAAGAAAAGGCATCTGACGGCGAAAAGAAGCCGCTGACCCAGATTATCATCAACGTGGAGATACAGAAAAATCAGCCGAAGAAGTATAAAATCTTAAACTGGTCCATTTTCTATGTATGCAGACAGATTTCCGCCCAGAAGGAAAGGGACTTTGTGGGTTCCCATTACGATGATATTAAAAATGTGTATTCCATCTGTATGAACTGCACCGGCTTCTGGGCGCTGTATTTTCCAAAAAGCTTACATTGGAAGAAAAATTGGATATACTACAGGAATACGATGTTCCTGTGGAAGAAGAATTCAGAAAGGATGTGAACGAGATGTGTAACTTAGGTGAAGGAATTTTGGAAGACGGCATTGAGATTGGATGGCAGCGCTGTCTGGAAGAAGGCAGGAAAGAAAGCCAGCAAATGATTAGAAATATGCGCAAAAACGGATTTACCGCAGAACAGATAGCGGCAGCCATTGATAAAGAGCTGGAAGAGGTGCAGGCTATTCTGGCAGGTTCACCGCAGGGATGAGCTCCGATATAGGATTTGATGAACGGAGGGAGGCGGAAAGGTTCACATGCAGGAACAAACACAAAAACAGGAAGCCCTGCTTTCCCTGTTGGAACAGAAGGGCTATCCGCAGGACCTCTGTCAGGAAATCCTGCGGTACATGAGCACGGACTTTAGGATGGACCGAATGACGGCATACCTGCAGCAAAATGCACATCCCTCGCCGGAAGAGGCAGTGGATGAAATGCTTGCCATTCTGGAAGACCCCAAGGCAAAAGCACGTAAAAAAGGGGTATCAAAAACAAAGACAGATGGCAAAGCGGCAACAAAACAAAAGAAAACGGAACGGGGAAGAGCAGAAGTTTCCATAAAAATAGAGGACAATCTCCCCAACCTGTTTATCCGCAGCTTTTCCATTGACTGGGACAAGTTAGAGGACGGCTCCTATGTAAAAGAAATTCCGGCGCTTAACAGCCTGCGGGAGTTTCGGTTCCGGAAACGGATTACTTTTTTCGTGGGAGAAAACGGTTCCGGCAAGTCCACTTTGCTGGAAGCGCTGGCGATTGCCAAGGGACTGAACCCGGAGGGCGGTACGAGAAATTATAATTTCAGCACCTATGACGATTATTCAACGTTAAAGTCGGCGATTACCTTTCAAAGCGGTATGCTGAAACCGAAGTGGAGTTATTTTTTACGGGCGGAGAGCTTCTACAACGTGGCGTCGGAGGCGGCGCGTAATTATAACGATGACGGATGCATGACGGACTTTCATGCCCGTTCCCACGGGGAAAGTTTTTTAGAGTTTATTCTGGAAAATGATGAGAAAGGGCTGTATTTTATGGACGAGCCCGAGGCGGCGCTGTCACCGCAGCGGCAGTTGACATTACTGCTGCATCTGGTGAAAATGGCGGAAAAAGGCTCCCAGTTTGTTATTGTGACCCATTCCCCGATTTTGCTGGGGACACCGGATGCCGATATTGTTTCCTTTGACGAAGGCGAACTGCACAGAATTTCTTACGAGGAAACGGAAAGTTATCAGGTGACGAAATTATTCCTGGAAAACAGGGAAGTTATGCTGCGGCAGTTATTACAGGAGGAAACAGAGTGCGAAACAGATGCCGAAATCTGATACTGGATTTTACACATGTTTATGAGGACGAAACGGTCCGGGACAGGGAACAGTTTCAGTGGATTGACTGCTCCGATATTGCGGAAAGCCATTTGTACTGCTCCCCGTCTGCCTATGAAGAAATCCGAAAGAGGATTGAACCGTTTGGAATTTCCGGAATTCATTTTATTGATTCCGGAAATTATCATTATGTAACCAAAATTATGACGGATTTTCTGAAAGAGCCGTTTGTTTTAGTCTGCTTCGACCACCACACGGATATGCAGAAGCCCATGGTGGAAGGAATGACAAGCTGCGGGGACTGGGCAGGACAGGTGCTTAAGGAAAACACATATTTACAGCAGTTGGTTTTAATTGGACCGCCGCAGCGCGATATAGACGGGATAGAAAACGGAAAACCGCAGACACAAAACATACAAACGGGGGAGAAGGGCAAGCTTCTCACGTTTTCGGAAGAGGAATTACAAAACGGAACGGCAAAGGCGAAGGTGGCGCAGATAAAAGAGGGACTGCCTTTTTACATTTCCATCGATAAGGATGTTTTGAGCAGAAGGTTTACGGAAACGAACTGGAACCAGGGGGACATGACCCTGCCCATGCTGGAGCATCTGCTGCAGTTTTTTTTACAGAAGGGAAAAGTACGCGGCGTGGACATCTGCGGGGAATGCCAGATGGATATGCCGCTGCCGGAGTATCTGGAGGCGGAAGAAATCAACAGCGAAACCAATGTGGAGCTTTACCGGTACATCCGAAATGAATGTATGGGGGAAGACAGAAAGTAAATTCATTTTGACAAAGCGGACACGGGGAAGTAAACTGAGATAAAAATGGGGAAGGGTATGCAGGTATCACATGAAGAAACGAAAGAAGCTATCCTTAAAGCAGGCGTATTACAGAACATTTGCGGGACTGATTGTTCTGCCTCTTTTGATTGTTCTGGCGGTATCACTGCTTATTTTAGGAAAAAAATATAAAGAACAGGCAGTGGAAAACATAGAGAGTGTGCAGAAAACGGTTGCAGCGGGATTGCTGTCCGATGCGGATTTTATGTCCATGCGCCTGTCACAGATTACCAATGTGAACAACAACATGATAATGCAGTATGCGGTGGACGTGGACAACGGCAACTACGAGGAACGGTACGAGTATCAGGAGCTTTTGAACCAGGCGGGCAATATGATTATCGAGCCCGTAAAAGATGTGGTTTCGGTGGCGTTTTATATGAAAAGCGGCAATGAAATTTTCTTAAAAAGCCATATACGCCGTTCTCTGGAGGAAATCAGGGAATACCAATGGTATCAGGATGCGCTTGCACAGCCGAATTCCGTTAAAATCGGTTCTTACCAGACAAAGGAGTCCGGCGATTTGTACGAGGGCGGAGCCGGGGACAGGCTGGTGCTGATTTACGCGATAGCACCCGATACGATGATGGACAGGTCACAGAGCGTGGAGATGGTAGTGCTGTACCAGACCACGGATATGGGAAATGCCATCCGTAACTTTAACCGCAGTTACTTAAAGGGAAGCAATAAACTGGGAATTATGCAGATTGTGGACGAAAACGGCAATGCGGTTTTTAAGACGGAAGAGGAATTACAGCAAAAACGACGCGGTTATACGCTGGTAAGGACGAAAGTAGAACTGGGGAATGTAAACTGGTACATAGAAAGCAGCATTAAGACCACGGAGCTCATGAGAGAGTTTACGCAGATAGCAGTCATGATTTTGGCGGTAGCCGCTTTTATCTTTGCCTTTGCGGCTTACTTTGCGGGATATTTTATTAAGAAAATTGTAAATCCCATAGAGGAACTGAGCGCCGGCTTAAAACAGATTGAGGATGGAAATATGGACATCCACATTATCCCGCAGGGGCAGGCGGAAATCCGGGGAGTGATTCATCATTTTAATGCCATGGCAAGAAGTCTGCATTCCCTGATAGAGGATTACGAGGAAAAGGTACGCCGGGCGGAGAAAACACCGCAGGATTACCTGGCTGCCATGCTAAAAGGAGAAATGACACCGGAACAGACGAAAGAGGAATATCCGGATTTCTTTGCCGACAGCTATGTGATGGTTCATGTAAGCTTTGTGTCCCTGAACGGCGAAAATATGGATGCGGATACCGCCAGACAGGTTTTTGAGGGCTTTGACCGAAATCCCCGCTATTCCTTACGATGTGTGGGATTTCTGGAAAACGTATACAATGCCTTTCTATGCTACCGGGTTATGGAAGAGGATTACCGTTCCCGTCTGGAAAGCCTTGTAAAAGAGCTGCAAAGTTATGCAAGAGCGGAAGGAAAAGTGGAATTGGAATGCTGCATAGGAGAAAAGTGCAGCGGCGCGGAAGTCTTTGCGCAGGCGGCAGCGGAGGTGCGTAATTATTCCGTATTACGGTTTCTGTACGGTGAGAATGCTGTCGTGAACTTAGCGGACGGGAAAGAGGAAAAGCAGGAGCTGCTTCGGAAAGCAGAGGAATATAAAAAACTGGCGGATACCCTCTATGGAGCGGACGATAAGAATTTTACTCTTGAAAAGGAAAAACTGTACGAGAAAATCAACACAGCGGACAGGACGGAGGCGGAAAAGAACATCTACGGTGTGATTTTAGCCATAGCCGTCCGGTTTGAAACGGAACATATCCGCCTTGCCGATATTTTTAATCAGGAATACAATTACCGGGAAAAGGTGGACCGGCTCGAAGATGTACGAAGCATGAAAATGTGGATTACCAATTATGTAAACTGGGTTATGGATTATGCCAGCAGCAAAGTGGAAGCGGTGGAAACCAATGTCATTGTAAAGGCAAAGCGCTATCTGGCAGACCATTACGATAACCCGGAGCTGACGCTTTCGGAAGTGGCGGAGGCAGTGGGACTCAGTGAAAAGTATTTTACCAACCGCTTTACGAAGGAAACGGGAGAAACCTTTTCCAATTATCTGACACAGTTAAGGATACAGAAGGCAAAAGAGTTGTTGAAAACCACTACTTTTAAGAGCTATGAAATCAGTGAAATGGTCGGATACCGGAATGCGGAGCATTTCAGCAGAATGTTTAAGAAGGAAACAGGCTGTACTCCGGCGCAGTACCGGAAACAGGAAAATTGAGTGAAAACAACAAAACGCAGGAAAAATCCTGCGTTTTTGTTACGTTTTATCAAGAAATCCAACCATACATCAAAAACAGGAAATCGCAGGTTCTTACCAAATATCAAGAAAACGGAAGAAATGAAATGGTGGGAAAAGGGGCGCATTGCTATACTGGGCTCATAAACAAAACCCAACCAAAGGAGGACGTTACATATGAGAAAGAAATTGATAGCAAGCGTGCTTGCCTGTGTTTTAAGCACAGCCTTATTAGCAGGATGCGGCAGTACAGATGCCGGAAGCGGTAATGGTAATACCGAAACAGGAAACGGCAATACCGCTGCAAACGGTGAGGAGTTAAGCGGAACGCTTACCTTTGCCATCTGGGATAACAACCTGAATGACTTTATCGAAAGCAATGATATGATTGGTAAGTTTCAGGAGAAATATCCCAATATAGATATTGAGGTAGAAAAGATTAAGGATGACTCCGAATACTGGAACGCCATGAAGATGAGAGCATCCGCAAACCAGCTCCCCGATGTGATGTTTAATAAGACCTTTACCCTTTCCCGGTTTAAGGACTATCTGGTAGATTTGTCCGATACCGAAGCGGCAAAGAACAATGAACTGGCAGCAGGCTACGCAGTAGACGGAAAAATCCTCGGCATCCCCATGACATGCGGTTACGAATATGTATATTATTGGAAAGACATGTTCCGGGATGCAGGTGTGGAAGTTCCCACCACCTGGGGTGAGTTTGAAAATGTGGCAAAGAAACTGCAGGATTATTACGGAAAAGACAATGCCAACTTCATGGCAATCGCCTGCGGCTTCAAGGATGAATGGCCTGATTACCCTTATATGGAATTCATGCCGGCCTTAGAGTCCGGCAACGGACAGAACTGGAACACCATGGCTTCCCAGGATGTTCCGTTCTCCGAAGACACCGACATTTATAAAGCTTACAGCAAAATTTACGAACTGTTTACTTCCGGCTGCTTCGGCAAAGACCCCTTAGGACTTGGATCCGACCAGGCAACATCCCTCTTCGCATCCAAGCAGGCAGCCATCATTGCTTTAGGCGACTGGGGATTACAGAATATCCAGAACCAGGCGGAGGATATTTCCGAACTCGGCAGCTTCTACCTTCCGACCAGAAATACAACCTCTGACCCTTACAATGTTATCGTACAGGGTGACTCCTTCATGGGTGTAACCACACATTCCAAAAATCCGGAAGCCGCAAAGGCATTTGTAGAATGGTTCTATTCCGATGAGTGGTATCCCGATTACCTGAACTATATTTCTTCCGCATCTTCCATGAAGACATTTGAGAAGGAAAAGGACCCCGTGCTGGCAGAAGCCGATGAACTCTGCCCGGATAAGCAGATGATTATGTACGACGGCGGCGGAGACGATTTTACCGCCATCCAGAATGAAACAACATTTGACTACAAGAAATTAGGCGCAGAAATGCTGACCGGCAATTTTGACTTTGCAGCAAAGATGTCCGAATTAAACCAGAAATGGACGGACGCAAGAACCAAATTAGGTATTCAGTAAAACAGCAGTATCTGTAAATAAAGGGAATGGGAGCTGCGTTGCAGCTCCCAAAACTATAATAGTGAGGGATATGTATGAGTAAGTTAAACAAAAAAAGAAAACAATTTATAATGTTATCCCTGCTCCTGCCGGTTACCCTCTTAATTGCCTTCGTCGTTTTTCCGGCAATGGATCTTTTCCGGCTGAGCTTTACCAACTGGGATGGCTTTTCCGCTAAATATGATTTTATTAAATTTGACAATTACATTTCGATGTTTAAGAATAAAGACCTGTGGATGTCCTTAAAAAACAATGCGGTATACTTTGTGGTACACCTTTGCATGATTCCGGTGGAGCTTGCCTTTGCGGTGCTTCTTACCAGCAAGCTGCGGGCTGCCAAATTCTATAAGACGATGGTATTTTTACCTTATATCATCAACGGTGTGGCAATATCCTACGCATTTTCCTATTTCTTCTCCCCGATAAACGGTGCCTTCAACGAAATCCTGACCACCGTTCACTTGGAGGGATTAATCAGGAACTGGCTGTCCGATGAAAAGATTGTAAACTTTGTGCTGTCCTTTGTGTCCCTGTGGCGGTTCAGCGGTTACCATATTATCCTGTTTATGGCGGCTCTGCAGTCCATACCGGCGGATATTCTGGAGGCAGCCAAGATTGACGGAGCCGGAACGGCACAGATTTTCCGGTACATTCAGGTACCTTCCATTATGCTGATGGTGGATTTCATCCTGTTTGACAATATCCGCGGCGCCCTGCAGGTATTTGATATTCCTTTTGTTATGACGGCAGGCGGACCCGGCTATGCATCCTCCACCTTCACTCTGTATACCATTAAAACCGCTTTCACCTTCTCCAATTTCGGCCTGGCGGCAACCATGGCGGTAGCGATTATGGTTATGATTGTTATCGTATACGTGATACAGAACCAGATTATTCACGGCCTTGTTCTCAAAGACAGAAAAAAGGCAGTAGAAAAGGAGGATGAATCGGATGATTAAACGGGCAACACAACAGCTTATCAAGCAACTTATCTGCATCGGTATGGTCCTCATCGTCATTGTGCCGATTTTGCTTACCTTATTTGCTTCCCTAAAAACAAAGGGAGCCATGAACCTGACTTCGCCGCTTACACCGCCTACGGGAAGCGACATTACCTTTGACAACTATCAAAAAGTACTGACCGACAAGTATCTGCTGATTGGTTTTAAGAATACCCTGATTATTCTGGTGATTTCCCTGATTTTCAACGTACTGCTCGGCACAATCACCGCCTTTATTATCGAACGTTTTGATTTTAAGGGCAAAAAGCTGGTGGTGGGACTTTTCTTCCTGGGAATGTTAATTCCTTCCTTTGTAACAGAAATTTCCAGATTCCGGATTATCAACGGTCTTCACTTATACAATACACTGGGAGCCCCCATTGTGATATACATTGCCTCGGACCTGATGCAGCTTTACATTTACCGGCAGTTTATTTCGGGCTTGTCCGTTTCCCTGGATGAGGCGGCGCTTCTGGACGGCTGCTCGTATTTCCAGTTATTTTACAAAATTATCTTCCCGCTGCTTGCACCGGCAACCGCTACCGTATGTATCATTAAAGCCATCACCATCATCAATGATATGTATATTCCCTACCTGTACATGCCGAAGAACAAGCTGCGTACCCTGACGACCTTCCTGATGGATTATGCCAACGCCCAGCAGGGTTCCTGGCAGACACTGGCAGCGGGTATTATCGTCGTTATGATTCCTACCGTGCTCACTTACATTTTCTTCCAGAAATACATTCTGGCAGGTGTGGCAGCGGGAGCGGTCAAAGAATAACAGATTTTCAGAAGGAGAAAACATATGAAGCCAGATATAAAATGGTTGGATGACCCGGAAGTGTTCCGGGTCATGCAGTTACCGGCGCACAGCGACCACAGAATTTATGCGGATGAAGAGGAAATGCAGAAGAAAAAGAGTTCCCTTTACCAGCTTCTGGACGGAACATGGGATTTTCGTTATTCCCGGAATGCAGCGGAAAGACCGGTCCGGTTTTACGAAGAAGGGTTTGACGGCACCGGCTTTGACCGGATAAAAGTACCGGGGCATATCGAACTGCAGGGCTATGACAAAATCCACTATATCAATACCATGTATCCCTGGGAGGGCAGTACTTACAGACGTCCGGCGTATGCCCTCGGAGAAGAGCGGCGTGAAGAAGGAAGCTTCAGTGAGGCAGCTTACAATCCGGTAGGCTCTTACAGGCTTCGGTTTGACTTGAAAAAGGAATTTTGCGGAAAACGCGTCTGCATCTGCTTTGAAGGTGTGGAAGAGGCGGTGTATGTCTGGCTGAACGGGCATTTTATCGGCTATGCCGAGGATAGCTTTACCCCGTCCGAGTTTGAACTGACTCCTTTTATCCGGGAAAAGGGCAATCTGCTGGCAGTGGAGGTGCATAAGCGCAGCACGGCGGCGTATCTGGAAGACCAGGATTTCTTCCGCTTTTTTGGCATCTTCCGCAGTGTGGAGCTATATGCCAAACCGGCACTTCATGTGGAAGACTTATGGATAAAGCCTCATTATGAGGAAAAAAGCGGAAACGGCAGTCTGCAGGCAGAAGTGAAAATTTCCCGGGAAACCTTCCCGAAAACAGCGGGACAGGCAGGAAAAGCCGTGGCAACCCTGCGCGACAGCGAAGGAACGGTGCTGTTTTGTCAGGAAAAGAGCATAGAGAATAAAGAAGAACAGACCCTTGTTTTTACGGGAGAACCTATGCCGGTAAAGGCATGGGACAATGAGCATCCGTATCTGTATTCTCTGGAGGTCTGTCTTTACGATGCTGCCGGAAAAATGACGGAAGCGGTTCCGTATGACGTGGGATTTCGCAGTATGAGAATAGAAAACAAAATAATCCGTCTGAACGGAAAGAGATTGTTTATCAAAGGGGTAAACCGGCATGAATGGAGTTCCGAAGGCGGCAGATGCATTACCATGGAAGATATGGAATGGGATATTGCATTCTTAAAGCGAAATCACATCAATGCGGTCAGAACCTGCCATTACCCGGACAGGAGAGAATGGTATTCCCTGTGCGACAGGGCAGGGATTTATCTCATGGCGGAAACCAATCTGGAAAGCCACGGCTCCTGGCAGAAATGCGGTGCGGTGGAGCCTTCCTGGAACGTACCCGGAGCGGTGCCGGAGTGGAAGGAAGCCGTGACAGACCGGGCGCGCACCAATTTTGAATGCTACAAAAACCATGCCTCCGTTCTGTTCTGGTCCCTGGGAAACGAGTCATATGCGGAAGAAAATATAGCTGCCATGCAGCGCTTTTATAAGGAAAAGGACCCGGAGAGACCGGTGCATTACGAGGGTGTGTTCCACAACCGGAAATGGGAAGATGACATTTCGGATGTGGAGAGCCGGATGTATGCTTATCCCCGGGAAATCCGGGAATATCTTTCCAACCATCCGAAAAAGCCGTTTTTACTCTGCGAATATATGCATGATATGGGAAACTCCCTGGGCGGCATGAAATCCTACATGGAACTGGGAGAAGAATTTGACATGTACCAGGGCGGCTTTATCTGGGATTATATAGACCAGGCATTGTGGGTATGGGATGAAGTGACCGGAAAACGCGTGCTGCGGTACGGCGGCGATTTTGATGACAGACCCAGTGACTATGAATTTTCGGGTGACGGAATTCTGTTTGCGGACAGGACGGAGAAACCGGCAGTGCAGGAAGTGAGGTATTATTATGGCTCTGAATATGGTAGCAGGTGATGTGACAATCGGTATTCACGGAGAAGGATTTTCCTATTTGTTTTCTACTGCCATGGGCGGTATGGAATCTTTATATAAATATGGAAAAGAGTGGCTCTACCGTGCACCGAAGCCTACTTTCTGGCGGGCAACAACCGACAATGACAGAGGAAACGGTTTTTCTTATCAAAGTGCGGCATGGCTTGCGGCGGACATGTTTTTGCGTTGCAGACACATAGAAGCGTCACTGGACGGGGAACCCATAGAACTTCCCCTGGCACCGGCGAACAACCGCTACGGAGCGGCAATACCGGGCAAAGAATTTGTGATGACATTTGTGTATGAGTCCGCGGCCGTTCCCGGTATGGAAACCAGGGTAACATACCGCGTGACGGAGAACGGAAAAATCGGTGTAAGAGTACGGTACCACGGCTGCAAAGGACTGCCGGGACTGCCTGTATTCGGCATGCGGTTTATTATGCCCACAGCGGCGGACGGTTATTGCTACGAGGGACTGTCGGGAGAAACTTACCCCGACCGTATGGCAGGCGGCGTACTGGGAGAATATGAAATCAAAGGGCTGCCGGTAACACCGTATCTGGTTCCGCAGGATTGCGGTGTGCACGTGAATACCCAGAAGCTGGGTGTGCACAGAACCACGGTTTTAGACAACACAAAAGGCAGCCGGCAGAAAACGACCCTGCATTTTACCGCAGAAGAAGGACATCCGTTTGCTTTTTCCTGTCTGCCCTACACGGCGGAGGAACTGGAGAACGCCACCCATCAGGAAGAACTGCCGCCTGCTCACAGAACGGTGGTTTCCATACTGGGAGCGGTAAGAGGCGTAGGCGGTATTAACAGCTGGGGTGCGGATGTAGAAGAGCCTTACCGTATTCCGGCGGATAAAGAAATAGCCTATGGATTTACCATAGAGTAGGAGGTGCATCATGAATACCGGACAGATAGAAGAGGCATTGCAGAAGGGAACTTATGATGAACGGCTGCAGGATATTTATGTGGACGAAAGCCTGATTTCTTATGAAAGAAATCGATATGCGGAAGCTCTGCGGAAATTCCGAAGCTTTTTCGGGGAAGGCGAAACGGAGCTGTTCAGTGCGCCGGGACGCACGGAAATCTGCGGCAATCATACGGACCATCAGCACGGAGAAGTTCTGGCGGCATCCATCAATAAGGATGCCATAGCGGTGGTAAGAAAGACCGCGGAACCAATCGTAAAAATCGTGTCGGAAGGTTACGGAAAAGAGATTGCCATTGACATACGGGATACGGAGAAAAGACCGGAAGAAGAAGGAACCACGGAGGCTCTGCTCCGCGGTATACTGGCAAAGACAAAGGAAAACGGCTGGCAGGCGGGCGGCTTTCAGGCTTATATAACCAGTGACGTGCTCATAGGAGCGGGACTGTCGTCTTCCGCAGCGCTGGAAACCCTGATAGGAACCGTTTTGTCACATCTTTATAATGACGGCAGGATAACGGCAGTGGAAATTGCCATGCTGGGGCAGTATGCGGAAAACCGCTACTTTGGGAAACCCTGCGGGCTTATGGACCAGATGGCGTGTTCCGTGGGAAGCCTTGTGCATATTGATTTTGCAGACCCTGAAAACCCACAGACGGAAAGCCTTTTTATGGACCTGCATGCCCATGGCTGCAGTCTTTGCATCACCGACACCAAAGGCTCCCATGCTGACCTGACACCGGACTATGCGGCCATACCGGCGGAAATGAAACGGGCGGCAGCCTGCTTCGGACAGGAGGTTCTGGGAGCATTGACACCGGCAGATGTTCTGGAAAAGCTTCCGCTTATCCGAAAGGAAGCGGGCGACCGGGCAGCACTCCGCGCACTGCATTATGCATGTGAAAATGAGAGAGTCCGGGAAGCGGTAAAGGCACTGAAAGAAGAACATTTTGCAGAGTTTTTGTGTCTGGTGCGGGAGTCGGGTGACTCTTCCTATAAGTACCTGCAGAACGTGTATACCTGCCATGATACGGAGCACCAGAATGTATCGGTGGCGCTTGCGGTCAGCGAAATGCTTTTATGGAAAAACGGAGCCTGCAGGGTTCACGGCGGAGGCTTTGCCGGAACCATTCAGGCATTTGTCCCTGAGGATATGGTGGAAAAATACAGAACGGAAATGGACAGGATTTTCGGAAAAAATTCCTGCAGCGTATTGCAGATACGGAAATACGGCGGAATAAAGGTTCTGTAAAAAGCAGATAGGAGGAAAGCATATGGGAAGTATCTTGGTTTTGGGCGGCGCCGGTTATATCGGTTCCCACACAGTATACGAACTTATTGACGCGGGAGAAAAGGTAGTTGTGGCGGATAATCTGGAAACCGGTTTCCGAGCGGCGGTGCATCCGGATGCAACATTTTATGAAGGCGATATCCGTGACCGCGCATTTATAGACAGTGTATTTGAGAAGGAAGACATTGACGGAGTCATTCATTTTGCAGCCAATTCCCAGGTAGGGGAAAGCATGGTGAAACCGCTAAAATACTACAACAACAATCTGTGCGGTACGGAGGTGCTCTTAGAGAGCATGGTGGCGCACGGAATTGATAAAATAGTTTTTTCCTCTACGGCAGCTACCTATGGGGAGCCGGAGCGTATTCCGATTCTGGAAACGGACCGGACCTGCCCCACGAACTGCTACGGTGAGACCAAACTCTCCATGGAGAAAATGTTTAAGTGGACGGCAAATGCTTACAATCTGCGGTATGTGTCACTGCGCTACTTTAATGCCTGCGGTGCCCATCCGAACGGAAAAATCGGGGAAGCACACAATCCGGAAACCCACTTAATTCCGCTGATTTTACAGGTGCCCAACCACAAAAGAGAATATATTTCTTTGTTTGGAACCGACTATGATACAAAAGACGGCACCTGTGTGAGAGATTACATTCATGTAAACGACCTGGCGCAGGCGCATATCCTTGCCATGAAATATCTGCGGGAAGGAAAAGAAAGCAATATTTTTAATTTAGGAAACGGTGTCGGCTTTACGGTAAAGGAAGTGGTGGAGACCGCAAGGAAAGTGACCGGTCATCCGATACCGGCGAAGGAAGAACCCCGGCGTGCGGGAGACCCGTCCACCCTGATTGCTTCCAGCAAAAAAGCGAAAGAAATACTCGGCTGGAAGCCGAAATACGATGACCTGGAAACCATTATTTCCACGGCCTGGAACTGGCATAAAAACCACCCGGACGGTTACGGAGGTAACGAGGACTGACTTTTGAAATAAAACGAAAATCCTTAAATTTTTATGAAATTAGGATAAGGGCTATTGAAAAAAAAGACGATATCACGTACACTATTTCATACAGAGAAAACAAGGAGGAGTCAGTTATGACAAAAGCAGAAGTTTTAAAGAAGGAAATCTTAAGACAGTATAGAAGCGTCAGACAGTTTGCTATAGAAATGAATATCCCGTACAGCACCCTCGTTACCGCACTCGACAGAGGAATTGACGGCATGGCTTACGGCACCGTAATCAAAATGTGCGATAAGCTCCGCTTAAACCCGGTAGACTTCAGCTCTTTAGAGAGAGATGCTTCCTTAGGCGCCGTTCTTCTGGAGAACCGCGTTATGCAGTACTATGTAAAGTTAAACCAGGAAGGCAGAGACAAGATTTTAGGTCTTATGGACGACTTTATCCAGATTGACAAGTACAAGGCAAAATCCAAAAACAAATAAGCCGGTGTGTGACTTTAACGGGGAAAAAGATGAAATATGATTATCTGATTGTAGGTGCGGGACTCTTTGGCGCGGTGTTTGTCGGAGAGGCTGCCCAGCATGGCAAAAAATGTCTGGTGATTGACAAGAGAAACCACATCGCCGGCAATATTTATACGGAAGAAATTAAGAGCATCCGGGTACATAAGTACGGTGCCCATATTTTTCATACGTCGGACAAAAAAATATGGGACTATGTAAACCGGTTCGCGGAGTTCAACCACTATATCAATTCGCCGGTGGCAGTTTACAAGGATGAGTTGTACAACCTTCCTTTTAATATGAACACCTTCAGCAAAATGTGGAATATCAAGACTCCCGCGGAAGCAAAGCAGAAGATTGCAGAACAGATTGCGGAGTTAGCCATTGAAAATCCGTCCAATCTGGAGGAACAGGCATTGTCCTTAGTGGGCAGGGACGTCTATGAAAAGCTGATTAAGGGCTACACGGAAAAGCAGTGGGGCAGGGATTGCAAGGAGCTGCCCGCCTTTATTATCAAGAGACTTCCGCTCCGCTTTGTGTATGACAACAACTATTTCAATGACCCTTATCAGGGCATTCCCAAGGGCGGCTATACCGCCATCGTGGGAAAAATGCTGGAAGGCACGCCGGTACGCCTCGGTATTTCTTATGAAGATTTTATAAAGGAAAACGAAGCGAAAGGCGAACAGGCGGACAGCTTTGAAAAAGTGCTTTATACCGGCATGATAGACGAGTATTTCCATTACTGCCTCGGAGAGCTGCAGTACCGCACGGTGCATTTTGAAGAGGAAATCATCGAAGGCTGCGACAACTACCAGGGCAATGCGGTGGTCAATTATACGGACAGGGAAGTTCCTTACACCCGTATCATCGAGCATAAGCATTTTGAGTTCGGCAAACAGCCGGATACGGTTATTTCGAGGGAATATTCCGATAGCTGGAAAAAAGGCGACGAGCCGTATTATCCGGTCAACGATGAACGGAATAATGCGCTCTATGAAAAATACAGAGAGCTTGCGGCAAAGGAAAAGAATGTGCTCTTCGGAGGAAGACTCGGACAGTACCGCTATTACGATATGGATAAGGTAATAGCAGCAGCCCTTGCCATGGCGGAAGAAGAATTTAACAGTAACTGTTAAAAAACATACCGCTGTAAGCACTTGTCATATAAGGATTGATAAAATTGTGTCCCGGGTTTTTGTAAGCCACGATGGTACGGTCAACATACTCCATCGGGTTTATGGAAACCTGGGTCGTTTTTTTGAGTAAGGATTCGGCAAAGCCGGTCAGGGTCTGATAGGAAGCAATATTCTCTCCGGAAGAAACAGCTTCTTCGGAAGCAATGGCTTCTTTCAGACGATCCTCATCGATAGACATGGTTTTGTCCGATTGCGTGGAAATACCGATTTTCTGCAGGGAATCCTGATAATGGAGTGCAATGGCGCCCATTTCCCGAACCAGACGGTTGGTACTGCCGAAACGTTCGGTATAATTGCCGGCAGCGCTGATGAAGGTATTGTAGCTGCCAATCAGGGAATTGATGTTGTCGGTGATGGAGTCCACATCGGTCTTTAAGCCGACGGTCACGGTTTCGTCGGGCGCAGTAAGTCCCTTTAATTCCACATCGAACATTTTACCGATGGTAAAGTTGTTGGATGCGGTGGTGCGTTCCTCCCCATTTAATAGGAAGGAAGCGTTTGATGCCTGACGGGTGGTGTACTGTAAGCCGAAATAGGAAACGGCACCGCTTAAAGCGTCGGAATTGCCTTCGCTTACCCGGAACAGCTCTTCCTTTCCTTCGGGAAGACCGGTCTGTTCGGAAGAAAGAATTAAGGCGCTGCGGGCATCTCCCTCGTCCAAGCGGGCGCGCACGCCGATATTGGTATGATTAATCAGTCTTGCCAGACGCTTCTGGACATCCTTGTTGCTTTCATTTTCGCTGACGCTGAACTGGAATTCATAGTTCATGCCGCCGGTGTTGATTTCAAAGGCATAGGTGCCGGCGGAGAGGGAAACCGGTTCGTTCGGCAGATAGGAGCCTCTGTTTTCCTGGGAAGCGGCAAGGCTTTTTACCTGCAGGTTTAGGGTCGGTGCGGAAGCACTGTCGTCGGTATCGCCGATAAAGGTAACATCCACCGCATCGGGATTGGAAGAATAGGCGGTGTTCTTTTTTAAAGTACGTTCCGGTTCCAGTCCGCCCATGGAAGCGATGGTATTATAAAGAAGCCGTGCGTTCTCTTTGATGTTCACGGCATACTCCTGGGTTTCATTCTGCGTGACGTCAAGGTACCAGGGGGATTCTTTGTTTATTTTTAAAATGGATTTGTAAACGCTTTCCAGCTCGCTTTTCTTGTGCGTGTCAAAGCGGGTAATGTTTTTCGGCGCATAGGTCGTCAGATAGTGATTGTAGACGGTATTGGAAATCATGTTACCCAAAGAAAACCCTCCTTTCTTCCTTGAAATAAGCATATGCCGCGTGAAAATCCTTTTTCACGGTAGCGGTATCAACATGCATAAGGGTAAAACCTACTTTCTGCCTACATTTTAGCATCCGAAATAGCCATACGCAAGAGTTTAAAAGCGGATTTTTTATAAATTTGCGTAAAATCCTGTGAAAAATGTTTATTTCTAAAAGAAATGATTGACGTTAAGGCAACTTGTGTGATATAGTATCAAAGCGAGATGAGATTTAGGTCTTTTTTTTATGCATATTTTTATTAAGTAAAAAACGCGTGGAGGTGGAAAAATGCGTACAAAGATTACATTAGCATGTACAGAATGCAAACAGCGTAATTACAATACTACGAAGGATAAGAAGACTCATCCTGACAGAATGGAAACCAAGAAGTACTGCAGATTCTGCAAGACTCATACAATGCACAAAGAAACCAAATAATATATTTGGGAGAAGGAGAGGAAAATGGCAGATTCAGCAAAGACCAAGACCAAGAAGCCGGGCTTCTTCAAAAACGTGTCTATTGAGTTCAAGAAAATCATATGGCCTGATAAGAATACCATGTTCAAACAGTCCATCGCTGTTGTGGCAATTTCTATCGTGTTAGGTATTATTATTGCTGCCATTGATGCACTGGCTAAGTATGGTGTGAATTTCCTTACATCTTTGTAGGAAGAAACTGGCACCTGTCACTTTGGCAGGTTAGAGTATGAGAAAGGCATGGTTATTGTATGGCAGAGGCAAATTGGTATGTAGCACATACTTACTCCGGATACGAAAACAAAGTCAAAGCCAATATTGAAAAGACAATCGAGAACAACAAGCAGCTTGCTGAACAGATTTTGGAAGTCAGAGTACCGATGCAGGATGTTGTAGAGGTAAAGAACGGCGCCAAGAAAACCGTCCAGAAGAAGATGTTCCCCGGATATGTTCTGATTAATATGGTGATGAACGATGATACCTGGTATGTTGTCCGCAACACCAGAGGCGTAACCGGCTTCGTGGGACCGGGAAGCAAGCCCGTGCCTCTTACAGAAGCAGAAATGAAGCCCCTGGGTATCAAGACGGAAAATGTTTCCATCGATTTTGGCGAAGGCGACAGCATTGCAGTTGTAGCCGGTGTCTGGAAAGATACCGTGGGTATTGTGCAGAAGCTTGACTATGGTAAGCAGACCGCTACCATCAATGTAGAGATGTTCGGCAGGGAAACACCTGTTGAAATCAGCTTTGCAGAAGTCAGAAAGCTCTAAGTAACTTTTGATATTCTCCGGTGGAAGCGGCATGCTGCGGACGCCGGATAATATAGGCAACACGAGGTATGCGAAAGCATACGGTGGGAGCTTTGAGAAATCAGAGCGCCAGATTACCACATTATAGGAGGTGCCATTATGGCAAAGAAGGTAACAGGATACATCAAATTACAGATTCCTGCCGGCAAAGCAACACCGGCTCCGCCCGTTGGTCCCGCACTTGGACAGCACGGCGTAAACATCGTTGAATTTACAAAGCAGTTCAACGCAAGAACAGCAGATAAGGGTGACTTAATCATTCCTGTTGTTATTACCGTATATGCAGACAGAAGCTTCAGCTTCATCACCAAGACTCCGCCTGCTGCAGTACTGTTAAAGAAGGCTTGCAATATCAAATCCGGTTCAGGCGTTCCCAACAAGACCAAGGTAGCTACCATCTCCAAGGCTAAGGTTCAGGAAATCGCTGAATTAAAGATGCCGGACCTTAACGCTGCAAGCGTAGAAGCTGCCATGAGCATGATTGCCGGTACAGCAAGAAGTATGGGTATTGTAGTAGAAGACTAATAGGTAAACAGACTGGGAGACTTAAATGTCGTTAGAACCATAGGAGGATTTTAGAATGAAGCATGGAAAGAAATATAGCGATGCTGCGAAACTGGTAGATCGCGCAACTTTTTATGAAACCAATGATGCCATTGCACTGGTTAAGAAAACAGCAACCGCAAAATTTGATGAGACCGTAGAAGCTCACATCAGAACAGGCTGTGACGGACGTCATGCTGAACAGCAGATCCGTGGCGCAGTAGTTCTTCCCAACGGAACCGGTAAGACCGTTAAGGTTCTGGTTTTCGCTAAGGGCGACAAGGTAGCAGAAGCAGAAGCTGCCGGAGCAGATTTCGTAGGCGGAGATGAACTCATCCCGAGAATTCAGAACGATGGATGGCTTGATTTCGACGTAGTTGTAGCAACCCCTGACATGATGGGTGTTGTAGGCCGTCTGGGTAAAGTTTTAGGTCCTAAAGGCTTAATGCCCAACCCTAAGGCCGGTACCGTTACCATGGATGTAACCAAGGCAGTAAACGATATCAAAGCCGGTAAGATCGAATACAGACTGGACAAGGCAAACATTATCCACGTTCCCGTAGGTAAAGCTTCCTTCACCGAAGAACAGCTTTCCGAAAACTTCAACGCACTCATGGATGCTATCGTAAAGGCTAAGCCCGCAACCTTAAAGGGTCAGTACTTAAAGAGTGTAACTCTTACCACAACCATGGGTCCTGGCGTTAAGGTAAGCGTAGCTAAGTTCTAATACTAATAAAAGCTGCATAAAAAAGTTTAAGTAAGGGGTTGACATATGTCAGCCCCTTATGTTAATATATCAAAGGTTGTGAAACCGTGCCGAAGACAGTAGGTGCCGCAAGGCGTAAAGAACTATCACCTACCGAGGAAAGAGTTGACGTTAAGACTTTTTGCCTTCCTGTCTTCAGGGAGGCTTTTCTTATATAACTCCTTTCGGCAGGAACATTCCGGAAGCTTTCCGGGATATATTCCACATATTCTATAAGGAGGTAAATGAAATGGCAAAGGTTGAATTAAAACAGCCCGTTGTACAGGAGATTTCCGAACGTATTCAGGGTGCACAGTCTATCGTGCTCGTTGACCACAGAGGACTTACTGTAGAACAGGACACTCAGCTTCGTCGTGAATTACGTGAAGCAGGTGTCAGCTACAAGGTTTACAAGAACACCATGATGAACTTTGCATTCAAGGGTACCGAATTCGAAGGACTTTCCCAGTATCTCGAAGGACCCAGCGCAATGGCAGTTTCCACTACAGATGCAACTGCTCCCGCAAGAATTCTTGCAAAGTTTGCTAAGACCGCTGACAAGCTTGAAATCAAAGCCGGTGTTGTTGAAGGAACCGTATATGATGCAGCCGGTATCGCAGTTATTGCAAACATTCCTTCCAGAGAAGAACTTATTTCCAAGTTGCTCGGAAGTCTGCAGTCCCCGATTACCAACTTCGCTCGCGTCATGAATCAGTTGGCAGAAAAAGGTGGCGCAGCAGCATGTGCAGCACCTGCTGCTGAAGAAGCTCCCGCAGAAGCTTAATCGAAACTAAAAAAATATTAAATCAATTTCAGGAGGAAATGTAAAATGGCTAAATTAACAGCTCAGGAACTCATTGACGCTATCAAAGAGTTATCCGTATTAGAATTAAATGACTTAGTAAAAGCATGTGAAGAAGAATTCGGCGTATCTGCAGCAGCAGGCGTTGTAGTTGCAGCAGCAGGTGCTGGCGCAGCAGCAGAAGAAGAAAAGACTGAGTTCAATGTAGAACTTACCGAAGTGGGTTCCGAAAAGGTTAAGGTTATCAAGGTTGTTCGTGAAATCACCGGCCTTGGTCTGAAGGAAGCTAAGGACCTTGTTGATGGCGCTCCTAAGATGCTCAAAGAAGGCGCAAGCAAGGAAGAAGCTGAAGAAATCAAGAAGAAAGTTGAAGAAGTTGGCGCTAAGGTTACCCTTAAGTAATTTCTTCTCTCATAGTTACAAAAAGCCGCGTGGCATCATGCTTGCATTTTGCCATGTGGCTTTTCTTCATTCATTATTTTCTTGATTTTTCTAAAAATTCTAAAAAATTCCTTGACTAAAATGGAATATTATTGTATGATGGACAATGCACTATTGTGGTGTGCTATGTCTATTTTGTGTACGCTAAATAAATGACAAAATAGGTCAATATCATATAAGAACGGGGTGAAAGGTCAATGGAAAAAAACAGAATACGTCCTATTGCCAAAGGCAAGAATACACGTATGAGTTATGCACGACAAAAAGAGGTTTTGGAGATGCCAAACCTGATTGAAGTCCAGAAGGATTCCTATCAGTGGTTTTTGGACGAAGGCCTGAAAGAAGTCTTCGACGATATTTCTCCTATCGCAGATTACAGCGGCTCTTTAAGTCTGGAATTCGTAGATTTCGAATTGTGCGAAGACGATGTGAAATATTCTATTGAAGAATGTAAGGAGAGAGATGCCACGTATGCGGCACCGCTCAAAGTAAAGGTACGTCTTTACAATAAGGAAAAAGAAGAAATCAGTGAGCACGAAATCTTCATGGGCGACCTTCCTATTATGACGGCAACAGGTACCTTCGTAATCAACGGTGCAGAACGTGTTATTGTCAGCCAGTTAGTACGTTCCCCCGGCATTTACTATGGTATCGGCCATGATAAAATTGGTAAGAAGCTGTATTCCTGTACCGTAATTCCCAACCGTGGCGCATGGCTGGAATACGAGACGGACTCCAACGATGTATTCTATGTTCGTGTTGACCGTACCAGAAAGGTTCCCATTACGGTTCTGATCAGAGCACTCGGTATCGGCACCAATGACGAAATCAGGGAAGTATTCGGTGACGAACCGAAGATTGAAGCCAGCTTTACAAAGGACACTGCTGAAAATTATCAGGAGGGTCTGTTAGAGTTATACAAAAAGATTCGTCCGGGTGAGCCTTTAAGCGTGGAAAGTGCCGAAAGCCTGATTAACGCTATGTTCTTCGACCCCAGAAGATATGATTTGGCTAAAGTCGGAAGATATAAATTCAATAAGAAGTTAGCTTTAAGAAACAGAATCCGCAACCAGATTTTGGCGGCTGATGTTGTTGACCCTTCTACCGGTGAAGTAATTGCCGCAGAAGGCACCAAGGTGACCGCAGAACTGGCAGACGAAATCCAGAATGCAGCAGTTCCCTTCGTATATATTGCAACCGAAGAAAAGAACGAAAAGGTTCTTTCCAATATGATGGTAGACATCTGCCACTTCATCGACTGCAATCCCAAGGAACTGGGTGTAACCGAACTGGTTTACTACCCGGTATTAAAGCAGATTATCGAGGAATACGCAGAAGACGGCGAAGCTCTGGCAGAAGCCATCAAGAAGAATATCCACGAGTTAATTCCGAAGCATATTACTAAGGAAGATATCTTTGCTTCCATCAACTACAATATGCATCTGGAATTCGGTTTGGGAAACGATGACGATATCGACCACTTAGGCAACAGACGTATCCGTGCGGTCGGCGAACTGTTACAGAACCAGTACCGTATCGGCCTTTCCAGAATGGAAAGAGTTGTCAGAGAAAGAATGACAACCCATGATGCTGAAGAAATTTCTCCGCAGGCGCTGATTAACATCAAACCCGTTACCGCTGCCGTAAAGGAATTCTTCGGTTCTTCCCAGTTGTCCCAGTTTATGGACCAGAACAACCCTCTGGGCGAACTTACCCACAAGAGACGTCTTTCCGCACTGGGTCCCGGCGGTCTGTCAAGAGACCGTGCCGGATTCGAAGTTCGAGACGTACATTACTCCCACTACGGAAGAATGTGTCCTATCGAGACTCCCGAAGGTCCCAACATCGGTCTGATTAACTCTCTTGCAAGCTATGCAAGAATTAACGAATACGGTTTCGTGGAAGCACCTTACCGTAAGATTGACAAAACTGACCCGGCTAACCCGAGAGTTACCGACGAAGTTGTATACATGACCGCTGATGAAGAAGATAACTATCATGTAGCACAGGCAAACGAAGCCCTGGATGCAGAAGGACATTTTGTCCGTAACTCCGTATCCGGCCGTTACAGAGAGGAAACACAGGAATATCCCAAGGCTATGTTCGATTACATGGATGTATCCCCGAGAATGGTATTCTCCGTGGCTACAGCCTTAATTCCTTTCCTGCAGAACGACGATGCGAACCGTGCGCTGATGGGTTCCAACATGCAGCGTCAGGCAGTGCCCCTTCTGATGACGGAAGCACCCGTAGTAGGTACCGGCATGGAAACCAAGGTTGCCGTAGACTCCGGTGTCTGCGTAGTGGCAAAGAAGGCAGGTACGGTTGATTATGTTTCTTCCAAGCTCATCAAGATGACCTATGATGACGGCGAAAAGGAAGAATACCATCTGACCAAGTTCTTAAGAAGCAACCAGTCCAACTGCTACAACCAGAAGCCCATCGTATTCAAGGGCGACCATGTGGCACAGGGACAGGTTATTGCAGACGGTCCTTCCACTTCCGAAGGCGAACTGGCACTCGGTAAGAACCCTCTTATCGGTTTCATGACCTGGGAAGGTTACAACTACGAAGATGCGGTTCTGTTAAGCGAAAGACTGGTACAGGAAGATGTTTACACTTCCGTACACATTGAAGAATATGAAGCAGAAGCACGAGATACCAAGTTAGGACCCGAAGAAATCACCCGTGATGTTCCCGGTGTCGGCGACGATGCCCTGAAGGATCTGGATGACAGAGGTATTATCCGTATCGGTGCTGAGGTTCGTGCCGGTGATATCCTTGTCGGCAAGGTTACTCCCAAGGGAGAAACAGAACTGACTGCAGAAGAAAGACTGCTCCGCGCCATCTTCGGTGAGAAGGCAAGAGAAGTACGTGATACTTCCTTAAAGGTTCCTCACGGCGAATATGGTATTGTAGTGGATGCAAAGGTATTTACCAGAGAAAACAGCGACGAACTGGCACCCGGCGTAAATCAGGCTGTCCGCATTTACATTGCGCAGAAGAGAAAGATTTCCGTTGGTGACAAGATGGCCGGCCGTCATGGTAACAAGGGTGTTGTTTCCCGTGTACTTCCCGTAGAAGATATGCCTTATCTTCCCAACGGCCGTCCTCTGGATATCGTACTTAACCCTCTGGGCGTACCTTCCCGTATGAACATCGGACAGGTCCTGGAAATTCATCTTTCCCTGGCTGCAAAGGCTCTTGGCTTTAATGTAGCGACTCCTGTATTCGATGGCGCAAATGAAAAAGATATTATGGATACCCTGGATCTGGCAAATGATTATGCAAACCTTCCTTTCGATGCTGCGGAAGCAGAGGAATGGAAAGCCAAGGGACTGGAAAAGACCGCGGACGGAAAGGAATGGAAGGGAGACAGCTTCAGCAGCTTGCATGAAGCAGAGCTTCTTCCCGAAGTTTATCAGTATCTGTCCGAAAACAGAGCACACAGAAAGCTCTGGAAAGGCGTGCCTATTTCCCGTGACGGTAAGGTAAGACTCCGCGACGGACGTACCGGTGAGTACTTCGACAGCCCGGTTACCATCGGACACATGCATTACCTGAAGCTGCACCACCTGGTAGACGATAAGATTCATGCACGTTCTACCGGACCGTACTCCTTAGTTACCCAGCAGCCTCTTGGTGGTAAGGCACAGTTCGGCGGACAGCGTTTCGGTGAAATGGAAGTTTGGGCGCTGGAAGCATACGGCGCATCCTACACCTTACAGGAAATCCTGACTGTGAAGTCCGATGATGTTATCGGCCGTGTCAAGACATACGAAGCCATCATCAAGGGCGACAACATTCCTGAGCCCGGTATTCCGGAATCCTTCAAGGTATTGCTCAAGGAATTACAGGCACTTGGTATGGATGTCCGCGTCTTAAGAGAAGACCAGACCGAAGTAGAAATTATGGAAACCGTAGATTACACCGACAACGATTACCGTTACGAGATGGAAGGCGACCGTAAGAACTACAATGATTATGAAAAGGATTCCCTCGATGATTTGGGTTACCAGAAGCAGGAATTTGACGATGACGGCGAACTGGTAAGCGCAGATGATGCGGATGAGGATGATTTTGACGATGCAGGTGACGGCTTCGATGGAGAAGACGAATTCTAATAGAGATTAGTATGGAAGGGAGTACCAAAATGTCAGAAAATAAAAATGAAATTTATCAGCCGATGACATTTGATGCCATAAAAATCGGTCTGGCATCTCCGGAGAAAATCCGTGAGTGGTCCAGAGGCGAGGTAACCAAGCCCGAAACAATCAATTACAGAACCTTAAAACCGGAACGTGACGGTCTGTACTGTGAAAGAATTTTCGGACCCCAGAAGGACTGGGAATGTCATTGCGGTAAGTACAAGAAGATCAGATACAAAGGTGTTGTCTGCGACAGATGTGGTGTAGAAGTTACCAAATCCAGTGTTCGTAGAGAGCGTATGGGTCATATCGAACTGGCAGCTCCGGTTTCCCATATCTGGTACTTCAAAGGAATTCCCAGCCGTATGGGATTAATCCTTGACCTTTCTCCGAGAGTACTGGAAAAGGTACTTTACTTTGCATCCTATATCGTACTGGATGCAGGTGAGTCCAATTTGGAATATAAGCAGATTTTATCCGAAAAGGAATATCAGGATGCTTATGAAACCTATGGCAATAAGTTCCGTGTAGGCATGGGCGCAGAGGCTATCAAAGAGCTTCTGCAGGCCATCGACCTGGAAAAAGATGCAGAGGAATTAAAGGCAGGCTTAAAGGAGTCCACCGGTCAGAAGCGTGCACGTATCATCAAGAGACTGGAAGTAGTAGAAGCTTTCAGAGGTTCAGGCAACAAGCCCGAATGGATGATTATGGATGTTATCCCGGTTCTGCCTCCCGACTTACGTCCCATGGTACAGCTGGACGGCGGTCGTTTCGCAACCTCTGACTTAAATGACCTTTACAGAAGAATTATCAACAGAAACAACCGTCTGAAGAGACTGCTTGAACTGGGCGCTCCCGATATCATTGTCCGCAATGAAAAGAGAATGCTGCAGGAAGCAGTGGATGCCCTGATTGACAACGGCAGAAGAGGACGTCCCGTTACCGGCCCCGGCAACAGAGCGTTAAAGTCCCTTTCCGATATGTTAAAGGGTAAATCCGGACGTTTCCGTCAGAACCTGTTAGGTAAGCGTGTAGACTACTCCGGACGTTCCGTTATCGTAGTAGGACCCGAACTTAAGATTTATCAGTGCGGTCTGCCGAAAGAAATGGCAATCGAACTGTTCAAACCCTTCGTTATGAAGGAACTGGTAGCAAGAGGCATCAGCCAGAATATCAAGAATGCCAAGAAATTAGTGGAGAGACTGGACACCAGCGTATGGGATGTACTGGAAGAAGTAATCAAAGAGCATCCGGTTATGCTGAACCGTGCACCTACACTGCACAGACTGGGTATTCAGGCATTTGAACCCATTCTGGTAGAAGGTAAGGCAATCAAGCTTCATCCTCTTGTATGTACCGCATTCAACGCCGACTTCGACGGTGACCAGATGGCTGTTCACCTTCCTCTGTCCGTTGAGGCACAGGCAGAATGCCGTTTCCTGCTTCTGTCTCCCAACAACCTTTTGAAGCCTTCCGACGGTGGTCCCGTTGCCGTTCCTACACAGGATATGGTACTCGGTATCTACTACCTGACACAGGAAAGACCCGGCGCAAAGGGCGAAGGCAAGTTCTTCAAGAGCGTAAACGAAGCAATCCTTGCATACGAGAACCGGGTTATTACCTTACAGTCCCGTATCAAGGTAAGAATTACCAAGAAAAACGATGCGGGTGAAGATATCACCGGTATCGTAGAGTCCACACTGGGACGTTTCATCTTCAACGAAGTACTGCCTCAGGACCTTGGTTTTGTTGACAGAACCGACCCTGAAAACTTCTTAAAGCTTGAAGTTGACTTCCATGTCGGCAAGAAGCAGTTAAAGCAGATTTTGGAGAAGGTTATCAATACCCACGGTGCATTTAAGAATGCAGAAGTTCTTGACTACATCAAGGCAATGGGATACAAGTATTCCACCAGAGCGGCCATGACCGTATCCATTTCCGATATGACCGTGCCTCCCGAAAAGCCCGAACTGCTGGCTCAGGCACAGGAAACCGTTGATAAGATTTCCACCAACTTCAGAAGAGGTCTTATCACCGAGGAAGAAAGATACCGTGCCGTAGTAGAAACCTGGAACGAAACCGATAAGGAACTGACCGATAAACTGATTAACGGTCTGGATAAGTACAACAACATCTTCAT
>DJEL01000010.1:26574-30460 GCA_002432425.1 Lachnospiraceae bacterium UBA5899
ATCTTCATGATGGCTGACTCCGGTGCGCGTGGTTCCAACCAGCAGATTAAACAGCTGGCAGGTATGCGTGGTCTGATGGCAGATACAACCGGACGTACCATCGAGTTGCCTATCAAGTCCAACTTCCGTGAAGGTCTTGACGTACTGGAATACTTCATGTCCGCACATGGTGCACGTAAGGGTCTGTCCGATACCGCTCTTCGTACCGCCGACTCCGGTTACCTGACCAGACGTATGGTTGACGTTTCCCAGGAACTTTCCATCAGGGAAACCGACTGTAGCGAAGGCAGAAGCGAAATCCCCGGTATTGTGGTAAGAGCATTCATGGACGGCAAGGAAACCATCGAAGGCTTGAAAGACAGAATCACAGGCCGTTTTGCCTGCGAAGATATTTATGATAAAGACGGCAACAGAATCGTAAAACACAATCATATGATTACCCCCAGCCGTGCTGCTAAGATTTTAAGCGTCGGCGTTAATGAAAAGGGTGAGCCCATTGAGGAAGTTAAGATTCGTACCATTTTAACCTGCAGATGCCACAACGGTATCTGTGCAAAGTGCTACGGTGCCAACATGGCAACCGGCGAAGCTGTCCAGGTAGGTGAAGCTGTCGGTATTATTGCCGCACAGTCCATCGGTGAACCCGGTACACAGCTTACCATGCGTACTTTCCATACCGGCGGTGTTGCGGGTGACGATATCACACAGGGTCTTCCCCGTGTCGAAGAATTGTTTGAAGCAAGAAAGCCCAAGGGTCTTGCCATCATTGCTGAATTCGGCGGCCGCGTAGAAATCCGCGATACCAAGAAGAAACGTGAAGTAATCGTTCATAACGAAGAGACCGGAGAGTCCAAGGCATACTTAATTCCTTACGGCTCCCGTATCAAGGTTTTAGACGGCCAGATGATTGAAGCCGGCGACGAACTGACAGAAGGTAGCGTAAACCCTCATGACCTGTTAAAGATTAAGGGCATCCGCGCCGTACAGGATTACATGATCCGTGAAGTACAGCGTGTATACCGCTTGCAGGGTGTAGATATCGCCGATAAGCATATCGAAGTTATCGTTCGTCAGATGTTAAAGAAGATTCGTATCGAGAACCACGGAGATACCGAATTCCTTCCCGGAACACTGGTTGACGTCCTTGAATTTGAAGACATGAATGAAAAGCTGATTGCAGAGGGTAAAGAGCCCGCAGAAGGAAAGCAGGTAATGCTCGGTATTACCAAGGCAGCTCTGGCTACCAACTCCTTCCTGTCAGCCGCATCCTTCCAGGAAACCACCAAGGTTCTGACCGAAGCCGCTATCAAGGGCAAGGTTGACCCTCTGATTGGTCTGAAGGAAAACGTTATCATCGGTAAGCTGATTCCTGTAGGTACCGGTATGAAGAGATACCGCACCACACACTTAAGCACGGATGATGCGATTGAAAATGCAGTGGAAGAAATCAATTTCTCCGACGATTCCGATGAGGTGGCTGCAGCATTTGCGGAAACCGCAGCAGAATTAGGCGAGGATACGGATAAAAACGTAACGGCTGAAGAGCCCTGCGAAGAAACCGAAAACGACGATACTGCAACAGAAGAATAAATCATAAAAAGGCGTAACCGAAAGGCTGCGCCTTTTATGCCATGTGAATGGGAGAACAATGATGAAAGTATTGGTAACAGGTGTAAAAGGACAGCTTGGCTATGATGTGATGGCGGATCTGGCCAAACGGAATATAGAAGCAATCGGTGTGGACATTGACGAGATGGACATTACAGATAAGATAAGCGTGGAGAAAGTTATCGGTGAGGCAGCACCGGATGCCGTGGTGCACTGCGCCGCCTATACCGCAGTGGATGCTGCGGAGGACAACGAAGCACTTTGCAGAAGAGTCAATGCGGACGGAACCAGAAACATTGCAGAGGTCTGCAAAAAACTGGACTGTAAAATGGTGTATATCAGTACGGACTATGTGTTTGACGGACAGGGCACCCGCCCATGGGAGCCGGATGACGAAAGGCATCCCTTAAATGTTTACGGTCAGACAAAATACGAAGGCGAGCTTGCGGTACAGGAAACCCTTTCCAAATATTTTATCGTAAGAATTGCCTGGGTGTTCGGCAAGAACGGTAAAAATTTTGTAAAAACCATGTTAAAGCTGGCGGAAACCCATGATAAACTGACGGTAGTAAACGACCAGTTCGGGTCCCCGACCTATACCTATGATCTGGCAAGACTGTTAGTGGACATGATACAGACGGACAAATACGGTATTTACCATGCCACCAACGAAGGTATCTGCACCTGGTATGAATTTGCCTGTGAGATTTTCCGGCAGGCAGGGGTGAAAATTGAAGTGGCGCCGGTGCCGGCAAGCGAGTATCCGGCAAAGGCAAAGCGCCCGGAAAACAGCCGTCTTGACAAGAGTAAGCTGACCGAAAACGGTTTTGAACGCCTGCCCTCCTGGCAGGATGCCCTGGGAAGATATCTCAAAGAAATTTTACCTTAATTTTCAAAAAAATCGGTTGACAATGCATCTGCGAAAAAGTATACTATCATAGTGTGCACGCAGATGCATTTCTTTTTGTGTTGCACATAAAAAATCATTTATATTATATAATAAGAAAGAGGTGAAACAGAATGCCAACATTTAACCAGTTAGTAAGAAAAGGACGTCAGACAACTGAAAAGAAGTCCACAGCACCTGCTCTCCAGAAAGGATTCAACTCCTTACACAAGAAAGCAATCAATACTTCTTCTCCTCAGAAGAGAGGCGTATGCACCGCTGTTAAGACTGCTACCCCTAAGAAGCCTAACTCCGCACTTAGAAAGATCGCCAGAGTACGTCTTTCTAACGGAATCGAAGTTACCAGCTACATTCCCGGTGAAGGACACAACTTACAGGAGCATAGCGTTGTACTGATCAGAGGCGGTAGAGTAAAGGACTTACCCGGTACCAGATACCACATCATCAGAGGTACTTTGGATACCGCAGGCGTTGCCAACAGAAAGCAGGCTCGTTCCAAATATGGTGCAAAGAGACCTAAGGCTTCTAAGTAATCAGGCAAGCTGATTCAACTGGATTCACAAACGAAACTATTTTTTAGTGTTGGATTCTGTATTAAACAGATATACCGCACGCACACAATAGGGAAACAATGTGAGTACCGATGATTTAATTAACCTAACATCTGCGGACTGCGGGTGTTACCATTATTAAGGAGGGAAGAACCGTGCCACGTAAAGGACATATTCAGAAAAGAGATGTATTGGCAGATCCTTTATACAACAACAAAGTGGTTACCAAGCTTATCAACAACGTTATGTTAGATGGTAAGAAGGGTGTTGCACAGAAGATTGTATATGGTGCATTTGCCAAAGTAGAAGAAAAGTCAGGCAAGCCTGCCCTTGAAGTTTTCGAAGAGGCTATGAACAATATCATGCCTGTTCTGGAAGTTAAGGCAAGACGTATTGGTGGTGCTACCTATCAGGTACCTATCGAAGTAAGACCTGAGCGTCGTCAGGCTCTGGGTCTTCGTTGGTTAGTAATGTTTTCTCGTAAGAGAGGCGAAAAGACCATGGAAGACAGACTGGCAAACGAAATTCTTGATGCAGCAGGCAATACCGGCTCCGCTGTAAAGAGAAAAGAAGATATGCACAAGATGGCAGAAGCAAACAAGGCTTTCGCACACTACAGATTCTAATTGTAGGACGAAGTTTTTGTTGCCTGTCATGACTAATATAAGGAGGAAACAACCTTGGCTGGAAGAGAATATCCATTAGAGAGAACCAGAAATATTGGTATTATGGCTCATATCGATGCGGGTAAAACCACACTGACAGAGCGTATTCTTTACTATACCGGTGTTAACTACAAGATTGGTGATACTCATGAAGG
>DJEL01000060.1 GCA_002432425.1 Lachnospiraceae bacterium UBA5899
GACGGACTTGCCGCCGCCATGATATCTGCCGTATCGTTGGACGGGTATACATCAATGATGGATGTTTCTGTGATAGATGCATCCGATATCACATACGATGTAGACCCGGATGGAATAGTGAACGGTTCCAGCCATGTACCTGCTGCTGTATTAACCTCATTGATAGCACCAACTATATCCTTACTCGTAGTGTTGAGCAAATTATCTTCTTTAGACTGGAAATAATCTGCGCCATGTCCCTCCAGACTTTTTGCATTATCAACTACTCCATCATTGTCAGTGTCGTATACCATCTTCATCATATCCCCATTACCTGTCTGAATAATGTAGTCAGTTATTGCCTTGCATGTGGGTATCTCGTCTTCGGAATTTGTTATGGAATTTTTTACGGCTCCATTCAACATTTCTACAAGTGCATTAAATTTAGGAATAACCACGTCAAGATGCAACTCATCAAACACTCTTTTCAAATCAGTGGCAGACATCTCTGGATTGTTGTCCAATAGACGCACTCCTTTTTGCGAATAATCTTTTTCCGTTATATTCTCAAACTGTAACATAGTCTATTACCCCTTATAATTACCTTTCTCTACAAATTCAAATGCAAGGTCGTATATTCCAAAAGGTTCATTAAATATTTCATTTGTGAGTCGAAACCTCGCCTTATCCACTTTTTTAATTCTTATTTTTCCTGTAATTAGTCTCTGCGACCTGTCACATGAAAATGTAAAATTTGAAAAATCAATTTGATTAAAAGTGAAGTATCTTGCCTTTTTGCTATCTTCCTTTATTTTGTTCCACGCACCATCCTTTAATGCCAGCACTGAAAGTGATGTAGAAACAGCAGTATTAAGTCTCACAGCCATATAACGAAAAGTCTTATTCTTGTAAAAAACTTTTCCGTCAAGGTCGGGAGTCTCCCACACTGCCTTTATAGGATCGCCATCATCATTGTAAGAAGAAAGATTTTCAGAGTTTGAATACATCTCACAAATTCGTCCGTCATATGTGCCAAAGTATAATTCACCGCCATCTGTCCACATGCAGTTTGCCGGAAGATTAGTCCTGTAAAATCCAACATACTGCCGTGTTGCATACGGCATATTATCCGTAGGCGGTAACGGCTGCAGCCCATCCAGAATGTAGGCAACCCCGTTAAGGCACAACCAGTAGAAATCCTTATATACAAAAGCGAAAGCTTTTTCCAGATTTGCTTCTTTCAGTAATTTTCCATTCAGATAAAAGCTTCGGTTCTGTGAATACTTTTCGCCGGTTACATCCTGTGCCGTGATTGCATATACTCCAATTCGGGTAAGAAACAACGGCTCCGTACATAGGTAACAAAATGTGTCCTTTGCTATTGCCCCAACTCCCTGCAAAGTGTTAATGATGCGGAAAGTAGGTTCTCCGTCCGTTAGTGTTCCTTCACGGATAAGGATTGACTGGTGCAGTTCGTTTTCATCTTTATGCGCCGCAAGATAACCGCTGATAATGGAATACCCCATCACCGCACTGTTGGTAGTACCCAAAACACTGTATGCCGTATCGGGATAATAGGTTGGGTCGTACTGCTGACTATACCAGTCATAATTTTTGAAGTCCGGGTTTCCACTTATGAAAAGCCTATCGGCGGCGCCGTTTACACCATACAGAATACCAAAGGTACACTTGTTCACTCTGTCTGCATACCCATCCACTGTCCTATATGCGGTGATAACCACGTTGTCCTCACCTGTTACTGGGCTTTTTCCGGGCGCAGTCGTAAACGTGACAATTCCTGTGGTTCTGTCCACCGTGAAATCCGTGTTCTCCGCCTTTTCCACGAAGTCACCGTTCTCATCCATGATTTTGACTACTACGGTCGTTGTGTCCAGATTTCCGAATGTAAGCTGATATTCCTTATCTTTCTCTGTGCCCTGAAACTTTTCAGTGAAGCCGGACTGAATAAGGTTAAGCGCTTCATACTGGGTACCACCGCCGGAAGGTGCCTTTGCAATCGTAAGTGTAGGAATATATGCCACACTGGATGCCGGGCTAAGTGTTTCACCGTCATACACAAGCATTTTCTTGCCGTCAATGATATACATTTTGTTGTTAAGCTGAAAACTCTTGCTTCGCTCGTCCGCCGCGCCCTCATAAACAACCTCATTGTTGACATACATTTTCGTGCCAGAATGCACTACCGGATATTCCTCTCCCTGTAACTGATGATAGCCGTTAATCTTCTGCGGATATGTTTCTAATGTTCGATACCCCATACATTTTCGGACTTTCCCCGGGACATCACGTATCATGTTTATGCAATTCGGTGACATTGACTCTGCAACCGCAGTCGGGCTATTAGTAAAATCACACCCCAAGAAGTCACTTATATTACAAAGGCTTCTTGCCGGTGAAGATGGTACCTTAAATGTCGTAGCCATTAAATCCACCCACTTTCACTCTGCACATACTCGTATTCTGATGTAGTTGCCGGGTTCTGTAAAAGTTCCCTTGCTACTTCAAACTCGTTTCTGTATGTGGTCGCAATACCAATATCATCATCCTTGTAAATCTGACTTGCCATGTATAACGGCAGTAAAGCAGCAACTTCCGGGTCAAGCGGCAATTCGTAAAAATCGTCTGTATCCGCGGTGATTTCCACAGGATATGCCTTGTAGTAAATCGTGTAATTGCCGGACTTCTCACGGTCAAGCACAAGAATGTGTCCGGCTTCAAGTCCAAAGTTGAGAAATCTCTGGTATCTTTCATCCGGTCCGGTTCCTTCGAAGTAAACTTCGCTTCCGTCAATCATATAGAAATCGTCCGCCAGCTCCTTAAGGTCATACTTTACTGTTTCCGTATAGGGGATAATATCTTCTGCAGTATCGAAGTTATCGCGGTACAACGCAACATTCTTAAACTGCATGGTCGTTTCCGTGCTTACCGTCATTACAACCTTTTTACCGGCATTGGCAATAAGGTTCTTATATGCCGTGTAATTCTTCTTACTGTCCACGGAAATCTCTTCCACGGTCTTATCCTCAATGGTAATCGTGATTTTTCCTTTGCCGACACACTCAATGTAATATGCATGAACTCCATCACCTTCAAATTCCATGCTTAAACAGTCTACATTAAGTGTCTGTATTCTCTCCGCACTGTCACTTGAAAGCACGTTCTTCACAGGGATTTGTGCGATTTCCAAAGGCTTTACTATGAATTTGTTCGCAGTAGACAGTATCTGCAGTGCTTCATTGGCTGCCTGCGGCATAGCTGCAAGGTAGTCTTTTGTTGAAGAGTCAGTGGGATAATCGTTCCCGTCTGCGGACTGCATTTTCTGTAATGTTGCTATCTTAATTTCTTTCCATGTCATAGCTATACCTCACAAATAAAAGGGGGCAGACCGCCCCCTCTATTTATTTACGTGCTTTTCCATTGGTTTCCGTATTTTCCTCGGCTTTGGTTTCCGTGAAATTTCTGGTAGAAGTGTATGTACCGTCAGCATTAACGGCAAGTACCTTATATCTGAAACCGCCATCCTCGAAAATATCTCCAACTTTAAGACCTGCTTTTACCATGTTAATCCCTCCTTTATGATAAGGTTGTGCCTGTTGACGCACCGCCCATAATAATATGTCTCCAATCGTTGAAGCCTGCGCTCATACGACCGTAACCATTCCATTCAAGGTTTCTGCTGTGGATTTCTACCTGGTTCTGAACATCCAGAGGAATACGGTCATAGAACATATTACCTCTTGCTGCCTTGTTACCCTTTGAGGACATGATAATATAAGGCTGTTCATTCCCTTCAACCTGCCACATAGGGTCTACCACAAGGTTCCATAAGCCCTTCTGGGTGTTGACATCATTGTTAGAAGAACCAACAATCAGGTCTGAGCGGATAATTCGCGTAATGGTATCTTCCAAATCAGGCACATTGCTCGGAATGATAATGGTATCGAAAACGAAACCAGTTACATTGCCGGACTGATTAAGGAAGTTTCTACCAATATTTGCAAGTCTTTTCAGCATAGTCGCATCAGAGCCGAATGCATTTGTAAATACATTTGACTGTGCTTTTACACCAGCTCTTACTCCTGGATGGTCTGTTGCAAACAGAGCCTTTCCGTCGCCGGTTGTTCTATCCACCTTCTGCTTGCCGAAGAGGAAGGAAGCTGCTTCGGTGGAAATTGCATCAGAAGCTAACTGTGCACGGGTTCTCTTATATACATTAACAAACTCGGAAGCCATAGTCTTCATGATGTCAATATCGCCGTCGTCTTTCATCTCTCTGGAGCAAACGAAAGATTTTGAGAATGCGCTGTGTACGATTAACTTTGAGAAGCCTTCCTGAATGTCGTCAAGAGGAGCCTTTTCACCTTCTGATACAATATCGAAGTTGCCTAATGAAGTGATGGAACCAAGCTTTTCAGCATACTTCTTTGAAGTTTTGACGTTGAAAACCTTGTTTACAAAATCGTCATAGCCGTTCTGTTCTTTGTCAGTGTCAGACATTACTGCCTGTAACACCTGCGCTTCTACTTTCCAGAAGTCGTCATTTAAGCCACTGTTCTTTGAAAAAATAATAGCCATAGCTTTAATACCTCGCTTTCTTATCGTTAAAATTTGACTACTACGGTGCTGCCAACGGTCTGGCCGGAAATACTAACGATTTCAGCAACACCACCAGTTTTAGTTGCAGTTACCTGTGCGCCGTCAGTGTGAATGGTTACCTTGTCGCCTACTGCAAGGGTGGCGCTGGACTCCGGTGCTACCGCAAGTTCGGTTTCCCATTCCTGCGTTTCATACACGGGATAGACGGCAATATCTTCCATGCCGGTAGCGGGAGCTGTGTATTTAGCCGCGCAGATAAACTCTGGCTTTGTGGTACCAGTTGCCTTAACCAGCGCGCCGCTTGCAAGGGCAAGAGCATCGCCAACTGCATAAGCCGTAGATGCGGTAGTCGGCATCATCTTGATTGCCGGCATATTGGAATTTGCGTTGTTTCGTAAAAACTTGAACATTTCTTATACCTCCTGTCTAAGGGTTCTGTTATACTTCTCTCTGAGTTCTTCCATACTGGCTTCCGGGAAAGCTTCTCTCCAAGTGGGTAATTCGCTCTGCGGGATTTCCAACAAATCTTTGGTGTTGTTCAGTCCGGCGGCGGTAGGTTCCATATGGTTCTTTCCTCTTGCCTGATTGATTGCTGCCTGCTTCGCTGCATCCGCTCTCTGGGTTGTCAGCTTGTCAAAATTCACAAGTCTGTAAATGTCGTACAGACTTTCCGTGAAGTTTGATTTCTGCCACCGCTCATAAACGGCTAAAAAGCTTTCATCCTTTGAAAGGTCACCGATATTCTTGATTGCAGGGTTCAACTTACCAATTTCCTTAATGTCATTGGCAATCTGTCTGTCCATTTCTTCCTGCTTCTGTCTTTCCATGACCTGCTGTGCCTGCATAACAACGGGATTTCTGCTGATGGCTTCTTCAAGAAACTGCGGGTCAACTCCGCTATCTCTCAATTTCTGTTCTGCATTCATCCGTTCCTGTGCATCCAGCGCTTCAAGGTACTCATCCACGGTATGTATTGCCTGTCCGGTTATGGGGTTCTTGAAGTCCTTGCACATGCGTGCAATTCTTTCATCCCTCCGGTGCATTTCCGCTTCTGCTTTTCTTCTTGCTGCAGCAAACTGTGAATTTACATCCAGTGTCTGCTGTGCGGCAGGTTCGGCGGGCTCCTGCACTTCTTCGCCTAAATCATCATCAGTTCCACCTTCTGTGGGGTTTTCGGGTTCCTGTACCGGTTCAGCGGGCTCCGGTGTGTTTGCGCTTGTGGGTTCCTCTCCTTCTGCGAAAAACTGCAGATTGAAAGGAAGTAAAGTATTGTTTTTCATGCTTTTTCCTCCGGATTTTTGCGCTATTCCTGCGAATTTGGGTATTAAAAAAGGACTTTTTCAGTCCTTAGTTAATTCAAGCGGTGTTTTTACCGTTGTTACGACCTTGCCGTGATTGGCACACTGCGCATTTCTGCACACAAGGTCCTGCTCAATATAAAGTTTTGTGTCTGTGTCCGGCGAGTCGTCTCCGGCAGTACGGTATCTGTGTCCGGAGATTGCCATTTCCACGTTACATAACGGGCATTTCACTGTTTTCACCACCTTCCTGCGGTTGTGCCATCATCTGCTACTGCATCATCATCTGTTGCTGCTGTTCCTGGTAGCGGCTTTCCACACTTCTCTTGATTTCTGCAGCATTGGGATAATCGTTTTTCTCCATAAATTCCCAATATAAAAGCAAGGTCTGTAAATCACCTTGCTGTCCGAATGCACCACTCTGTAATTTGTAATCAGCCTGTTGCCACATGGCTTCACGGTTCATCATGATTGTGGATGTAGGGTCTGTTTCAATGATAAATTCATCATCCCAGTACCATTCACCGGCGGCATCCTGCTTCAAAAAATCATATCTGTTAAAATGACTAAAGGAAAATGTGCCCTTCGTATTCTTATTAGAAAGCGGCACCGGCTGGTCTGCATACGCAAGCATGAATTTGAACATCATTTCATAAAGCTTTGCGAAAGCCGTGTTTTTCATGACACGTTTGCTTTCCAATCGACCGGCAGCCTGATTGATTGCGTACTGTTTCGCAGTACCGCTTCGTGCTGAACTGTCGTATTTACCCTGAAATGAGTCCGTAATTCCTAATGAGCTTCGTGCCCAGTCGTAATTCTGCTCCAAAAGCCTTAAATCACCGCTCACATCAGCCTGCAGATTAAGTGTCTGTATCTGGCTAAGTTCTGCCGGATTGTTTACACGGACAATTCTGTATTCCTCATCCGTTAAGGTGATATTAAGCCCTCTCGGAAGTGTGATGAGGGAGCCGCCACCCAAGATTTTCTCCTGTATCTTGGAACCTAATTTCTTAACGGCATCCTGCTGGTCTGCAACTACCTGCACATCAGAAAAGCCTAAAAGTTTTCCGCTTCTTGATACGTTTCTACGAAGTACAAAAGGGAAACAATTCGGCTTGTAATACGGAATTTTGGTTCTTACACTTACTTCTTCCATAACCGGTGTTCCGTTATCACCCAAAATGCCGTTCCCCTCTTCATCAAGTACAAACTGCATCTCCGTTCCAGCAACGGAAGGAATGACATTGCCGTCATACTGTTTAATATCCTCTGTGAGTTCTTCGTAATCGTCCGCCTTGGTTTCAAAACTCTTGCTGCCGCACTCACAAACATCACCGTTTTTCACTCTGCCACACTTCTTGCAGACTTCTAACCGCCGTGCCTGGTAGTCTTTCATATCTTCAAGGATAAAATCATCACACCACGTAAAAAGACCGATTGTACCGTCCTCGTTTTTGTAATACTGCTTAATAACAGATACCACATCTTCCGTGGTTTCCGTATTTTCCCTTGTTTCGCTTTCTGTTTCGGATGCACCTTTAACATCAACACCGTATCTCCGCTTTACGGCATCTCTTGTCATGGGAATAACCACAAAAATGTAGTCCATATCCTCAATCTCTGAAATGCCCGGCTGCGGAATAACTGTTCTCGGATGCCTGTCAGAAACGGACAGACCGCCAATATTGCAGTGAAAGCCCTTTTTGTTATCCCATTCAACCTGAAAGAAGCTGCCGCCCTGAATAGGTACGGTTCTTTCCTGCTTATCGTTAAGGACATTGAAGTGAAGCAGGCGGATTTCATTCTGCAGCATATCTTCAATGATTTTTGCCCTTTCCGCATCCTCTTCATGGATAGGAGTTACCTTTGGCATGGGAATAGATGAGTCCGTCTGGCTTTCAATCAG
Organism: Lachnospiraceae bacterium UBA5899; assembly: GCA_002432425.1. Lineage (GTDB taxonomy): Bacteria > Bacillota > Clostridia > Lachnospirales > Lachnospiraceae > Acetatifactor. The sequence goes on from DJEL01000060.1 coordinate 7,801, forward strand.
TTCGTAAGCAATGTTTCTGACATTGATAGAAAGCTTTTTAGCGCTTTTTGACGGCTTATTCGGATTGCCCTTAACTTCTCTTGACCCGTTGTATAAAGCTTCGTTCTTGGTCATTTTAGAGAGTTCTCCGCTATATGCACTTTTAGCCGTTTCATACTGCCGTCTGGCTTTATCAATTTTCGCCGCTTCTTCCGGCTTAAGTATTTTCTTCATAAAATGCTGCACCTTCCTCAACTTCATGTCTTAGGCTCTCCATATTTCTGTATAAGGTACTGTTTGCCCTGCTCATCTGCATTCTCGTAATCTTCCCACATGTCACTTGTCCATGTTTTCTTATTGCTATTCGATATTGCATCCGCAATGACTGTCCAGTACACACAAAAATACCGCAGACTATCTACATCATGTGTCAAGTCGTGCGGTTCTTTCGCATACACATTTGGTCTTTTTTTGTCCTTTTGGATTTTCTGCAAGCACTTAAGAAGATTGGGTGCGCATCCGTCCAAAATTGTCAGCCGGGATTTCTGATTTTCTCTTGGACGCAAGTATTCTTTCATGTTTGCGCATCCGGCGGGGAAATCATTACTTACTTTGGTAAGGGTTAAGCCGTTATCCGCAAAAAGCTGTGCCCGGCTCTTGCCGCTTTCCTGTGAACGGTTCCAAAGGTCCGGCGGTGCAAGGTAAAGAATTACTTCCTCGTCAGCAGACCGCCTTAATATCACATCCGCTGCTTCACCGATTGTCAGATTAGGCTTGTCATATTCTCTGTAAACCTGTGTTTCACCGGCGCTGTTAATCTGATACCAGTGGACAGATAACATATCAAGTCCATAGTCCAATGAACAATATCTTATAAGGTTTCCTTTTAACGGTTCCTTGGAAACCGTGTTTCTCTCGTTTACTTCTGGGAAATAAGACCCGCCCGGTACTGTAAGAGCTTCTTCAATCGTTGCAGGATATTCCTGTGTGATTGCATCTCCCATTGCTTTCTTGGTATCTTCATACCACTTTTCATCTCTTCTTGGGTCTGCATACCACGGAATAAAGATTTTATTGAAGCCGTTGTCACGGTTCGTAAATACCTCTTCAAAGAATGAACCTCTCTCAATGGTTGACAATCCTATAACCTGTCCACCAGTGGGACGGTTGATTGTAGGAAAGCCAGATTTCCATATTTCCTCTGCAAACGGCTGGAAACCCCATTCATCAAAAATAATAAGGTTAGCAGTAAATGAACGACCAGAACCCGGGGAGCTCGGCATACCGGTAAATTTGCTTTCCATTCCGTCTGGGAACTTGAACCGCAATTCCATTGCCAAACGTGTATATGTAATGCCGTTCCAACCGGCAGGCTGCTTTCCTTCCTCTCTGAACAGGTCAGGTGCATTAGAGCAGATGACTTCCATTCTTCGTACAAGTTCCTTTGCGTCATCTTCTTTCTGGGAAAGACCGATAACTGTACGACCGGGGCAAAGCATAACCCACGTAGCATAATGCAGTACAAGCCATGAGAAACCTAACTGTCGTGCTTTCAGAATAACATTAAACTTGTTTTCTGCTATGCTGCGCAGCGCTTCTCTCTGCTTTTCCCACATCTGAAACTGCTGAATGATATTTGTCGGATTATCCTTATCCTCTATATGACCGTAATTGTCAATGAAGTATTCCAGATTGTCCCGGCAATATTCAATTTCCGCTTGTCTAATCTCATTGATACTTGCCACGGCTACTTATTCACCTACAATATCAATTCCATACTGTACTGCGCATTCATGCTCAATCTTGCATCCCCTGTAATCTTTCCAGCCTTCTGCAAAATACGCGCAATCTGCACCTGCCAGCAGTTCCAAAGACTTTCCAAGAAACCAAAGTGGCTTTGCATCATGCGGGGCGGCTTCAAAGAAACTGTCTATTACTTCCACTTCTCCGAATTTTTCTGCAACCGTCTTTACAATCTTTTCTCTTTCAGCCTTGATTTCTTCATCCGTCTTATCTCTCATTGGCTGACTGATAAATAACTTTTTCATAGTGATGCTCCTTTCTTTTTATGAAAAAGGGAAACCCGGAGTCGAACCGGGAACAGTGGGCGCGACCCACCGCATCTACCGTTGATGCTATTTCCCTAAACGCAGACGGTAGGATTTGAACCCACAAGCCGTTTCCGGCCAGCAATTTTCAAGACTGCCGCATTACCCGTTCTGCCACGTCTGCAAATTGTGATGCCACATAGAATGGTTGCCGAACACACTTTAAGGGACTTCTTTCTGTGCATCACTTTCCTGCTTTCATTGCGCTTATTACTCACAGGTTTTTTCCGTGTGTTACTTTTTCCGCACGCATGCGGTTCCCTACTTGCCTATATGGATTGGTTGAACTGACCCGTTCTCCATACCATATATCAAGACCCAATTAAATCATCTCATTATTTTTTAGGGGATTGCCGCCTATAACGGCTGCTTTCGCAGGATGATTTTCACGTAATGGAAAAATAGTGGACTGTCCGCGCAGACGGTAAACCCGCCCACGCAAAAGGCCCATAGACTTTTGACGGTCTATGAGCCTAAAGGAAGAAATCTTATGTCAGAAATAAAACCCTTGCGAGCCGTGCGAGGGCTCTTAACAGCATTCCGCTACAAGGTGAAAGGATTGTCGTAAAACGACCAAGAATGGCAAACCAAACTATGGTAAACCAAAAACGGCACAAGGAGTCGAACCTTGTTTCGCCAGCACCGCTAATTGTAAATATTCTGCCCTTTGATTACCCTGTCTTTGTAGTGGTTCATCTGGCAGTCAATCATCTCTCCGACATTTTCTCTTTCTGAAATACCTATGCCGTGACCTTTCCTCATCAAGTCACACTGCAGTATGTTTTCACAGTACGAACATTCGTCCGTAATCTCTTTCCCGTATATCTTCATTTCTGCCTACTTTCTATTTCACCTATCATGGCTTCCGCCAGCTTTACCGCAAATTTATTTCTGCCGTATCTCTGCAGCACCTTCTCCGTCTCACCTATTAGCCTTTCCCACTCCGCATCACTCTGCGTGTTGTAGTATGCTTTATGCAGTTTCCATATTTCCGTGTATATCTCTCTGACCTCGGAATTCATTTTTTTATAAAATTTTCTGATGGGTATATGGTACCTACTATGAGGGGCGGGGGTACTGGTCCCCCTGGGGTATAGGGTGCACGCATACAGGCCGCAGCAGCCGCCCGGGAAAAGGTTGCAGTAAAAAGAAAAGAGGTGTATCATTCTAATATAGCCGGGAAGTAAAAGGTGTTTGGGCCCTTCGGATTTCCGGCTATGAATTGTCTAATTGTTTGAAACAATACAATCTATTCTGTTGTTATTCCGGCAACTATGCGTTAAATGTTTATTTTGCGCATAGTTGAAACATACCTAAATCCCGGAAAGCCTTGTATTTACTACATTTTTTAATTGTCTGAATTGAAACACAATTCAAAGATTAACATACATCAATACACAAGGCCGTTTATTCCGGTTTTGTGTCCTCCGCCGGAGCAATTCCGGAAAGCCGTTTATTTACCCTGTTTACCAGTTCCATGTCTTCGGGGCTGACTGTAGTTTCTACCTGCATCACGTCTGCGGGTTTTTCGCCTATGCTATCCCGCACATATACGGCGGCTTTGACGTTCCCCGCCTGTGCCTGCAGATACATGGCTGCGTTTAACACGTCTTTCTGTGTCGCTCCCTCTCCCAGCTGCGCCAATATATCAGGCGGCAGGCATTCCGTTGCCGTTGCCGTTGCGGGCAAATTTCCTATAAAATCAAGGATTTCTTTGGTCGTCTTCCTCTTCTTCTGTATCTCCCTTCCGGCTGCTGCTCCTTTCCGTCTAATCTCTTTGGCTTCTTCCGGTGGTCGTTTGTCTATCGGGTCTACCAGATTTAGCCATCCCCTCTCGCTGCCTACCGGTTCAACCAGTCCTGCTCTCACCAGCTCAAACCGTGACATCTGCGAAGGGTCTTTTTTCGTGGCACCGTTCCCGGTGTTCTTCTTATTGTCTTCTGCCATCTCCGGCACCTCCTGCCTTTGCATCAAAAAAGCGGCTCAGGTATTTAGCCTTGCCGCTTTTTGCTATCATATATATATCATTCTTTCCACCGGACATTTAAGGGCATTTTGTCACCAATCGCCACCGCTCCGGCTTCTCTCTTTTGTATTTCTCTCTTTATAGGTTACTGGTTACCCGGTAGTTTTTTTATATATCCCTAAAATATCTTTTCTCTTTCTATCTCTTCTGTGTATTCTTCGTCCTGTCGCTGCATCTTCTCCGCTATCGCCTGCCGGATATATTCATCTTCCGTACATCCAGCGCTTCTGGCATATGCTGGCAGGTCCTTTATGTCTGCGTATGTTCCGCCGTTCAGCGCCGTTTTTATAGCATCAACTAAATATGTGTTTAATGACTTTCCCGCGTTGGTTGCTGCTTTTTCTATGTCTTCCTTCGCCGGTCTGTCCTCTTTTTTCATTCTAATATTCAACTGGTAGTATGTCTTTTTGTTATACCTATCTTTGACGACTGACGACGTCGCCCCGCCGTTTTTATTCCTCATTCTTTTACTCCTCCGTATGGTGCTATCAGTATATTTATAGTATTATATCATGCGGCGCATCTGTTAGCACTATGCAGATTGCACAAAATACGGATTTTACATTTGTTAATTTTGCCTATTGCATACTGATAGCAGTATGCACTATGATAAGGGCACAACGAAACAAGAACACGGCAACACCGAAAGGAGCAAACGAACATGAAAGCATACAAGATTTTTGTAGACGGTCTTTACATTGGCACAGAGGATTTCACACCGGCAGAGGTTGAGAGCATCCAGAGAGATGCAGATATTACACTGGTAAGAGCATAAGGAGGACAAAAAGATGATTATAGGAACTTTAAGCGACGGCAAGCATTGTGTATATGATTTACCTTCTAACATTAAGACGGCGGAGCAGATGGAAAGCCTTATATACGGCTACAACAACGGACCGGAAGCTGAAAGCCACCGGGAAGAGCTTTATAATCAGCCTAAGTTATTAGGCCTTAACGGTCCCATGTGGAACGGATACGGAAAACTTAAGAGCACCGGCGAAACGGTCGCAATCATCCGTTACGAACTTTAATAAGGAGGGCAAAGAGATGATTAACACAATATATGGAACATTCAAAGATGCGCAGGACCTTAGAGAATACGCAAAGCAAGCAAAGATTTCCGAATATCGGAAAATGTCTAAGGTCTTCGCAGAACACCCATCAATGGAGCTTAGTTCCCAGATGTCGGATGTAGCGCTTGTGCTTCACGACAGTTACAACCTTAGTTGGGAAGATATAGAAGCCTTAGAATACTAGCCGAAATGCCCTTCGGGGCATCAGCCGCGGGATGGTCTCCCGGCTCTGATGATGGCAGACCAGAAAGGGAAAACATGATAAACATTGAAAACTTATACCAGCTTAAGGACGTCATTAAAGAACAGGGAGACACCAACGGCGATTACCTTGCCTTCTGCGAAAGTGGGAACACCTACGACTGCGAATACTCCGGCAAATTCAAGGCAATGTTTTTTACAATTCCGGAAAGTGAAAAAATTCTTGGTTATGGAAAAATAATTGCAAGGCATTAGTCGAAACCGCTCCGGCGGTCTGCAGGAACTGCCCCACCTGCACTGATGAGACAGGGCGAACATTGAAAGGATGGTAGATTATTATGAAAATTTTACTTGAAAAGCTGCAGGAGTTGGAACGTTTGGAAGAAATCACAAGCCGGATTGAAGAAGATTATGACAGAGAACCGGAAAACGTAGAATTTGAAAAGGCTTTTGATGCTGCGTATAAAGAAGAATTTAACGCATATGTCGGCGCAGCTAAATATATCGAACACATCACAGCCGGTCGTATTGATTTTCTTACGGCCAAGGCAATGATACAGACAAAACGTGAAGAGCTTAAACAGATTTTAGCAATATAGATAGTCAATAGGCTTCCGGGGTTTCCCCGGAGCCGGGAGAAAGGACACACAATGAACCAGTTAGAAGAGATTAAAAAAAACTTTAAGAAATCTTGCCTGCACAAGGCACTAATTTACCAAGACAGAGAGATGTTGCGCTTTGGTTTAGATAGCTTTTTAGAATATTACAGACAGTACTTAGCCGGGGTTTTCCTGTTTACCGACGAATTTACCCCCGATAGTTACAAGGACGAAGTAACAAAAGCCGGCGACTTTGTAAAAAAAGTACTTCGCTGCTGGGAGAGCGCACCGGAAGAACTGGATGCCATGCTTGAAAGTCTGGCGGATTGATTAAATTTTAGTGAATTGCAATTTTTCCCTTGACATTTCTGTTTGCATGGTATATTTTATATTTATACCATTCACGGGATAAATTCAAAATATTTTTTGAAAGAAAGAGGTTGTTAAGATGATTAAAGGATTGAAAAAGGCAGTCGGTGATTTTAAACGCTACAATGCAGGGGGGCCGTATTCGGATAGATACGGGATTTTATATTTCAACATCCCCGAGCGGGAAGTATTTGCAGGCGAATATATCGGCTTCGGCCGTGGCAATTCGATATGGCCCAATGATAACATTGCCGTTATATCTAAAATGATGAAAGAAGAAAACCCGTACCTTGAAGAGTCAAAAATCACAATGTCCGAAGTTGAAAAATTTATTGAAGAACACTTTCCCGTGGAATAAAAGAGAGGAGATTTTACTATGTACCCTATGACAGACGAGCAACTATATAAATTAGCGCAAATTTACACCAACCTTGTGCACATTGTTTCACCAGTTGGACATGACCCTTTCCCTACATCCTATATATTCCCGTTTAAGGCCTTTGTTATGATTTTACCGCGGGCCATGAGCATAGGAATACCCAAAAAGGTTAATGATGCGATAGGCGAATTTATGGATACATTGGATGAAGATGATGTAGACAAGCTGATGGATACTCCGGTCCCCTCGAGTATGCAACAGTACATTACCTTTGGGAGTAGAAAATATGAGAATTTAACACGCGTTCATCCTATCGCGACTATACGAAAAGAGAAAGGACTTACACAGTCTGAACTTGCGGAAAAAATCGGGGTAAATCAAAAAGATATTTCCAGATGGGAAAATTTCCGTTGCTCTCCCACCGTTGAAAACTTAAAAAAAATAGCTGATGCTCTTGACTGCAAAATTGATGATATTGCATAAGGCATCAAAAAAGGCATCCTTTACTGGGTGCCTTTTCCTATATGTCTAATTCGTCTATAGCATGATTTATAGAGCGCCGGATGCTTCTTTCGTCCTTGTCGCAGGCTTCGGCAATTTTCGCCGGTGAAAGTCCATTGACAAAACGCATCTGTAGAAGTGCCTTGTATCTTCTTTTTGGGGCTTTTTCACAGGCTTTTACTACCATACCCCTTACATTCTCCGCCGTTCTTATTTCGGCTTGGATTTGGGCTAATAACGCGGTTATATTAACCGCTCCTGTCTCTGCCTTGCTGCTGCCGCTTCCACCGCCGGAGCCGCCCAGATTGTATGCCTGATTTACCTTTGTAGCAAGGCAACCCCATTTTTCCATCTCTGCCGTTAGTCCGGCAATTTTCCTTTGTGCTTCCTGGTACTGGTTCAGATACATTTTTTTTCGTTCAAATTCGCTTACTTCTCCCATCTTCGTTTATCCCCTTTCGTTGCTGCTTTAATGGTTATATATCAAATATAACGGATGCTTTTTAGGGTGTCAAGATTAGGTCGAATATTTGTTCGGTATTTTTAGGCAAAAAAATAACCCGGTTTCCCGGATTACCCTTTTGGCATATTTGCAGAAACTCCTTTCTGCTTTTGAGTTTTGATTGACTTTTTGATTGGTTTCAATCAAAGGCTTTCAAAAAATGCCGTATTTTCAACGAAAATTAGAGCTGCTGACGGGAATCGG
>DJEL01000012.1 GCA_002432425.1 Lachnospiraceae bacterium UBA5899
TCCAGTGACTTCATCGTCGGGAACAGGAGCACATCGCGGATGGCAGGGGAATTGGTGAGCAGCATTACCAGACGGTCGATGCCGTAACCGATACCGCCTGTAGGAGGCATACCGATTTCCAGAGCGTTCATGAAATCTTCGTCCGTGGTGTTTGCTTCTTCGTCACCGGCTGCCAAAGCAGCTTCCTGTGCCTTGAAACGTTCTCTCTGGTCGATGGGGTCGTTTAATTCGGAGTAGGCGTTGCACATTTCACGGCCATAAATAAACAGCTCGAAACGCTCTACATATTCCGGCTTGTCCGGCTTTCTCTTGGTAAGAGGAGAAATTTCAACCGGATGATCCATAATAAATACGGGCTGAATTAAATGCTCTTCTACGAATTCTTCAAAGAAGAGATTTAAGATGTCGCCCTTAACGTGACGGTCTTCGTAGTGAATGCCCTTTTCGTCTGCCAGTTTCTTTGCTTCTGCGGTGTCTGCCACCCGGTCAAAGTCAATGCCGGTGTATTTCTTAACGGCATCAATCATGGTCAGTCTTTCAAAAGGCTTTCCAAGGTCAATCATTTCTTCCGCATAAGGGATAAGGGTGGTGCCGCAGACTTCCTGCGCCACATAACGGAACATGTTTTCCGTTAAATCCATCATGCCGTTGTAGTCGGTGTATGCCTGATAGAGCTCCATCAGGGTGAATTCCGGGTTGTGTCTGGTGTCCAGACCTTCGTTACGGAATACACGGCCGATTTCGTAAACTCTTTCCATGCCGCCGACAATCAGTCTCTTTAAGTAAAGCTCCAGGGAAATACGAAGCTTAACGTCTTCATCCAGCGCATTGTAATGGGTCTCGAACGGTCTTGCTGCCGCACCGCCCGCATTGGCTACCAGCATGGGAGTTTCCACTTCCATGAAGTTCTGGCTGTCAAGATAACGTCTGATGGCGCTGATGATTTTACTTCTCTTTACAAAGGTATCCTTTACGTCCTGATTCATAATCAAATCGGTGTAACGCTGTCTGTAACGGATATCCGTATTGGTAAGGCCGTGGAATTTCTCGGGAAGAATCTGCAGGCTCTTGGAAAGTAAGGTCACTTCCGCCGCATGGATGGAAATTTCACCGGTCTTTGTCTTGAACACTTCACCCTTTACTCCGACAATATCGCCTACGTCGTATTTCTTGAAGTCCGCATAGGACTCCTCACCGATATTGTCCCTTGCCACGTAGGTCTGGATATTGCCCTGCAGATCCTGTACGTTGCAGAAAGAAGCCTTACCCATAACACGCTTCTGCATGATACGTCCGGCGATGGATACGGTCTTTCCTTCCAGTGCTTCAAAGTTATCTTTGATTTCCTGGCTGTGATGTGTTACGTCATATTTGGTAATCTGAAAAGGGTCCTTGCCGGCTTCCTGTAAATTGGCAAGCTTCTCTCTTCTGACCTTAAGGAGCTGATGGATGTCCTGCTCCTGTGCTGCCTGATTCTGTTGTCCCTGATTATTCTCTGCCACTGTTTTACTCCTTCAACCGGTCTCCCGGTACTGTTTTAGTCTGCGGTATTGGATCTTTCAATCTCCAATACTTTGTATTTTAAAATGCCCGCCTGGGTTTCCACTTCTACGATATCGCCCAGTTTTCTGCCGATTAATGCCTTGCCTACAGGGCTTTCGTTGGAAATTTTACCCTTTAAGCTGTTTGCTTCGGTAGAACCGACAATTTTGTAATCCATTTCTTCATTGTATTCCATATCCAGAATTTTAACCTGGCAGCCGATGTTGATTTTGTCTAAGTCTACTTCATCTTCAACTACCACTTCTGCATTTTTCAGGATTTTTTCCAGTTCTTCGATACGGGCTTCGATATCTCTCTGCTCATCCTTTGCTGCATCATATTCTGCGTTTTCGGATAAGTCTCCCTGTTCTCTTGCTTCCTTAATTTTCTGTGCTACTTCTTTACGTTTTACAACCTTTAAGTCATGCAGTTCGTCTTCGTATTTTCTTAACCCTTCATAGGTCAGAATATTTTTCTTGGATTCCATATTAATCGCCTTCCTATTCTTTATTCTCCCTTTACTGCAGCCACTTTCCGTGCCTGTGATAAGTAGGTATTATACTTAATTTTAGACACAGTGTCAAGAAAGAACCGCATGACACTGTGTCTTCTGTAAAGTTTCACTCTGTAAAATCTTTTCCTTTTCGGTAAGAAATATTACTTCTGAAGGAACTGATCCATTTTTTCGGCAACCTCGAGTACCTGTTTCAGTACTTCCTGTGCCCTTTCGGTATTTTCTCTGTTCTTGTCGCTCATGCTGGCTGACTGCTGTGCGGAAGCGGTAACTTCCTCCGTGGTTGCGGAAAGCTGCATGATGTTGTCCACGATACGGTTGTTGGCATTGGACAGGCTCTCAAGCATGGTATCGATTTCCTGGATGTCGGATACCAGTTCGTTTACGTTGCCGTTCAGTGCACCGAACTGTTCGGATGCTTCCGCAATCATCTTATCCTGCTGCTCGCTGACTTCCATGGAACGTCCTACCGCATCGGCGGTTTCTACGGCGTTGGCATTCAGTGCTTCCAGAATGGTTGCGATGTTTTCGGTTTCTTTTCTGGTCTTTTCGGAAAGCTCTCGGATTTCATCCGCTACTACTGCGAAACCTCTTCCGGCTTCTCCTGCACGGGCACTTTCAATGGAAGCATTCAGTGCAAGCAGATTGGTACGGGAGGAAATGGAGAAAATGGTCTTGGTGATATTGCGCACATTTTCTACGTTTTCCTGCAACTTTCTCATGGAGTCGGATACCTGTCCGTTGGTCTCGGAAAGGATTTCGGACTGCTCTTTCAGTCTTGCCATGATATCGGCGTTCTTGGTATTGATATCCTTGGAAGTATCGGCAACCTTTACCATGTGCTCGGCTCTCTCTACGGTCTTTTCGATATTTTCCTGGATGTTCTGTGTCATAACGGTCTGGGTCTGGATATTTTCGGCGGTCACAGATGTACTTTCGCTGATGTCCACAATGGAACGGCTGGTCACTTCGGTGGAGTCCTTCACTTCATCCACAATGCTCATGGCGTTCTGTGCGCCCTTTCTTACTTCCTCGGCTACCTTAAGCACACCCTCGGAAAGACCCTTCTGGGACTCGGCTTCCTCTTTTAGAAGTCCTGAGGTATCGGCATTGAACTTATTGGAAACAAGGGTTGCATAGTAGCATACAAACAGGAAAAGCACCAGTGTACCGAGTGCGAAATAGTTTTCCATGGTATTCTCTGCGGAAATGCTCTTTGCCACATTTACCTTGTATACGGTAAGTCCGATGTTTTCCACTGCATACAGGATGGATGTAATTGCCATGAATTTCTTATCACCGTATAAAATCCATACAATCAACGGCATGCATACCAGAAAGCGGATGAAATATGGGTCATAGAAATATGTCACAACACCTGCCAGTACAAACAGTTCAAAGGTACAGAAATATTTCAGCTTTAAGCTCTTTCTGTCTTTTAAAACCACAATCAGGTTAATTACGCAGCTTACCACCATAACGGCAGCTACCACGATAAGCGGAAGAATTTTCCTATCTCCCTTTAAGAAGGATGCCAGATATACACCCGCAATCAATAAGTAAAGTACCCCCAGTCCAATCAGAGAAAAACGGTTTACCTTTCTCGTCTGGACATCTTTGTTTGCGTATAAAAATTTTTTGTCCATATGTACCTCCCAATCGGTATCGTTAGTTATATCTATTATACAACATTTTGCCGATTATACAACAACTTCCTTGCCGTAAGCGGCAAAATTGTGCAAATGTGAAAATTACAGATTGTTTTTTCCATAATATCACAGCATTCTCCTCTCCCGCAGGTATCGTTCCACGGATATCATCCGTTCTTCCGGCAGCCTGCTTCCGAATGCCCTGCTCTCACCCGCACCCATAAAAAGAAGCGTCCCCTTCTGCCCGATGTCCGCCGGGCGGAGTCCGTACCATTTTTCCCCTGCCACAAAAAGGCAGGAAGTTCCGCCGGGGATACGCCATTTTCCAGCCCTGTCCGCCACCTGCAGCACGATACCGTACTCTTCGTAAAGAAAGTCAGCCGCATCTTCCTGCTCCCCCGGTCTGTCGGTGAGTATGCCCATGTAACGGGTGTCCCCCGCATAGTCGTACAGCCAGTCCTCTCCCCGGACAGCCGTATCCTCAAGCAAAAGCAGCGCCTCCGTTTTTATTCCGTAATGGTGCAGTAAAAACCGCGCTCCCTCCGCGGACAGACTGTCGTTTTGCCGGTGCAGAAAGGCAGTCGCCTCCTTCGTATAGTAATAATACACATCGGTGCTTTCCCCCGGAATGGGCAGACCCTCCATATAGGAAGCAAATTCTTCTTTCGTCCATTCCTTTTTCTTCTGCATGAGCTTCGGCAGATACACTTTACAGATATTTTCCTGCCACTCCGCATGATACCGCCAGGGCGGCATCGTCCGGTACTGCCAGGGCACTCCCGTCCGAGAATGCCAGGGTGTCCTTTTTCCTGCCCTGCCCCATGTTTCTTCCATGTAAAATACAACCACCGTCAATTCTTCCATGCCATGCCGTCCCCTTTCTTTGTACCTTATGCAAAGAAAGGACAATCTATGTGCAGACTTCCGGATTTCTTCTATGCTTCCTTCGGGAAAACCATATCCAGGCTGTGAAGCAACTCCTCCATGGTTTCCATGCTGTTAATCATCTGGCGGTATTTTGCGGAATTGGGATAGCCTACGGTGTACCAGGAAAGGTGCTTGCGCATTTCCCTGACACCGGTGTATTCGCCTTTTTCCTCCATCTGCATCCGGGCATGCCGTTCAATGGTGGTGCGCACTTCCGCAGGCGTGGGTTTCGGCGGGATTACGCCGGTTTCCAAATATTCCGTAATTTCCCGGAAAATATAAGGATTGCCCTGGGCTGCCCTGCCCACCATCACACCGTCGCAGCCGGTTTCTTTTAATAACCGTTCCGCAGAAAGAGCATCGGTCACATCCCCGTTTCCGATAACCGGTATTTTCACCGCTTCCTTTACCGCACGGATGCAGTTCCAGTCCGCTTTTCCGGCATAGTACTGCTCCCTCGTCCTGCCGTGCACCGCTACTGCCACCGCGCCGGAGGCTTCTGCGATTTTCGCCATTTCCACGGCATTTAAGTGCGCCTCGTCAAAGCCTTTTCGGATTTTTACGGTGACGGGCTTTTTGACGGCTTTTACCATTTTCGTAATGATTTCCTCCGCCAGCTTCGGATTTTTCATCAGAGCGGAGCCTTCGCCGTTATTGACCACCTTGGGAACCGGGCAGCCCATGTTGATGTCCAGAATGGCAAACGGCTTTTCTTCTATTTTTTTTGCCATGTCCGCCATAATGTCCGCATCGGAGCCGAAAAGCTGCAGGGAAACCGGCATCTCGGCGGGACTTATTTTCATCAGCTCCTCCGTGTTTTTGCTACCGTAATAAATCGCCTTGGCGCTGACCATTTCCATGCATAAAAGTCCCGCTCCCTGTTCCTTGCAAAGAACACGGAATGGCAGGTCTGTTACGCCTGCCATCGGAGCTAAAATCACATTATTCTTGAGTTCTACATTGCCTATTGTTAATTTCATGCTTCCTTTTTCCTGTTTTTCTCATAAATCAAATAGAGGCCGTCCAGCGTCAGATAGCTGTCGTAAATATTGATGCTGTCCGTTTCATCCGCAATCGCGCGTCCCAGTCCGCCGGTGGCTACCACCTTCAGATTTTTGATACCGCTTTCTTCCTTCACCTTTTTGATGATGTATTCCGTCTGACCGATTTGTCCGTAAAAAATACCTGCCTGCATACTGGTAATGGTTTCCTCCGCCAGTATGGACTTGGGCTTTTTAATCTCAATGCGGGGCAGCATGGCAGTATCCCGCCAGAGTGCTTCCGCACTGATGCGCACGCCGGGCGCCGTAATACCGGCAAGAAACTTGCCTTCCTCACTTACCAGGTCATACGTGGTGGCGGTACCGAAATCCAGCACCAGCACCGGGCCGCCGTATTTTTCATAAGCGGCAACCGCATCCACAATTCGGTCGGCGCCGATAGCTCTCGGATTTTCCGTCACTACCTTAATGCCCGTTTTCACGCCGGGTTCCACAATAATAGGGGAATGTCCCAGATACCGCTTGATGCCGCCCGTCAGGGAATGCATCACATCCGATACCACGCTGGCAATGATGGTGCCCTCTATCTGCTGCATGGAAATGCCCTTCATGGAAAGCATGCTGTGCAGCAGAATACCGTATTCGTCGGACGTTCGGGGCAGCTTTGTCGTTGCCCGGAAGGTTGCCTTCATTTTTCCTTTTTCATACACACCATAGGTAATGTTGGTGTTTCCCACGTCAATCACTAAAATCATTGTTCATCCTCATCCTGCAATCATCAAAAACGTCTTACTCGTCCTCATCCGTCAGCATATCGCTGAAATCTTCTTTCAGAATAAATACCCGGTAGTAAAGGCTTAAGCTCTCCAAAAGTTCTCTTCTGTGGCGGCGCACTTCCGCTACCATAAGTCCGCTGCTGATGTCGTCATAATAAATGTCGTCGTCATCCGCGTTGGTTTCCAGCAGCACATTGCCTTCTTCGTCAAAACCGATGGTAAAAATGCCGCCTACCTCCTCGGTAAAAAGAACACAGAGAATATGCAGCTCGTTCTTGATGGATTCCGGGATGCCGTTAAATTTTTCATTGAAATAATACTTCATATCATAGGAGTTGGCGCCGCACAACACCATTTTTTCCTGTTTTCCATCAGACATAGCCATAGATACCTCTCACCGATACTTCTCCGGCATACACGGTACGGACAGTGCCGTCAGCCATGCGCACCAGCAGTTCTCCTTTTTCATCAATGCCCTCCGCTACGGCACGGTATTCGCCGGCAGGGTCCAAAATGAGTACCTCCCTGTCCTTGTTCACCAGTGCTTTTTCGTAGGTTTCCTTCACAAACAGAAGGTTGCCGGTCTTTACATATTCCTCATAGAGAGCAAAAAATTCATCCACAATGACCTTTAAGAGCTCTTTGCGGGAAATTTCCCTGCCGCTCTCCGTTTCGATGTCGGAGGCGTTCACCAGCTCCTCGGGAAAGCTCTGTGCCTTCACGTTGACGCCTGTGCCGATAACCACAAAATCAATCTCATCGCCCTTAAGGTACATTTCCGTCAGGATGCCGGTTATTTTCTTGCCGTGCATAATCACATCGTTGGGCCACTTAATCAGGGTTTCCGTACTGCTTACCGCCGCTGCCGCTTTCTGCACGGCTACCGCCATAAGCAGGGTAACCATGGATGCCTTGTCCGGCTTCACTTCGGGTCGGAGCAGGATGGAAAAATAAAGGTTCTTTCCGGCGGGGGACTGCCATGCCCTGCCTCTTCTTCCTTTACCGGCGGTCTGCATGTCCGCCGCTATTACCAGCCCTTCCGCTGCGCCCTCCGCTGCTTTCCGCTTGATTTCCTCATTGGTGGAGTCGATGCTCGGAAGCCATACAATTTCTGTTTTTACATTCTTCTGCAAAGTCATATTCCTGTATTTCCGTTTCTGCCTGTTACAGAGTTGCCGCCATAACCGCTTTGATGGTGTGCATTCTGTTTTCCGCTTCGTCAAAGACTACGGACCGGGCGGACTCAAATACTTCATCGGTTACTTCCAGCTCGGACATGCCGAATTTTGCTTCCACTTCCTTGCCAATCTTGGTCTTCAGGTCGTGGAATGCAGGCAGGCAGTGCATAAAGATTGCCTGTTCTCCGGCATTTCCCATTACCTTTTTATTTACCTGGTAAGGGCTTAACGCTTCAATACGGCTGCTCCATACTTCATCCGGCTCGCCCATGGATACCCATACATCGGTGTAGATGACATCGGCTCCCTTAGTGCCTGCCGTAACATCCTCGGTCAGGGTAATGCTGCCGCCGGTCTCTGCTGCGATTTTCTCACATTCCGCTACCAGAGCCGCATCCGGGAAATATTCCTTCGTGGTGCAGGCGGTAAAATGCATGCCCATTTTCGCACAGGCTACCATTAAAGAGTTGCCCATATTGTAACGGGCATCGCCCATGTATGTAAGCTTGACGCCCTTGATGCGTCCCAAGTGTTCTTTGATGGTCAGAAGGTCTGCCAGCATCTGGGTGGGGTGAAACTCATTGGTAAGTCCGTTCCATACCGGCACGCCTGCGTATTTTGCCAGTTCTTCCACAATATCCTGTCCGAAACCGCGGTATTCGATACCTTCGTACATACGTCCCAGTACTCTTGCGGTGTCGGCAATGCTTTCCTTTTTGCCAATCTGGGAACCGGTGGGGTCCAAATAGGTGGTGCCCATGCCGAGGTCGTGTGCCGCTACTTCAAAAGAGCAGCGGGTACGGGTGCTGGTCTTTTCAAAAATCAGGGCTACGTTTTTACCGCGCAGAGTATCGTGCAGTACGCCCTTCTTTTTCTTTTCCTTTAATTCCGCAGCCAAATCCAGAAGATACTGGATTTCCTCCGGTGTAAAATCGAGCAGTTTTAAGAAATTACGTCCTTTTAAGTTTACCATAAAAATGTCCATTCCTTTCCTCTTAATACAAATACTCGGAACCCGCCTGTGCAGATTCCGAGCATCATAAGAATCTTTATTTATCGCTGGCTACTTCCCGGAAAGTGGTTGCCAGCGAGGCAATTCCCTGCAGGTCTGCGGGCAGTAAAATTTTGGTTGCCTTGCCGTCCGCTGCCTTTTCAAAGGCCTCTAAGCTCTTTAACTTCAATACACTGTCATCGGGAGCTGCTTCCTTTAACATACGGATACCGTCGGCATATGCCTGCTGCACCTTGAGAATAGCTTCTGCTTCACCTTCTGCTTCACGGATTTTCTTCTCTTTTTCAGCTTCTGCACGAAGAATAGCGGACTGCTTTTCTGCTTCCGCACGGAGAATGGCGGATTCCTTTTCACCTTCTGCGGAAAGGACTTTCGCTCTCTTTTCACCTTCTGCACGGGTAACGGCCTCACGTCTTTCACGTTCTGCCTTCATCTGCTTCTCCATGGCATTCTGGATGTCTGGGGGCGGCATGATGTTCTTTAACTCGACACGGTTTACTTTGATACCCCAGGGGTCTGTGGCGATGTCCAGTGTGGAACGCATCTTGGTATTGATGATTTCACGGGAGGTTAAGGTTTCGTCCATTTCCAGGTCCCCGATGATGTTTCGGAGGCTGGTGGCTGTCAGGTTTTCAATCGCCATCATGGGATTTTCCACGCCGTATGCAAACAGCTTCGGGTCCGTAATCTGGTAGAATACAACGGTATCGACTCTTACGGAGGCGTTATCCTTGGTAATAACGGGCTGGGGCGGGAAATCCGCTACCTGCTCCTTTAAGTTTACCCTTCTTGCCACTCTGTCGATAAAGGGCATTTTGAAATGCATACCTACCGACCAGGTACCCTGATAAGCACCGAGTCTTTCTACTACATATGCCTGAGCCTGGGGTACAATCTTGATACAGGATACCAGAATTGCCAGAATCAGTACAATCAGAATAATAATAATGACTTCCATACATTCTCTCCTTTTTTTATTTTATGCTGCCTGCCGCAGAAACCCACGTCCGCGCTCCGGCATTATTTCGGTTCTACTATCAGCTTGACACCGTTGACCGCATATACCACGACTACCGTTCCTACGGGAACCGTCATGCCGTCCATCCGTGTGCGGGCGCTCCATTCCTGGCCGCCTACCTGAATCTGACCGATTCCTTCCACGTTGTTAATCTCGCTGATTACAACTCCCTGTCTGCCGATAAGACTTTCCACATTGGTCCTGACGCGGTCCCGGTTGAAATATTTGACAGCCAGAGGTCTGGTAAAGATAAAAGACACAATGGATATTACCAGGAATAAGACAACCTGAAGTACAACCGGCGCATGCAGGGCTGCGGTGATGGCTGCGACAAGAGCGCCCAGTGCAAACCAGATGGTGGTAAGTCCCATGGTAGCAAGCTCTATCACGATTAACACAATCAGGGCAATCAGCCAGATAAAAAGCATGTTATCCATTTCTTCATCCTCCCTTCTGCAGAATAGTTTCCGCATTTGCAATTATTTTACTACATCTTTACCCTTCGGGCAATAAAATCTTTGTAAAGTGCGTAAATATCCGGTATTTTCAGAAAAAGGAAAACATCCGGCCGTTTTGCGGACCGGATGCTTCTTTATCATTTCCGTAAAAATTGTTTCTGAAAAATTTAATAGAATACGTGGTGACCGATAACCAGACCGGATCTGCCGTTGTTTCTTCTGAAGTGAGTCAGATCGCCTACGTTGGACACACCGGAGATTGCTTCCGTTGCCGCATCGATACAACTCTGTTTAATCTTGCCGGACTCCAGTACCCGGTTTACCTTACCGCTCTGTGCCGGGGTAAACTGACCGGATGCATAGATAACGGCATGAATGGTGTCGGGATAAGCGCCGCTTCTGACACGGTTCATAACAACCGCACCGACCGCAAGCTGTCCTTCGTAATCTTCGCCGCCCGCTTCGCACTGGATAAGTGCTGCTAAAAGCAAAGTGGTATCTGCGTCCGTGGTATACTGTCCGTAGTTGACATGGCGCTTAGCTTCTGCCTCCGCCTTCTGTCTTTCCTTGATGGCTTCCATGGTCTCGCCCTCATCGATTTTGAACTCGATGGTAATATAATCGGTGGAGACGTAGCCATCCTCTCCTTCGTAGTCGATGCAGGCCCAGCCGTCATCTCCCACGCTCAATACTTCTACTTCGTCACCCTTGGGAAGCACGCCGTAAATATCGGCATCCGTGCCGGGTTCCGTTCTGACCATCAGACCGTCGTTGATATGGGCTACTGTGACACCCACATCCGATGCCAGACTTTCCGCATCCTCTCCGAAGAGAAGGTATTCGTCGCTGGCCCAGCCGATTAAGTCGCCTGACTGGATTTTGGTCCAGCCGTCCTTACGTTCCAAAATTTTACCGCCGCAGTCCTTGTAAAGCTTTCCGGCTTTCTCGGCATCTGTTGCGGGTTCTGTCCTTACATTCAGTGCACTGGTGACATTTGCCATGACCAGAGTAGATTCTTCTTTCTGGCTCAGGCTGTCAAGGTCTAAGTTTAATTCCTTTGCTGTTGCGTTCAATACTTTTGATGTATTGGTAGACCTGGCATCTAATACTGCTGCGGCACCTCCGGTGTAATCACTCAGGTAATTATGGTTAGCAGCTTGTGCATCCAGATCACATTGCAGCAACAGGACGGTCATAAGAACAAGACCGACAAGCACTGTAAGGAACTTTTTGCTTATTGCCATTTTCGTTACCTCCAACATAATATATACCAATTTTATTACATTTATTACAGAAATGTTACGCAATCATGGATGATATATTAGCAGAGGTTTGAAATTTTGTCAAGTTTACATATTTCTGGACTTTTCAATGCAGGCATCCACCGCATCAATGACGGTTGCACGGAAGCCCATTTCTTCCAATACCTTTACAGCCTCAATGGTGGTTCCTGCCGGAGAACATACCATGTCCTTCAGTTCACCGGGATGTTTTCCCGTTTCCAGAAGCAGCTTGGCACTGCCGAGCACTGCCTGGGCTGACATTTCATATGCCTGCTTTCTGGGCATGCCGGCAAGGACAGCCGCATCCGCCATAGCTTCGATAAACATAAATACATAGGCAGGGGAGCTGCCGCTGATGCCTACCACAATATCAATCATTTTTTCCGGTACTTCGCTGACGGTGCCGAATGCTTTCAGAAGTTCTTTTACATATTCCATTTCGCCGTCGGATACCAGTTCGCCCTGTACCACTGCGGTGCAGCCTTCCAGTACCAGTGCCGGTGTGTTGGGCATGCAGCGTACCAGTTTGATTTTTCTTCCGAACAGTTCTTCAATGGATGCCATGGTCTTGCCTGCCGCAATGCTGACTACCACGGTGTCCTCTCTGACCGCATCTTTGATTTCCGCAATGACCTCCGGGAAGAACTGGGGCTTTACCGCTAAGAACAATACATCTGTCCTGGAGGCTACCTCTGTATTGGTAGGTGCCGTTTCAATGCCGTATTCCTTTTTGCAGCGTTCTACCGCCTCGGGCAGCTTGTCCGTACCCAGTATTTCATTCGATAACACCAGTTTTTTCTTCAGTAATCCGCCAATAATAGCCGAAGCCATATTGCCCAGTCCAATAAATCCTATCATACAAATCCTCCTTGTTTTTGCGGAGCAAAAATCCGAGTCCTCTGACGAGGAGAGGATTTAGTCTCCTTGTTAAATTATGATTTAATTTTTACCATGTGCATTATCCGCAATCTTTACTGCCTTCTCTGCCGGTATGCCTCATACATTAAAATCGTGGCGGCAATCGCAGCATTTAAGGACTCTACCTGTCCTTCCATGGGAATGCGCAGATATTCGTCTGCTAAGTCCGCAGTCTCTTTTTTCAGACCGTTGCCTTCGTTTCCTATCAGGAAAGCCGTACCGCCCGTATAGGAAAATTCGTAGTACTGCTTTGTGCCTTTCAGGTGCGCCGCATAGGTCTGAACGCCTTTTTCTTTTAGATAACAGATGCTATTTGAAAGAGTTTCTACATATATAAAAGGGACTCTGTAAACGGAACCCATGGTAGCTCTTATGGTCTTGGGATTGTAGATGTCCACCGTGTCCTGCGACATGATGACACCCCGTATGCCGGCGCCTTCCCCCGTCCGGATAATGGTGCCCAGATTGCCTGGGTCCTGCAGGTTTTCCAGCACCACAAAAGTGCCCTCTCCGTTTCCGACAATATCCTCCAGCGTGTACGACGGACGGTTCAGCACCACCAGTGCCCCCTGCGGGGTCTGCGTATCGGAAACCTTTTTCATGACCTCGTCGCTTAAAAGCTCGTAGCCGGTACTCTCTATCTTTGCAAGAACTTCTCCGTCCTCTTTCTGCAGGCGCTGCAGCACTTCTTCCGTCAGGTAGACTTCCTTTATCCAGTCCTTTGGCGCTTCCCGCAACATCTTGATGCCTTCCGCTAAAAACACATTGTCCTCACGCCTCTTTTTGGCTTTTTCCTGCCAGAGCACGAGCTGGCGGACACGCGGATTTGACGTGCTTGTAATCATGCCGTCACCTTCTTCCTTCCATGATTGTAAAAAACTCCCTGTGACATTCTCAGTCATAGGGAGTTCATTCTCTCGCCTTATTATTTGGATAACAGTCTGCTGATTTCGTAAGAATACTCCGGAATGCTCTTCTTCATTGCCAGTGCTTCTTCGATGTCGTAATCTACAAACTCGCCATGCTTATATCCGACTACACGGTTGGACTTGCCTTCAATCAGAAGGTCTACTGCGTATGCGCCCATGATGGATGCATAGTAGCGGTCCTTACAGGTCGGGCTGCCGCCTCTCTGGATATGTCCTAAGATGGTAGCTCTGGTTTCAATACCGGTTGCCGCTTCAATTCTCTTAGCCATTTCCATGGAGTCGCCGACGCCTTCTGCGTTTACGATGATGTAGTGCTTCTTACCCATTTTCTTTTTCTGGATAATGTTATCAATAATTGCCTGCTCGTTGTAATCGTATTTTTCGGGAAGCAGGATATCTTCTGCGCCGTCTGCGATACCGCACCACAGAGCAATGTAGCCTGCGTTACGTCCCATAACTTCGATGACGCTGCATCTCTCATGGGAAGTAGAAGTATCTCTTACCTTGTCAATCGCTTCCATCGCGGTGTTGACTGCGGTATCGAAACCGATGGTGTAATCGGTACATGCAATATCAAGGTCGATGGTACCGGGAAGTCCGATAGCGTTGATGCCGTTTCTGGTCAGTGCCTGTGCGCCGCGGTAGGAACCGTCGCCGCCGATAACAACCAGTCCGTCGATACCGTGCTTTCTGCAGAGATCCGCTCCGACCTTCTGTACTTCGGGGTTCTTGAATTCCAGACATCTTGCGGTTCCTAAAATAGTACCGCCTCTCTGGATAATATCGGATACGCTCTTAGCGTCCATATCTATAATTTCTTCATTTAAAAGGCCTGCATAGCCTCTTTCAATACCTTTTACGGTAAGTCCTTTTGCAATAGCGGTACGGACAACGGCGCGAATCGCTGCGTTCATTCCGGGTGCATCTCCACCGCTGGTCAATACGGCAATTGTCTTCATCTGGTCTGCCATAATTTTATTCCTCCTAAACAGTTGCTCATCTAAACAATTTCCTCTATTTTAACCCTTTTCCTTGCAATTTTCAATGATTTTTTTGATATATTTTTCACATTATGCCTTGAAAACTGCTTCTTTTCAATCAGGAAACCGTTACCGTCACGTTTTCCTTTCCAAACAGTTCCCGCAAACGGTTCACAAGGTTCTCATCCGCCTCTACATTCCGGTTGGGAGGCAGTTCTTTTTTCGCCTTCGGGTTCTCAATATAGATTACGATACCGTCTTTTCCCTCGGACTCTCTTAAAGTGTCCATGAGACCCGCTTCCGCTGCCTTATATGCCTCCATATCCGGAAACTTAATCCATACTTTTTTCTTAAGCTCCGTAAAAGGCACTATCTTTTCGCAGATCAGCTTTCCGTCCTTGTCTTCTTCCACGGAAATACGGCCCTGCACAAACACCTTGGCATCCTCCGCCAGATAGGGAGCGCTCTGCTCATAGGTCTTGGGGAACACAATCACTTCCACCGTTCCCACCAAATCCTCTATGGTAAGGAACGCCATAATCTTGTTGTCCTTTGTATATTTAATGGTCTTGCCGGCAATGAGTCCGCCGATAACCGCCTTGGCTCCGTCCTTTACACGCACGCCCTGCGTTTCTTCGTCATAGGCAAAATCCGCCGTGGTATTGCTGATTTTTTTGCGCCATGCTGCCTCGTACTCTTCCAGAGGATGACCGCTGACATAGATGCCAAGCACTTCTTTTTCAAAAGCAAGCTTCATTTCCTTAGGGTACTCTCCCACATCTGGCAGCTTCAGCGCAAGACCTTCCTTCTCCTCCTCATCCTCCACAATATCAAATAAGGAAAGCTGGCCAGCCATGTTGTTTTTCCTGTCCTTCTGGATCCGGTCCATCACCTGGGAGAAAACGGACATAAACTGCTTTCTGGTTCCGCCGAGTCCGTCTAAGGCACCCGCCTTGATAAAGCTTTCCACGGCACGCTTGTTCACATCCTTATCGGTAATGCGGTTCACAAAATCCTGCAGATTAAGGAATGGTCCCCGTTCCTTCCGTTCCTCCACCACAGCCGCAATGACCGGTCTGCCCACGCTCTTGATAGCCGTCAGGGCATAACGGATGGAACTGCCGGATACGGAAAATCCGCTTTCGCCTTCGTTAATATCGGGAGGCAGGATTTCTATGCCCATGTTACGGCAGACTAAAATGTATTCCGCCACCTTCTTGGGGTTGTCGATAACGGAGGTCATCAGCGCCGCCATAAATTCCACCGGGTAATAGTATTTCAGATACGCGGTCTGGTACGCCACCACTGCATAGCACGCCGCATGGGACTTGTTGAACGCATACTTGGCGAAATCCATCATGGTGTCGTAAATACCGGACGCCGTCTTTTCGTCAATGCCGCGGGAAACACAGCCGGGAACGCCTTCTTCCTCATTTCCGTATACGAAATTGGCGCGTTCCTTTTCCATGACCGCCTGTTTTTTCTTACTCATGGCACGTCTTACCAGGTCGCTTCGTCCGAGTGTGTAACCGCCTAAGTCACGCACAATCTGCATAACCTGCTCCTGGTAAACGATACAGCCGTAGGTCGGTGCCAGAATAGGCTCTAACTGCGGACAGGCATAGGTAATGCTGTCCGGGTTGTTTTTGCCCCGGATGTATTTGGGAATGAAATCCATGGGGCCGGGACGGTACAGGGAAATACCCGCAATAACGTCCTCTAAGCTCTGGGGTCGGAGCTCCTTCATGAAGTTCTTCATGCCCGTACTTTCCAGCTGGAACACGCCGTCCGTTTTGCCGGTTCCCAGTGATTCCAGTACTTTTTTATCGTCATAATCAATATGGTCTATGTCAATATGTACACCGGTGTCCTTTTCAATCATGTTTACGGCGTTCTGGATAACGGTCAGGGTTCGCAGACCCAGAAAGTCCATTTTTAAAAGTCCCAGTTCTTCCAGCGTCGTCATGGTAAACTGGGTGACAATGGAACCGTCCGAGCCGCGGGATAAGGGCACAAATTCATCCGCCGACTTCTGGCAGATAACCACGCCCGCCGCATGCATGGAGGTATTTCTCGGCAGACCTTCCAGACGTTTGCACATATCAATCAGATGATGTACTCTGTCGTCCGAGTTATATAAGGTCCTGAATTCCGGGTTCATATCCAGTGCTTTATCAATGGTAATGTTTAATTCGTTGGGAATCATTTTTGCAATGGAGTCCACAAACGCATAGGGCATGTCCATAACACGACCCACATCCCTGATAACGCCTCTCGCCGCCATGGTACCGAACGTAACAATCTGCACCACCTTGTCCGCACCGTACTTCCTGCCTACATAATCAATGACCTCCTGCCTTCTTTCAAAGCAGAAATCCACGTCGATATCGGGCATGGACACACGTTCCGGGTTTAAGAAACGTTCAAACAGAAGCTGGTAGCGGATGGGATCGATATTGGTGATTTTCAGGCAGTACGCCACAATGCTTCCCGCTGCAGAGCCTCGTCCCGGTCCCACGGGGATGCCGTGTTCCTTGGCATAATTGATAAAATCCCACACTATCAGGAAGTAATCCACATAGCCCATGGTGCGGATAACATTCAGCTCATAGTCCAGCCGTTCCCGTAAGGTCTGACCGGTGCTGCCAGCAGGCGCATGCTCATCGCCGTAGCGCTCCGCTAACCCATCGTTACAGAGTTTATTTAAGTAGGTCCAGGAATCATAGCCCTCCGGCACTTCAAATTTCGGTAGCTTCGTAACGCCGAACTCAATTTCCACATGACAGCGGTCCGCTATTCTCTGGGTGTTTTCCACCGCTTCCCACGCATAGGGGAAAAGCGCTTTCATTTCCTCTTCGCTTTTCACATAGTACTGACCGCCCACATAGCGCATTCTGTCCTCGTCCGCCAGCTTTTTGCCGGTCTGCAGGCAGAGCAGGATATCGTGGGAGTCCACGTCCTCTTTATAGGTATAGTGCACGTCGTTGGTGACCACCAGCTCGATGCCGGTTTCTTTGCTTATTTTCAGAAGCTCCGTGTTGACCAGCTTCTGTTCCGGGATGCCGTGGTCCTGCATTTCCAGAAAGAAATTGCCCTTTCCGAAGCATGCCTCATATTTTAATGCCGCTTTTTTTGCCTCCTCATGCAGTCCCTTTACAATGTAGCGCTGCACCTCTCCCGCCAGGCAGGCGGAAAGCGCAATGATGCCCTCGTGGTAGGTCTGCAAAACCTCCATATCCACACGGGGCTTATAATAATAGCCTTCCGTAAAGCCGCGGCTGACAATTTTCATCAGGTTGGCATAGCCGGTATTGTTTTCCGCTAAAAGCACCAGATGGTAATACCTGTCATCGCCGCCGGTAAGCTCCTTATCGAAGCGGGAATTGGGCGCCACATAGACCTCGCAGCCCAAAATCGGCTTGATGCCGGCTTCCCTTGCCGCACGGTAAAAATCAATGACGCCGTACATAACGCCGTGGTCGGTGATTGCCGCGCTGTCCATGCCAAGCTCTTTCACACGCTTGACATATTCTTTTATTTTGTTGGAACCGTCTAACAGTGAATACTCTGTATGCACATGCAAATGTGTGAATGCCATGCCTGCCCCCTTGTTACATACTAAATAAGGCTGGCGCAGAATAAATCTGCCGCCAGCACTCCTTTGTGACTTTTATAATAAGGAATAAATCATTTTATCAGTTCGCCTGTTCTCATGCTAAATATTTCTTTAAGTCGTCTACTTTGTCTAATTTCTCCCAGGGAAGGTCAAGGTCGTTGCGGCCGAAATGTCCGTAAGCAGCGGTCTGCTTGTAAATAGGACGGCGTAAATCCAACATCTTGATAATGCCTGCGGGACGTAAATCAAAATTGTCGCGGATAATTTCTACCAGCTTGGCATTGGAAAGCTTGCCTGTGCCGAAGGTATCCACGCGGATGGATGTGGGATGTGCCACACCGATTGCGTAGGATAACTGGATTTCGCACTTGTCAGCCAGTCCTGCTGCTACAATGTTCTTTGCCACATAACGGGAAGCGTATGCTGCGGAGCGGTCTACCTTGGTGCAGTCCTTACCGGAAAAAGCACCGCCGCCGTGACGGGCATATCCGCCGTAGGTGTCTACGATAATCTTTCTGCCGGTCAGACCTGCGTCTCCGTGAGGTCCGCCGATAACGAAACGCCCGGTGGGGTTAATGAAGTACTTGGTGTCCTCATCCAGCATTTCCTTGGGAAGGATGGGGTCAAATACATATTTCTTAATGTCTTCGTGAATCTGTTCCTGGGTAACATCCGGGTCGTGCTGGGTGGAAAGTACAACCGCTTCCAGTCTGACGGGCTTTCCGGCTTCATCATACTGTACGGAAACCTGGCTCTTTCCATCGGGACGAAGGTAAGGAAGGGTTCCGTCCTTACGAACCCTGGTAAGCTGCTTGGTCAGCTTGTGTGCCAGATAAATGGGATAAGGCATATATTCCTCTGTCTCATTGGTAGCATAGCCGAACATCATACCCTGGTCGCCGGCGCCGATGGCATCCAGCTCTTCTTCGGTCATATTGTTTTCGGCAGCTTCCTTCTTTGCCTCTAAGGATTTGTCAACGCCCATGGCGATGTCGGGGGACTGCTCGTCAATGGCTACCATAACGGCACAGGTATTGCCGTCGAAGCCGTATTCGGATTTGTCATAACCGATTTCCTTTACGGTTTCTCTGACAATTTTCTGGATATCCACATAAGCTTCTGTGGTGATTTCTCCGGTAACGAGTACGAAACCGGTGCAGCTTGCTGTTTCGCAGGCAACACGGCTCATAGGATCCTGCTCCATAAGAGCATCCAAAATTGCATCAGAAATGGCATCGCACATTTTGTCGGGATGACCTTCTGTAACAGACTCGGAAGTAAACAATAACTTTTCCTGTTCCATTTTAATCTCCTTTTCTTTTGCGTTCTGTATGCGGGTTTCTCCCGTCATCAGCCTATTTTAAGCTTGAATTTCTGTAATTCTCTTTCGGAATCCACTTTGTCAATCTGTGCGCCTAAAGACTGCAGTTTCAAATGGAAATCCTCGTATCCGCGCTGGATATAGTGAATATCCTCCACAACGGAATAACCGTCCGCTGCCAGTGCCGCCAGCACAAGCGCCGCGCCCGCACGGAGATCGGGAGCCGAAATCTTGGCTCCGGTATATTTGCTTACGCCATCTACGATAGCGGTATTGCCTTCTACTTTGATGTTGGCACCCATACGTGTCAGTTCATCCACATATTTAAAACGGTTTTCAAAAATGCTTTCGGTTACGATACTGGTACCCCGGGACAATGCCAGCGCCACCGTAATCTGGGGCTGCATATCCGTGGGGAAACCGGGATAGGGAAGCGTCTTTACCTGCGTATGGCGCAGCGGTTTTGCTGCCACAACACGCACCGCATCATCGGACTCCTCGATTTCACAGCCGATTTCCAGAAGCTTTGCGGTAATGGACTCCAAATGCTTCGGAATGACATTTTTTACGGTAACATCTCCCTTGGTGACCGCTGCCGCAAACATAAAGGTTCCGGCTTCAATCTGGTCGGGAATAATCGCATAATCGGTACCATGCAGGTGGGAAACACCCTTGATACGGATAACATCCGTACCGGCACCCTTGATGTTGGCGCCCATGCTGTTTAAGAAATTGGCAAGGTCTACCACATGAGGCTCCTTTGCCGCATTTTCAATAATGGTCTGGCCTTCTGCCAGTGCCGCTACCATCATGATGTTGATGGTGGCGCCTACGGAAACCACGTCCATGTAAATATGGCTGCCCTTTAAGCGTTCCGCCTCTGCCTTAATCAGTCCGTACTCAATGTTGACTTCTGCGCCGAGTGCGCGGAAGCCCTTGATATGCTGGTCAATGGCTCTGCAGCCGATATCGCAGCCGCCCGGAAGCGCTACCTCTGCTTTTTTGTATCGGGCAAGCAGTGCCCCGATAAAATAGTAGGACGCACGGATGCGGCGGACGCCCTCGCCGTCCACTACCAGATTGTTGATCCGGGAAGGGTAAATCGTCACTCTGTGACGGTCTTCTCTTTTAATCATAACGCCGATGCTCTGCATGGCTTCCAATAATACATTGGTATCCCTGACATCGGGTAAATTATCTATATGCACTGTCTCTTCTGACATAAGGGCTGCTGCTATGATGGGAAGAGCGGCATTTTTGGCACCGCCGATTTCCACTTCACCAACTAATGGATTACCGCCTTTGATTGCGTATTGTTCCATTTTCATACCTCTATCCATTTTAAAATTTCATATCGCTTTATTATATATCCATACGCCGCTTTTGTAAACGTGAATATGTGTTCGTGACTTTTTCCGGTTAATTCAGGTAATTTAAGGGGTTGACCTGCTTGCCGTTTATCAGGATTTCAAAGTGCAGGTGGGGTCCCGTACTTACACCGGTGTTGCCGCTTAAGGCAATCTTATCGCCCTGGGAAACCTTCTGTCCCGCCGTTACCAGAACCTTGCTTAAATGTCCGTAACGGGTCTGTCTGCCGTCCTCATGGTTAATGTAAACCACGTAACCGTAACCGCTGCCCCATCCGGCTTTGGCTACCGTACCACCGCAGGATGCTACAACCGCAGTGCCCTTCGGGGTTGCCCAGTCAACGCCCTTGTGATAGGTGCTGGCGCCTTTCTTCGGTGCCTTTCTCTTGCCAAAGTTTGATGTCAGACGGCCGCCGGAAATCGGCTTGATATAAGTAGGCGGTATCTTGGTTCCTTTTTCCACAATCTTCGGAACCGCTTCCATGACCACTTCTTCTTTTAGTATTTCCCGGTTTGTTTCGGTATCATTCTTATAGGAAACAACTGCCACCACTTTCCGGAAACCTGCCGAAGGCTCCTGCAGTGTCTTGGTCTGGTTGGTGTACCAGTTGTCATTATATACATACTGGATGGGAGCATCGTAAATCTCCTCATAGTACATTTCTTCTTCGTGCTCCACGGAAAGCTCGGGCTCCGGAATAGTGATAATCAGTTCCTGTCCCACACGGATAACGGAATTGGTATCCTCCAAAGAGTCATTCATGGCAACCAGCTGGTCCATAGGGAT
Organism: Lachnospiraceae bacterium UBA5899; assembly: GCA_002432425.1. GTDB lineage: Bacteria > Bacillota > Clostridia > Lachnospirales > Lachnospiraceae > Acetatifactor. The sequence continues at coordinate 21,277 of DJEL01000012.1, forward strand.
GTTGGTCTTGATGGCAATTTCGGAAAGAGTATCGCCGGAAACAACTTCGTAAACGGAGTTTACCGCCTGCTCCTTGATGACCTCTTCCGCCGCCTGCGCCACATCCGTAAGCTGGGAGTCATCCAGATACACTTCCACAATTTCCACTTCTTCGGCAAAACGGATGTCCACTGTGCCTAACTCATAGTCGGAGAAATCCTTTTCTCCCGCAGGCTCCGTGTCCGTAAGCATGTTTTCCGCCACCAGTTCAAAACCGCCCTTGTCGCTTACCTGTACGGTACCGCTGTCCTGGCCGGCTGTTTCTTCGTCTGCCGTATCTTCAATCTGTGCGGTCAGCACGTTGAATTCCTTGCCTTTGGCATGGGTCAGGCTTACCTGATAACGGCCTTCCGTGTCGTATTTGTCCACCGCCTGTTGCAAAAGGGAAAGCACGTCCTCCCTGCTACCTAAATTTACCATGTAATTGTTGATTTTCACGGCATAGGAGCGGTGTGTGGTTTCTTTGATGTTGCGTTCAAGCACCTGCTTCATCCGGGAACGTATGGAGTCTTCATCATCGATTTTGCCGACAAGCACCGCCTGTCCCTGCAAATCCATATCCACGTCCATAAATACCAGCCCGTCCCTGTTGGAAACCAATTCCCTGCGGGCTTCCTGAAGCAGTTTTTCGGCAGTTTCTTTTTCCGCAACCACACCCACTTCTTCACCGTTTAAGGAAACGGTAAACATATTTTCCGTGGGAGCTTCCCATTTTACATAGGACGGAAAAAAGAGAGCGGCGACAACAAGTATGCCGCCTGCCACTTTCATGTATGTGTATTTTAACCTTTTGTAATACCGGGTAATTTTCATGTTAATTCTTTTTCCTTACACTGTAACCAAATGTACCAATCTTTTCTCCCGTGGTCATATAAGTGCCGTGGGAATATACAATGGGGTCTGCCATTTCCAGATGGAAACGGTTCTGCTCATCCATGTATTTTTCATCCGCATGGACGCAGACTACCTCTGCCATAAACATATCGTGTGTGCCCAAATGCTTCACTTCGGTAACCTTGCACTCTAAATTCACAGGGCTTTCGGCAACAAGCGGTGCTTTTACCTTTTCTCCCTGCACGGGTGTCAGATGCATGGCTGCAAACTTGTCCACATCCCTGCCGCTTTTTACGCCGCAGTAATCTGTGGCAAAAGCCAGCTCCTTCGTGGTCAGGTTAATCACAAATTCGCCGGTTTCTTTTATCATATGATAGGAATATCTCTCCGGTCGTACGGATATGGAAACCATGGGCGGGTCACTGCAGATAGTGCCTGTCCACGCAATCGTAATGATATTCTGCCTTCCTTCTTTGTCAGCCACGCTGACCATAACAACCGGTAAGGGATAAAGCATATTGCCGGGTTTCCAGATTTGTTTGCTCATGCTGCCTCCGTGTTTATGGATATGTAATGATTTTTTTGTCAGCAATTTACAGAATGTGAAGGTATACCAAAATCTGGAATACCAGTCCGGCACAGGATGCCAGCAAAGATACCAGGGATACTACCAAAATGGCATTGGTTCTTACGGACAGATAACCGAAGCTCTTTCCGCTGTTCTCATTCTGTTTGTCGTTTTCATCAATCACAACCGCCTGCACATTGCGGTATACCTTTACGTTTTCCTTGTGTACGTGGTCGGTAAGTTGTGCAAACTGGTCGTTCTGTACTTTCTGTAATTCGGCAAGCAGTGCCTTTACTTCTTCCGTATTGCCGTTTCCTGCCTGCATCTGCTCAATCTTTGCCATGGCGGTGCGGATGAGCTCGTCCGTCTTTGCGGCGCCCTGTTCTGCCTTGGTAACACTCTGTTCCGCGCGTACCACGGTCTGTGCCGCCATGGATACGCTCTTTTCATTGCGCTCCACAACCTGCTCCAAGCGGGTGTTGCTTTCATTCAGGCGCTCTAAGCCTTTGTCCATCTGGGAAAGTCCCTCTCCTAAATGGAAGGTGCCTTCGCTTAAGCTGATAACGCCGTCGCTGATATTGGTAGCGCTCTCATTCAGATGGTTGATGCTGTCGCCGAGGCTTGTCATGCCCATATTCAGCTTGGTGACTTCTTCTTCAAAGGAAGCGCTGCTGCCGTTTGTTTCGGAAAGACGTCTGATTTCCTCTTCCAGACGGTCCGCACCGGCACTCATTCTGCCAATCTGTTCCTTTACCTGTGCAACCTGTTCTTCCATGAGGGATGCGCTCTGGGTCAATCCCGCCGTGCTCTGGTCAATCGCCGCCGCACTTCTTTCCATACGCGCCGTGCTGTCCTTTCCCTTTTCGTTTTCCTCCTGAATATCCTTCAGCAAATCCTCGTATTCCGCCATCTGCTCCCGCAGCATGGTAAGCTCTGCGGCATCGGCTGCCGAGTTGGCATTTATCATCTCCTGTGCAGTCAGCTTCTGTGCCAATTTATCAATAAAAGTATCCATATTTCTTCCTCCCGGAGTAATAGGGTAATTTTTCACCACATATAATATACCTATTTTATCATCTCTTCATCGAAAAAACAACAAGAAGCACTTTTTTGTGCAACTTGTATATAAATTATTTTCGTTTTTTCGTTTCTTTGTAACATTTACCTTTTATTTACATCTTGTTCATAGTTTATTCATAAACAATTGCTATACTAAAACCATCTTAAGAAACGAATTGAGATAATTTTTTTCATAATAGCCCCGGTGCAGAGATGTATCGGGGCACTCCTCATTTTAAAGGGAAAATATAAATAAAGTTACAGGGCAAATATAAAGGGCAAATGCCCGGGCAGGGGCATCTGCCGAAAAAAGGAAAGACAGGCTTATTTTCCCATAGCCTGTCTTTCTCTCTGCAGTTCTTTCATAAGTTCCGGCACCGTCCACTCTTTATTTGACGGTGTTAAAATTGCTTTATAATCCACCGGAATGTCCGCTCTCCTTAATTCAAACAGCACCTTGTCCAGACGCTTGTCCCGAAGACCGCACAGAATAAGAAGTCTCGGCGGCGTTTGTGCAACTGATACACCGGCATCTGCCTGTGCCGGAACGGTGCCCTCTGCTGCAACACTGCCGGAAGGTGTGGTGCCCTCTGCCGCGGTGCTACCCAAAGTTACTGCATCAGGCGGGTTTTGTGCATATTTACCTGCCGCCAGCTCCTGAAGACGGCAGCCGCAGTATTCCTCCGGGATAATATCCAGCGCCAGCTTCAGGCGGGACGCCACGTTCTTCACCTGCAGTTGTATTTCTTTCGTGCTGTGAATGAGCAGAAGTTTTTCCATAATTCTTGCCGTTCCTTTCCGCAGGCTGCAAATGCCGGGCATTTTTCACCCTGCTTTTACAGCTCCTGACCGTACCATTTACAATTCATGATAATAGGGGCAGATATCCTCGTAGCTGCCGTCCTTCATGCGGAAGCCCTTCGGAATGACGCCAAGCTGCACAAAACCCAGTCGTTCATACAGATGTCTGGCATGCACATTGCTTGCCACAACCGCATTGAACTGCAGCACGCCGTAGCCGTGGGCTTTGCCCTGCATAAGACAGTCCGATACCAGTTTTTCACCGATATGCAGTCCCCTGCTGTCCCGGCTTACCGCATAGCTGGCGTTGCAGATATGACCGCAACGTCCCACGTTGTTGGGATGCAGGATGTAAAGACCGTACACTGTTCCGGTTTCCGTATCCTCTGCCACGGCGCTGTAGGTCTGACCGGCAAAAAATTCTTTTCCCGTTTCTGCACTCAGAAGCTCTTCCTGCGGAAAGGCTACCCCGTCTTCCACCACTTCATTCCAAATTCTTATCATTTCGGGTAAATCTTTTTCTTCATAAGCTCTTACTGAAATCTTCATTGGTTTTTCTTCTTTCTTCCGTAATTGATTCCTATCTGTAACAATGCCATGGCATTGGCTATGGTCAGAATGATTCCAGCCAAACCCAGCACGCTTCTCATGGTGCTGTAAACGGCAAGACTTTCCTGTCCGTACTTTCTGGCAATCACAACCGTTGCAAAACTGCCGCCCAATGTATTGCACACCGGCAGCAGGCACTGGAATATCACGGCAAGCACAAGGAGTATAAACTCTGTGGTATTTTTCTCCGTGCCGGGATTGCTAAGCAGCGCTCCCACTGCAAACAGAAGCACCAGAGCCGCATTCAGGAATGTCTGCACATACAGGCTTATGTAAACGGACGCATCCGCATGCAAATCCCGAATAACTACTCCATAGAGGTTATAAACCGGCCCGGTGTTTGTAAAAATGCCTACACACAGCATCCCATACAGGACCGTAAGAATAATCGCCGCAACCGAAAAACCAATTGATTTCTTCATAAAAACTTTTCTCCTTTACATTCATCGTAACCGGTTATGTTTTGTTTTCCAAGCAAGCAGTACTTGATGCAAGCAGCGCTTGAGTCGCACGCCTTTTTACGGACCGTCAATCTCCTCTCCGACAAAGCCCGTCTGGGTTGACTCATTAAAAATTCCGTAGAACGGAAGGGTTTCCGGCAGATTTCCGTTTTCATCGCAAAGCCGTTCCTTCACACTCTCTATGTAATTCTCCGGTAACTGCGCCACCTTTTTCCCGGGCAGATAAATCATAAATTCCTCCGCTTCTTCCAGCCCGTAAACCTCTGTGTATATCATACGCATGCCGCTCTGAAAGCTTTCACCGTCCGATTCCGACCAGGTAATGCTCTCCACTTTTGCCTTGTAGGTATAGTCATCCACACGGACCGGTTCCCCGATTTGACCGAAGCCGGAGCCGTAATACATGGTGCCGCCCTGATAATCCTCTCCCGTATCTTCCATATCCATGGCATAATAACTGGCGCTGAAAGAACCGTCCTCCTGTATCCGCATACCCGTTTGTCCGCCAACCGCAGTATCCTGCCCGGCATCACTGTCCGGAATATAGGTAAACTGTACGTCGGCAAACTGCTTATAGGAAAAAGGTTCTGCTTTTCCGCATCCTCCGAGCACCATTGCAAACAGGGCTAACCCGGTAACGGCTTTCCAAATTTTCTTCATTTGTATACGATGTCCTTCCTTGTTGTTCCACTCTAAAAAACAATCATACCCCTATTTGAAAAGAGAAGTCAAGAGGGGCTGCAGCCCTGCCGGAAATATTTGCAGTTGCCGCAGCCCCAAAGGTTTATTTCATACCGTTGACCGTTTTATATTTGTAAAGCATTTCCGCATGGTTCTGCTCTTCCACCTGAATATCGGCAAGAAGCTTTCTCACGCTGCTGTCCCCAAAGTTGAACACGTCGGTGTTGTATTCGCCGGATACCAGCTTCTCCGTACCGATGCAATCAGTTGCCAGAAACGCATCATGCAGCTTGTCATCCGTGTTTTCCATGGCGGAATAGGTTGCCTTGGGCTCATAGTTTTTGCCGTCGGAGTCGTTGCAGTTGCACTGGGGCACGGTGCCGGAAAGCACCTGGCTCAAAGAGTCGTAATGCTCCTGTTCTTTTTTCTGCAGGGTCTGAAATAGGCTTTTGAGTTCCGGGTCCTTTGCCTGCTCGGCATACTTTCCGTATTTTTCCACGCAGCTTTTTTCCTGTGTCTGCAAGTCTTCAATGGTGGTACGTTCTTTTTCCTTTAATATCATAGTTCTACTTCCTTTCCAGAATATTTACACTGTTATTATGGATAAAAAATATTTTCCTATTCAAAAGGTTGACTTTTCTCTCCCGCTGTCTTTCCTATGCCCTGCTGTCCGGCTATCAATACGCAAACGGATTGCTGCTCGGCGTGCCCATTCCCAATGAGCACCTCATCGACGGAGATGTGGTTCATCTGACGAACACTTGTAAAAGCAGCATGCAGAATTTTCTGGGGCTGAACATCGTTGTCTGTATCTTCGGCTATCTTTTTATTGTTTTCCTTTCCATGATTTTCTTTGTTCTTCTTTATATTCTCTGGATTTTTCTGTACTGTGTGTACGGATATTGCCTGTTTTATTCCCATCATGATAAAATGTATGCCCTCGCGCAGAAGCACGGCTGGGTGCCCGAAAAAGAAGACGCTAATGTATAATTTCTGATTTTTATAAAAGATTTTGATTGCCGTTGACTTTTTCCATCTTTTGTATTAGTATTTGTAATACAGATAATACAGAAGTTGCATTTTTCGCTTGCCTGTATGGTCTGCATGCATTTACCCATTTTCACTTATTTTTTAGAAAAGGGAGATTTTTATGATTATTGAACTGGATATGAACAGCGACATTCCCATTTATGTGCAGCTCCGGAACCAGATTGTCAAGGGCATCGGAAAGGGTGAGCTTAAGAAAAACGAAAAGCTTCCCACCGTAAGACAGCTTGCCATGGACGCCGGCGTCAACACCATGACCGTCAACAAAACCTACCAGATTTTAAAAGCGGAAGGATTTATCCGCACAGACAGACGGCTGGGCGCCTTTGTTGCCGACAACCTTTCTCCCGATACCCGCTTTCAGGGAAAACTGGAGTCGGAGTTAGAGCTTCTGTCTGCCGAAGCCAGCATCACCGGCATAGATAAAGAGGCTTTTCTCGCCATGTGTGAAAAAATGTATGCCCGCATGAGTCCCTGCTCGGTATGAAATTTTTTTCTGCAGGAGAGCACTGTTCGGCGTGAAATTTTTTCTGCTGAAGAGCAACTGTTCGGCGTGAAATTTTTTCCGCAGAAGAGCACCTGTTCGGGGTGAAAACATACTGTTTGCAGATTTCGGAAAGGAACGGAAACGATTATGAATATTGCCATGTTTATTATTTTTCTTGTTACAAATTTATTTTTGTGCGGCTGTTTTTACTTTGCCCTGTCATCCTCTTATCAGTATACAAACGGCATGCTCTTAGGGGTCCACATTCCCAAGGAGCATCTTATGGATGACGAAGTGGTCTCCTTAAAAGAAAAGTCGCATAAAACCATGAAGCGTTTTCTGAAATGGAATACTCTGGCAGGCATTTTAAGCTGTCCGCTCCTCTTCTACAGTTGGTTTCTCTTTTTTATGATTTATGCTCTGTGGCTTGTGGAATACTGCGTCGGTGTGGAGCTTCTTTTGATTTTTCACCATAAAAAAATGTATGCCCTGAAGCTGAAAAACGGCTGGATTGTGGAAAATCAGAAGAAAGTTTATATCGATACCGCTCTTTCTGCGAAAGCTGCCAGAAATCCTTTTTCGTTAGGATTCCATATTCCGGTTCTGCTTGCGGAAGTGGTCTGCTTCCTTCCTTTCCTGGGAAAAAGAGAAGAACCCTATTTTATTACGCTTCTCAGCATTTTTGCCGGTTCTCTCCTTTTATCTGTCGGAGCTTACCTTTTCCATCTGTATATAAACCGCTCGGAGCGTCCGGTTTACAGTAAGGACTCCGGCTTAAATCAAAAAGTCAACCATACCGTGAAATTCTATAAGGGTCTCGGTCTCTGGCTTTTAAGCCTGTGCAACGGCATCTCCTTTGTAACGCTGGCGCTGGCAACGCTTCATTCCGGGAATTTTTCCGTTACCGGTTTTTACCTTTATCTGTTCCTGCAGATTTTTTCGGCAGCCGGACTTTTAATTCCCCTGTATTTTGGGAAAGAGCGTAAGAAAGAACTGTTGGACGGCGACCCTGCCCCTCTTTATGTGGATGATGATGAATACTGGAAAACCGGTTTTTACTATAATCCGGGTGACAAACATATGATGGTTCCCAACAGACTGCAGAGCGGCAACTATGCATTTAATTATGCCAACAAAAAAGCCCGGGCATGTACGGTTTTCCTGACAGTTTTTCTCATTGGCTGCACGGTTTTTACCCTTGCCGCTCTGCTTCCGCTTTCCCATGTTGAGGTAAGAACTTCCTTTTCCGAAGAAACCTTTACCGTTTCTGCCGGCGGCTATAAAACAAAGGTGCCCCTCGCTGATATCAAAAATCTTACTTTGCTGCCGAAGCTCCCCCATGATGATTTTTGGCGGACAAACGGTGCCCAGACCGATTCCTATTCCATCGGTCACTACCGGGGCCGTACCTATGGAAACTGCAACCTGTATCTGTGCGGCGACACGATGCCCATCCTGATGATACAGACTGATAAGACAACGGTATTTCTTAACCTGCCCGAAGACGGTGCCATAGAAGAATTATATGAAGAACTGAAAGAAAAAAGCGGCAGTGGGGAATAACCCGCTGCCGTTCTTTTCGTTGTCGGTAGAAACAAATTTTCGCGGTTCTGCCGTCAAAGGATATTATCATATGATAAATAATATAAGGCTTTTTGTCATATTACAGTTTTCCTCCGTAAACCGGGAAGAAGGAAGCATCGCCGTAATCTTTAATTCTTTCGCAGTTCTTCAAAATCTCCATATCTTCCCCGGAAATCACAAAATCCACATCCTTGTTTTCTTTGAGATGTTCCTCGCTGCTTGCTTTCGGCAGTGTAATCAGGTCAAGCTGCAGGCAGTAACGGATGCAAAGCTGTGCCGGTGTAACACCGTATTTTTCTGCCATTTTCACAATAACCGGATTTTTCAGAGCTTCGCCGTGTGCTACGGGAGAGTAGGCTTCTACAGCAATTCCCATACTCTGACAATAAGCAATGAGTTCCAGCGGTGTGTTGGAAATGTGTGCCAGCACCTGGTTGACCGCAGGCTTTACTTCGCAGCCGTCCAGAATATTTTTCACATCGTCCTCCAAGAAATTGGAAATGCCGATAGCATGGATTTTCTTTGCCTTGTAAGCATCCTCCATGGCTCTCCACACTTCCTTGTTTTCCGCATAATAACGGTTTTCGGACTGGTTTACTTCTGCCCAGGGCCGGGGAGAATGGATAATCATCATATCAATATAGTCCAGTTCCATTTTTGCCAGCGTTTCGTCAATGCTCTTTGCGGCTGACTCGTAGCTTTTATGTTCTGCCGCTACCTTGGATGTAATAAAGATTTTTTCCCGGCTGACACCGCTTCTGCGGATGCCTTCGCCGACTCCTCTTTCATTGCCGTATGCCTGTGCGGTATCAATGTGGCGGTATCCCATTTTCACGGCATTCACTACCACATCTGCCACCTTGTCATCGGGTATCAGCCAGGTACCCAGCGCAAGCTGCGGGATTTCCACACCATTGTTTAAGATCATCATTTTTTCTGTCATCATTTCAGTTTCCTCGTCTTTCTTGGTTTCCGACTTTATTTCAGTTTGCCGTACTGCTCGTCCGTTACCGGCTCCAGCCATACCTTGGAGGTCAAAAAGATTTCCTCACGGGGCACACCTGATTTCACAATGGCATTTCCCACTTCTTCATTAAAATATGCCTGCGCCGTATCAATGCTCCGGTAGCCGACTGCCAGTGCATCCAATACGCAGCGCTCACATTCCTCCTTTGTCACCTGATACACCCCATATCCCAACTGGGGCATCTTAACACCATTCGCCAAAGTAACGTAATCCATATTAATCCTCCTTTTTTGCTTCTTTTGTTGCTCACTAAGGTCATTATATTCTTTGGAGTTCACTCCAAGTCAAGGGGTTGGGACAAGTTTTTTTGTAAAATGTAATAGTAAATTCTTGATTACAAGACTTAGGGGATAAAGCCGATGTAGGAATACTTTGTTGCTATTTCCATACATTTTCTTTCGATGACCACATTCCAAAAAATTCTTCTCGCAGTAATGCTCCATACACAGGACCGATAAACCGGTCGATTTGCACCAATACGGAAGAAAAATCAGGTTTTTCAAGCCCCGGTCCGGGATTATAATTATTCCACAGTTTTTGAAGAAATTCATTCCGTTCAAATGCCCTTATTTGTTCCATGCTGTCTCTCTCGTATGGCGTCCCCTCTATGCTGCAGGGTTTCAAAAATTGCTTCCTGCAACACCCTGCCTTCAAAATCAAATACCTGCGACCAATAGTAAATATCATAAAAATCTTTCATCCTGCTGGAAGCCGTCATTCTCTTTAAGATAGCAACAAATTTCTCTGCCATTGTACTCTCCAAAGAATATGTATAAATATTATGTTCCTTAAATCCCTCCAACCTGGTTGTCACAGTTCTCTTGACTGCACCGGGTACTATCACGTCATCCACACCAATATCAACAGAAAATGGAATTCTCACATTTTTAATATGCGCCATCAGATTGATACCTATACCGGGATATTTCTTCTCCTGCGTAATTTCTCTCGTTCCCAGGACTTCCATAATAATGAAATCAATATCCATGGTTGGTCTGCCCTCATAATTTGAAATAGTATATAAAAACATCCCACCTTTCAAAACAAGATTCTCCGCATATCGTGACCTTTCAAGCTTACGCAGAAACTCTTCCTGTGCAAAAAGCTGTAGACAAGTCTGATAATTGATTCCCGTTTCTTTCGCCTGTTTCTTTAATCTGGTGAGCACGGATGCTCCCATATCTTTTATCTCTTTTACAGCCATACCCCGATTACCCTTCTTACTTTCTTTTCTACACCAAGCTTTGAGGAATACATCATTAGTTTCGCAGCATCCTTTTCCTTATCCCTAATATACCTTTGGATTAACGTATTAAACACCTCGCCATCCATCGTATTAACATGACGCAGACAATCACAGACAACCCGCTCTCTGTCGTAAATCTTTACAGTAATTCCGTCTATATTTCCTTCACTCACACCAATATTCAATCTGGTCGCATCAATAAAATGCGGTTTTATGATAGGAAAATCCAGCTTGAATTTATTTCTTGCCGACTTATTATCCACAGCTATATGCCAGACTCCCGGCACACGGTCTGTATAGCCATAATACATTGCAGCCGACATATCACAGATAATAGCCTCAGGAAAGAGCGATGTTATTACCGACACTTCTGTAAAAGCCTTTTCATCCTGCCACTGATAATAACCATACTTGATTTTCTCTACGCTTCCCTCTTCTATTAATTTTTGAAGCACCTGATAAGATATACCTTCCCTTGTAAGCTCACAAGTACGCATTATTCCGCCATACCGTCCAAATATTGATTCATAATTCATCCACATCACCTCATATAACTTCCTACAATTTATTGAAAGTTTTTGTATCAAGTTCTAAATAACCTCACTAAATGTTCCAAATTTTTTGAAAGTCAATTCTGCTCCCGTTTCCACGTATAAAACAGCTTTTCTTCTATATAATATAGAAAAGATAAAATAAAACCCGGAACAAAAGGAGCCGCAAACCATGAATATAAAGGAAATCAACTGGAAACCGTTACTCATAAGCATCGCCATCCCTCTTGCGGTGGGCGGCCTGTCCGCTCTTATCACCAAAAGCGGCATGGAAGCGTTTGCGCAGGTGGCAAAGCCGCCTCTGACACCCCCGGACTGGCTCTTTCCCGTTGCGTGGGGCATTCTGTATGTGTTAATGGGGATTGCCTCCTACCTGATTTACAAGTCGGGACAGGACGGACTTCCGGCGCTTTCGCTGTACGGCATACAGCTTGTGTTCAATTTTCTGTGGTCCGTTTTCTTTTTCAACATGCAGTGGTATCTGTTTTCCTTTGCCTGGCTGATTGCCCTCTGGGTGCTCATTCTTCTGACCATGAAGGAATTTTTCAAGCTGTCAAAAACAGCCGGCTATCTGCTCCTGCCCTATCTTTTATGGGTGAGCTTCGCCGGCTATCTGAATTTCGGTGTGTATTTGTTAAATAGATAGAAATTACTTTCGTTTTTCCAGTACCTGCAGTGCGTCAAAAAGCTTATCGGCATTCAGCAGCTTATCCGTCCACCAGATGGTTCTGCGTACTTTTCTCGTATAATACCGGAAGAAATGTTCTACACAACTGTCGCTGTATTCATCCACATACGGGTGTATCATCATATACTCGAGGCATTTAACCGAAGCAACAATACTGCCGTTTTTCCTGTCCGCCCAATGTACCTTGGATATCCGATATATCTTAGAAAACGGAAGCTCCACCATATTTTCTTCATTTCCGCCCCAAAAACGGGAACTTATCTGTGCTCCTTTGCCTCCGTACAGGTACACAACCGCTATATCCCCATTTTTAAGAAGAAGTGTTCTGCGTTTTCGGTCGTCCTGTATCTTCTTATCCGCTTTTGCATAATGGGACTCCATCCATGCCCCTGCTGCCGCCAGGAGAATGCCAAAACCAAAGGCGCCTATTCCGAAAAGCAGTCCTGCTTTGGACAATCTTCCCAGAACATCATATGCTCCTGTTTTATTTCGGATGACAAGCATGCTCACCGAGATTAAAAACAGAATTCCCGCCAACAATAACAGAGCTTTTACCGCACCGTCAATAAACCTGTATGCCCCGCGTTTTTTTAGTGTTTCTTCGTTATCATCCTTCTCCCAGATGTACTCTTCGTTACTTTCTATCGTGTAATACGCCTGCTGCAATATCCTTTGGTAATCGTCCATAGGCGTGTGGTCGGAAATAAAATGTTTCATGTAACCGTCTTCTTTCCTGTCTTCTTTTGAAGTAACCATAAGCCGGGAAGATAAAATCAGTCAGTGTCCCATGTAAAATTCCGGTAAAATATTATCTGTCATATAGCTTTCCGTAAAAATACTGCTCCTGAAAGGCGATGTCACCCAGTATTTTTTCATCGGGAATGTCTTCACCCGTCAGGGAAACAATCCACTTGTCTTCAATGTCATTGAAGCGGTGGTACACTTTTATGACTTTTCCCTCAAAGGTTGTAAGCGGTTCCTCCGTTCCGAAAATATAGGCGTCCTGTTCCTCTCCGTCCGCCGCTTTCACGCCGTCTATGTAGCCATAATTTACGGCATAAACCATATCTGTCTTTTGAGCAGGTACTGCGGCATCCTCCGTATCCGCCCGGTGCATGCCCAAAGGCCTGTCCACTTTGCCGCTGACCCATTTGCCGATGATGTCGCGGTAATGAGGAATGGGACCGGAAAAGGCACTGAAAAAATAATCCAGTGTGGGCACCAGCTTCTGCTCCTGAAACAAATCATAAATCTGGTCGCTGCGCAGCCATTTGCACTCTGCCACTTCTTTGGTGGTTGCCGCAGTCAAGGCGGTCTGCCGCCCGTCTGGATAGCAGGTATTCTCCCCTGCTGTTCCGTATCCAGACATGCACCACCAGATGGTACAGTCCCTCGGGGATTTCCTCCCCGCGGATATGCTCTTCCCCGGTTTTCTCCCGGTATTTGGTATATAAATCCCATTTTTTCATACTAATTTGTCTTCTCCTCACTCATGGCAAGTATTTCTTCATTTAAGGAAAGCATCCGGGCATCCAGGTCGGATACCATGTGCGCACACTCCACCAGCTCGTCTTTAATATGCTGCGGTGCATCCCCTTCAAATTTATAATGCATCTTGTGCTCTAAGCTTGCCCAGAAATCCATGGCAACGGTGCGTATCTGCATTTCCACCTTGGTCTCCTCGATACGGTCGGAAAGGTAGACCGGCACGGATAAAATCATGTGGTAGCTCTTGTAGCCGCTTGCCTTGGGATATGTAATGTAGTCCTTAATGGAAAGAACCTTGATGTCCTTCTGGTTTGCCACCATGTCCGCAATCCGGTAAATATCCGAAGTAAACGAGCAGATAATGCGGATACCGGCAATGTCATTCACATAGGTAATCATATTTTCAATGGTGGACTCGTAGCCGTACCGCTTTAACTTTTTCACAATACTTTCCGAGCTCTTGATACGCGCCTTGATATGCTCAATGGGATTGTAACGGTGTACTCTCTGGAACTCGTCATTTAAAATCTCCATTTTTGTCTGCACCTGCTTGAGCGCCGCATTGTAAATCAGATTGACTTCTTCCCAACTGTCTATTCCGTCATCCCGGTATTCCCTTACATCCATATTTTACATACTCCTTTTACAAAATAAAAACTATTTTTATTATATCACATCGTTTCTCACTTTTGTATATTTTGTATAAAGTTTTATGAAAATTTTAATATTTTCTGTGTATTTTTCTTCCGCGTAATCTGTTAAGATGATGTCGAGGGCTTTTGCTCCTGGCATCTTAAGATATTACTGTACAGAAAGGAATTCTTATGTTTCGATTATGGGCCAAAACTTTTAAGAACAGCAAAATGTTAAATGATATGGTTGTGGAGGATGCCGGAACCGATACCCGCACCCATAAAATTTTTCATGCCATTGATGAAATCTGCACGAAATTTGACCTTGGGCATCCCATCTGGCTGGACTCCACGGTGCGGGATTTCCAGCTTCACAGCAAAACCCGCTTTACCCAGGACAATTTCACCGAAACCATTCCCTTCGATTATCTGGAAATACAGGTCATCGAAGAAGATTGATGTTTCCGACACAAAAAGAGGATGCTGCATCCTCTTTTTTTATGCATAAATTTTTCTTCTTGACATATCCTTACTCATGTAGTAGTATTTCTTCAACGACATGTGGTATTGAATACTACATGTCGCAACCACCAACATGTAAAAGATTTATGATGCAAATATGTGCCTGCATTTTCAGGCTATGGAAAGGAATGAAGTTTTATGCAGATTACTATTCGTGAACCCGGCAGCGCCATTACTCATTTTATCGGCTGTATGATGGCCCTTTTTGCTTCCGTCCCCCTGCTTATCAAAGCCGGCGTTTCCGCAGGAGGCCAGACATTTACCGCAATGCTTATTTTCATGCTCAGCATGGTTTTATTATATGGCGCAAGTGCCACCTATCATTCCGTAAATTTAAGCGGAAGACCTCTCCGGATTTTCCGGAAGATTGACCATATGATGATTTTCGTGCTGATTGCCGGTTCCTACACACCGGTATGTCTCATTGTTTTAGGCGGCAAAGAGGGAGTCACCATGCTAACCATTGTATGGAGCATCGCCATTGCCGGCATGCTGATTAAGGCTTTCTGGATTACCTGTCCGAAATGGTTTTCTTCCGTAATTTATATCGCCATGGGCTGGGTCTGCGTCTTTGTATTCCGTGAACTCATCCATACGCTTTCCGTTCCGGCTTTCTGCTGGCTTTTGGCAGGCGGTATTATTTACACCGTTGGCGGCATCATTTATGCCTTAAAGCTTCCTATTTTCAATGCGAAGCATGCAAACTTCGGCTCCCATGAAATTTTCCACCTGTTTGTCATGGCGGGCAGCATCTGCCACTTCATCTTCATGTACTGCTACGTGGCTTAAGAATAAAAATTATCATGTAAAGGGCATCCGATGTAAAGTCGGGTGCCTTTTTTATGCATTTTACTACTTTACACCGATTTTACACCGGTCTGCTTTTTGACTTTACAAACCGATGCTACTCTTTTCTTGTAAACAAAAAAAGGCATTGCGCCGTAAAAAGAAAAGAGGAATTACATTATGAAAAAGAAAACAGTAGTCAGTTTAGCAGTTGCAACCATCCTTGCTTTAACCTCCTTAACCGGATGCGGAAACAGCAAGCTTTCCGGAACCGTAGCAACCGACGGCTCCACCTCCATGGAAAAAGTAATCGGTGCTCTGGGCGAGTCCTTCATGAATGAAAACGACGGTATCCAGTTTACTTACAATCCCACCGGTTCCGGTTCCGGTATCACAGCCGTAGCCGAAGGCAGATGCGACATCGGTCTTTCCAGCCGTTCCTTAAAGGATGAAGAAAAGGCACAGGGACTTACCGAAACCGTACTTGCACTGGACGGTATTGCCGTAGTCGTAAATCCCGAAAACCAGGTAAATGACTTAAGCATTGAGCAGATTGCTTCCATTTACACCGGTGAAATTACCAACTGGAGCGAAGTCGGCGGTGCTGATGCAGAAATCGTAGTAATCGGCCGTGAAGCAGGAAGCGGTACCAGAGACGGTTTCGAGTCCATTACCAAGACCTCTGAAAAATGCCAGTACCGTCAGGAACTTACTTCTACCGGTGATGTCATCACAACCGTAAGCCAGAACCCGGATGCCATCGGTTACACCTCCCTTTCCGCAGTAAAGGACAGCGTAAAAGCTCTCAGTGTCGGCGGTGTGGCTCCTTCCGAAGAAACCGTAAAAGACGGCAGCTATGCAATCCAGCGTCCCTTCGTTTTAGTAACCAAGGACGGTGTAAAGCTCTCTGATGCAGCACAGGCATTCTTTGACTATGTAACCAGTGACAAGGTTGCCGACATCATTACCGACGCCGGTGTTGTACCTGTAAAATAACCGTTTCTGAAATTCTCTGAAACAAAAAAAGAAAGGTATGAGGATTTGTATGAAAAAACAACGAGCTTTTGAACGAATTGTAGCAGGTATCTTCCTGATTCTGGGAATGATTACCGTAGTATCCGTACTTCTGATTACCATATACTTAGTGATAGCCGGGGTTCCGGCTATCCGCAAAATCGGACTGATTTCCTTTTTATTCGGGAAAGAATGGCATTCTACGGCTGCAACCCCTGAGTTCGGCATCCTCCCTTTTATTTTAACCAGTATTTACGGTACGCTCTGTGCCGTAATACTGGGAGCCCCTATTGGATTTTTAACAGCCGTGTTTCTTTCCAAGATGGCTCCCTGCAATCTGCGCCGCGCCGTAGAAACCGCCGTCAGTCTGTTAGCCGGAATTCCTTCCGTTGTATATGGTCTGGTGGGTATGCTGATTTTGGTGCCTGCCATCCGTAATCTGTTTCATATTCCCGACGGTGCCAGCCTCCTTGCCGCCATCGTTGTACTGGCAATCATGGTACTGCCGTCCATCATCAAGGTTTCCTTAAATGCTCTGGACGCCGTACCGAAAGAATACGAAGAGGCTTCCCTTGCATTGGGAGCCACGCCGGTGGAAACCTACTTCAAGGTATCCGTTCCGGCAGCAAAAAGCGGTATTGCCGCAGCCATCGTTTTAGGTGTTGGCCGTGCCATCGGCGAAGCCATGGCGGTCATGATGGTATCCGGCAACGTGCCCAATATGCCTTCCCTTTTCCAGAGCGTCCGTTTCTTAACGACAGCGGTAGCCAGTGAAATGTCCTACTCCTCCGGTCTGCAGAGACAGGCTCTGTTCTCCATTGCTCTGGTATTGTTCTTCTTTATTATGCTGATTAACGCAACCTTAAACTTTTTCCTGAAACGGAAAAAAGACTAACCAAATGCCTGTCTTTCGCGACAGGCAGAAAACAGAAAGGTCCGAAGATTTCTATGAAGAAAACCTCTCTTTCCACAAGCAGAAAAATCTATATCGGCATCATGAAAGCCCTCATGTGGGTTTCCGTACTGTTCACCTGTGCGCTGGTTCTGTTCCTGATTATCTATGTACTCTTTAAGGGATTTCCCCACATTACCTGGAAATTCCTCACCACAAAGCCCAGCTACCTTACAGATGAAATCGGCATCCTGCCCGATATTTTGAATACGATTTACATCATACTGGCAACGCTTCTTCTGGTTCTCCCCTTAGGAGTCGGTGCTGCCGTGTACCTGACGGAATATGCTAAGAACAAAAAGATTGTAACCCTGATTGAATATGCCGCCGAAACCCTTTCCGGCATCCCTTCCATTATATACGGTCTGGTGGGCATGCTTTTCTTCTGCCAGTTTTTATCCATGAAAACATCCCTGTTGGCGGGCGCCATGACACTGGTTATCATGAACCTTCCCACCGTCATGCGGACCACGCAGGAAAGCTTAAAGACTGTTCCCCAGAGCTACCGGGAAGGTGCTTTCGGACTGGGCGCCGGTAAATGGCGTGTCATCCGCACGGTGGTACTCCCCGGTTGTATCGACGGTGTGGTAACCGGTCTTATCCTCTCCGTAGGACGTATCATCGGTGAATCGGCTGCCCTGCTTTTCACGGCAGGTTTTGCCCATGCCTTAAACGATATTTTCCACGGACTTACCAGTTCCGGTGCCACGCTTACCGTTGCTCTTTACGTGTACGCCAAAGAGCAGGGTGATTTCGATACCGCCTTTGCCATTGCCGCCATTCTGATGATTATGACACTGATTATCAATCTGCTGGCTGATTTTGCAGGCAGATATTTCAAGAAAAAGAACGCCGGCTGATTTTCCGGTATAAAAGGAGATTTCCTATGAAAGACATTATTACCGTTAAAGACCTCTGCCTCTGGTACGGAAATACCCAGGCACTGAAAAACATTGAAATCGGCATTAAGGAAAATGCCATTACCGCTTTAATCGGACCCTCCGGCTGCGGCAAGTCCACTTTCTTAAAGACCTTAAACCGCATGAACGACCTGGTTCCCGATGTCAAAATCACCGGAAAAGTGGAATATGACGGCAAGGACATTTTTGCTCCCGGCGTGGACGTCAACGAGCTGCGCCGCGATATCGGCATGGTGTTCCAGAAGCCCAATCCTTTTCCCATGAGTGTCTATGACAATATCGCCTACGGTCCCCGTATCCACGGCATCAAAAATAAGGCAAAGTTAGATGAAATCGTGGAGGAGTCCTTAAAGGACGCCGCTATCTGGGATGAATTAAAGGACCGCTTAAAGAAATCCGCTCTCGGTCTTTCCGGCGGTCAGCAGCAGAGACTCTGTATCGCAAGAGCGCTGGCTGTCAGCCCCAAAGTGCTTCTTATGGATGAGCCCACCAGTGCGCTGGACCCCATTTCCACTTCCAAAATCGAAGACCTTGCCATGGAATTAAAGAAGAAATACACGATTGTCATTGTTACGCATAACATGCAGCAGGCTGCCCGTATTTCCGACCAGACCGCTTTCTTCCTTCTGGGAAATCTGATTGAGTACAATGACACCGAAAAGCTTTTTGCAAATCCGAACGACAAACGGACGGAAGACTATATTACAGGGAGGTTTGGCTGATGCGCAACAAATTCGACGAACAGTTAAAGCTGTTAAACAAAAATCTTATCGAAATGGGCTCTCTGTGCCAGGAATCCATTTCTTTATCCGCACTGGCACTGATGGAGGGAAAGCCCGAAAAATGCAAAAAGGTCATTCCCATTACCGAAGAAATCGACCATATGGAGCGGAGCATCGAATCCATCTGCTTAAAAATGCTTTTACAGCAGCAACCTGTGGCAAGGGACTTGCGCCAAATCTCCGCAGCGCTTAAAATGATTACAGACATGGACAGAATCGGCGTGCAGGCAGCCGACATTGCCGATATCATTACGTTCTTAAACGGCAGAACCGGCGAAGAATGCTCCTACATTCAGCATATGGCAAAATCCACCATCCAGATGGTTACAGACAGTATCGATGCCTATGTAAAGCAGGACCCGCTGCTCGCCCAGAAGGTCATCGTGGATGACGATATTGTGGACGACGATTTTTCCAAGGCCAAGAATTTCTTAATTGATATGATTAGCCAGAATACGGCTGACGGGGAATATGCCATGGATTTACTGATGATTGCCAAGTATTTTGAACGTATCGGCGATCACGCGGTAAACATTGCCGAATGGGTGCAGTTCTCTGTCACCGGCGTGCATAAAGGAGAAGCAGAACTATGATTTGGTGTGTGGACGACGACAGTGCCATCAGGGATATTGAAGTGTATACCTTAAATGCCACAGGATTTGAAGCAAAGGGCTTTGCAGACGGGGTTTCCATGCTACATGCCCTTTCCGAGGAAAAACCGCAGCTTATTATCCTGGATATCATGATGCCGGAATTGGACGGCGTGGAAGTGTTGAAAAGGCTTCGCACCATGCCGGAGACCCAGAAAATTCCCGTTATTATGGCAACTGCCAAGGGCATGGAATATGATAAAATCCAGAGTCTGGACTTAGGCGCCGACGATTATCTGGTAAAGCCCTTCGGCGTTATGGAACTGGTTTCCCGTGTGAAAGCTGTTCTTCGCCGCTGTGAGGATACCGTGCCCACCCAAACCCTTTCCCTACTGGGCATTACCATGCAGGTTGACAACCGCGTGGTAACCGTGGACGGTGAAACAGTTGCCCTCACCTACAAGGAATTTGAACTGCTACACCTGTTTTTATCCCACGTCGGTGTGGTTTTTTCCCGTGAAAAACTGCTGAATGCCGTATGGGGCGTGGATTACTACGGGGAGACCCGCACCGTGGATATGCACATCAAAACCTTACGAAAAAAACTTGGAAAATACGGCTCAATGATTAAAACCGTAATCAGTGTCGGATACAGAATGGAGGCATCTTTATGACAAAGAAAATATTTCATTCCATCCTTTTAGTAGCCTGCACGGTGCTTCTTGCCTGCTACCTTGTCATACTGACTTCCTTAAACGATTATTTTACCTCTTTAAGGAAATCCCAGTTGAAAACCCAGTTAAGCTTTGCCTCGACCGCCGTGGAGGACGAGGGTATCGAATATTTGAAAAATGTGGAAAACGGTGAATACCGCCTTACTCTCATTGATACGGACGGCACCGTCCTTTATGATACCGATGCAGATACCGCTGTCATGGAAAACCATAGCGACAGAAGGGAATTTCAGGAGGCTTTCCTCTCCGGCTACGGAGAGTCCCACCGCTATTCCCGCACCCTTACGGAACAGACCTATTATTTTGCTAAGAAGCTCTCCGATGGCAGGGTGCTCCGTATTTCCACCAGTCAGGTAACCATTGTTTCTCTCCTGCTTGGTATGCTGCAGCCGCTTTTGGTCATTGCATTCCTTGCCATCCTGCTTTCCGTTTTCCTGGCAAAGCGCGCTTCCCGAAATCTGGTAAAGCCTTTAAACAATCTGGATTTGAACGACCCGCTTTCCAATGATGTGTACGAGGAATTGAGCCCACTGCTCCGCCATATGGCACAGCAGAACAAACAGATTGCCCTGCAGATGAATGAACTTTCCCGGAGCCAGAACGAATTTAACGCCATTACTTCCAACATGAGTGAAGGCTTAATCGTCTTAAATAAGGACGGTGTGGTAGTCAGTCTGAATACCGCCGCCCGGAAGATTTTTGAAGCGGAAGAAGACAGCATTGGCAAGGATTTTCTTACCATAGACCGTACACCCGAAATCAGCCGCGCCATCAAGGAAACCCTGTCCGGCAAGAAACAGGAGCTTGAATACAAAAAGAACGGCAGAAATTACGAATTGTGCATCAACAAGATTGTGGAAAAGGACGAGGTTATCGGTGTGCTTTTACTCGCCATCGACAATACCGAAAAAATACAGGCGGAGCAGAACCGCAGAGAGTTTACCGCCAATGTTTCCCATGAGCTGAAAACCCCGCTCCAGTCCATTATCGGCAGCGCCGACCTAATCGAAAGCGGCCTTGTAAAGCCGGAGGATATGCCACGCTTTATCGGTCATATCAAGACGGATGCGGCACGGCTGGTGTCCTTGGTCAGCGACATCATCCGCCTGTCCCAGCTTGATGAAAATACGGAAATGAGCTGGGAAAATGTGGATGCCCTCTCCGTTGCGAAAGAGGCGCTGGAAATGGTGGGACCCATTGCGGAAAGCCGCAACATTTCCCTGACAATAGAAGGGGAGCCTGCCCCGCTTACAAGCGTTCACAAGCTCCTCTATGATATCATTTATAATCTATGCGACAATGCCGTAAAGTACAACAAAGAAGGCGGCTTTGTCAAAGTAAATGTAAAAACTGCCGGTGGCAAAGTACAGGTTGCCGTCAGCGACAACGGTGTAGGAATTGCTCCCGTCGACCAGTCCCGCGTATTTGAGCGCTTCTACCGGGTGGACAAAAGCCACTCCCGTGAAAGTGGCGGCACCGGTCTCGGTCTTTCCATTGTTAAGCATGCCGTAGCCTACTTAAAAGGAAGCATCTCCTTAGAGAGTACCTTAGGAAAGGGAACCACCATTACGGTTTCGTTCCCTGCAGAAAAGTAATCCCCATTAATAACCGTTGGGGTTGCTACTCTGCCATCTCCAGGAGTCCTCGCACATTTCCTTAATTCCGTACTGTGCTTTCCAGCCCAGTTCCTTCCATGCCTTGTCTGCATTGGAATAGTTTACCGGAATATCGCCCGCACGTCTGGGCTTGAATTCAAAGGGAATGGTAATGCCCGTGGCTGCTTCAAAATTATGGATCACATCCAGAACACTGTATCCAATGCCGGTTCCCAGATTGTAAATATCGAGGCCGGCATTTTTTTTCAGTCTTTCCAGCGCCTTTACGTGACCGGTTGCCAGGTCGAGTACGTGAATGTAGTCGCGGATGCAGGTGCCGTCCGGCGTGGGATAATCGTTGCCGAACACGCCTAACTTCGGCAGCTTTCCAACCGCTACCTGGGTAATATAGGGCATCAGATTGTTGGGAATGCCGTTGGGATTTTCGCCAATCTTTCCGCTCTTGTGCGCACCGATGGGATTAAAGTAACGGAGCAGGATGACATTCCATACAGGGTCTGCCTTCTGGATATCGGTTAAAATCTGCTCCAGCATGGACTTCGTCCAGCCGTAAGGGTTGGTGCAGCTTCCTTTCGGAGTTTCTTCCGTAACAGGTACTTTTTCCGGTTCACCGTAAACGGTTGCGGAGGAGGAGAAAATGATATTCTTTACATTGTGTTTTCTCATCACATCCAGCAAAATCAGGGTACCCGTGATATTGTTGTTGTAGTATTCCCAGGGCTTCTGTACGGACTCTCCGACTGCCTTTAAGCCTGCGAAGTGAATGACCGCTTCAATCTTTTCTTTGGCGAAAATTTCTTCCGTCGCCTCTCTGTCCAGAATGTCTGCCTTATAAAAAGTAAGGGTTTTTCCGGTAATCTCCTGTACTCTTTCCAGTGCCACTTCGCTGGAATTGCTCAGGTTATCCATAACCACTACGTCATAGCCTGCATTCTGTAATTCTATTACGGTATGGCTGCCGATATAACCGGCGCCGCCTGTTACCAAAATTGCCATAGTAAATTCCTGCCTTTCCTCACCTGCAACCCCCCGGTACTCACAAGGGCGCGTGTGAAATCATATTTGTTTTGTATACATTAAGTGTAGCTGATTTTACACACCTTAACAACTTTAAATTTTATAGAATTATACCGTTCTTTTTTAAGAGTTCCCGTGCACTTTCCACAGAATCCACGCCGGTTTTGTTCTTAATGGGGGCAAATTCCTTTTCCCGGACCACTTCAAAGGGCAGACAGCTTTCCATTTCATGAATCATATCCAGTACAAGCTGTTCAAATTTATATCCGTTGGGTGCTTCGGGATTTACCAGTTCTCCCGCCTCGTTTAAGTAAGGAATTTTCTTCTCCACAATATGCAGGGGAAGCTTGCGGTTCATGATTTTGTGCAGCTCGCTTTCCTTAAACAGGTAGTTTAAGATAACGCCGAAGTTGTACACCGGGTCGCCCTTTTCATCCTTTGCGTTCCGCATCTCTTCCGACAGCTCATAATATTCCACGATGGAGGGTCTGCCATCCTCCAGGCACATAACGCCCACCTTTTCGTCCGGTGCGTTCTTGCGCACTACTTTGGAGCCTACAGCACAGTCCTTTTCGATAACGGCGCCTACAAAAACAGGGTCGGCAATCTGCTGCAGCACATTGTCCACGGCAAACACGTTCAACCACTCAATGCCCTTTTCGAGGATTACATCCCGGAGTCCCGCATGGCAGAGGGAAACATACCAGCCGCCGTTTCCGTTGGGAGAAGTGGACATTCTGGATTTGCTTTCCATGTAAATCTTTCCCTCGTAGTCCGCTGCCGGAGCCATATCCTGCTTAAAGAAAAATACATTTGTCTTATCGTAGCCGAAGAAATCGTGTTCCTTGAAAAATCCCACGGTTGCCTCATGATTTTTTTCACTGGTCATGACAAACAGAGGCACGTAGCTGCCTGCCTCCTCCACTACCTTCATCAGGTTGCAGATTAACCTTTCAAAAATATAAACATCCTTGGTAATGCCGATGTTATACATGCCCTTGGGTGCATCGGAACCCAGTCTGGTGCCCATGCCGCCCGCCAAAAGAACCGCACCTACTTTTCCCGCCTTAATGGCTTCCAGTCCGGTCTTCCGGTAAGACTCCTTCTCTGCCTCGATTTCCGGCAGCTCCATTGCCTTCAAGGGCGTAATCACGCCTCTTTCGGTTGCCTTTTCTTTATGTGTGCACATTTCGGTAACGGAAAAATCCGTTTCGGCTATCTGGTTTAAGAGCTCTTCCTTTTCCGCATCATTTAACTCGTCAAAGTACTTAAGAACCTGTTCCTGTCCGTAGCTTTTTAACTTTTCCTGCGCCTGTGTAAAATTCATATTCACTGCCCCTTTTTATTTTTTAAGGCTCAAGCCTCTGTCTGTTAAGTTCAAGTATATCGGGAAAAAGACATTTATGCAACACGCATTCTTGCTTTAATGTCCTCAAAAATGCTGTTAAATTTTCTTATTTGGCTGATTTGTCCGCGCCCCGTCTGTTAAAACCGTGTTAAGATTTTGCCTTCTTCCGTTAATTCCTCTTAACATCCGTTTTTCGGAAGGGCAGGATGTGCTATCTTTTCTTTGGTAAGTGATACCCATACTATATATTACATATCAGGAGGTCTTTCTTATGAATCCTTTTCTTCTTGCGTTTGTTATTGTTGCGGGCGGTTTCGGCGGCCTTGTGACCCTGTACCTGACCATCAGTTTCCCCGCAGTCATTATCTGGAAAATATACCGTCGCATTGTGAAGAAAATTCCCATTATGAAATAAATTTCGACAAGTATATTTTGTCCCCCTGTCTCATATCTTGCTTTTAGGCACAGGTTGTCTAATTCAAGTATGAAACAGGGGGATTTTTTATGAACCAGCCATTATCCAGTCAGGAAACCGAACGTGGGCACAACGTCTTAAAAGAGGTGCCCGAAAAAAACGCCCTGCAGCGCTTTTTAGCCCAACTGAACGATCCTCTGATTTTTATTTTGTTCGTCGCCGCTTCCATTTCCATGCTGCTTGGGGAATACAGCGATACCCTGATTATTCTTTCCGTTATTTTAGTCAATGCGCTCGTTGGCGTCATTCAGGAAGGAAAAGCCCAGCGGGCGCTCCATGCCCTGAAGGAAATGAGCAGCCCCAAAGCGCTTCTTATAAAAGACGGAAACACCACGGAAATCCCCGCCGCCGACCTTATTCCCGGCGATGAAGTCCTTTTGGATGCCGGCAGACAGGTTCCCGCTGACCTGCTTATCACCGAGTCGAACTGTCTGAAAATAGAGGAGTCGGCTCTCACCGGAGAGTCCCTTCCGGTGGAAAAGGATACCCACACCCATAACCTGGCCTATCTTTCCACCAACGTCACCTACGGCAGAGGAAAAGGCACCGTCACCGCCATCGGTATGGATACGGAAATCGGAAAAATCGCTTCTCTCATAAACGAGGCTCCGGCGGAAAGCACGCCTCTCCAGAAGCGCCTCTCCGACCTGGGAAAGCTTCTGAGCATTCTCTCCATTGCCCTGTGCGCCCTGCTGTTTCTCATTGCCATTATCCAGCACCGCAATGTCATGGAAATGTTAATCACTGCCATTTCCCTTGCCGTTGCCGCCGTGCCGGAAGGGCTGGCTGCCATCGTCACCATGGTGCTTGCCTTAAGTGTGTCCCGCATGGTAAAAGTCAATACCATTGTGAAAAAACTGCCCAGTGTGGAAACCCTGGGCTGCGTCAGTGTGGTCTGCTCCGACAAAACCGGCACGCTGACCCAGAATAAAATGTCCGTCACCGCCTGTTACACGGACGGCAGACTGCTGCCGCCCAAAGAACTGTCCCGTGAGGCGCACCGTTCCTTTGTGGAAGGCTTTGCCCTCTGCAACGATGCCTCCCTGGGCGGGGAAAACCCGGCGGGCTCTCTGTCCCGCGCCGGCTCTTTCGCATCCAAGGAACTGCGTGCTGCGGAAGGTGGCCCTGTCCTTTTCCAGAAACCCGCTGTATCTTCTGCCCGCACACAGGCTGTTGCCGGCAGCGCTGCCGCCCATGCCCCAAATGATGCCTCCGTCCGCATCGGCGACCCTACGGAGTTAGCGCTTCTGGATATGGCTGCCGGGCTGCATGTCTACCGTCCGGTTCTGGAAACCCGCCTGCCCCGCATGGACGAAATTCCTTTTGACTCCGACCGGAAAATGATGACCACCCTGCACCGTATGGGAAGCAGTTCCGTTTCCTATACCAAGGGCTCTCCCGATGAAATCTTAAAACGCTGCACCCACATCCGGCTGGACGGCAAAGTGGTGCCGTTTACGCCCTCCCACAAACAAAACATCCAGAATGCCATAAAGGAAATGTCTTCCCGTGCTCTGCGTGTACTGGCTCTTGCCATGCGGACAGGCGACCGGAAAGCCACGGAAAAGGAGCTCGTTTTTATCGGTCTTGCCGGTATGAAGGACCCCATCCGTCCGGGTGTTGCCGAAGCGGTGGCAAGCTGTCAGGAAGCCGGTGTGAAAGTGGTTATGATTACCGGGGACCGAGTGGACACCGCCTGCGCCATCGCCGGTGAACTTTCCATTGCCGACTCCATGAGCCAGTGCATGACCGGAAGCCAGTTGGACCATCTGCCGGATGCGGAATTTAAGAAAGCCGTCCGAAACATCCGTGTCTTTGCCCAGGTTTCTCCTTCCCACAAGACCAAGATTGTGAAAGCCTTAAAAGAAACCGGCAATGTGGTTGCCATGACCGGGGACGGCGTCAACGACGCCCCGTCCTTAAAGTCTGCAGATGTGGGAATTGCCATGGGAAAAGCCGGAACGGATGTGGCAAAAAATGCGTCCGACATCATTCTCACCGACGACAATTTTGCCACCATCATAAAGGCAATCGAACAGGGCAGAAGCATTTATGCCAATATCAAAAAATCCGTCCTGTTTTTACTTTCTTCCAATTTTGGGGAAATCATTACCATGCTGACGGCTATTCTGTTCGGTTTTGCCTCTCCGTTAAAGCCCAGCCATATTTTATGGATAAACCTGATTACGGACTCTCTGCCCGCCCTTTCCTTAGGTGTGGACTGCAGCGATACTTCCCACTTCATGAAACGTCCGCCCCGCCCCAAGGACGAAAATCTCTTTGCGGACGGCGGACTTTCCTGCACGGTTTTTTACGGTCTGCTGATTGGTTTTATCAGCATCAGTGCTTTCCTTTATCTGCCTATCCAGACCCTCAGGGCCAGCGGCATTGCCATTACACCGTCCCATATCCGCGAGCTTCTTTTACTGCCGGATATTCTGACCCGCTCCCAGACCTATGCGTTTACTGTTCTCGGCATGTCCCAGCTTTTCCATGCCATCGGTATGCGGCGGGATGTGGACTGCTCGCTGTTTCGCATGAAGCACTTTAACAATAAGCTGATGATGCTTGCTGTGGTTTTGGGTATCGCCCTGCAGGCTCTTGTCACCACGGTTCCCTACTTTATCAATGCATTCGGCACCGTTCCCTTAAGCTTTTCCGACTGGAAAATGCTGCTTCTGCTTGCCGCCATGCCCCTGCTTGCCCACGAATTTCTTTACTGGCACGCAAGGTTCCGCAGTAAGGCGTTTCGGATAACCTGATTATTTCAGCAGTTTAAACCTGCCGATTAAAGGAAGCTCCTTGGCTTCTCCGTTTGCCGCATTGATGATACCAAGCACTGCCCATACCAAAAATACAATATGTACCAGACCCAGAATACCGTTTAAGATACCGCCCACAACGGGAATCAGTCCGAAGATAAGACCCAGTACGGACTCCACGATAACATACGCAATCTCCGTAATGAACAGGGTCAGCCCCTGATTGGCATGGTATCTGGCAAACTTGGATTCCGGTGCTGCCAGAATGGGAACGAGTACCAGAATGGCAAGATAGGAAAGAACTGCCATTGCCTTGTTCTGGGAAATATCGTTGGGGTCAAATTCACCCGTGGTATTGGGTGTATCCATAAATTTGTCAAAGCCGTTCTGTGCTCCTCCCTGAGGGGCTCCTGTCTGCTGGTACTGCTGCTGTGCACCGCCCTGGGGTGCTCCCGTCTGCTGATACTGCTGCGGAGCTCCGCATGCGGGACAGAATTTTTCTCCGTTAATCGGTGCGCCACATTTTGAACAAAATGCCATTTTAAATTCCTCCAATCCATTTGTTTCCTGAAATTTATTAACTACCATTATAAAAGGTTCTGTGGGATTGTCAAACTGATATTCGTATCCCTACTCCCCTATTTCATCCGTCATGGAAAAGGTAACGGTCATGCCGTCTTCTGCGGGTTCTATCACCACTTTGACGTAGCCGTCTTCCCCGCCGTAACTTACCGCCCGGTAAAAGCAGAAAGCCGCATTGCCAGTTTCCTCTTCCGTCATATTTTCGCTTCTTAAAAACTCCGCATAACCGGCTGCTGCATCATAACCGTTTTCACAGCTATAGGTATAGTACCGGTCGATATCGTCTTTCGCGGTATTGACACAGACAATATCTTCTCTCCATTCATCCGGCTTTGCCACATTTCCGTAAAGCTCATCCAGAATGGCATCGCGGTGAATCATCATGTCGGCTGCCGACAGCATTTCCTTACCGTCCTCCGTGCTGCCCGCCGCTATGGCACCGATGGCAATCGCTCCTATATAAATGGCAATAAACAGGAACACTATCCTTTTATAAAGGTTTTCTGCCTTGCCCTTTTCGTATTTTTCAATGACCCAGCCGAACTTTCCGTAGTCCATGTGGGTTCCGCAATAAGGACAGACACCGCCGCTCAAAATATCCACGCTGCCGCCGCAGCCGGGGCATTTGTATTCACGGATAGCCGTTTTTTCCCGTGCAAAAGCTGCCTCAGAGCAGGTCAGGGTAAGCTTCAGCTTTTCGTAGCGGTTCTTAACCTTTCTGCCCATATCGCAGGAAAGTCTCATTTTTACCGTTACATTCGCCCGTATACCTTCCGTCGTCCGCGCCGCCGAAGTAAAGGTCAGATTACACAAAACACAGTCCACCACATCCCGGTAATCCTCCACAATTCCCTGCAGCGGGCAATGGGCAAAGGGCTGCACAGCCTCCGCTTTGTCTGTCAGATGGATGTTCTTCAACTGGTACTCCAGATTTTGCAGAAAGTCCTGCATGGAAAAGTCGGGAATTAACTGTTTTACCATGTTTTCTCCCGATATCTGCACCCTGGTGCGCACCAGCAGCACGATGAACAAAATCAGGTATACCCAGAACAGAATGGAAAAGATGGCACCCAGCTTGTCATACATGCCCAGTGCAATTATCATGACAATGCCATACCATACAGCCTGTGTCCCGTTGTTTCCCTGCATCAGCAGCATCATTACCAGAAATGCAGCCAGTACGCCCAATACCACAAGACCAATGGATGTAAAAAACATGATTGTCAACATTCTCGTAAAGGTCTTTTTTGCTTTTTTCGGCACATTTTCCTCTACCGAATACCCGGACACCTTGGTTTCAAAATCCGACACCACAAATTTGGCATCACAGTAATCACAGCCGTCTATGTAACCGGAAATTTTACCCATATGTCCGCAGTTGGGGCATGCCGCCATATCCCCTTCCACATCGGATTTCAAGAACTGGATTCTGGATATTTCATAGTCTTTCTGCCTGCAAAGCTTTTTCCCGTTCCTGTAAAACGTTCTCTTTATCTTCAGCCCCCGGCGGTGCATTCCGACATAATCCCCGCCTTATCTGCCATTTTTTGTTGTCCTCACTCTGTACGTTTCCCATATTCATCCCCTGCATCTGTTTTTGTTCTGCTCCTTTTTATTTTTGCTGCCGTTCCCGCTATCTGTGGGCGGACAGGCCGCAGCCAGCGCCACACGGTAAAAACTACCCTGTAAATCAGATTGTTCACGGTAAATGTTTTTCCATTCCGGATAACCGCCACAAGCACTCCCTTTATCTGTTCCTGATAAATAGGGCCCTCCAGCCTGCTCTGGTTATCTCCCGCCATATAATAAGCCATGCTTCCGTTTTTCTCTTTTTTCAGACGGCATATCCGATGTAAAATCAGCTTCTGTCCTTCTCCCCGGTATAGCACCACATCCCCCTTGCGGTACCGTAGATTTGCACTTTGCCCGCCGCTTTTCTTCGGTGGCGCAATCACAGCACTGTCCCTGCCCGGAACAAATAGCGGATACATACTGTATCCCTGCGGCTTTATCTGAATGGTTCTGCCTTCCGCAAGCAGCTCCTCCGGGCTTATTTTTGCCTCTGTCTGCAAAGCTTTCCCCTCAACTTTCTGTCTTTTATGGGTATTGTAGCATTTTTTTCGTCCTAATGCTATAATAAATACTATACATAACTGCAAGAAAGATGAGGTATTCCATGATTCAGAATTCCGATTTTATCCTGAAAACCATAAACGGCTCTTCCTATCTGCTCCCCACCGGTCAGAGCATTTCCGACCACAAAAGGGGACTTAAGCTGAACGAAACCGGTATCTGCATCTGGGAGTTTCTTAAGACAGAACATTCCTCTATGGAAGTGGTAAACCACCTTCTGCTCCGCTACGGTGCCTCCGGTCAGGAAGCAGAAACCATAAAAAAAGAGACCCTTTCTTTTTTGCAGAAATTAGTAAATGGCGGCATGCTTTTTTGCGATATGGCGGTTCCCACCGGTCCGGACGGTCTGTGGCACACGCTCTCCATTGCAGGACTGACCCTTTCTTTATACGGAGAAAATACCTTTTTCTCTCCGGCGCTGCTACCCTTTGCAACAGATACTGTGTTTGCTTTTCCGGACAATGCCGCTCCCATAAAAGCAGCGGATTGCGGCACATCACAGCAAAATGTTCCGGACCAGACCGTACTTGTTTTAGCCGGAACACCTGCCTCCGCCGGAAACGGCAGGGTTCTGCTTCATAACAAAGAACTTATCGTAATGGAACAGGCCGATGAATACCTGTTTCTTTTCCCCAACCAGCCTTTGCTTGTCGAAGCACGCTTAAAGAAAGATGCTTCTTTTTTCTGCATCTACTGCATCCCTTCGGAAAAAGGCTCTTTGCAGGATGTTCTTTTCCATGTCCTCCGGTTGGGCTTTTTATACCTTGCACAGCAAAGAGGAATAACAGTACTTCACTCCGCTTCCCTGCTTTATAAGAATAAAGCTTACTTGTTTTCCGGTCCTTCCGGCACCGGTAAGTCCACGCATACCCGTTTGTGGCAGGAAGCTTTCGGTACACCTCTGTTAAACGGTGATTTGAATTTGCTCTCTTTTTCCGAGAACACACCCGTAATACACGGCATTCCCTGGTGCGGTACCTCCGGCATTTCCACCACTTCTTCCTATCCTTTGGGTGGTATTGTGTTCCTGAAGCAGGATTCTTCCGATTTTGTGGAAGAACTCCCCCCGGACGAGCAGATTTTGTCCCTGACAAACCGCATGATTACGCCCTCCTGGACGCCTGCTCTTTTTGAGAAAAATCTTTCCGTTGCAGAAAAGCTGGCTCCTCTGACGTCCTTGTGCCGTCTACACTGTACGCCCACAAATCATGCGGCGGAGGTTATGAAAGAGTATGTGGATGGGGGGATAAGAGAAAACAAATAAAAATGGTTGTAACACTTTTTGGTATAGGTACTTGTTTAATAATATGTTGACTGTGATAACGGTAGATTGTAAGCAAGAAGTGATATAGGAAAATTATTTTATTCGCCCCAGAATTCAAGACTTTCAGATGTGGGAATTCACCCCAATTCTTTTTCAAGCGCATCTGCATCTACCCAGCCTTCTTTATCAGCTTTTTTCTCGGCATTTTGCAGCTTAGAGAGTAATAGGTATGCTGCTTTTATCCTATCAAGTTCATCTACTTCATCCATGGTAAGTATTGCATATTCACCATGTCCGTTTCTTGTCAAATATACACGATTGGATAAATCAACTTCCTTAAGTACATCTGTATAATTTCTTAAATCAGAAATAGGTTTAATATTAGGCATACAAACATCTCCTTTTCTTAATACTACCATTATGTCAATGTATATGCAAGTATATTTACATGCTTATTAACATGCGAATATGCTTCATTTACTTGCTTTCATAATTTTTACAATTATGAGCAAATTTATGTTAGAATGATAAAAATTTTATTATGTTGTATATTTTAGGAGAACCCAGATGCTTACATATCATAGAACAACGGAAGAAGAAAAATATAGCATTACAAATTGGAAATACGAAGAAAAGTACAGTGTTTATAACGAGAAACCCTACGAGGAACATAAAAGAAACCATTACGGCTTTGCCAACCCCAAAAATAATTTCTTTTCTTTTTATGAAAATGAAAACCTCATAGGATTTATTAATTTATATGAAGAAGACACCGAGATTTTCTTTGGCATTGGTGTAAATCCTGAATTTTGCAATAAAGGCTACGGACAGCAAATGGCCAAAACAGCCCGTATCATATCGCATACATTATTTCCTGCCAAGCCTCTCTATCTCGAAGTAAGAACCTGGAATACCCGGGCCGTCCATTGCTATGAAAAAGCCGGTTTCCACATTGTAGGAAATGAAATAACACAAACAACTTCCATCGGAGAAGGTGTGTTTTATCACATGATTGCAGAATAGTATATTGGTGTAAAACTTTATGTACCTATACTTCTTCTGAAATTAACTTCTGGAATATCTTCTCCTCATCATATTCCGGAGCAAATTCTTCGGCTACTTTGCAGATAGAGGAAATGGTTGCCATATCTGCTTCCAATTCATCAGCAATCTGTTCTACACTTTTTCCTTTACGAAGCTTACGGACTGTCAAGGAAATCAGTGCCCGCAACTGCCCATCCTTTTCACCATCCTGATAATACTCCATCTTCGTCAATTCAATCTGTCTTTCAAAAGTAAAATCAAGTGCCATAATTCTTCTCACCTCATTCTTATACGTCCGAAAGAAATCCTGTAAAATATTTTCTCTCGTACATGTGTCAATGGCTTCATCAATCGCCTGTTCCAGTTCCATCCCGTTTTCTTTATTGGCATTCACCCTGTTTATAAAGAAGGTATAGCCATATAAAACTTCCGACTTTTCCAGAAGTTCCTTATTTTCCGGTGCATTTAAGTTATACACCGTACAGGAAAGCTCCAAATCCGGATTTTTCTTTTCTCCCATATATGCTGAAGAAAGATACATTTTCTCCACTGCCGGGCGCTTTTCCCGTCCGTTGTAAAATACCACAAACCGGGGCGTGGGTATCTTAATCTGCTTGTGTCCGTACAGATTCTCATTCTTCTCTTTAATCCGCCTGTCTATGGCATCCGTACAGTAAATCAGGCTGCGCATGGGCATATTGGGGTTATAAGTTGACTGGTGTTCATAAAAATTCATGTCTGTTCCGATGATAAAAGATGCATCGTTTCGGACAGACAATGAAATTCCGCCGTCTGTTGTAATAATTTCCACATCCTCCGGATTGTCAAAATGGCTGTCCCCCAGCACATTATAAACATTCAGTGCTTTTACTTTGTCCTGCATCATCAGGGAAAACACACTGCTTTTAAAGTTACGGTTACGGTTCATCTTACCTCTTTTCCGGCAGAATGATGTTTTTCTGCCTGTATTGCGGCAGTAACCGTACTTCTGCATCCTTTTGCTTGCTGCACAAGGTTCCCGGCTTCCTGCCTGATTGATAGTTGAGAATAAAGCAGGAATTTCCGACCTGTGCGGAACCATTGAAGAATTAAGGTTCCTCACAAAAAGATTTGCATTTAGAATGTTATTTCGACAAAAGAAAATCTGCTTTGCAATCATGATAACACAGACTGCAAAGCAGATGCAAGAGTTTGTTCGTAATTTACCACCACAAAAATCCAACCTTTTTGCTCTTAATCTTAAAGGTTATCTTCTTGGTTCCGCCGTAGTTGCCGACGCCTCTGATAATCACGGTGGCTGTTCCCTTCTTTACATTGTTGCTGTAGCTTACGATTTCGTAATCGTCCGCAGTAAGAGGTACTTTCTTCACGGTCAGAGTAATATCCTCTTTTCCGGGTTTAATGGCTGAACCGGTGTAGGTCTGGTCCGTTACCTTTGCTGCTACTTTACTGATATCCGCCTGTACGACACGGTAGCTTCCGGTCAGTTCACCGGTAAATCCGCTTCCTTCTTTTGCCTTCACCGTTACAAAAATCTCCGTTCCGGCAGGGATGATATCGGTATCCTTTACTTCACTGCCATCCGCATAAGCATACTTCACAATCTCATAATCTTTCTTTACCGCAAGCTTCTTACCGTTGGAATCCAGCACATCAAATTTGGTCGTGTGTAAGCGCTCAATAAGTTGATGCCTTTCGGCACTGTTAAGATCCATGGGATAATAAACTCCATATAGTAACGAGAGTTATAGTAATGCGTAGTAACGCGAGGAGGTTAGTCATGGATCAAGTTACTAAAGTTCGTCGACAACTAAAACGCGAGGAATGGAAATCCATTATCAGCGAGTGTCGATCAAGCGGTATGACTGTTTCGGCCTGGTGTAAAGAACATGGCATTGTTGAACAGACATACTACAAAAATCTAAAGAAGCTTCGTGAAGAGATGATAGAATCACTTCCGGCTCCTATTGATCAAGATGAACACGAAAACAAACCAGCTGTATTCAAGAAACTTGAAGTATCATCTCCTATTCCGAATACTAAGGCTGCAGTCATTATTCATCTTGGTTGTGCCACCATTGAAGTAAATGAGGGCACGAGTCAGCAAACCATTCAGGCAGTGCTCTTAGCACTGCAAGCTACATGCTAGGCGATATTACCGTTGCTGAAAACATTTATATCGCATGCGGCTATACGGATATGCGTAAGTCCATTGATGGATTGGCCAGCATTGTTCAGCAACAGTTTCAATTAGATCCATTCTCAAATTCATTGTTTCTCTTTTGTGGCAGAAGCCGTGACAGGATGAAGGCACTCCTTTGGGAAGGTGATGGATTTATCCTGTTATACAAGAGACTTGAGAATGGTTCCTTTAAATGGCCACGTAATGAAGCAGAGGTAAAACCGATTACTTGGCAGCAATTCCGATGGCTTATGGAAGGCCTTCAGATTGAACAAAAGCAATCAATTAAACCGGCTAAAAAGGGTGATTTTTGCTAGAGCCAAGAACTCGCAAATCCTTGATTTTACTGGCTTCGCAGGCGTTTTTGTGGTATAATTATCTTATCAATTAGTAGAGGAATTATACCAGTTATGAACGAAAAAGATGCCTATATTGAGCACCTTGAAAACACCATAAAAGACCTACAGAATCAGGTAAGTAATCTAACTGAGATGATTCTTTTGCTTCGTAAAGAAAAGTTTGGATCTTCCAGTGAGAAGACTTCCACTCAGATAGAAGGACAACTCTCTCTTTTTAATGAAGCCGAGGTAGAAATGGATCCTAATTCTCAGGAGCCATTTATTGAGCGCAAGGATTGCATCTACAAAAGAAAAACCAAAACAACTCGTGAAGAGTTATTAAAAGATCTTCCTGTAGAGGAAGTGCCTTGCATGATTCATCCTGATGACATGGTTTGTGATCAGTGTGGTTCTGCTTTGAGAGAGATTGGTTATGTCAAAGTACGTGACGAATTGGAATACATTCCAGCTAAGGTTAAGGTAATTCGATATATGCAGCAAGCATGTGAATGCCCTGCTTGCAAGCACAAAGGAAAACCTTTCATTCGTAAAGCATTTACTCCAAAATCCGTATTAAATCACTCACTAGCATCGCCAAGTTCCGTTGCCCGTGTCATGTATCAGAAATACGTTAATAGCGTACCTCTATACAGACAGGAAAAGGACTGGGAACAGATTGGTATCGGTCTCAGCCGAGCTACTATGGCAAACTGGATCATTCGTAGTAGTGAGGATCATTTAAAGCCTGTTGTAGATAGGCTTAAACAGGAACTAATGAGTCGAGACATCCTCCACTGTGATGAGACTCCAGTTCAAGTCCTCAAAGAGGACGGTAAGAAACCACAGACCAAGTCATATATGTGGTTGTACCGCTCGGGAAATGATGGGAAACATCCAATCGTCCTTTATGATTACCAACCATCAAGGAATGGTGATCATGCGGTCAAGTATCTGAAGGACTTTAAGGGCTATGTCCATTCAGATGGCTACTCTGGGTATAACAAACTAACTGATATAACCAGAGTTGGCTGTTGGGCACATCTGCGACGCAAGTTTGTGGAAGCGATTCCACAAAGAAAAGATCCAGATGCTCCATTAACCAGTGCTGAAATAGGTCTTCAGTACTGTGATAAGCTCTTTGCTATCGAAGATAGCCTTAAAGACCTATCAAGTGAAGAAAGATTCTGTAAGCGTCTTGAATTGGAAAAACCAGTTCTTGAGGCTTTTTGGTGTTGGCTTGATTCTATAAATGCATTAAAAGGATCAGCCTTAGGAAAGGCTGTTACCTATGCTCAGAATCAAAAACCATATATGGAAAACTATCTTCTTGATGGAAGATGTTCTCTATCAAACAATGCAGCGGAGAATGCCATTCGTCCATTTACTGTTGGACGAAAAAATTGGCTCTTTGCCGATACTCCTAAGGGAGCAAGTGCATCCGCAGCGATCTATAGCTTAGTTGAGACTGCAAAAGCGAATGGTCTCAATGTATATGCTTATCTTCAGCATTTGCTTTTATACATGCCTGGTTCAGAATGGCAGCGTTATCCAGAAGAACTGGATGAGTTGATGCCATGGGCACCAGAGGTGCAGGAGCAATGTAAACAGTAGCTAGTGTTGGGGATGGTATTATACACCATCCCGATTTTTTTATAAGGCGTCATGTTATTGAGCGCTTACCCTTAAACTGCGTATATTGCTCGTCGCTATCCAATAAAAAAGCATCTATGTATAAAAGCAGTTTCATAGAATTCGATTCGTTCATCATACATTTCTGTTTACTCCTTTTAAGCCGGAGTTATACAACTCCGGCCCTTCCTATTCTTTCCAAGAAAAGAAATACAGAACAATACTTCAGAGTATATTAGTAAAGTCCACTTTCCTTATATGCCTTCCTAACTGGAATAATCGGTAAAAATACAAAGGCAAAAATAGCAAAAAAGAATGCAAGCACAAACGTCATCAGGTCATAGGGAAACGGCACAATTATCCATCCCCATTTTGCAATTCCTCCTGCCATCTTAATAGCTGTTAACAATCCACCAAAAAAATATGATATTAAACCAGCCAGAAAACCGATTCCCATTAATGTTGCTCCAAAATCCACTCCTGCAATTGCGTTAAGGCAAAAACCTGTTACGGATAAAACTGTTGCTCCAAGTGCTATGTACTGTGCAATCTTAAATCTGTTCATGATAAATTCTCCTTTATTCATACTATATTATTATTTTCAGCTCTTGCTGATAATCTAATAATACATAAATCTTTGGAAAGAGTTTTCATTAGAAGTTTACACTCGAAAAGCACTGTTTAATAGTTTATCCATCGTCATTATTTTTTCACGCCATCACAGCCCGGTCCACCGACCTGTTGGACTAATTTCTTCTGGGCTTAAATCATCTAACTCTTCTGCAATTCTCATGAAGCATGATGGCTCTATATCTGTATAAAAAGCGATAATATACCTTGTTATGAGCTCTCCCTTAAAAATACAACACTTTTTAATATCATCTGGTAAATTATCCGGGTTGTATGATCTGCAAGAATCCCCTATCATGTCAAGAAAGTCCATCATTTTCAGCCGTATTCTTCTAGGAACAACTACATATTGAGGCGTAGCCCCTCTAATAACCTCTGTCTGATACATATTTTTCTCCTCTGCTTCATGCAATAATATTATTTTCAGCTCATGCTGGCATACTAATAGTACATGCACTCGTAGTTAGCATTTTCATGTAATGTTTACACTCTGTTGAAAATTTCTTTTCCCCAAGCATACAGCTCTATTTATATATAAACCCTCATTGGTTATTATCGCCCCTTTAATATATGATTTTTGTTATCATAACATAAATTGAGAGTGTACGTATAATTTATTGTGGCAAATATTCCTCTATTCTTTCAAGGCTGATTTTAAAATATCTTTTCCTGCTATATCGACACTTTTCTCTTCCTATGTTAAAATAGAAGCATGAAAAATACATTTAATGCTAAAATTTTTTTTCAGTTTTATCACAGTGCGGTTAAGGCGGAATTGAAAAAAAGAGGATTTGCGAAGGATACCGCACGGAAAATCAAAAAAGAATATAAGGAGATTGCGGGTCGCGCCAAGGACATCGGGCCTTCCAGACTGTTAAGCTCCTATATCATGGGTATTTATTTCATTGCCTTAAACCGGAGTACCGGCAAAACGGCAGAAGAAAATTATTCGATATTTAAGGAGGGACTGTGTGCATCACACCTCTTCCATAAAGCAATGGGGAATGCAGACAGTTACCTTGATAAAAAGAAAATGCCGGGACGTCTGCAGTGGTCGGCGGACAGCCATAAACATCAGTATGAAAACGACTGGGTTGTGGATATTTTACCGGGAAACGGGGAATACGACCTCGGTTACGATTACCATGAATGCGGCGTCTGCAAAATATGTCAGGATGAGGGTTGTCCGGAACTGGCTTCCTACTTGTGCCGTATGGATTTCGTGCTGGCAGATATCATGAACATGAAATTAGAAAGAACCGGCACCATCGCTGACGGTGCCGATTACTGTGATTTCCGCTACAGCCGGAAATAATTAATCTCCTCTTCCGTGAGGACTTCGAGATGTTTGTCCCGGATTGCATACACTCTGGTGCAGACCTCTAAAACCGTCGGACGGTGGGTGGTTACCAGACAGGTACGCGGGTATTCATCCTTCATCAGGTTCTTTAAGAGCTTTCGTTCCGTTGCCACATCCAAAGCAGAGGTTGCCTCATCCAGCAGTAAAATGGGGGACTTGCGGAGGATGGCTCGGGCAATGGAAAGCCGCTGCGCCTGCCCTTCGGAAAATCCACCGCCTCGTTCCTGTATCGGGCTGTTGATACCGTCCGGCAGTTTCTCTACAAAATCCCACGCACAGGCAATTTCCAAAGCATTCCGGATTTCTTCATCCGTAGCATCTTCTTTTACATTTCTCATATTTTCCGCAATCGTACCGGAAAACATGGTATTTCCCTGCGGTACATAGGATATCAACTGTCTGGCGGAAGCATTGAGGGGCATGTTTTCCTCCCGTGTGCAAAGCTGTGCAGTGCCTTCCTGTGATAAAATTAAGGAAAGCAAGAGTCTTAACATGGTGGTCTTGCCTTCGCCGGAGGGACCGATAAGAGCAACCACTTCGTGCGGATGAGCCTCCATAAAAGCATGTTCAAAAACCACGGTGCCGTTCCGGTAAGCATAGGAAACATTCTGTACGGAAAGTCCCACACCTTCCTCTTTATGCCGCTCCCAGAAAGCCTTCACCTCTTCCTTTTTACTGTAGTCCTCTCTCGGCATCTCCACAATATCCATCAGTCTGCCCGCCGAAGTCGTCAGGGAAACCGAGGTGGGAATTAACGAAATCAGATTGTTCAGGGTACTTGTCAGCGTACTGGACAGAGTGAGAAACATGGTCATGGTACCATAGCTGATAGCTCCGCTCCACACCCGGTAAATACCCCAGCCATAGGAAGCATAGGAAACCGCCATGCCGATTAACGTCATCAGAACAGAAATCACAATGCTCATTTTCTGATAACTCATGCGCATGGTAATGTATTCCTTCTGCAGATTTTTCAGCCTTTCTATATAAAGGGAAATCATATCGAAAGCCTTAATGGTCTGGATATTGGAGAACGCCTCCTGGTTAAAGCCGGACATTTTCGCATTCATGGCTGCGCTTTTGTTATTGTTGTTCTGCATTTTTTTCGTCAGATACCGTGACATAAGGAAAGAAACCGGCATGCTCACAAGGGCAAACACGGCAAACGACGCATCATAATAAAGCACCATCCACAGGGCGCTTCCAAACCGGAAAAGATATATTATTAAATTGGGAACAAAACTCAGAATGCCGGAGGCGATGTTGGAAGCATCCCCGTTCCAGCGGGTCAGCAAATCCCCGGTATGGTACTCTGTCAGGGATTCCCAGTCCGTCACTAAAATTTTGGAAAAAATATCCGCTTTAATACCGGCATCCACGCTCATGCTGATTTTGGTGGAAATGTAAGTGGAAATCTGCGTCAGGAACACACTTCCCAG
This sequence comes from Lachnospiraceae bacterium UBA5899, assembly GCA_002432425.1. GTDB lineage: Bacteria > Bacillota > Clostridia > Lachnospirales > Lachnospiraceae > Acetatifactor. Next base: position 61,198 of record DJEL01000012.1, read on the forward strand.
GTTCATGCCTATCATGATGCAGAAGGTCATAACAACCTGCCCGGTTTCATGTCCGGTAATAATATCAATCAAATCCTTGGATACCAGACTTCCCAGAAGGGAGATGCCGGTACCGGCAAGGCCTAAAAGCGTATATACCGCAATCGCCCAGATATGCCGTCTGGCGTAGCCGCCAATCCATTTTATTCGTTTCCACGTCTGCTGCATACTCACTCCCTCACAAACCCTTTAACGTACAAACAGCACCGCCTGTTTCAGACGATGCTGTCCTTTTTCTCAAGTGTTATTTTTTAGTCATCATAACCGCCCTGTACATTCGGTGCCTTCGTACAGGAAATGGTGGCAGAAATAACTGCCAGACCATCCGGGTCATCACAGTAAACCTTCAGTAAGGAACTGTAATTGTCGTTGCAGTTATAGGCATTGCCATGCTGTTCTCTGGTCAGGACTACGGTACAGCCGTTTACGCTGACGCCGAAGGACTCAAAGCTTGCACTGGTAATGGTCTGGTTAAATACGATGGTAACAGTGGAAGCGGTAGAAATATGCTGCACACTGCCGTGGTTTGCGGTTACGCGGAAGTTTGCGTACTTCTCGTGTGGCACTACCTGCTCCTTATTTACGGATACCGTCCAGCACTGCGGTTCGTCCGAACCGGAAGGATTGGCTCCGCTGTTGGCATAAATGCCTTCTGCTAAATCTTCATTTTCTAAAATAACAGGGCTCTCATATTTTTTCATAATTTCAACTCCTTTTACAAAAAACTCCTCTACCTTTATGATATTCGGTATCCCCTATAAAGGTACCCCCTTGATTACCTTTATTTTAAAATACGTTTTACCTTATGTCAAGGTAACAAAATTTACAAATTTGTACTTTTTTAAATACGACAACAGTCTATTTTTCAAACAGAGACATTCTTTTTACCAGTTTGCCTCTCTCTTTGGCATTTCTTAACACCGCCTTAACGGATGTGTTCCTGATTTTCCGGTTGTTCCTAAAAAAACGTACCAGTGTGATGCACCAGAGCAGGGGCCAGAGCAAAAAACATTTTCCGGCTTTTGGGAAATTCAGGTGCATCTGATGGTGAAATTCGCGCGTGTAAGCGCCAAAACCGCTGCCTCTCATCGCTACCATTCTGTCCGTCGAGGTATTTCCGAATTCTTCGCTGTCCAGCACATCCCTTAAAAATGCCGCCGGCAGAGTATACCCTGCTGTTTGGTCTTTTTTACCGGGCTTTTCCCTTGTGTTTCCCTTCCTGCCGTTTTTCATAAAGCTTACACTTTCCTCCGGCAGTCCCAGATATTCCACACAGGCAGCTGTTACCACATCGGAAAAACCTTTGAGACCGCTTTCCGCTATCAGCCTTTCATAAAGCTGTTGTTCTTCATCGGCCACTCCTTTTTTCCAGAAGACCACCCAGTCGCATAAAAGCTTCAGTCCAAATCCGGCACGCAGAAAGTGCTGCAGCATATGAAGAAGCAGTTCGTATGCGTGGCAGGCGCCGGTCAGCACCGGCAGGGTAACCCCCATAATTTTCTTTTCTTCCGTGTGCATTGCAAAAAGCTCCCGGCATTTTTTCAGGTAGGCATTTATGGCAGCATTGTCGAACGGCTCCGCTATCAGGGTGTGAAGTTCCACCACAATTCCTTCCGCAGTCTGCATCACCAGATGGTGCAGGGAATGTTGTTCTTCCTTTATCGTCATGCCATGTGCCCGAAAAAGCTCCCGGGCTTTCGGCAAATCGCCTTCTTTCAGCAGATACAAATCCACATCGCTGGATTTGCGCAGTTCCGGCACCGGATAATAAGCCGAGGTCGTCGTTCCTTTTAATAAAGCAACCGGAATGTCCGCCTCCCTCAAAAGCCCTGTAAGAAACTTGCCGGTAAACAAAAGATGATAATTCTGGCTCACCGTCCGCCGGGCTGCCTGCTGCCAGACCGCCCTCCATGCGCCCATACCCCCGGCTTCCTCTTGTACGATAGTCTCCGGCGCTTCCCCGGTTTCCTCATGCACGGTAGTTTCCGGTGCGTTCACAGCTTCCTCCTGCGCGGCAGTTTCCAGCACATCATACAGAAGGGAAAGTACCTGGTGCGCCTGCGCCATGGCAAAGAGCTTTTCATAGTTTATATCGTCCGTCAGCCCGGAACTCTTTATTTTTTTCCGGTCCGGATTTTCTGCCAATGCCGCTTTCAGCAGCCGGAGCAGTTCCCGCTCTTCTCTGTCGGGACCGACCGCAACTTTCTCTGCCCTTTCCATAAAATCTGCCTTTCCGTCACTCGTTTCTATCACTCTTTCGCTCCCTCACCGGCTTTTCAGGGGTTCCAGCTCTACGGTACCTAATAGGTAACCATATTCCGTGGGATTTTGCTCATTTGCAAAATAAATCTGCCTGCCGCTGTCCTTATCCGTAAGGCGCAGATACACCAGACAGGTGCCGGACTGCCAGCCTGTCAGGGAAATGTCCGCCGAAACCGTTTCCACCCGTTCTGCTCCTCTTCCGCCCGTCAAATAAGTAAAGTCCACGTCCAGAGGGATTTCCAGGCATTCCCCGGTATCTTCACACACTATAATAACCTCTGGAACCGCTTCTTTTAAAATCGGCGCAAATCCCACATTCTGTAAGTCTATCCGTAAAGAAAGAATATCCTTCCAGAAATGATATTCTCCGCTCACCTCTTTTAGAAGCAGCCGGTAGCCCAGATGCCTTTCCGCATAAGAAAGACCGTCCGTGCCCTGATAACAGCCCTCTTCCTCTACCGTGGCGGCTGCCCATTTTTTCAGAACTTCTCTGTCATAGTCCTCATTCAGGTAGCTGATATGCATAACGGCAAGGTCTTGCATGGCTGCTTCCCAGTCATTGTAAGGATTATCCACAATCACTTCCCCGCCGTTGGGAACATATCCACAAAGCTCCTCCTGAAAGGCAAGCTCTTCCTCCCGGTTCCAACAGGAAAAATCCCCAGCATCCTTGCGGGAGGCTTCCCCATACGTGCCGTAATCGCTGTAATTTCCCAGAATACCGTCATTGAAAAGTCCCAGCCTGCAGCCGTCCTCAAGCGCCTCCGGGATTTCCGCAAAGCCGGTGGCATTCCGCCACTGCATGGGCATCCGTACCGCCAGATACACACTGTCCCCGGTTGCCGTCCTTAAGGTTTCGTACAGTGTATGCCAGTCCTCCGCCGTACTGTAACGTGTGCCGTTCATTTCTCCCCAGTTACCGGTAAACAGCCCCTGCAGGGTAAAAATGATGTCCTTATTTTCCGCCACAAGGGGACCGACCTGTTCCATATGCCGCAGAATAACGGAAATGTCTTCCGGTTCCGTCTCCGCATTTTCTCCCGACCAGTCATACAGGAAGCGAACAATCAACTGCTTTCCCGTCCCGCGGAGCGCCTGAAACAGGCTGCGGATGCCGGCAAGCCCCTGCTCTGTCAGTTCCCGGTCCCGGTAATTGCAAAGATTTATCTGAATCATGGTCAGATTGGTCCCGGTATCTTCCCGAAACCGCTCTGCCACCGTTTCCTCCCACTCCGCGTTTTCATCCGCAATCACAAATCCGTACATATAGTAAAAGCCGCGGTTGGGATTGGATAAATACCGGGAGGACTCCGTAAAACATTCCGCAAAAAAGGTAACGCTGCCATGTCCTCGTTTTCTCCCCCAAGCAAAGAGAAGTCCGGTAAGAAAAAGGGCAAGCAGCAACATTCCTGCCGCAAAACGCAGCGCTGTCTTTATTCTGTTTTGCCTGCGTTTCGCCCGTTGTGCCAAACTCTTTCCCCTTTCATTCTTCCTCTATTGCCAACTGGTACAGACATGCCGGATTTTGCCGGAAATAGTAGCATACAAAATTTTTATCCTCATAATACGTTTTCAGTTCGCCCGGATAAAGCTTTTCAAAAGACTCGCACCATTTCTGCAGACGGGACTCCACCACGGTACGGGACAGCAAATCCGAATACGCCGCAGAGGAAATCGGGAACGCATAGAACGGCGGTTCCGCCAGCTCCGGAGAAATCGTTGCCGTAAAAATAGCCGGGCACTGGCTTACATTGCTTTCGTAGAGAGCCGGATATTTTTCCGCCGCCAGCCAGGACGGGCCACCGAAGAAATGGCTCTGGGCATACCCCAGCGGATGCTTCTCCACAAATAAGAAAACATATTCCGTGGGAATGGTGTAATCGTCCTTGGTACATTCGTTCACAAAATTAACCGCCTCTTCGTGCAGACCGTACTGAATAACCTGATACAGTTCATCTACCGGGGACACAATGGTATAACTGTTGTGCGGCAGGGTTTCCGTAATCCGGTAGGTGCTCATGACTGCTCCGTTAAAACGGGTCAGCTCGTAATATAAATAGCCGTGGAACGTTCCCGTCATGTTGGTAAATGCATAAATAGCACCGGTAAAGAGAAGCGCCGCCGTTTTCATAACCGCCCTGGGAAGGAATACCGCCAACAGCGTAAAGACTGCATCCACCGGAATCATACACATGGCAGCCAGAAGCAGTTGTATGGAGGAGCAGAGTCTGGCTCCCGCAATCAGTGCGGGCAGTCCCAGTGCTTCCGCACAGTACATGCCAATGAAAATAACCGTAGAAAGTGTCAGGGACAGATAATGGTCAAACATTCCCGCCTGTATGCCCTTTCTATGGAAAACAAAACGCAATAGCATGGCTAACAAACGGCAGAGTACAAAAACCGCCAGTGCCAGCGCCGTCATTTTTAAGAAGCCGTCCGCCCGCTGTTCCTTATACAGGGTCACGTAGCCCGCCCGGTACAGAGCATTTGCCTCTTTCAAAATAAATGCTTTCAGCCGGATGAAAAACGGCTCCTTGAGCGGCTGTGGTGTTTTCCCGCCGGAGGTGCCGGAACTGCCGGTGCTGCCATTTTCCGTGCTGCCGGTGCCGCTGGTCTCTCCGTCCGCTCCTGATGCGCCGGTTGCGTCGCTGCCCGTACCACCGTTACCCTGTCCGGCGCTGCCGGTGCCGCCGTTCTCGCCGTTCGCTCCCTGATTGCCGTTCGCATCGGTACCGGAACCGCCGCCTGCATCGCTGCCTGCGGCATCGGTTTCCTCGTCCGGCGCCATATAACCGGAGGCAGCGCCCTCCACGCCGTTGATAACGTTCATCGCCCAGTTAATGGAGCCCTGGAACGGAATGCCGGAAGCCAGTGCACCCACCATGGGAACCACGGCTATCAGAACGCCCACCAGTATGGCACCCACAAGGGACACAAAACGGGTGGACTTGAAAATCCTTGAAAACAGAGCCGGTACAAATGCCACGCACAGGAAAAATGCCATAATGGTTGGATAGAAATGCACCGCCAGCGTCACGGCAATGGCAAGCATAAATACCAGTAAATTTTCGTTATAATAAGCCTTTTTCAAAAACTGCAGTTTTTTACCCCATTTATTCTGCGGCAGTCTGATTTCCTCTTTAGGCGTATTCAGATACCGTATCAGGAAAGCAGGACACAGGAACATGGCATACATACCGAATTCCTGCGGAATGGTCCACTGCAGACGGGACATGCCGAATACACTGTCAATGCAGACCACATCCAGCGTCAGAAACAATGCCAGCGCAAAATGCGGAGTAAAACGGAACCGGAAAATCTCTTTCAGGAACAGGTATGCCGAAAGCAGAAAAACCATCACATGAATGCCCTGGGTAAACAGCATGCAGCTGTAAATACGGATGCCAAACAATGTATGCATGGCGTAAATAAAGCAGTGCATCCCCTCCGGGTACACACCGTCTGAGAAAATCTGCCCCTGCGTCAGGGCATAAATCCACTGGTTGTGGGGATAAATGTCGCCGAAACCATAGGAATAATCCTGAAAAGCGCCGTAGCTGAAGTACATACAGCCGAACACCAGCAGCACAAAAAGAAGCCCGTATTCCGCAAAATGCCCCTTTACCCGCCGAAAACCTCTTTTTAAGATACCGGCACATTTTTTTTGCAATTTTTTCCCGGATTTTAAGAAAAACTGCCGGATGCCGAAGGTGCCGTTCAGCACATGCAGAAGCATGGGAAGGTCTGCCTTCCTGGACAGAATTTTTTTCACAATAAAATACGCAAGCGGACCGTAAAACAAAATCCGCACCACCCAGGGATTTAAGAGATGTATGAGTCCCAAAAGAAGCACCACCGTATTGATGCCCAGCACCGATACGGTCGTACAGAAACCGAAGCGGAAGGTCAGGGATTTTCCCTTCAAAAACCTTCTACACAGAAAAGAAGGATACACAATCATCAGGACAAAATAGGTGCCCAGTACTTTTGTAAATTCCAGTCCCCAGTATAAAGCTGTCATTATGTTTCCTCCTTTCTTTCAAATTATTATTTAATATAGCCCAGATAAACACTCTCGCCCATCATCTTGTTGGCGGGATAAATCACCCTGCCGTCCTGCTTTCTGCGGATGGTCAGGTAAAATGCATAATTGGTGCCTGCGTTTCCGAACAATCCGACCACTGCCGTATAGCTTTCCCGCTTTCCGGCATCCAGAAGCCGCAGGTCGCAGCTTATTTTCTTGCTGCCCTTTTCCCCGCTTCCGGTCAGCCAGCTTAAGTAGACCTCCGCCTCCCGGTACAGATTGGCAAAGCCCACATTTTCGATGTCAATCGTCACTTCGCAGGCTCTTTCGCCCTCAGATTTCCCCAGAAATGAGATTTTCACATCCCGGATTAAAAAGCGGTAGCCCAGATGCGCTCCGATATAATCGTACAGGTTAATGCCCATCCAGGGTCCCCTGCCGTTGTAATTGTGTCTTGCCCAGTTATCCAGCACATTCCGGTCGTACATACTGTTCAGGTAGGTAACATGCAGTCTGCGAAGCTCCGTCAAAAGTCTTTCCTGGGAGATGCTGTCTATGTAGCCCTCTCCGTAAATGGCTTCCCCGCCGACCGGCGCTTCCCTGCCTATCTTTTCAATAAAACCAAGCTCTTTGTCCCGGCTCCATGCACTTTCCCAGTCCATGTCCCCGGCGGTATTGCCGGCATAGGTGCCGTAGTCCGTTTCAGACCCCAAAATGGCATCGTCAAACAGTCCCAGCGGCCGCACCGTTCCGTGAATATCCTGAAAATTACCCTGACTGAATAACGCCGCTTCCGTATAAATACTCCTTATCTGGGAAGGTTTTCTCACGGAGAAAAACGTATCCTCCCGGATGCCGGAGGTTAAAATGGCGGTCATTTCCCGCAGCTTATCTTTTTCCAGAAAACGGGAAGAATGCATCTCGCCCCAGTTGCCGGTCAGCACGCCCTGAAAAACAAAAATGCGGCTGTCAAACTCGGCAATCAACTCCCGGACCTTAAGCATGTGGTTCTTAACCTGTGCAAACAGGGACGGCTCCCTCTCCAGCGCCTTGCCCTCATGGTCATAGGCAATGCGCAGGATAATTTCTTTGTCCATCGCCACAAAAAAGGACAGCACGCCCCGCATATACTGCATGGCAGCATCATCCAAATCCCTGTCCCGGTAGCAGCCGATGTCAAACATTACCAGCACCAGACTGTCATCCGCACTGATGCTTTCCTTAAGCACCTGCAAATCCACTCCCCGGTCAAGTGAAAACGTATATAAGCGATACCAGCCCCTGTCCGGATTGCCCGGCAGATTGGTCTGTTCTGTCAAATCCCCCTTCTGAAAATTCCGATTAAACAGTTTCATCCTTTATTGCCTCCAAATCTACCCGAAACCATTTGATTCTGATAAATACCGCTATCATGGAGAAAGTCATGCGGAACATATACACCACCGGTTTCAAGCCGGAATGCATACTCTTTCCCGTGGTTCTTACATGCATCAGCGCCGGTACTTCTTCGATGCGGAAACCCAGAAGAAGCATCTGCAAAATCATATTGGCATCCGGATATCTGTCATCAAAATGCCGGTAGCCCGCATAATAGGAAAAGGCCTTCCTGTTCAGCCCCTGCAGCCCTGTGGTCGGGTCCGTAATCTTTCTGCCTGTTCCCAGCCGTATAAAAAAACGGAAAATAGCCCACGCCATCCGTTTTAAGACGCCTGCCGGATACTTTGGCGCTCCTTTTACAAAACGGGAGCCCAGTACAATGTCCGGGCAGCGGCCGTCCGCACCCTTAGTCGTCAGTTTTTCATAAATCACCGGAATATTGGAAGGGTCATGCTGCCCGTCCGCATCCATCTGTATCACATAACGGTAGCCGTGCTTTAAGGCATACTTGTAACCGAGCTGCAGCCCGTTTCCGTAGCCTAAGTTGTAAATATGTGTCACAACCGGTATCTGTCTTTTTTTCACTTCCCGCTCCGTCCCATCGGCAGAAGCGTCGTTCATGACTAATATATCCGCTATCCCGAAAACCGGCGGCTTTTGCAGTGCATCCAAAAGCTTTCCTATGGTTTTTTCCTCATTATAAGCCGGAATAATAATCAGAAGTTCCTTTTTCATATCGAAAGTCATCCTTTCAGCATGGAAAGTAATTTTTGTATTTCCTCTGCGGCGTCCGCATTTTTTTCGGCTGCGGCAGCCCCCAGTTTTCTGCGCAGTGCCTCATCGTCTAAAAGAAGCGTGATGTTCTCTGCCAGACTTTCCGGGGTAAGGTCGCACATCAGACCGTCCTCTCCGCGGCACACCTGCTCGCGGTTGCCGCTGCAGTCCGACACCACCATGGGCTTCCCTAAAATCTGCGCCTCCTGTATGGCAATGCTTTTTCCCTCAAACCGGCTGGCATGCACATAAATGTCTGCCTGTTTCATAAACGGATAGGGATTGTTCACGGCGCCGTACAGGATAAAATCCTCCGTCAGTCCCAAGGCATCTATCTGTTCCTGCAGTTTTTTGCGCTGGTCGCCTTCTCCCAGAACATACCACCTTACGTTTTTTCCCGCATCCTTCAGCCGCTTCATGGCATCCACGGAAACCTCAAACGCCTTCTGTGCGGTAAGCCTGCCCACGGAAAGCAGCCGTATGCCGGTAAAGCCGTCGGCAAATCCCCCGCCTTCTCCGGCACGTCTTACAATCTCCTCTTTGTTTAAGATATTGTGGAATACCTCCGTTTTGTCCGGCAGCTCCGGATAAGCTTTTAAGAAAGCCTCCCTTACTTCGTCCGATACGGTAAATATTTTATCAAATGCAAGATAGCAGTCCTTATCCAGGGCTCTTGTGTAACCTGCCTTTTCATAGTCCACATGGATAAAAGCCGCCTTCTTCGCCGCCTTTACATGGTCCGCCATAAAATAAGCCGCTCCGCCCTCCAGATAGGACACCGCCAAATCGTATTCCTCCGGCAATACCATACCACCGTCGGAAAGAACGCGCCACAACAATTTATCGGGAAGAAGCCTCTTTTTGCCCAGCATGGCGCAGGTATTTTTTACCAGATAAGGAAACAGCTTAACGATTGTTCCCCTGGTAAACATGGCTTTCAAAACCGTTTTTTTCAGGTACTTCCGTCCCTTTGCCGTCAGCACCGACTCTTCCCTGTATCCCTTATTTAAAAGCCGCACATTCTCCGGCAGCCGGGACGCCATTTCTCCCTGTCCCGTAAGCACATAAAGGAAAATCTCATACCGGGCTTCCCCCTTCTCCCTTGCCAGGGTCTGCAGCAGGGAAAGCAGTGCCGTTTCAGCGCCCGCCTGACCAAGCGTATTGATGACAAAGAGAATTTTATAAACTTTAGCTATCATGTGTTTTGCCACCATCCTGTTCTGTTTCCTCTGCAAAAGCAGCTTCTCCTGTGCCCGCTTTCTCTGTGAAACCGGCTTCCCTGCGCTCTCTTTCCTCCTGCAGTCTGCCCACTTCTTCCTTTAATAAGGAAACCTGTATTGCCAGCTCGTTGTTCTGACGCATGAGCTCGGAAACCCGGCAGCTTATGAAATAAGCGCCGTACAGGAGGCAGAAGCCAATCAAAAGCAGAAGCACCATACCCGTATAGCTGATGTACTGGTTCCAGCCCGCCGGGCGGAGCAGACAGCCGGCTAAAATAATGCCGATGGCAACCAGTCCCCAGGTCAGGCAGAAAGGCTCCGTCATCCGCCGCTTTGCCAGAGAAGATATGGTTCTTACAAGCAGGTAGACTCCCGTTAAAATCATGATAATCTGAAGCATTAAACCCGGTTCCATTACTGACTCCTCTCCGCAGCCTTGTTTTCATAGACACGGTTGGAAGGACATTTTCCTTCTCCCTTTTTCAACAGACTGCCTTTGCAGAAAATGTGTATATCCATATTTTTTTCCATGGTGCGCAGGCGGTCATACGCCACGCAGAAGCCCGCCAGAGCGCCTGCCACCAATCCCATGCCGTACCAGATGACCGGCAGGGTGGAAGAAAACAGACTGCCGAGCAGCGTCACCACGGTAAAGCTTGCCGCCGTCAGCACCGCCCCCACAAGGTCATTGAAGTAGTACAGGAAAATAATGGCGGCATACATAATAAACAGAATAAAATAACCGGCTGCCAGGCAGGGGTATATCTGCATGATTAACCCGCCCAGACCAAGCTGCGGCAGAAAGACCGTGCACAGGAAAAATACCACAACCGACACAATAAACTGGATGCGCACCAGATTAAGAAGCTCATCGGAAAGCTGCTCAAACATTCTCTGCTTTGCTATGCGGATGTCCATGCCCCTGCCGCCGATAACCGCCTCGGAATATTTTTTGTAACGGTCATGAAAATGCATTTCCACACGGGAAATAAAAATGACGCTGGCGGAAATGTTGGTGAACATGGCAAGACAGGTCGCCATATCATAGGTGGGCATACACACAAAACTGTCCGCCACCACCAGATGCTCCTCCGTGCCCCAGAATACAAAATTGTGCATATAAAGCCCCAGCGTGTAAAGGAAATTTGTCACCACAAGGGGCCAGTATTTCTTAAAATACCGAAGCACATCCGCATACCGTTCGCTGCTGTTTCGAAAGTAGCTCCGCACCAGCGCATATTCCAGACTGGCAATCAGCATAAAGCCCACATCCAGAGAAAGCAGCATGGAATAAATAATGCTCATATGAAAAACCTTGTTAAGGAGCAGGGAAAGCAGCACCGTCGTTCCCATTCCTATCAGGAAAAATGCCGATATCTTTTTATACACCTTGCAGATGGAAAGATAAAGCATGGAGTAAAAAACAAACATCAGCGCCATATATCCGCAGTACCCCAGAAAAACAAAGAAGATATCCACTTTTCCCACCACATATTCGTGAATGCAGAAGGGAATGCCTATCAATGCGCTGAGCAGGGTGTTTAAAAGCAGACCCACATAGTAGCAGGGCAGAATATTTTCGTATTTTTCCTCGTAAATCACGTCCGACATATATTTGGAAAGCACCGCATTAAAGGGCGACGCCGTCAACAGTGCAAACACAAAAATGTAGAGCACCGTACAGGAATACAGCTCCCTCTGCGCATACCCCACGGAGGAAAAGCCCAGTAAACGCTGCATGGCAATGACCGCCGCAATCACCAGAAACATGGGCGCTATGGTAATGACCGTGCTGTAACCGAAGCCCATCAGGTCGGATGTGATGGTATTTTTACTGTATATTCTGTTAAGTTTGACACCGATTCCCGCCATCCTTATTCCTCCATACCCGGATAAATTTCTTTATACAGACTGTCAAATTTCTCCCTCATCTGCTCTATCCGGTAATAGGTATTGACCCTCTTAAATCCGATTTCTCCCATTTCCTGCCGCAGTTCCGGGGAAAGCGCCAGCTTCCGCATTGCCTTCGACAGTTCTTCCGTATTCATGATATGGGTTAAAATACCGGCGGTTCCGAAGGTATCTCCTTCTTCCCCATAAATAAGTTCCCGGCAATTACCCACATCCGTGGCAATGACCGGCTTGTGGGCAGCGAAGCTTTCCAGAATGGTAAGCGGCTGACCTTCACTGATACTGGTGAGAATGGTAAAATCCATCCTGCCCAGGTATTCCTTTACCTGGATTCTGCCTGTAAATATCACATTTTTAAGTCCCAGTACCTCTACCAGTTCATAACATTCCTCCGCGTATTCTTTATCCTCATCGCGGGGTCCCATAATCCAGAGCTTCAGGTTTGGCACACGCTCCGCGGCAAAGGCAAACGCCCTTATCATGGTCTTGACATCCTTAATGGGTGTCACACGTAAAATGGCGCCGATATTGACAAAGCCCTCATCCTCCGGCTGTTTGCCGGGAATATGGGCAAAGCCGTCCACATCAATGCCGTTCGGCGTCACATGGGTGATGGAAATGTCGCAGCCCAGCTCCGTCTGCAGCTTTCTGGCGTGACCGTACAGCGCCGTCACCGCATCCGCCCTGTCGTAGGCAAGCCGGGACATTTTCTTAAACTGCTCAATCCAGATATCCTTGTAAATGCCGCTGACCCAGGAAGCCTTCAGGATTTCCTCTTCCCTTTCTCTGGTATAAATGCCGTGCTCCGACACCAGAAGTCCGCAGTTGTATAAATATTTTGCCATGCCGCCCAAAACGCCCGCATAGCCCGTAGCCACGCAGTGGTACACATCCGCCTTGGGAATTTTCGTGTGCAGGATTAAGAAAAGAGGCAGATAAATGGAACGCATGGTCCATAGGAAATCCGAAAACACAATCTGGGAATACTTCGCTTCGTAGCACTCCTCCACCACATGGAAAAAGTCCTCTCCCATCAGGAACGCATCAATGGAAAACTCTTCCTTCCGGCACATGGCAAACAGGGTATCCCAGTCCGTTTTGTAACCTAAAATCACACTGCGTAATGCGCGGTACTGCTTCTTATCCAGTTTTATTTTTTTATGCTTTCCCTTTGACCAGTCCACATCGTTTAAGTAAGCCTCATACACTGCCGACACATTTTCCGGCATTTCGTACTGAAACTTCCCGCTCTGCTTCCTGTCGGAGATAATCGCCAATATGATGAATTCATGCTGCGGAAAGGCTTTAATCATACTGTGAATCCAGCCGGATACACCACCCACCACATAAGGGTAGCAGCCCTCCGCCACCATACAGATTTTCATGACTGTTCTCCTTTACTGCTGCCTTTCGTCCCGTCAGGGAGTCGTAAAAGGCTCCTTATACTGCAATACCTCATCCGCCTGTGTCAGCCGGATATGGGTGCCGCCCACCTGCACCTTCACAAGATAGGCATCCTGTTCTATCTGCTCGTACTCACCGTTTGTGATGTCCGCGATTTTTTGTCCGTGGGTACGAAGCAAAAACCACGCTTCCTGCCGGATGTCCGTGGCGTATACCACGATGCCGTCATCCTCCTTCTCTATCTCATAGGAAAGATTGAGCAGCGAGCGCACACGTCTGTCGCTTTCCGAAAGGGTGGTGTCCTCCATGAACGTAAAATTATGAAAATAGGTGCTGACATTGCTGAACACCTTGTTAAAATACTTTTCCCAGCGGTCATCTTCCGTCTCCGGCCACATAATCCGGTGCATGTCAAGCAGCGTATTGGAATAGGCAAGCGCCGTTGCCAGGCTCCTGTTGGTAAAATCCGTGCGGTAGCTGTACGTTCCCGCCTCCGCCGTCACCCCCTGCAGGGTTACCCCGTCGGTATAATAGGATAACAGAAAATTTTCTCCCCTGTCCTTACAGGTCAGAGTATGGATGCCGGAAAAATAAGCATTTTTTTCCATGGCTTCCCGCAGTTCCTCCGACACGGCTTCCTCATAAACGGCTCCGAAGGAATATTCGCAGTCCATTCTGCCTAAGAAACCTCTTTCTTCCGCAATCTGTTCACTTACGGAAACATCCTCTGCGCGGTTCATGCTTAAGCCCGCTTCCGCTCCTGCTTCCTTGAACTGCTGCAGGTAGAAAATCAAATCCTCCGGCATAAGCCCTGTAAGGCTCGTTCTTTCATAGCCGGTATTTAAGAAACAGGTCATTTTCAAATCCTGCCGGGAGGACATGGCTAAAATTCCCGGCCACATAACATCCCGTACAAAGCTGCGGCTGCTGCGGCTGTAATATGCCTGCATCACCGTATCCGTTTCCGAAGAAAGACTGGGATAGTCCGCCACGCTGATGTTCTGAGCATTGACCACCGGATACACGGCAACCTCCTGCATTTCATAAAGAAAACCGTCTAAAATGCCAAGTCCCGCCATATCCGTCAGATAGTCGCCGTTTACGGCAAACACAAAGGTGTCCTCATAACGGTTGCGCCAGAGAATACGGGGAAACTCCTCCCGTTCTACCTTCGTTTCGTCCTTCAGTCCCACCATATAGGTCTTGCTTCCTTTGCCCGTTACATACCAGGGCATGGTCAGGGTAAAGTCCTGCAGTTCCTCGGCTTCCCTGTCGTTCTGCGCCTTGTATACCGCTTCACCGCCCAGAAGAAATCCGTCAAACAGGCGGATGCCGTCCACTCTCGTTTCCTCATTCTTTATTTCCGTAATGCCAAGGAGCGCCTGCAGGGACTCCCATTCCTCAATGCAGGATGCCTCCGGCAGGGTGCAGAAAACAATGGGCACACTCTCCGAAGCATAGGATAAAATGGCGGCTTCCTCTTTTTCATAATCAAGGGAAACGCCGTCCACCAAAAGAAGTCCCGGTGTCCTTCCTTCCGTCAGATGTTCCTCGCACAGAAGGTCTTTTTTCACATAACGGCACCATTCTTCCACGGTCTTTGCCACACTGCCTTCCGTATCTCCCACAAAAAGGGCATAACCCTCCAGAGAAGCAAACTCAGACTCTTTTTGCGCCGGCTGCCAGGCATCCTCTCCCGAAAGAAGCCCGGTGCCGTAATATTCATTTGTCTCATAGTCGTTGCCGTTTTCCTTCACCAGCTGGGAGAACTGAAACATAAACAACAGTACGCCCATCATCAGAAGGATGATCAAAAAATTTCTGCGGGATATCATCTTCCACCTCTATTATCGGAAAACTCTGATAAGCTCCAGTGTTTCTCTGTCCACCACCACCGGAGAATGTTTCAGCTCCTCGATGGTCTCAAAGAATTTTTCTCTCTGCCCGCTGCTGAAATACAGCTTCAGCCGGCAGGTATACGCCGCCAGCGTATTCGGGTATTTCTCTTTGGCACGTTCACACCATTTTTCACATTCGGTAAAATTCTCAATTTCCAACAGGCGTAAAATCAGCGCCTCCATCTGTTCAATGCTCATGGCGTCCGGGGCTTCCGCATACAGTACTTCGCCCACATAGTCCATTTCCGCCACGTAGCTTTTCTGCTCCATGTCCGTAAAGACCTTCTGCTTCAGGACGTCATTCATATAGTCTAAGAGCATATCCGCATAGGCCGTCTTGTCGGCACCGCCCTCTTCAATAAGCTTTTTCTGCTTTTCCACCGTCATGCGGAAATCATTCAGGGCATCCTGCAGCACGCTTGCCGCATAATGTGCCGTTTCTGTGTCCTCACTGTTTAAGGCAAGGGAAATGGACGCTAAGGACTTGCGGATATCGCCCTTTACAATATTCATCATCAGATTTCGCAAATCCGTCTCGTTGGTAACCTCAATGGCCTCCTCTAAGGAGACCATGTTTCTCTCCTGCTCCTCTTCGGCGCGGACGGAGGATTTTACCCTTTCCTTACTGAAAATGACATCGTCCAGATCCACCGGTTCGGAAAAGAACAGTTTATACCACAGATAGGCAAGCAGGAAAAAAAGCGGTCCCACACCCGGGCAGATGAGCATAACAATCAGGATAAAAATATGGCTTTTCTTCAACTGCCGCTTCATCGCTCATATTCCTCCACAATTTCACTCTTGCAGCCGATGGCGGACAATCGTTCCATAACCGGCACCGCATCCTGTCTTCTGGCATTGGAAAGCAGTACATACAGGCTGTTATCCTGCAAAAGACCCACGTAGTCCTGATGGCGCAGCTTGGAAGAAATCCGCATGGCAAGATCCTTGTAGGTAATGTCCGGCGCCGCTTCCACCTTTAACACAATACATTCGGTAAGCCCCTTCTTTTCCGCCGCCAGGTATGCATTGACAAGAGTGGTAAACGCCTCCTCATCCAGAATTTTGGTTCCGTCAATGTAGCGCTCCTCTTCCAATGCTTCCAGATATTTATTTGCTCTCACCACCGCATTGTGAATGAGGGCGCTGATTACCACGAGCTGGTTGGCCTGCCCCAGTGTCATGCTTTCCCAGGGGATGCCCCATATCATAATAATCATTTGGATATTGTTTTCCTCATAGATGGCATTTGCCATAAGCGGGTATTTTTCGTTTAAACTCCGGTTGATAAACACCTTTTTTTCTTCCAGCGCCTCGTACATTTCTCCGAGCTGCCTGTAGCGGATGGAGTTTCCCATACTTCTTGCCTTGGGAGATGTTGCGGAAAAGAGTCTGGCATATTCGCCGCCGGATACGGTATAAATCGCCACGTCCTTGCTTTTCATCAGTCGGGCAATCATTTCCGCCGCATAGAAAAGCACTTCCTCCTGGCTGTACTGGTCTAAGGAAGAGGTAATGCTGTAAATCTTGCCCACGCTGTCATTCTGGTTCACAATCTGGGTCTCCAGCGCATCCTTTACCCGCACGTTGCTGTCGTTGATTTCCTTGATGTCCTGAAGCTGCTGGCTTAAAAACTCCTTTTCTTCCTCATGCTCTCTTTTCAGCTTGGTAATGTAGTCACGCATGTAGCCCACCGCAAGCCCCAGAATAAAAAGCTGGGCTATCCATACATAGGTATTGCTGTCAAGCATCAGTTCAAAACCGCTCCGGTCATACATCTGTCTAAAACAGTAGCCAGCCACCGCCAGTGCCGCGGAAAGGGTTGTCTGCTGCTGGCCGTACACAATGGCAAACAGAAGTACATACAAAAGATAAAAGTCCAGACTGTGGAAATATTTGCTGCCCACCGCCCTGTTGTTCAGCATAAAGAAAATGACAAAACAGATGAAGTTCTCTATATAGGGCACTGCCGTTTTTGTGAGCCAGCCCGCCCGTTCCAGCAGTCTTTCCCTTATAGTTTTCTTCCGCTTTTCTCCATATAAAAAGATATGGCGGTACTTCTTCATCCGGGCAACAATTCTTGCCACCACATGGGGCGTATCGCACAGAAACGACGGTTTGAATTCCTCCGCAAAGCGGGCGGATGAAAGGATTTTCCGTTTCGTATTGGTACCCACGGACACAATTTCCACATTAAACCACATATTTTTTCGCACTAATTCCGCAAGCTGCCGCTCCGTGATGGGTGTTTCGGAAGATAAATTGTATAAATGGTATTTGTGGTTTTCGCAGACGGCAAGCCGGTACAGGTACTCCACCGCATCCGTAACGTAAAGCAGTGAAAAGGTATCGTTATCATCTACCGTGATAACATATTTGTCTAAAGACTCCAGACACATCTTCGTGCAGATATCGGTAACATCTGCCATGGTATCCGGCATAGAATACAGATGGTCAAGACGCAGAACGATAATATCCCTGCCGCAGTTTTTGCCGTAGTTTTCGCACATTTCCTCCGCCTGGGAAAGTACCATGCTCTTAAAGCCCTGGGGCGCTGTAGGCGTTTCCTCGGAAATATTCTCCGGGAAATCTCCCTGATACACCTCATCCGAAGAAAGATAGATAAACCTGCCCTTGTTCTTCATGGCATATGCCATCAGAATGTTCATCACACAGGCGGAATACCGTACCGCTTCGGACTCTTCGTTGCCCCAGTGGAAATTCGTGTCGTAGGCTCCCATAAAAATTGTGAGGTCGGGATTGATGCTTTCAAAAATTTCATTCAGACAGCTCGCATCATACGGAAAATGATATTTTTCAAAAACCTTCTGATAGGGCTGTTTTTCATAGCGGCTGCCTGTCAGAAGATAAATCCTGTGTCCCTCTTTATTTAATTTGATGATAAGATTGTTGATAACATTACTGCATCCCCCTATTAACAGAACATTCATCCTCTCAGCGCACCTTTCTTACTCTGTTTCATACTCCTTAAGCTTCTTCAGAAAAGATGTTACATCCCTTTTAACGGTATCCACACCGGCATCATATTCACTGCCTATTTTTCTGATAATCTCCTCTTTGTTGTCCCCCGACTGCCGATACTTAAAAATCTCAGCCCCCATTTCATTCATTGTCAGAGGAGGCTTGTAATGCTCTCCGCTCTGGCGCAAATCAAGCAGCCAGTACAACCCGGCTGCTTTTCTCAGTTCGTATCCGTTACTGCCATACTTTTTCGTCATATCCATATTTCAGACCCCTTATTTACTCGACACTTTCAATTTCATCGATATGTTCCTGGAATACCCTTACAATATCGGGGTCAAAATGAATGCCCGCACCCTCCGCAATAATCTTTCTGGATTTTTCCTTGGAAAAGCTTTCCTTGTAGCTTCTCTTGGAACGCAGGGCGTCGTATACATCCGCGACCGCCATAATGCGGGCGCAGAGCGGAATTTTATTTCCTTTTAAGCCTGTGGGATAACCGGTGCCGTCCCACTTTTCATGGTGGTACAGGATAATATCATGGGCAACCTTGATGTAGGAATCACTTTCCACGCCTCTTAAGATATCCTCCGCAATAGCGGCTCCCACCTGCGGATGGGTCTTAATGGCCTCAAACTCTTCATCGGTCAGTCTGTCGTTTTTCTTTAATATCTGATCCATAATGGCAATTTTACCGATATCGTGAAGAGGCGCCACATCAATGACCGTGGCTATGTATTCATCCGTCAGCAAATCCTTGTAAAGCCCCGTTTCCTTCAGTCCATAAATAAGTATTCGCACATAGGCACTTGTATGCTTCACATGCTGTCCGGTAATACCGTCTCTTGCTTCAATCATATTGGCAAAGCTTTCAATAACGGAGCTTTGCATGGATTTAATCTGTTTGGTTCTTTCCTCTACGTCATTCTGCAGACGCGTCGCATAGTAGTAACTGTCGGTGATGTCGATAATCTTGTAAGTCCTGCCGTACTCCATGCCTTCCTGCATAATGGGCTGTCGTTTAATCAGGAATACCTTGTTTTTGTAAAAGAGCTTTTCGTCCAGATTCATGTAGGCGTCCAGTCTCTCAATAACACCCTGGTAATCCTCCCCCTTCAGTTCGGGATAAATTTCCTTGGCAAGGGAATTGGAATAAATTACCATGTTGCGGTTGTCAAGGACAATCAGACCGTCCTGATAATCGTTCAGCGCCTTTTCCTTGGCAAGTGTCAGCACTTCAAACAGCCGGTAGCGGAAAATAGAAACCGCCAGCAGGATAACGTTTATCAGGTACGCAATGTTCATAGTGTCGTAACCACCGGTAATACCGCTTAAATACAGGGCAAATCCAACTGCCTGTGTCACAATCATAAGCAGAATATATGCCGCCTGCTTCCTGGCAAGCTTGGTTTCCGCCATGTGCCACTCTCTTACGGCACAGAAAATACAGATGGTGGCAAAACAGCAGGTCATCACCATAAAGAAAATATACATGGGACCCTGTCCCTTTAACAGGTGGGGAAAAACACCCTCTGTGGTGAAACTGAGACTGTCATAAAACAGATTGTGATCGTCACAGGTAAATACCAGCATGGTAATACCGATATGCAGTATCATGAAAAAACCGGCCACAATCTTGGGAATTTCTATATGACAGTAATGCATCACAAAGAAAAACAGGCTCAGCATAATAAAGGGCTTGCCAAGGTATTCCACCTTTACCCCCATCAGCGCCGTTTCCATGGAAGTTGACGTTATCTCCATCAGATAACCGATAAAATTCAGTAATGTTGCCATTGTCATAATAAGCAGGGTCATCTGCAATTTAGAAGCCGGCTTGCTTAATATAAACATCATTTCCGTAATCAACACCGCAATTCCCACGTATTGAACGGTCAGAAAGAAAACATACATCTGTTGTTCCTCTTTTTTCCTTTTGCTTTGCGCTTATTTTACACTATTTTCACTTATATTGAAACATTTTTTGCGTAATTTGCATACTTTTGTGCAAAGTCGCAGATAGCCGCTGCCGAATGGGGGTTGCTGTACTTTTTCTGCCTCTCCGCCATCTTCCTGCGGCGCTCGTCTTTCAGCATTTTGTCGCAGATTTTTCCCAGTCTGGCGTCAATCGTTTCCACCGGGACCGCCATGCCCCTTTCCTCAAAGAACTTCATGTTCAGGGTTTCACAGCCCGGAATAGGGGTAATGTGCAGCAGCGCCGTCCCCGAAACCGCCGCCTCCGTGGAGGAAAGTCCGCCCGGCTTGGAAAGCACCACATCACAGGCTTTCATATAATCCGCCATCCTATCCGTATGCATCAGGATGTGCACCATATCCTGATCCGCCGCGTACTCCCGGCTCAGCTTTTCGTACAAGGTGGTATTGTTGCCGCATATGACGATGAGCTCCTTATCCGTACCGGCATAATGTCTTTTTAAAACGCGCACCGCCTTGCAGAGCTGACCTGCTCCGATGCTGCCGCCGGAAATGAGAAGATAATGCCTGTTCTTCTGTAAACCCAACTCCGCCTTTGCCTCTTCCCTGCTTTTTTCTTCCGAAAAAGCGGCGGAAGTAGGAATACCGTAAGGAAGCAGCTTTTCCTCCGGGATGCCTCTTTTTATAAAGTCCCCCTTCAGTTCTTCATTCGGAATGACATAATAGTCGCAGTTTGTTTCCTCTGTAAAAGGAATGCAGACATAGTCTGTTGCCACAAACATGGTAAGCGGCAGGCTGCAGCCCTGTTTTTTCATCTGGGTGATGATTTCCGCCGGATACAGATGGGGCATGAAAATCACATCCGCCGGATGCTCCGCAAGATATCTTTCCAGCACCGGCACCATCTTTTTATTCACATGATAAACGGGGGACTTTACCGGAAGCTTCCGGTAAAGATTTCCCAGCTGGTATACAAAACCGAAAGCCTTCGGCGTCTTCTGCGCCATTTTGATATAGAGCCTGTCCACTTCCTCCGCCAGTCTGTCGCTGACTAAGTTGTAGGGATTGAACATTTCTGCGTGGTGCCCTCTTCTTTGCAGTTCTTCCATAATGGCGCGGCCGGCAGCATTGTGTCCACCACCGGTACCGCATGATAATATCAATGCATCCATAATAATTTAACCTGAAATTGCTCTCTTTCCTCTTTGCTGAAATGAAAATGCAGAAGAACGGCAAGGGAAATCAGAAAGAACCCTGCGCGCACTCCCGACCGGCAGGGGACAAAAAGCAGTCCCACCATGGTACACAGATACGTCACCAGTGTACGGTAAAAATGAGGTATGATCCGCAGAATAAGCGAATAAAAAATAAAGAAAAAGGCCAACAACAGGACCGGACGCAAATCCGGGAACATGCCTAACAGACTGCCGAAAGTTACGGCAATGCCTTTTCCGCCTTTGAAATTATGATATACGGAGCAGATATGCCCCACAACCGGTGCCGCCAGCACCAGCGCCATGGACAGAGCCGTAACCTCTTCCGGCAGGCTGCCCGCAAGATAAAAATGCATCGGCAGTATGCCCTTTCCCAGATCACAGATAAGGGTCAGCACACCGCACCGGAAGCCCCCGTACACAAAGGCATTGGCGGTTCCGGGATTTTTGTCTTTGCTTTCTTCTATGGCATCCTTTTTATGGAACACGGACAAAAATATATCCGCAAATAAAATGCTTCCGCTCAGATACCCTATTAAAATATACAGGCAAGTTCTCATAAAAACAAATCCTTTATCCTCGCTGGTCCTGCATGGCCTTGATGGCGGCCTTAATGGCCTCCAACGCTTCCGCAGGCGTTTCTTTCTCCCGCACCGCTTTTTCCATGGGACAGATGTCCGTATCCGTGCGGTTGCGGATGTCCTCGCACAGCTCCCCGTAAAAGGCTTCTATGCCGTGCTTTTCCAGTGTTTCCTTTCCCCTTTTGCTCATGACGGAAGCATACACTTCCTTCACACCGAGTCCCACATACAGAAGGGCCGCCGCTTTTCCTACGATTTTGTCGGCAGCACAGCACCCCCTCACATTGATTTTTTCTGCCGTCCACTGCATCAGGGGGCGTACTCCGCTTTCCTGGGAAAAATAAGTGATGCCATCCCCGCAGATGACACAGGTGGAGTTTTCTTCCTCCATAAGTCTTTTTGCTATTTTTGTGTAATAATGCATGTCATAACTCCCTTTACGGAAATCTTTTTCTTTGCAATCATCTGTATCATGTTTCTTACCTCATTTACTTTTCAAATTCTTTTGCTACGCTGACAAGCAGTTCCCGAATGGGAAGATGCTGGGGACAGGCTTTTTCACACTTACCGCATCTGATACAGTCGGAAGCTTTTCTGCCTTCACCTGTATGTACCTGATTGTAGTAATAATCCGCATTCCAGTCGTGATGCAGCATCTTGGAATTCATGATTGCAAACAAATCGGGAATGGCAATGTGCTTCGGGCAGCCCTCCGTGCAGTAACCGCAGGCGGTGCAGGGAATCAAATCCTTCTCCTTGAAAATCTGCTGTACCTTTTTCACAGCTTCCATTTCTTCTTCGTTCAAAGGCTTAAAATCCTTCATGAAGCTGATGTTGTCCTGCATCTGCTCCATATTGCTCATGCCGGAAAGCACCATCATCACGCCCGGGAAACCGGCTGCAAAGCGAAGGGCATAGCTGGCGGGACTGCCGCCGTGAAGACCGTCTAATACGGCTTTGGCTTTCTCCGGCAGGTTGACTAAGCTGCCGCCCTTTACCGGCTCCATAACCAGCACCGGCTTGTTGTGCTTGCGGCACACCTCGTAGCAGAGTCTGCTCTGTACGGCGGGGTCGTCGTAATCTAAGTAATTGAACTGAATCTGCACCACTTCCACTCCCGGATACTCGGTCAGAATACGGTCAAGCACTTCCGCGGTATCGTGGAAGGAAATACCCACATGGCGGATTTTTCCCTCTTTCTTTAAAGCAAATGCATTTTCATAGGCATGACAGGATTTGAAAAATTTATAATTTTCCGCATTCTGGGCATGCATCAGATAAAAGTCAAAGTAGTCCACGCCGCATGCCTGCAGCTGGCTTTCAAAGAAGGGACGGATATCCTCTTCCTTCTTAAAATAAAAATCGGTCAGCTTGTCCGTCAGGATGTAGCGGTCTCTCGGGTAACGGCCGGTCAGGCATTCCTTTAACGCCAGTTCACTCTTTCCCTGTATATAGCCGTGCGCCGTATCAAAATAATTAAACCCCGCCTCTAAAAAGGCATCCACCATGCGGCAGGTTTCTTCGGTGTCCACTTCACTGCCGTTCATGGGCAGACGCATACAGCCGAAGCCGAAATTCTTTTTGATGTTTTCCACGTTGGTCACCAATCCTTTCCATAAATTTGCAAACCTTGCATGCACATTCTCTCAAAGGCATTGTAGCATATTTTTTTTGAAATCGCTATCCTTAGCTTGTACCCTGTGGAAAAATCTTCTATAATAAGTAACATCAATACAGAAAGGCATACTGAAATGATTATTGAAGAAATTCGTACCATTGATGAGCTTCTGCAGTTCGTCAACGGCCTGTATCAGAAGCACGGTCTGCGGCTTTGGTACCGCGGTGTGGACGATGCTTCCCTGTCTTTGGTTCCTTCCATCCAGCGGAGCGAAAAGCGTCTGGAAAAGGAACGCTACATTACCAACGATTTTTACATCCGCGCCAAGCAGATTTTGAACAATCCGCCGGAAAAGCATAACTACGCTGCCTGGGTTTCCATCATGCAGCACTACGGTCTGCCTACCCGGATGTTAGACTGGAGCCAGTCCCCCCTGATTGCCTCCTTCTTTGCATCGGAAACGTACCAGACCACCTACGACATGGACGCCGGCATCTGGATTCTGGCTCCGGATATCTTAAACGAGCAGGAGGGCTTCGGCCGCTGCATTTTCCCCATAGATGCGGATACCAGCCAGGAAATGCTGCTTCCCGCTTTCAAGCACACGCACCACAATCCGGCTCTGGTGGACAAAATTCTTGCCTGCCACTCCACGGAGAAAAACCTGCGTATGTACTACCAGCAGGCAAGCTTTACCATCCACAATTCCCTGCGCCGCTTAGAGGATATCTGCGATGAAAACACCCTGTATAAAATCATCATTCCCGGCTACCGGAAGGACTACTTCATCAACAGCCTTCACGTATTCGGCATGACGGAGGGCTTCATCTATCCCGACCTGGACCATATATCCAGCGATTTGAAAAACTCTTACGGCCTGTAACAGCCGTAGGGTACCTTTCCTACGGAACACTTTTTGCAAGGAGAAACGCATGAAAATCATTTTGAAAAATCTTACCAAAAAATTCCCCGGCAGGGGCAAAAAAAGCGAAGATGTCATTGCCGTAAACGATTTTGACTTTGAAATCCCCGACGGCAGGCTCATCGGTCTTTTGGGACCTTCCGGCTGTGGAAAAAGTACTACCCTGAATTTAATCTGCGGTCTGTTAAAGCCCACGGAGGGACAGATTTTCTTCGGCGAAGAAGACGTCACCAACCTTCCGCCCGAAAAGCGCGGTGTGGGACTGGTTTTCCAGAACTATGCCCTCTATCCCCATCTGACCGTCTTAAAAAACATCACTTTCCCTCTGGAAAATTTAAGAGGTGCGGACAAGCTCTCCCGGGAGGAAATGGAAAAGCGTGCCCTGGAAGCCGCGAAGTTAGTCCAGATTGAAGGTCTTATGAACCGCAAGCCCAGCGAGCTTTCCGGCGGACAGCAGCAGCGTGTCGCCATTGCCAGAGCACTGGTTAAAATGCCCAAGGTGCTTCTCCTTGACGAGCCCCTTTCCAACCTGGATGCCAGACTCCGTCTGCAGACCCGTGAAGAAATCCGCCGTATCCAGAAGCAGACCGGCATTACCACGGTTTTCGTTACCCACGACCAGGACGAAGCCATGAGCATTTCCGATTTAATTGTCGTCATGAAGGACGGGCTGGTGCAGCAGATTGGCAAGCCGCAGGATGTCTACGACAACCCGGTCAACCTGTTTGTTGCCAAATTCTTAGGCACACCGCCCATCAATGTGTTTACCGGTCACGTTAAAGACGAAACTCTTTACATAGGAAAGGATGCGGTTCTTCCCGCCAAAGGAATTTCCGACAGGGAGGTTTCCGTAGGCATCCGTCCCGAAGGATTTATTCCCGACCCGGACGGCAGACTGGTCTGCAATCTCTCCCGTGTGGAAGTCATGGGCAGGGACGTCAGCGTGGTTTCCTCCCATGGGGACTGTGAGAATGCCGTTATCCGCTCCATTATCGGCTCGGATGTGAAAATCGACGTCACTTCCCCCACCGTCAGCTTCTCCTTAAAGCCCCACAAGGTTTATTTATTCGAGAAGGAAAGCGGAGAAAGGCTGGTATAGTTATCTATGGAAAAACAAAATGGAAAAGGATGGCTCTATCTTTTGCCGGCGTTTCTGTTTCTCGGCGTATTTATGATTTATCCTTTGATTGACGTATTTGTATATTCTTTTGAAGAGGGCTACAATTCGGCGTCCCAGACCTTTTTCGGCACCGGAACCTACAATTATTCCTACGTGCTGCATGACCCGTATTTTCTGCAGGCGCTGAAGAATACCTTCCTTTTAGTTATTATTACGGTTCCCCTCTCCACCCTGTTTGCCCTGCTCATTTCGGCGGCATTAAGCTCCATTAAGAGGCTGCGGGAGCTGTTCCAGACCATTTATTTTCTGCCCTATGTGACCAACACCCTGGCAGTCGGTCTGGTCTTTATGATTTTGTTCAAGAAAACCGCCTATTCGGAAGGCCTCATCAACCTGCTTATCAACTGGTTCGGCGGTTCCTCCGTGGATTTTATTGACGGTCCCTACTGGGCAAAGATGTTTGTCCTGTGCTTTTACACCATCTGGGTCGTTATGCCTTTCAAGATTTTAATCCTGACAAGCGCCCTTTCCTCCGTCAATCCCATATACTACAATGCGGCAAAGGTGGACGGTACTTCTCCCTTCCGTATTTTTTACAAGATTACGCTGCCCATGATTTCTCCCATGTTGTTTTATCTGATCATCACGGGATTTATCGGCGCCTTCAAGGCGTACAGCGATGCGGTGGCTCTGTTCGGCACGGACTTAAACGCAGCGGAAATGAACACCATCGTGGGTTATGTTTACGATATGCTCTACGGAGACAGCGGCGGTTATCCCTCCTATGCCTCTGCGGCTGCCATCATTCTGTTTGCCATCGTGCTGACCATCACCTGTATCAACCTGCTCGTCAGCAAGAAGCATGTACATTATGTATAACGGCAAATACATGAATATCGCAAGAAAGGTCGAAACTATGGGAAAACTGAAGAAAACCCTCATTTATGTGCTGCTCACCCTATGGGCGCTCATCGTGCTGTTTCCTTTTTACTGGATGATTTTAACCTCCGTAAAAAGCTACGGCTCCTACAACGCAGAATACATTCCTTCCTTTTTTACCCTGTCACCCACAATACAAAATTATGTGGATGCATTTACCACGGTATCTTTGGGAAAATATCTGCTGAATACTTTTATCTTCACCGCCATAACCACGGCGCTGATGGTCGTTGTCAGCACTCTGGCGGCATTTGCCTTTGCCCGTCTGGAATTTAAGGGCAAGAACTTAGCCTTTACCCTGTTCTTATCCCTGATGATGATTCCCAACGAACTGGTTGTCATCACCAACTTTGTGACCATAACCAATTTAAATCTACGCAACACCTTCACCGGGCTGATCCTGCCTTCCGTTACGTCGGTGTTTTATATTTACTTATTGAAAGAAAATTTCGCCCAGGTGCCGGATGAGCTTTACTACGCGGCAAAGGTGGACGGTACGCCGGACCTGCGTTATCTGTGGAAGGTCATGATACCCATCTGCAAGCCCACGCTGATTACCATTGCCATCTTAAAGGTCATCGAATGCTGGAACTCCTATGTGTGGCCCCGTCTGATTACGGACGACTCCCGCTATTTTCTGGTATCCAACGGCATTCAGGAAATCCGTGAAAACGGCTTCGGGCGGGAAAATATTCCTGCCATGATGGCGGCTGTGGTGGTTATTTCCCTGCCCCTTATCATTCTGTTTTTAGTATTCCGCAAGAAAATCATGGCAGGTGTGGCAAGAGGAGGTACCAAAGGATGAAACATGTATGGAAAAAAGCCCTGCCCTTCCTTCTATGCGCAGCTTCCGTTCTATTGCTGACCGGCTGCCACGGCTCCAAGGGTGCGAAGGAATTTACCGTTCCCGATACCTTTGACACGGGCAAAAACTACGAAATTACTTTCTGGGCAAAGAACGATACCAACAAGACCCAGACCGACATTTACAAGAAGGCAATCAGTGATTTTGAAAGTCTTTATCCCAACATCAAGGTAAACTTACGTCTTTATACCGACTACGGCAAGATTTACAACGATGTCATCACCAACATTGCCACGGACACCACTCCCAATGTCTGCATCACCTACCCCGACCACATTGCCACATATCTGACCGGCAACAACGTAGTGGTTCCTCTGGACGAGCTGATGACGGATGAAAAGTACGGTTTTTCCGGCAGCGACGTGAACTTTGAAACACCGGGTGAAATCATTCCCCAGTTTTTGGAGGAATGCTCCTTTGCCGGACACTACTACGCCGTACCCTACATGCGTTCCACGGAAGCCCTGTATGTCAACAAGACCTATGTGGAAGAGCTCGGCTATGAGCTGCCCGATGTGGTGACCTGGGATTTTATCTGGGAAGTATCGGAAAAAGCAGCCGAGAAGGATGCCGACGGCACGTATCTTCTGAACGGACAAAAGGTTATGATACCTTTTATTTACAAATCCACCGACAATATGATGATTCAGATGTTAAAGCAGCTTGATGCCGGCTATTCCACCTCGGATGGGGATATCGAACTGTTTAACGACACCACAAGAAGCCTGCTTTTCACCATTGCGGAGCATGCCAAAAGCGGCGCTTTCTCCACCTTTAAGATTTCCAGCTACCCGGCTAACTTCTTAAATGCCGGTCAGTGCGTCTTTGCCATTGACTCCACGGCGGGCGCCACCTGGATGGGCACACACGCTCCCCTGTCCGACATCAGCGAAGAAGCACTGGTGGATTTTGAAACTGCCGTGCGCATGATACCGCAGGCGGACCCGGAAAACCCGCAGATGATTTCCCAGGGACCTTCCCTTTGTATCTTCAACAAAAAGGACTCCGGCGAAGTCATGGCTTCCTGGCTGTTCACCCAGTATTTACTAACCAACAAGGTACAGATTGCCTATGCGGAAACGGAAGGCTATGTGCCCGTTACCGAAAAAGCGCAGGCGGACCCATCCTATCAGGATTACCTTTCCCGCTGCGGAGAGGACAACGGCACGCACTATGACGTAAAAATAAAGGCATCTGAGCTTTTACTGGAGCATGTGGACGACACCTTCGTCACCCCGGTATTCAACGGCTCCGCTTCCTTACGTGACGCCGCCGGACAGCTCATTGAAAATGTCACAAAGTCCTGCCGCCGCAAGGAAACCATAGACGATGTCTACATGGACAAGCTCTTTACCGATGTGCAGTCCCTGTATCGGCTGGGGCAGGGAACCGACAGTATTTCCGGCAAAAAAGACCTGGGAAAACTTCCCACGGAAGCCGTGGTTCTGCTTGTTTCCCTTATCACCGCATGGGTGCTGATTATCCTGTATGTCAGTGTCGAATATCTGAAAAAAAAGAAAACAATTCATAAAAAACATTGATTTATATGGTTTTTATTGTATAATATACCTGTTTGACCGGGTGCCGGCCAGACAGGTAACTTTTTAATTTTTTTCAGAAAAGAGGAGAAATTATGAAAAAAACATTAGTAATGGCTTTAGCACTGACCCTTACCGTTGCATTCGCAGGCTGCGGCAATGCTACTGACAACAACACAAACAACAACGAAACCACTCCTGCTACCACCGAGAGCACCGTTGCAGAAAGCACTGTAGAAGATACTACAGACGCTACCGATGACGCAGAAACCACTCCTGCTGACGACGCAGAAGATGTTAAGTCCGAAGGCGTTATGACTTATGCAGAATATGTAGCAGCAGACCTGGATACCGAAGTAACCGTTGAAACCTACGTTCAGGCTAAGCAGTCCTGGTGGGACAACAAGGCTACCGTTTATACCCAGGATCATGACGGCGGCTACTTCCTTTACAACATGGCTTGCTCCGAAGAGGACTACGCTAAGCTGGAAAAGGGTACCAAAATCAAAGTAACCGGTTACAAGTCCGAATGGTCCGGCGAAGTTGAAATCATCGACGCAACCTTTGAAATCGAAGACGGCAGCTATGTTGCAGAACCCGTTGATGTTACCGCAGAGCTTGCAAGCGACGATTTAATCAACTACCAGAACCAGTTCGTATCCTTCAAGGGTATGACCGTAGAAGCAGCAGGTCAGGACGATGCAGGCAATGACGTTGCTTTCCTTTACAACTGGGACGGTTCCGGTACCGACGGTGACGACTTATACTTCACCGTTTCCAAGGACGGCGCTTCCTATTCCTTCACCGTTGAGTCTTATCTGTGCGACAAGGATTCCGATGTATACGCAGCCGTTAAGAACCTTAAAATCGGCGACGTAATCGACCTGGAAGGCTTCCTGTACTGGTATGAAGGTGTAAACCCTCACATCACTTCCGTAACTGCAGCAAACTAATGGAAGAATCATCACGAAACGGCATGATGTTTACCGGCTTGTATTTATAACAAGGTAAAACTTAAGGGCGCATGAAAAAATTTTTCATGCACCCTGTTTTTCTGAAATCATCCATCGGAATCTTTTTCGACTGCAATTTCATGTTCACTATATGGAGTCCATTTTACTTACTGTTCTGCAATGTTCTCTCTTGTCCGCATCGTTAGCGAACCAGTTTCATATCCTCGATAACCCAGCCTTCTTTTTCCATGTGATATTCACTGCCGCAGTAAGGACATTTTCTCTGCCTTACCGCATCAAAGCTTCCTCCGCAGCTTTCGCACTGTACAGAAGTAATGGAAAAGCCCGGAGCCTCCTGTCTTGTCAGATCCCGGCTTACCACCACGTCAATGCAGTCGCCCGTTTTTTTCACCTGACCGTTCTCTTCGCTGTAATTTACCCACCAGGTACGTAAGAATAACTGCAGCTTATTGCCATCCTGTCTTACCTTATTGAGCACCGTTCCGTTGGTGTAGGTCATTTCCAGAATATCTGCAAAGCGGGCATCCCTTGCTCCCCCCCGGTAACATACCAGGTCCTCAGGATGCTCAGCAAAAACCGCCATGCGAATCAGTGAAATTAACTGTCCCTCAAACTTATCGTAGGAAAACGCAGGGTCATATTTCTTCAACGTGCCGGTAATTTTTCTTTTGGTGCGCATCCATTTAATTGGTGATATACTTTTTTGTCCATCCTTGTCAAACTGGACAACAATCATCCGGAAGCCTCCTAAAATGTAACCTAAAAATCCGCCGATAATTAAAGAACCGAAAAAGGTAGATGCCAGATAGCCCGGTATTTCTCCCGGAGCCTGTGTTTTAACTATGCCCACAAGCACAAACACAAGAAAGATCCCCAGCATCGTTGCCACCATGGTATTCTGTAAAATCAGCTTGGTATTGGCAATGGAATAGCTTTTTAAGAAATACAAATTCACTACCCTGGGGAATAAATCCGTAATCTTAAACCGGGTACCGCAGTAACGGCATCCCTCTTCCAATTCGCTGACCGGGCTTAATGAACCGCAGTTCGGACACGTTAAGGTGATTTTTTCCGTCTGTTCATCATTTGGCGTATGAGCAATGACTTCATACATAACCTGATCCACTTCCCGCTGATAGAGTGTGCCCTGCGTACCCACAAAAGCCATTTTCCGATGAATGTTCTCATAGCTCATATCCGTTGTATACCAGAAAGATTTTGTAGAACACGTAGCGGTGCCAAAGCCCGTACCTTTTACCGGCATGATGCTGTCCTGCATCTGTATGCCCTTTTTCTTAAGTCTCTCCCTCTGCAGCTTCAGATAATAAGCGGTATCGCCATCGCAGCACTTCGGCACCTGTCCGCCCTGCTGCCAGTTGTTCAGCTCAATGGCAAATTTATCGTATATGCCTCTGCCCTTATCCCACACCGGGACAAATGCCTTGAATGCTTTGTAGTCTTTTATGTATTGCAGAATAAACCGTACACCGAAGACGGCGCACACCAAACCCACTATCACAAATATCATTTTCGGCACCGGGTCAAATTCCGTCAGCACCGTAGATACAGCGGTAATTCCCACCGCCATCAGCACCGCTCCCTTAAATAAAACAGCGCCATCCGGCTCTGCCACCACTTTTCTTCCCTTCATGCTTAAATCCGAAAATAATCCCATGGCTTTCCTCCGATGCCCCATTGTATACAAAATCTGCTTCGCCATCAGTGTATCACAGACAGCAAAGCAGATGCAAGCTTTTCTTCTATATTGTAGTAACATAATGATTGTTTTTACATATATTTTACATCTTGTTCACAGGTATTCCGGTTACACTTGTCTTCTCTTTCTGTCCGTCAATCGCCGCATGCAGGCTGACAAATAAATCCTGATACTTTAACGGCTGCATCTCCACTCTGGTTACCGCCGCATACAGGGATACCGGAATTTCCCTGCCTTCAAACGAAACCGTTTCTCCGTTCCGCCGCAGAATAGCGGCTGCCGTTTCCTGTGCGTATGCTTCATCCCTGGAATTGGTCAACAGTACAAATTCATCTCCCCCAATCCGGAACATGACATCCTCTTCTCCCGCCGCCTCCGAAATCCGTTTCATGGCTTCTAAAATAGCCAGGTCCCCCGCCTTCCGGGAAATCTCGTTAATCGGTATCAGATGGCAGATATCAAAACACACAAAATAACAGTTTTTTCTTTCCTGCAGCAAATCGTACAATTCGCTGATGTCTACATTTTTCTTCATAGAAATTGCTCCCTCCATAGGTATGGCAGCAAACCGCGGATAAAGCTCCGTGAAACGGTATTGCTTTGCATACTCCGACGGATTGCAGTGCCAGACCTGCCTGAATGCTCTGGTGAAAGCCTCATGGGACTGATACCCCAAAGAAAGCGCCAGATGCAAGATATTGACGTCCTCCTTCTGCAGTTTTCCCGCCGCAATCACCATTTTTCTCCGCACCACGTAATCGTGAACGGAAATGTTGTTTACATTTTTGAAAAGCTTTTCTATGGAAGATTTGGAACAGTAGCAATATGCCGCCACATCCTCTGTCTTAAGGCTGCCCTGTAAATTTTCCTCTATATACTGCAGTGCCCTTGTCAGA
The DNA here is from genome assembly GCA_002432425.1 of Lachnospiraceae bacterium UBA5899. Taxonomy (GTDB): domain Bacteria; phylum Bacillota; class Clostridia; order Lachnospirales; family Lachnospiraceae; genus Acetatifactor. The sequence goes on from DJEL01000012.1 coordinate 93,408, forward strand.
AGCTGCAAATGCTCCATACGCCGTTTCCCCTTCCTTACGATATCGTAAGTCTATTGTAGCCCTGTTCCCCTGTGATTTCTTGATATTTTGCGTAAACTTTTCTGTCCGAACAGAAATTGCATAATCCGCCATTATCTGCAAATGAATAGGATAACCTGCTTATTGTCCCGGTCATCACTCGTTCTGTGTGCAGTTTGCCGCATCGATGGCAAGCACCAGAAGCAGACCGTCAATTTCATCCTCCGGGTCTGCAATATCAATCACATACGTGTCGCCCCAGGTGAAGAGTTGCTTGGAAATATGTATCACGGAACTGCAGGCATCGTAAACATCATAATCCCAGCCGAGGAAATCCCCTTCCACATGCCATCCCCGGTAATCGATTTCGTACTGGGGATGGAAAAAGGAAAATTTCTTTTTGATAACGCCCCGAATCTCACCGTCCACTTCAATTTCAAAAGTGGGCAGCAATGTAAACATTTTCTGGTGGATAATGCCGATTTCCCGTTCGTTGTTGTCGTACACATGAAGCTGGTGCGTCAGGGAAAAGAACTCCGCTTTTACAAAATATTTCGGGTTGTTCCATTCATCGTAAATGTCATAGGTGTCCGTCCAGGAAAAAACTCTCTGTTTAATAAGAAGCTGCATGCTGATACCTCCTTATGCATCGGAACGGGAATAGGCGTTTTTCATTTCATTGCTAAGCTCATACAAAACCTTGTTAAGGGTATCCTGTGCGGCTTTTCTTGCCATTTCGGCTACTGCTTCGTTGGCTTCTTTTTTCAGTGCCATACGCTTTTCCCTGTCTGTTTCTTTTTCGGCGGCGCCGCTCTTTGCTTCGCATTCCACTGCCGCTATTTTTTCATCATACCGGTTAATCAGTTCATGTCCCTTGGAAAGCACGTTTTCCTGATATCTCTCAATATGGAACACCGATTTTTTGTAAGAAGCATCCGCCATGGCGGCAATCATCCTGCTTACCCAATAGAAATTGTCCGTGGATGCATCCTCCGTCGTATTGGAAACATAAGCCGGCGTTTCTTCCACATCCGCATAAAACGGCAGCATCACATTAAAAGCATTGGATGCAAAAGCAATCCACTGCAAGGTCCGGAAATCCTCTGCCCTGTCGGGGCGCATCTGGATAAGCGCCATAAAATCGTTCCGGTTAATGCCGATGGAACGGAACGCTCCCTTCATGGATTTGTCCCCGTAAGACGCATACGGGTCGTAGGGTGTGCCCTGGAAATGGGAAGAAAGCACGTATTTTACATCTTCCACCGTTATCTTTTTCTCCGGAATCAAACACCAGGGGATGTCATCGGAATACGGGGAATAATCGGCATCCTCGCCGTCCCAGATGCAGGTACCGGGATTTAAGTACCGCTCCATAAACCACGCACGGGGCGTATTGTATACATGGTCGGCATCGTCATGGCTGCCGAACGCATCTCTCGGATTGAAAATATTCTCCGGCTCGCCTTCCGTGCGGATGGTAAGGTCCAGATGATGCTTTGCCATAAATTCCTTCATGTCCGCGGAGCACATATATTCCTTCTGTTCCGTCAGGGCATCCTCAATATCGAACCAGTCGATGCCGAGCTGATTGGGCATCACCACATATGCCTCATCCGGCACTCTTCTGGCAATCCAGTGATGTCCGCCAATGGTTTCCAGCCACCAGATTTCATTCACATCCTGAAAAGCAATGCCGTTCATCTCGTAAGTACCGTACTGCTCCAGCAGGCTGCCCAGGCGCTTTACACCTTCCCTTGCGCTGTGAATGTACGGGAGCACTAAGTAAACGATATCCTCTTCCCCAATTCCGCCGGGGATTTCTTTCTCCGCCCCGGTGCCGTTTTCACCGGATGCCGCATTGTTTTCACCTGTTGCTTTCTCACCGCATGCCGCATTATTTTCCCCTGTTGCCTTCTCACCGGATACTATATTGTTTTCCTCTATTGTTCTCACGCCGGATGCTGTTTCCTTTTTTGCCGGGATATATTCCACCAGAGGGTCGGCTCCCAGCACCCGCGGATTGGAAGTAATGGTTTCCGTTGCCGTCATTCCCACTCCCGCTTCGTTGACGCCGCTGGCTGCCCAGATGCCCTTGCCTTCCAGTGCGTTCGGCACCGCCGTATAGCGCATGGGATTGTCCGGCAGAGGTATCTCCACATGGGAAATCACGGATTTATACACCTTTACCTGCTCCTCCGGATGCATCACCTGAAATTTCTTCGGGGTATAGCTTCCCGAACCGGAGTCATCGTTTCTTGCAATCATGGTAGAGCCGTCATAAGAGGCCTTTTTTCCTACTAATATTGTTGTACATGCCATAGTTTCTGTCCCTCTCTATTTCTTTCTGTTTATAGTCTCTGTTTCTTTACGCCTGCAGCTTCTGTTTGTTCCTTCCTGCTGCCATATTCTTTCGTACTATGTTCTATTTTACACGGTTTTCGTATTTGTTTCCACAGGTTCTTTATTTTCTTTCATAAGCAGTTTCTTGTAGCTGACATCAATGCCGAGCGCCCCCAGCGGAGCCGTGATTAAAATAGCCAGCACTGCCACGGAAAGTACGATTTTTCCGCAGGAAAGCCCCATTGCCATGGGCACGGAACCGATAGCAGCCTGCACCGTAGCCTTAGGCAGATAGGCAAGCACGCAGAATAACCGTTCCTTTCCGGAAAGCTTCGTGCCAATCAGGCAGCAAAGCACTCCCACGGAACGAAAGGCAAGCGCAATGAAAATCATGGCTACCGCCGCTCCGCCCGCACTCAGTGTGTAGCGGATGTCCACTGCGGCTCCCACTAACACAAACAAAATAACCTCCGCAGCAATCCACAGCTTTCCAAACTTTTCCGACAGTCTTTTCGACACAAATTCCGTGCTTTTCAGTTTCAGCACACATGCCATGCTGACAACGGCAAGCAGCCCGGATACGGATACGATGTTTTTGCACCATTCTTCAATCGCAATCAGCAGGAACGAAACGCCCAGCACAATCACCACCTTGGTACTGTTCCGCACACAGTTTTTATGAGCATACGCCGTTTCAAAAAACAGCGCCAGCACAAAACCCGCCAATGCACCGAGCAGCACTCCTAACACAATGGAAACGGGAATATTGATAAAATCCACGGCATTGGCACGCCCGCCCTGCGCCATATTGGCAAACGTGGTAAACAGGACAATGACAAAAATGTCATCGCAGGATGCCCCCGCCAGGATAAGCTGCGGAATGCTTTTTTCCGTTCCGTATTTCTGCTCCATAAGCTGTACCATGCGGGGCACCACAATCGCCGGTGAAACTGCTCCCAGTACCGCTCCCATGACAGCCGCCTCAATCCGGGTTATGCCAAGCAGATACGGTGCGAACAGAAAATATCCTAAAATTTCAAAGCTTGCCGGCAGGCAGGACATCAGCACCGCCGGCCGTCCCACTTTCTTCAAATCGGCTATATTCAGTGAAAGTCCCGCTTTCAAAAGAATAATAATCAGTGCCATTTTGCGGAGTTCCGCAGAGATAGACAAAATGGAAGGGTCTAACCAGTCCAGGACATAAGGTCCCAGTACGATACCGGTGAGCAGCATTCCCACAATCCGCGGGAGTCTGCATTTCTGGCAGATTGCCGCCATGGACAATCCTACCAAAAAAATGAGTGCAAGTGATGTTAACATAAAAATCTCCTTTCCTATAAAACAATAAAAGCTGACAATTTCTGCGACATTGCATCACAGAAGTCATCAGCTTACTAAGCGGTTTAGGTTTCCCAAGGGAGAACTTCATTCCCTGAAAATATTTTATAAAATTTACTCTCTGTTAGTTATCATACCTCTTCGCTCGATAATATGCAAGCGTTTTTTGCCGCCCTACCTGTCATTTTAAAGCAAATCCTATACACATTATTTTTTGCTGCTCACTTTTTCATACGATTTAAAGCGTTTTTATATTTAATGCATTTTTGCTGTTTCTGATTCTTTACATTTTAAAGCATTATTTCATTTTTAGCCTTTTTGCTTCCTTTTATTTTACACTTTTTAAAGCATTTTCTTGTCTTATTCTATTTTGCTTCTTTTTCTTTTAAGTTTCTGGAAGCATTTTTCCTCATTTGAAAGATTTGCTTCTTTTCCTTCCAACTTTCAGGAAGCATTTTCCCTCGTTTTTTAAATTTGCTTCTTTTCCTTCCAACTTTCCAGAAGCTTTTTTTCTCATTTGAAAGTTTTGCTTCTTTCCTCTACAACGCTTCTATAAATTCCCTCGTGGCTTTTACATAGTCTCCCACTTTATACAGCGTCGCCACATGTCCGCCGTCGACGCGGACAACCTTGGCATCCGGCACCATATCCAGCAAATCCTGCTGCATTTCCGGCGTAAACGCATGGTCGTCCATAGGGAGCACTGTCAGGATATTCTTTCCCAGATAAGCAAGCTCTTCCTTTTTAACGGGGCGGATGTTGGCAATATCCATAATAAGCCCGGTCAAATGGGTATCGAATTCTCTCGTATATCCCGCATACACCCAGGTAAACAAATCCTTCACATATGCCGTTGCCTCCGGTCCTTCTTTTTCCGAAATGACCATTTTACAGCTTGCTTTCAGCAAGATGTTCTTTAAGAAATTGTAGGAAGGGAAATGCTTGATTGCCCAGTACATGACACCATAGCTTTTGTACTGTTTCTTCAGACCTTCGATGCCTTTTTCCGAAAGAGAAGAAGTCGAATACAGACAGATACCCTTTGTAATTTCCGGGAATTTTCTGGCTAAAAGCCGGCACATATATCCGCCGAAGGAAGCGCCGATAAAAATAACTTTAGGCAGTTGCAGCTTTTTACCAGTTCTCCAATCAGGTCCGCCAGTTCCTCTGCTTTATCGACGTTGTCCGGGTACTCCGGCACCAGAATGCGGTAATCTTTCTCCATTGCCTGCACATGCTTCATCCACACAATGGACCTTCCCGTGCCGCCCACCAGATAAACCAGGACATCCTTACTGTCCGGATTTCCGCATAAAAGATATTCTATTTTCTGTTCCCCAATCTGTGTGGTCTGATAGGGATTGTTTTTCCTGTATACTTCCAGTTCTTCTGCAAAAGTCATTTTTCTTCCTCTCCTTTTCGTAAATAACGGTACAGGCTGTCAAAGACAAGGGAAATGTTCATAGGAAGCGCTTCTTTACAGAAGGAATCCTGATTTTCCGTCATGGCATAAATGGATTTAATCATGTTTACCACTACGCCCACGTCATAATCCTCTCGGATGCCTTCCACCATCTGTAAAAGTCCCTGCGCCATTGCCATATCCTGCATGGGATTAAAAATCATATCCCTGGACAAATGTGTTTTCATCCACAGGAAATCCTCCGTGGTCAGGCACAATAAGAAGTTATTCTCAAAGGTAAAAAGCGACCGGTACCATTCCATAATCTCTTTTAACGGAATGGTCTTTCTGCCGTTCATAAGCTGCATAAGCTGCTTATCTTCCTCTTCGTTCATTCTGCCTATCATTGCCAGAACAAAATTCTCTTTGGAAGGAAAGAACTGATAAAAAGTCCCCTGCGCAATGCCGCATGCCTGTGTCAGCCTGCTGATGGTCATCTTTTTCAGCCCCACCTGCCTTGCCAGGCGCTCCCCTTCCCGAAAGAGCCTGTCCCTGATTTCCGCTTTCTGTTCCTGTATAAAATTTGCCGGCATATAATCCCCTTACTTTCCGCCTTATCCATGCATTCTGCACGCATTCCGCATTTCTTCACATTATGGGTAAACGTAATATTTGCGTGCTGGTTATCTTTGCAAGTATGTTTCCCTTATTGAATACTTGTCATCTTTATCACAAGCCTGTTACCTTTGCCGAATGCGTTTGGTTTGTGCTTTTACAATGAATATTTTATATAGTTTATTCATTGCAGTTATATGTTAGCCTCGTCTAACTGTTTTGTCAAGGGGCTGTTACCGAAACTGGGTCTAAAGACCCGTTGAAAGCTCGCCAGCCACAACATCATTTCTCTGCAGAGCCCTAAAGGGCTCATCTTATTTGCTTTGTTTTACTGGCTCACCCGTAAACGGGTCAATATACTCTTTTAGTGTCATTTGGTCGTATTCCAAATCCTCTTTCAATTGGTTCTGAATATACTCTTGAATTTTTTTCGCATTTTTTCCTACAGTATCTACATAATAGCCTCTGCACCAGAAACGCCGATTGCCATACTTGTACTTCAGGTTTGCATACCTCGTATAATAAGTGTATAGCCAGTAGAAATGATGGTTATGCACTTATTCTTTCTATAGATTTATAGATGATCTGAGACACCTGGGATAAACCCTTTCCATCTCATCTACTTTGGTTATTAGTTACATAGGTTATTCTGTGGTATGCTATCAGCACTCCGATTTAACTACGGTTGTTGCCGCTTTAGAATCAACTTCTTTTTACAGCATCCATATCGCTAATTATCTTTCTTCCTGTGAAGAATTGATGCGGTTTAAAGCGATTGTTGTCCACCTGCATAGCAGGTGGTTTTTTAAAGATTGCCTTACAAAAAGAACACCCGCCAGCCCAAAGCTTGGTGGGTGCTTTTCTACTATCCGCCCACTGTAGCAGTGGGGAAATAGAAAATGAAAAAGTTGGCGAAAGCAAGCAAACGGAGGCGTCACCGGCGTTGTGTTAGCGGAAGTTCTGAGGACGACGGGGACGTTCCTGTGACTGGTGCCTCTGACTCTGTGGTATATTCGAGCGTCATCAATAT
>DJEL01000003.1 GCA_002432425.1 Lachnospiraceae bacterium UBA5899
AATTAGGGGTTGCAAAAAACAGTATGGGAAGCGATAAAAGGTATTTTTACCACAGTATTTAATGTGATAAAGACAATTGTAACCACCTATTTCAATATTTATAAGACCATCATCCAGACGGTGCTTACTGTGATTCAGACGATTATCACAACGGTTTGGAATACCATCAAGACAGTGGTTACCACAGTGATGAATGCCATTAAGACCATCTTCACAACAGTATGGAATGCAATCAAAACGATCATTCAGGCTGTTGTTAGTGGTATTAAGGGACTGATTACTGGCGATTTTACAGCAGTGAAAAATTCTATCACCACCATTATGAATACCATTAAGAGCACGATTTCCACGATCTGGAATACCATCAAGTCAAAGACATGTTGCCATTATAGAAGGCAGTTGCAGAAAAGAAAATAGACCACAGGTTTCGTCATCAACCTACGGTCTATCATGAATTGTTTTTATTTTGGGAACGAAGTCCGGATTTCATTTCCTTCATCATTTTAATAAGAAACTGTACCTCATCAGCGGAACAGTCAGATAGGATTTCTACGACCTCGCTATTTTGGATATTGGAAACAGATGGAATGTCGGTACGAAGTAACCAGTCGGCAGATACTTGTAATGCTTCGGTTAATCTCATAAAGATGTCCAGGCCGATGTTCTTTTTCCCATTTTCAATATCGCTCATGTGTGAAGTTGAAATTTGTAGACGCTCTGCCAGGTCAGCCTGGCTCAACTTCTGTACCTTTCTTGCTTCCCTGATTCGTGCGCCAACGTCTTTGAATTTATCGTTCATTGTGCACCTCATCGCTTATTGACTATGTTTTTATTATTCTATCCACAATTAGCGATTATTAGAATAGCCTGAAATAGAAGTTATCAACTATCGGCTATACAATCCTAAAGAAAATATTTTTTTAGGAGGTGGCATGCTATGTCAGTCAATTTTAATTTTGTTGGAAAACGTATCAAGGAGGAAAGAGAGAACAAGTCCTACACTCAATGTAAAATAACAGTATTAGAGACAAAGGTATTTCCAGAACTTCAGGAACAGTATTTAGCTGATCCAAAATCAGGACCATCAGACATTGCATCAACGGTTCTCGGCTCTGTAGGAATCGTCAGAGAGAAAGGAACACCATGATGGTAAATAATCTGGCGGTAAAGGGAATTGATTACAACAGAAACAGGAATACCGAGCTTTTGCAGGATGTCTTCTGCTTCAATCTTTACATTATTTTCAACGCGGGCACTTACGGTTGAGTCTTTCATATCAAACACCTCCTGTTGATTATATTGTAATTCGTTGTCTTGCAAATTGCAAGACATATTATATGAACTGCACGTGAATTTTATACCCCGGTAGGGGCGGTCAAAATCTCTGGTTCAAACGGGGTATTAAACCCAGGGAGAGAAAGGAAATAAAAATTATGGCGAGAGACGGCACGCACTCGTCTGCCGCCGAAAAAATACAAAAAGGACAGCAAGTCCAGATACTGAAAAATGATATTCCCACATTGAGTCCTACAGAACTGGAGGCGGTTGACCTGCCGGAAGGTGCTGTGATGAATGGCGTGGATATGCCAAAGCCAAGCGATTACCTGTCAACAAGGCAGAAGAACGATGTTCCCCTCGGTGCGGATGAAATCTACAAGGAAACCTGGCTGTGGCTGAAGGAACGCAACTGTGAGAAGCAGGTCAATCCAAGACTGATCGAAGCCTACGCTCAGGCTTTTGCCGGATATATTCAGTGCGAGGAAGCAACCAGCACCTACGGTCTACTCGGTAAGTGTCCGACCATAGGCGGTGTGATTACTTCCCCGTTTGCGCAGATGAGCCAGCAGTATCAGAAAAGTGCTAACCTCATCTGGTACGAGATTTACGACATCGTAAAGCAGAACTGCACTGAGATGTTCGAGGATAATCCCAACGATACAATGGAGCTTCTGCTCCGGGCAAGGAGAAAATAGCATGATAGAGAAAGTGAATCCGAGCCACCCGGATAAGGTGGCAGACCGCATCGCCGGAGCAATCGTTGATCTGGCATACGCCGCAGAAGCAAATCCTAAAATTGCAGTCGAGGTACTTATCGGACATTGTAATTGTTCCGCAGGATACACATCTTTCCGAAAATCAAGCGGAGCAGTTCCGCTGCGGTGACAATGGTATTTTTAAGGGTGCGCCTTTGACGGAGGAACAGAAAAAAGCTGTCCGAAATTGCACATTCTATTTATGAAAAGTACACTTCTGACGGAAAGTACATTCTGGACGGCAAGCGCCTGATCATCTGCCAGAGCAATGCTGACAACTATGACCTTATGGGCGATTATCCGAATGCAGAGGTCAATCCCCTCGGTGACTGGACGGGCGGCACAGATGTTGATACAGGCGCCACCAACAGAAAGCTGGGTTCCGATATGGCGGACTCTGTTACAGGCGGCGGATTGCATGGCAAAGATCTGTCAAAAGCAGATGTGTCTGTGAATATCCACACATTTCTAAAGACACAGGATTTAGGAGAGCCTGTCACATTGGTGTGCGCCATTGGCGATGATACGGTAGACGGTGTCCCATATGCGGACATTGTCGCAGAAGCGAAAGAATATATAGACTCCATCGGCGGTTTCGAGAAATTTGCCGGGTGGGGTCTTTTTTGATGGAGGTGAGGATGATGAGCAAGACAACAACTGAAATGCAGCTGGTGGATATCAATAAGCTGATTCCCTATGTGAATAACGCTCGTACCCACAACGCACAGCAGATCAACAAGCTCCGTTCTTCCCTCCGGGAGTTCGGTTTTATCAATCCCGTCATTATCGACCGGGACTTCAATGTGATCGCCGGTCATGGCAGAATCATGGCGGCGAAGGAAGAAGGCATCAACGAGGTGCCTTGTGTGTTCGTGGACTATCTGACCGAGGCACAGAAGAAAGCGTACATTCTTGTGGATAACCGTATGGCAATGGATGCCGGATGGGATGAGGAGCTTCTGAAAGTAGAGATTGAAGCTCTGCAGGTGTAATAAATGCAATACGATTGGATAGATTTTTACACGGAGTTTGCAACCAAGCTCCTGCCTTTCGAAAACGATAGAAATGCACTAATTCAGAAAATAAATGCCGTGTACGTGCTTGCAGGACTTAGCATTCCTAAGCTTGAAAGTGGGGATGAAATTATTGATATCGATACATTTACTATGTGCCGATTGTATGAAAAATTCATTCTGGAATATTATAGGAAAGAATACAAAAATCAGATTATTGCAAATGCCTCACGGATTCCATGGCAGCTTGACGATGAAGAGAATTCTATGCTGCCGGTGATGCAGAGTGACATTATGTTTCAGCGCAATGATAGGGTTCTTATCATTGATGCAAAGTACTACGAACACAGTACTCAGGTACAATTTGACACACATACGCTTCATTCGGGCAATCTTTATCAGATTTTCACCTACGTGAAGAATAAGGAATATGAGCTGAGAGAGAAAGAGCATAAAGTCTCTGGCATGCTTTTGTACGCAAAGACGGATGAGGAGATTTATCCGCATCATACCTATCAAATGAGAGGGAATCAGATTGCCGTCAGGATCCTGGATCTGAATCAGCTATTTGAGGATATTGCAAATCAACTTGAAGATATCGTTACGGAGCACTTTGGAGTTATAAGGGTACCGTAAAGCGGCACTGCATTCAGAGAATATAAAGAATCTCATAAAAGCCTAATTGGCCGACTGAACAAAACACGGTGATTAAAATGGAATATGCTCCCCAAAGTTATAGACTCAAGATATAGAATGCCCCAATCGTACTATTATGTTCAGAAAAAAGAATTCTCTTTTATTGTAGACAGAAGTACTTTGCAATGGATGGCACGGAAATAAAGGTGGCTACGGTAGAATATTCATATTTGGAATATATAGAAGATACAAAGAAATAATAGTCTGATTTCGGGGATATCGGTTGACAGTTTCCCGCCTTACAGATAAACTGTTTTATGTGACTTTTTTCGTAAAACAGAAAGTTATCATGCAAAAAAAGGGTAAGGAGTTAGCGAGTTAATGAAACGTGAATCATTTAAGTCACGTCTGGGATTTTTACTGGTAAGTGCCGGATGTGCAATCGGAATCGGAAATGTATGGAGATTTCCCTATGTGGTAGGACAAAACGGCGGCGGCTTTTTCGTATTGTTTTATCTGTTGTTTTTGGTGGGTATGGGATTACCGGTACTGACCATGGAGCTGGCGGTAGGACGTGCCAGCAGAAAAAGTGCGGTACAGGGCTATAAAGAATTGGAAAAGAAGGGAAGCAAATGGCACCTGCACGGATGGATGGCAATTTTCGGCTGCTACATGCTGATGATGTATTATACAACGGTGTCCGGCTGGATGGTTGATTATTTCTATAAATTTTTGACCGGTCAGTTTAAGACGGGCATGACGGCAGAGGAGTCCGGCAGCATTTTTAACAGCATGCTTGCCAATCCGAAGGAAATGACCTTCTGGATGGTGCTTACGGTACTGCTTGGTTTCCTGGTATGCAGCAAGGGCGTGCAGAACGGACTCGAAAAAATCAGCAAGGTCATGATGATTGCACTATTAGTGCTGATTGTGGTGCTTGCCGTACACAGCTTTACACTTTCAGGTGCGGGAGAAGGCATCCGGTTTTATCTGGTGCCGAATATGAAAACCGTACAGGCAGTAGGACTAAAAAATGTAATTACAGCGGCTATGAACCAATCCTTCTTCACGTTAAGCTTAGGCGTAGCGGCTATGGAAATTTTCGGCAGCTATATGGGAAAAGAGCACACGCTGGCGGGAGAAGGCATCCGCATCTGTGCATTGGATACATTTGTGGCAATTATGGCAGGACTTATTATTTTCCCGGCATGCTTCAGCTACGGCGTGGAAGCAGGTGCGGGTCCTGCACTTATTTTTGTGACACTGCCCAATGTATTTGTCAACATGCCGGGCGGACGTATCTGGGGAGCCATGTTTTTCCTGTTTATGACGTTTGCAAGCTTTTCCACCGTTATTGCGGTGTTTGAAAATATCATGTCTTTCTGTATGGACATGTTTGGCTGGAAGCGCGGAAAGGCAGCATTGATAAACTGCATTATTATTTTAGTGGCAAGTATGCCCTGCGTTTTAGGCTACAATGTGTGGAGCAATCTGCATCTGATTGGAGGAAGGGATGTGCTTGACAGTGAGGACTTTATTGTAAGCAACCTGCTGCTTCCCATCGGTTCCCTGATTTATCTGTTGTTCTGCGTAACCAAATGGGGCTGGGGCTTCGATAATTATATAGAAGAAGCGAACACCGGAAAGGGACTTAAAATTGCAAAATTCCTAAAGCCGTATTTCCAGTTCATTCTTCCGGTTCTGATATTGATTATTTTAATACAGGGGTTGTTGTAAAAGAAAAGTCCGTTTCCCAATTTTCAAGGGAGGCGGACTTTTTAATTGCAGATTAAAGTGAAATGGTTTTTCTCGGCGGAAAGAACGCCTTCCTTTTGCAGCTTGGAAATGACGACGGACAGAGCGGCACGTTCCACGCAAAGATAATCCGCAAGCTGTTGGCGGTCAAAAGGAATGGAGAAGGATAAAGAGCCCTGGCGGATGGACTCCTCCGACAAATAAGAAAGCAGCTTTTCTTTCGTGGAGCGCTTGCTTAAATGGGTCAGCTTGTTGTTGAACACCAGAATTTTTCCGGCAAGAATAGTCACCAGATTTTGTATCAGGCGCGTGTGGTGGGAACAGGCGGAGGAGCATACGGAAAGCAGTTTCTGCACATGAAGCAGCAGAATTTCACAGTCCTTTTCGGCTACCACACTGCTGCCAAGCGGCGTATCCGGTACGGCGGCATAGGGTTCCCCGAAAATATCTCCGGCAGTGATTTTGTGTATCATATGGCGGTGCCCCCAGACATCTTCCTGGATGATAAGAAGACTGCCGCTTAAGACCAGTCCCATGGAAGAAATGCTTTCGCCGGCACGGAATACATATTGTTCATCCGGAACGGAAAGTAATTTATCGGCAACGCAGGGCAGCACCGACAGAATTTCCCCGTCGGAGAGTCCCTGAAACAACGGACTGTTTTTCAATATAGGCAGATAAGCCGAAAAGTTATGTTTTGTTTCCATATTTTTCCTTTCATTTTGTTTGATTTCCAACATACAATTTATTTTCATTATAATAAAATGAGCAGGAAATATGCAAGACATATCCGGCGAGGTGAAAAAGAACCTGCAGAATAAGGATTTTACGGGTATGAAAAAAGAAAAAAGGAGAAATGATTATGGAACAGCAGATGTTTTGTTATCAGTGCGAGCAGACCGCAGGATGCAGCGGCTGCGTGGGAAATATCGGCGTTTGCGGAAAAAGCGCGGACGTGGCAAATTTACAGGATAAGCTGACCGGAGCCCTTATCGGTCTGGCAAGGGCAACGGAAGGAAAAACAACAGGAGAACAGGGACTTCGTGCAGAAACTTTCCGCATGATAACAGAGGGATTGTTTGCGACGATTACGAATGTGAGCTTTGATGCCGAAGCCATTCAGAACATGATAGATAAGGTGGAAAAGGAAAAGAACAGACTGAGTCCCGGCTGCAGTGCCTGTGGAACTCCCTGCGGAAAAACGAATGACTACACATTGGACAATCTGTGGCAGGCGGAGGAGGATATCCGTTCCTTAAAATCTTTAATTCTTTTCGGTATCCGCGGCATGGCGGCTTATGCATATCATGCAATGATGCTGGGTTATACGGATGAGGAAATCAATCTGTTTTTCTGCGAGGCTCTGTATAAAATCGGTTATGAAGAAACAAAGGAAGAGCTTTTGCCCACGGTTTTAAGAGTCGGGGAAATCAACTTAAAATGTATGGCACTTTTGGACCGTGCCAACACGGAAAGCTACGGCACACCGGAGCCAGTGACTGTGCCGTTATGCGTGGAAAAAGGCCCGTTTATTGTGGTGACCGGGCACGACCTGAAGGACTTGAAAATGCTGTTGGAGCAGACGGAAGGAAAAGGCGTCAACATTTATACCCATGGCGAAATGCTGCCTGCGCATGCGTATCCGGAGCTTAAAAAATATAAGCATCTGAAGGGCAATTACGGTACCGCATGGCAGAACCAGCAAAAAGAATTTGACGGACTGCCGGGAGCTCTTCTGTTTACCACCAACTGCCTGATGCCGCCTAAGGACAGCTACCGGGACAGAGTGTTTACTACCGAAGTGGTTGCCTTTCCGGGCTGCGTGCATATAGAAGAAATGCCGGACGGCAGCAAGGATTTTTCACCGGTGATTGAGAAGGCGCTGGCACTCGGCGGTTTTGCAGAAACCACGGAATTTACAGGTATTAACGGCGGCAAAGAAGTTACCACAGGCTTTTCCCATGCAGCAATTCTTTCCCATGCGGATACTGTGGTGGAAGCGGTAAAAGAAGGAAAAATCCGGCATTTCTTTTTGGTGGCGGGCTGCGACGGGGCAAAGCCCGGCAGAAATTATTACACGGAGTTTGTAAAACAGACGCCGGAGGACTCCATTGTGCTGACACTTGCCTGCGGTAAGTTCCGCTTTAACGATTTGTCGCTGGGAGAAATCGGCGGACTGCCGAGACTGATGGACATGGGGCAGTGCAACGATGCGTACGGTGCCATCCGTGTGGCGGTGAGTCTGGCAGAAGCCTTCGGCTGCAACGTGAATGAACTGCCGTTGTCCTTTGTATTGTCCTGGTATGAACAGAAAGCGGTATGTATTTTACTTACCCTTCTGCATCTGGGCATTAAAAATATTCGTCTGGGTCCGTCACTTCCGGCATTTTTATCTCCGAATATTTTGCAGTTTTTGGTTGAAAACTATGGAATAGCACCCATCACCACACCGGAAGAAGATTTACGGGAACTACTGGGATAACAGCTTTGCAAAGACGCGAAATTTGTAGGAACGTATAATTTGCAGAGAGGGGCAATTTACAGACACGTATAATTAGGAGAGATGTGTAAGTTGCGGAGATGTGCAATTTGAAGAGTTGCATAATTTTCAGAGCAGAAGGAATGGAAAGGAGACAGGCATGGAAAAGAATATACAAACTGACAGAATAGAGAAACTGAAGTCCTACTTGAAAAGACTGGGCAAAGGGGAAAGCCTGGAAGCGGTCAGAAAGGATTTCGCGGCGGAATTTCAGGGAGTGGAAGCTTCTGAAATCATGAAAGCGGAAGAAGCCATTCTGGCAGAGGGCACGCCTATTACGGAGGTGCAGAAATTATGCGATGTGCATTCGGCGCTTTTCCACGGAGCCACCGATTACAGCAACAAGCATGAAAAATCCGCGGCGTTAAGTCAGGTAAAGGGGCATCCCCTGCAGACCTTTACCCGGGAAAACGAAGCCCTGACAAAGCTGATTGACCGGATGAAGGAATTGCTTGCCGGGCTGGAGAAAGAAAGCAGCCGCGGAAACCTGCAGGCTGATGAAAAACAGGCGGACAGCGCAAACCAGCATGCTGATGAAAAGCAGGCGGACAGCGGAAACCTGCCTGTCGATGAAAAGAGAACCGGCACCGGAAACCTGCCTAAAATCGCCGCACTGCTTCTGAAAATCAGGGAGGTTGCCGTGCATTATGCAAAAAAAGGGGACTTACTGTACCCGCATCTGAATGCCAGATATGGAATTGCCGGTCCGTCCGCCGTCATGTGGACAGCCGATGATGAAATCCGGGACGAACTGGGCGCCTTATGCAAGGCGTTGCAGAAGGAAAGAGAAGCAGCAGAGCGGAGGGCAACTGAAAGCAAGGGAAGAGAAGCAGCGGAGCGGAGAACAACTGAAAGCAAGGGAAGAGAAGCAGCAGAGGAGAACGCAGTTGACGGTAGGGGAAAAGAAACGGCAGAGCAGGAGACAACCGGTAGCAAAAAAATTGCTGACAAAAGCCCTCAATGGGATGCAAAATGGCTGGAACGGCTGCAGAAGGTGCTGCTGCGTGCGGAGGAAATGATTTATAAGGAAAATCATATTTTGTTCCCGAACTGTGCCGTGAATTTCACGGAAGAAGACTGGATGGGAATTTACCGGGATGCCAAGGACTACACAGACTGCCTGGGTGTGCACGGGGAAGTCTGGGAAGAAGCGGAAAACTGGCTTCGGAAAGCGAAAGAAACGAAAAAAACGGTATTTAAGGGCGCAAAGGACAGTCAGGCTTCAGAGGGAGAAGAGGACAGAGCAGGTAGCATTTTCTCCGACGGCGTTATTCATATGCCGGGCGGGCACATGACCATCCGGCAGCTTACCGCACTCTTAAATACCATTCCATTGGAAATTTCCTTCATTGATGCAGAAGACAGGAACTGTTATTTCAATGAAGGTCCCAAGGTTTTCAAGCGCGCACAGATGGCGCTCGGCAGAAGTGTATTTACCTGCCACCCGCCCAAGGTGGAGGCCATGGTCCGTAGAATTATCGGCGAGTTTCGGGAGGGTACTCTGGACAGGGTGCCGGTATGGATGGACAAGGGCGGCAGAACTATGCTGGTAACCTATATGGCAGTCCGGGACGAAAACGGAGAATATATGGGCACCATGGAACTGGTGCAGGATATGGAATTTGCTAAAGAGCATTTCGGCAAATAAGGAAGCAGATTTTATGAAAAAGGTAATTTGCTTTATAGAAAATAAGATGTGAAGAAGCAAAAACACAAAATGTCTTAAAATGCTTCACGGAGCAAACAAGGGCGAAAAGCATTTTGGGAAAAAGAATGAAATTGCTTTAAAGAAAAACAGGCAAAATGCAGCAAAACAAGGAAAAGATGTAAAAATGCTTTAAAATAATGCGTCAAAAAAACAGCAAATAAGCGATATTTTTCTGAATGCTTTAAAGCAAAATAGAATGCAAGCAGCAAATAGTTGGTATTTTAAAATATGCTTTAAATGTAAAAGAAAAATAGGAAGCAAAATGAGAAAAAAGCCCAGATTGCTTTAAAGATACTCAAAAGAAAAAATATTCACACGCAGCCGGAAACTTTACCAGGCAACAGCCAAGCAACGCTCCATCAACAGCCAGGCAACACGCATCAACAGCCAGGCAACACGCATCAACAACCAGGCAACACCCATCAACACCCAAGCAACACCCAATCAACAACCAATCAAAAACCGTCAAAAGCAATCTTTTCTATGACATATTATAGAGGAGATTGCTTTTTGTTTACTCAAGAAACAGTAAAAACAAACAAAAACAATCAAAAACATTCAAAAAGTTTCAAAATATGATTGACAATGACCGAAAATGATGCTAATATAACCATAAAGATGAACGGAAATGACGGAAAATGAAAAACAGGCAACAGAAAACAGGCACAGACAACAGACAACAGGAGGAATTGCATGCTGACAGAAGAAAGATTTGCAAAGATTTTGTCCATACTGGAACGTATGGGGAGCGTAACGGTTCAGCAGCTTATGATGGAACCTGACGATTCCGAATCTACGGTGCGCAGAGATCTGAATACGCTGGATGCTAGCGGTCAGCTTATCAAGGTGCATGGCGGAGCGGATGATGGATCACATTGCGAAATCTCCGGCGGATGGGAGCAGGTTTCCCGGATATGGAGTGTGGCGTTCGTGCCGTTTGAGAAGGCGACCGTAATTACGATGGAGTTAAAACAGGAAATATACAAGAATTGTTCCGATATTATTCATATTGAGAGAGAGGAGACCTTAGATGATTATTTATACGTTAACATTTAATCCATCTTTAGATTATATTGTGACCGTTCCGAAGTTTACCTGCGGAGTGGTCAACCGCACCACAGAAGAGATCATTTTCCCCGGTGGAAAAGGAATCAATGTATCCATGGTACTCAA
Source organism: Lachnospiraceae bacterium UBA5899 (assembly GCA_002432425.1). GTDB lineage: Bacteria > Bacillota > Clostridia > Lachnospirales > Lachnospiraceae > Acetatifactor. Next base: position 10,858 of record DJEL01000003.1, read on the forward strand.
AAACCTTGGCTTTGAGAATACAGCCCTTGGCTTTTACGCCGGATTTACCGGTATGGAGCTGAAGCGTCTGGTGGCTGATAAGGGGATTCATGCTGATTTTATTCCGGTAGAAAAAGGAATGACCCGTATCAATGTCAAACTTCGTTCTGAACAGGAGAGTGAGATTAACGGACAGGGTCCGGCGATCTCTGCTTCTGATATTGATAAATTATATGAAAAACTGGATGCGCTGCAGGACGGCGACATTCTTGTCATGGCAGGAAGTATTCCGGATGTGATGCCGCAGACGATGTATATGGATATCATGAAGCATCTGCAAGGCAGAAATCTGAATATTGTGGTGGATGCCACGAGAGACCTTCTGGTAAATGTACTTCCGTTCCATCCGTTCCTGATTAAACCGAACAATCATGAGCTGGGAGAAATTTTTGGTGTGGAGATCCGCGAAAAGGCAGATGTTGTGACTTACGCGAAGAAACTGCAGGTGAAGGGAGCCGGAAATGTGCTCATTTCGATGGCTGGAGCCGGAGCAGTACTGGTTGCCGAGGACGGATCGGTGTATCAGGCGGAAGCACCGAAGGGAAAATTGATCAATTCCGTCGGAGCCGGAGATTCTATGGTAGCAGGATTCCTTGCAGGATATTTAGAGCATGGAACCTATGAGAAAGCATTTCAGATGGGGGTATGTACAGGAAGTGCATCTGCATTTTCTGAAGAGCTTGCGACAAAGTCAGAGGTACTTGACCTGCTGGAGAAAAATCAAAACCTGTTTTGATTTTGCGGCAAAGTGGGAACTATAAAATGGGCACACATTAAATAGTAACCATTTAACGTTATGGAGGAGGAAAGACCTTGAAAATCAGGGAATTGTTGGCGTTGGAAAGCATTGATCTGAATGCAAAAGCTGCAAGCAAAAAAGAAGCCTTAGATCACGCAGTGGATCTGATGGCAAGAAGTGGTAAGATTGGCAACGTCGAGACTTATCGAAAAGGGGTATACGCAAGAGAGGAGGAGGGCACGACCGGTATTGGTGAAGGAATTGCCATTCCTCACTGCAAATCAGATGTTGTAAAAACACCGGGACTTGCAGCAATGCGTGTTGCAGGCGGTGTGGATTTCCAGTCACTGGATGGTGAGAAGGCAGATCTGATCTTTTTGATTGCTGCACC
>DJEL01000035.1:0-7605 GCA_002432425.1 Lachnospiraceae bacterium UBA5899
AATTCTTCAGGAATGGTGAAGACGCAGTGCCTGTGGACACAGGAGACGAGCTTACAGGACATATGGAAGGAGCGAAGCTGATTATACTTGTTGCCGCAGGTAGGACAGAAACGGCTGCGGCAACGAAAAGGAACAAACTTGAGGTTACCGCAATGGGAACAGCCGTACATGGTTCCCCCATAAGAAGGGCCACCACAATGAATCATCTTGTCGACATTTTCGGTGACAGCAGGACGTGGATGAAGCTCGTAAATTATGTGTTCATAATAATCAGTAAAAATGGATTGTTTTCAATGGACATGGCAACCCGTTGTGTACAGCTCCATATTTTACGGAAGAAGAGATAGTAAACGGGGACAGCTTCTTTATGCATAGACTGGTAGGAATGGGAGATTATACAGGAGCAACAGGTACAGGGGGGGACTACTATATTGCCGGTAGCTCTTAATAAGATGAATGTGACCTTCGACAGCTCTCTGGATTACGGGACAATTTCAACGTGGGACATTTTGAAAAACGCAAAAATTACTTACAAGATAGGGAAAAACACGTATACCATGGATAATGATAGGAAGTATACTTTGGGCTTACGGATACAGAATGTATCCGTAAACGGCTTGAACGGTAAGGCGGTATTGGTAAGAGGAGGCATGTCCAAGAGCTTTACCTTCAAGTACAAACCGAAGAGTGTAAAATAGTCCGAGGTGTGTAAGATAGTTTGGAAAAGAGGCCGTAACAGGCCTCTTTTTTGATTTAAATGCAAAAATATAGTGACAAAATATAACAAAGTATGATATTGTATGATAAGCAATATATTAACAAATTACAAACGAAGATAAATATAGTTAATATTATTTGTGGAATGTGGAAGAAAAGGAGGGAAGGAGATAAAACATCAGGTGAAGAAAACGACTGTTAACAGAAGAAGACGTATAATGTCGAAAACTGAATGGTAACACATTTTTCCACTTATATGTTAGTAGATTCACAGGCATGGTATAATGCATGGAGAGAAAATATTGACTATAGAAACAGTAGTGAGGAAAAGGAAACAGCACATTATTTTGATATTGCTTTTGTAGTTGATGCATCGGGCAGTATGAGGGGGAATAATATCGGAAATGCTAAAACAGCACTGAATAGTTTTTTAGATTCTTTGCAAGATAATGATGAGGCAGCTTTAATTTCCTTTAATCAAAAAGCATTTCTGCTAAATAATTTTACATCCAGCAGAGTACCTGTTTCAAATAGTATTGATTCTCTGCAGGCAGAGGGAGGTACCAATGTAAATAGTGGGCTTGTCATGGCATTGGACATTTTTGAAGAAAGAGAAAATGACAGAAAGAAAATTGTTGTATTGCTCTGTGACGGTGATGTAAACTATAACCAGAGAACAATAGACAGATATAAGGAATTTGGTATACAAATTTATGCGGTTAATGTGGAGAGCAATTCAGCTCACCAAGACCTTCAAAAAATGGCAAGCCAGACCAATGGACAGTATTTTTATGGGGACAGTAATGAATTGGGTAAAATATTTGGACAAATTCAGGATGTTACCGTCGGAAGAATTGACCCTACGGATGCGGACGGAGATGGATTATATGATGTTTATGAAACAATAGGTATTAAACTTCCTAACGGTGAAATTATAAAAACGGACCCTACAAAGCCGGATACAGATGGTGATGGTCTGACGGATTTGGAGGAAACGGGAATTATTTATAATGTAGATGACCGCTATATAGGTAATGATACTACAAAAAGGGTGCAGTATTTTATACTGCGCAGCAACCCTGCTGAAAAAGATTCGGATGGAGACGGCATTGAGGACAAGGAGGATATGGCATCGTGGTTTGTAGACTATATGGAAGGACATATAACAAATAGATATTTTAAAACTTCAAATTTTGAAGCAAAAAAATTTGTGAGAGTACAAAAGTACGACAGTGTAGATTGCCTTAGCGGGGGAAATCAGGACTGGTGGCAGATGAAATTTAACTTAGAAAAAAAGAAAGGTATAGAAGATTTTAAGAGTATTATGGAAATTCCCGAATACCGCATGTGGAGATTAGGGTGTGGAGTTGTTGCAATGACGGATATGGAGTTGTTCTTAACACAGCAGAATGATGGATATAAGGCTCCCTTACAAGACATTGCGTACGATAAGGAAACTGGCATTATTTCCAATGATGATTATATGAAATATGCAGAATATAATAGGGACAATATATACTATTTAGGGGGAAATTATGTAAATAAACTAATAGGAGTTTTACCGGGCAGCATGGAGGCGGGGCTTACATATTATCTTCTTACCAATAAGCATCCGTATTCTAATGTAAATTGGGCGCCTTATTCAGAGATATTCCGTTATACTAAAAATCAAACTGCTTTGACAATAGAAGATATGATAGATAAGAATATACCGGTTGTGTTCTCCTATTATACTTTTAAGGAGAGTAAATCTCTTCATTTGTATCAGAATATCAAATCTGCAAAAGCTATGAATGAGGAGAATTATAAGACGGTAAAGTCCCATTATATGACCATCGTAGGTTATCAAAAATATATAGACGAAACAAGTATGGATTATCACTACATACTAAAAGTAGTCAGTTGGGGGGATGTATATTATGTAAATTATGATGAATATGCTCAAAAGCTAAGCTATGTAACCAATATATTATCGGTAGGAGAATAAGATGATAAAATAGATGGATTAAGTAGATAGTCATAGTTTTTTGCCTTTTGAATGTGCTTTCATCTTAAGAAATTACACTGAAGAAGCTTTGGAGAATTCCGGTTTTGAAGGCTTTTATACAATAAAAATATGCTATCCCAATAGAATTAATGAAGAAGTCATGCAAAATCCTGAAACACATATAAACATATAAAATAGAAGGAATTCAGAAATTGGTCATTTAGTAAAAAAAAAAGCAAAAAAGAGCTAAAGAGCAGGGAATAGACTGGTATGAGGTCTGAACGGATTTGGAAGAGGCAGTAGTGGATAGGGTGCTGTGAAGAGCCCCCTTAACCTGTTTGTATAGAAAACATACAATTTATGTGGAAGACCAATATAAGTGGATTACGGAAAGGTGTGGGGCTAAATGTCAAAAATTAAAAAAATTATGGGCGTGAGTATTATTATTGCCTTTATTCTATATTTCTTATCACGGGTAAATACGTTTGGAAATAACTTACCGCATCATAAAATACCAAATGATAGATTTTCATATGCTATATATAAAGAAATGGGGGATGACATTTGGTATTATCACAAAGAAAAGGGACGGTCAGGGGAGAAGAAATATTATTATATAATAGAAAAGTGTGATAAGGATACCATTAATCGTTTTACAAAAGTTTTAAACATTCTTGGACAAAAGGAAGAGAAAAAAATAGCTGTTTATGTGGAGGCAAAATTTGCGCATGGATTAGAAAGCGTGGTTAATCTGAAGAATTATTCAAACGATAATTCAGAACAGTCAGATTATGAAGGTTTCTATGTATTATCAATATCATATCCTGAGAAGACGGCAGAGGAGAGTCTTAGGGACCCGCAAACATATATAGGGATAGAAGGAACTAAACATCTGAAAATTAACAGCGAGATGCAGAGAAAAGCTGAAGAGCAGGGGATAGACTGGTATGAAGTCTGGTCGGATTTGGAAGAGGTAGTGGTAGAATGACATAAAAGGACTATCCGGCAGGGACAGAACGGAGGGAGAACTCCATGGAACAGAAACGGATTTGCAAGCGGTGCTTACTGCGGGAATACGACGAAACGGACTATAAGGAAAAAATAGAGCGGGTGCTTAAGCTGATGAATGATAAGGAAAAGGTGCCGCCGGAACTGTATGAAAAGCGACTGCAGGTGTGCGGACAGTGCGAAAAACTGGTGCAGGGCACCTGCTTAAGCTGCGGCTGTTATGTGGAGCTGCGGGCGGCTGTCCGGACGGGAAGCTGTCCCTATCAGTACTGGTAAGTTGTTGTCTGATTGGAGCATGTGCGACGAAACGGAGCAGACAGCCCCCTGCTCCGCTGCTTATTACTCGAAAACATCCGCCCCGGAAACCCGAAGGCTGGAAGATTTAGCACAATTTTTTCATTTTCACCATTGACTTTTCTTCCTTAAAGGTATACACTGAAAACAGTTAAATATGGAACATAAGGTAAGAGTGGTCGCGTACCACTCTTTCTTAATGCTTAGGGCATATGTTCCAATCACTACAACTTCATATTGAGAAAGGAAAAAGACATGTCAAGAAAAGACTACGAAAGCAGAACAGAAAACCTGCTTTTACCCATTGCAGAAAGCTGCGGGGTGGAAATCTATGATGTGGAATACGTCAAAGAGGGAGCGGATTATTATCTGCGCGCCTACATTGACAAGCCGGAAGGTGTAAACATCAATGACTGCGAAACGGTGAGCAGGGCATTGTCGGATGCACTGGACAAAGAGGACTTTATCGAAGATGCGTACATTTTAGAGGTATCCAGTCCGGGACTGGGCAGAACCCTGAAAAAAGATAAGCACCTTCAGAAGAGCATAGGTCAGGAAGTGGAAATAAAGACCTACAAGCCCATTGAGAAATGCAAGGAATTTGCGGGCATCTTAAAGAGCTTCGATGACAAGAACATTACCATTGAAACAGAAAACGGTGAGCAGACCTTTGAAAGAAGCGATGTGGCGCTCATCAGGCTGGCACTGGATTTTTAGCGGATATATAGAATATAGAACACAGGAGGATAAATCCTCTCCTCGTCATGGAGACTCGGATTTTTGCTCCGCAAAAACAAGGAGGATTTGGGAAGATGAATAAAGAATTAATGGAGGCACTTGATGTACTGGAGAAGGAGAAAGAAATCAGCAAAGAAACACTGTTCGATGCGATTGAAAATTCTCTTATGACAGCATGCAAGAACCACTTCGGAAAAGCAGATAATATTAAGGTAGAAATTGACAGGGATACCTGCGATTTCCTCTGCTATGCAGAAAAGGAAGTCGTACCCACAAAGGAAGATGTGGAAGACGACTGCCTGCAGATTGCACTGGATGACGCAAAGGAAATTTCCAAGAAGGCAAAGGTGGGAGACATCCTGCATGTGGAAATTAAGTCCAAGGAATTCGGACGTATTGCCACCATGAATGCCAAGAACGTGATTTTACAGAAAATCCGCGAAGAGGAAAGAAGCGTTATCTTCAACCAGTATTATGAAAAAGAGCATGACGTGGTTACCGGTGTGGTACAGCGTTATGTAGGCAAAAACATCAGCATCAACTTAGGAAAAGCCGATGCCATGTTAAATGAAAGCGAACAGGTAAAGGGCGAAGTATTCAAGCCCACCGAGAGAATTAAGGTTTATATTCTGGAAGTGAAGAACACACCGAAGGGACCCCGCATCAATGTCAGCAGAACACATCCGGAACTGGTAAAGAGACTGTTTGAGTCCGAAGTTATGGAAATCAAGGACGGCACCGTGGAAATCAAGAGCATTGCCCGTGAAGCCGGAAGCCGTACCAAGATTGCCGTATGGAGCAACAACCCCAACGTGGATGCCGTAGGTGCCTGTGTCGGTATGAACGGCGCCAGAGTAAATGCCATTGTAGAAGAGCTCCGCGGAGAAAAGATTGACATTGTAAACTGGGATGAGAACCCCGGCAATCTGATTCAGAATGCCCTTTCTCCCGCCAAGATTGTAGCCGTATTTGCAGACCCGGACGAAAAGACCGCAAAGGTAGTCGTACCCGATTACCAGTTATCTCTTGCCATCGGTAAGGAAGGTCAGAACGCAAGGCTGGCAGCAAGACTGACCGGTTACAAGATTGACATCAAGTCCGAGACCCAGGCGAAGGATGCACCGGGCTTCCGTTACGAAGATTATATGGATGAGTACGACGATGACGAATACGAAGCAGAGGAGTACGAGGAAGAGGTAAGAGAGGCCGAAGAGGAAGGTGCTGATACCGACAATGAATAAAAAAATTCCCTTAAGACAGTGCGTGGGCTGCGGTGAAATGAAGAATAAAAAAGAAATGATGAGAGTCTTAAAGACACCGGAGGACACCATCGTACTGGATTTAACAGGTAAAAAGAACGGAAGAGGCGCATACCTTTGTAAGAGCGGTGAATGCTTAAAAAAAGCCCGCAAAAACAAAGGCATCGAGCGTTCGTTCAAAATGAGCATACCGGATGCGGTATATGAGGAACTGGAGAAGGAGTTTAGTGAGACAAATGCAGAATAAAATATATGGACTGCTGGGGCTCGCAGCACGCGGCAGAAATGTGGTAAGCGGCGAGTTCGCAACGGAAAATGCAGTGAAAAACGGTTCTGCTGTGCTGGTTATTGTAGCGAAGGATGCATCAGACAATACCCGGAAACTATTCCATGACAAATGTTCGTTCTATGAAGTGTCCGTTTTTGACTACGGCATGAAAGCGGAACTGGGACATTGTATCGGAAAGGACGAAAGAGCCGCCCTTGCCGTCGTGGACGAAGGTCTTGCAGAAAAATTGATTCAATATCTGAACGCATCCGAAAATTAGGAGGTAATAATTGCATGGCAAAAATTAAGATACATGAACTTGCAAAGGAATTTGGTGTACAAAGCAAAGAGGTCATTGCTTTTTTGCAGAGTAAAGGCATCGAAGCCAAAGCGGCACAGAGTGCGGTAGAGGACGATGCAGCCGACCTTGTAAGAAAACACTTCGGCAGCGGAGAACCCAAGCCCGCGGCAGAGGAAAAAGAAAGCAAGGCGGCGTCCAAAGCAGAGGTTAAGGCAGCCGAAGCAAAGGAAAACACCAAACCGGCAGAAACGAAAGAAGCAGCCAAAACAGATACAAAGGAAGCAGGTAAGCCCGTGGAAAACAAAGAAACCGTAAAGGCAGCGGAGAACAAGGAAGCAGGAAAGGAAAATGCGGAAGCACCCAAGAAGAAAAAGACCATTATCTTCGTCAGCAATCCGCAGAATTCCCGTGTGCCCGGTCAGTCCTCCGGCAGAAACAATCAGGGTCAGGGAAACCGCGGCGGTATGAACGGTAATCAGGGTCAGAACCAGAGAAACAACCAGAATGTCCGTTCCGGACAGCCGGCACCGGTTCGTCCCATTAAACCGCTGACACCTCCTTCTCCCACACCCAGTGTGCAGATGGTACCGTCCCGTCAGCCCCAGAAGGCAGCTCCCAAGGCAGAGCCCGCAAAGGAAGAGAAGCTTCAGAGCCAGACTAACAATACGGCTGCAGCAAACACCGCTGCTCCTAAGCCTGCTGCAGAAAGACCCGCAGCGGAAAGACCGGCTGCAGAGCGTCAGGCGGAAAGACCCGCACAGGCAAATGCGGCAGACAGACCTTACGGAAACCGTGATAACCGAAACGGTCAGAATGGCGACAGACCTTACGGAAACAAAGACAACCGAAACGGCCAGGGCGGTTACGGAAACCGTGACAACCGAAACGGTCAGAACGGCGACAGACCTTACGGAAACCGCGACAATCGTAACGGTCAGGGCGGCGACAGACCCTACGGAAACAGAGATAACCGAAACGGTCAGGGCGGCTACGGAAACCGCGACAATCGTAATGGTCAGGGCGGCGACAGACC
>DJEL01000035.1:7732-15578 GCA_002432425.1 Lachnospiraceae bacterium UBA5899
AACAGAGACAACCGAAACGGCCAGGGCGGTGACAGACCTTCCTACGGCAATCGTGACAACCGTAACGGTGCCGGAAGAGACGGCGGATTCCGCAAACCCGGCCAGAGCGGCAGCAAGGGCTTTGCTCCCGAAACAACCGCTAAGGATGCTGAGAAGCACAGAGACGAAGAAAAGCGCCGTATCAGCCAGGAGAAGGATAAACGTTCCCGCAAGGACTTCATGTATGAAGAAGAGGAACAGTTAAAGAACAAGCCCGGCAGATTTATCAAACCGGAAAAGAAGAAGGAAGAAGCAGCCGAAGAAGTCATCAAGGTTATCGTACTGCCCGAAACCATCACCATCAAGGACCTGGCAGACAAGATGAAGGTGCAGTCTTCCGCTATTATCAAGAAGCTCTTCTTAGAGGGCAAAATGGTTACCGTAAACCAGGAAATCTCCTATGAAGAAGCCGAAAACATCGCCATGGAATACGACATTCTCTGTGAAAAGGAAGTCAAGGTCGATGTTATCGAAGAACTCTTAAAAGAGGATGATGAAGACGATGAAAATCTGGTTTCCCGTCCTCCCGTTATCTGCGTTATGGGTCACGTTGACCACGGTAAAACATCCCTTCTGGATGCCATCCGTAAGACCAACGTCACCGACAGGGAAGCAGGCGGTATTACCCAGCATATCGGTGCTTACACCGTATCCATCAACGACAGAAAGATTACCTTCCTCGATACACCCGGACACGAAGCATTTACCGCCATGCGTATGCGTGGTGCCAATGCAACGGATATTGCCATTCTGGTAGTAGCAGCCGACGATGGCGTTATGCCCCAGACAGTGGAGGCAATTAACCATGCCAAGGCAGCCGGCATTGAAATCATCGTGGCTGTCAACAAGATTGATAAGCCCAATGCCAATGTGGACCGTGTAAAGCAGGAACTTACCGAATACGAACTGATTCCGGTAGACTGGGGCGGAACCACAGAATTTGTACCCGTATCCGCAAAATCCGGTGAAGGTATCGAAGATTTGCTGGAAACCATTCTGCTTACCGCGGATATTCTGGAATTAAAAGCAAATCCTAACAGAAAGGCAAGAGGTCTTGTTATCGAGGCTGAGTTGGATAAGGGACGCGGTCCCGTTGCCACCATTCTGGTACAGAAGGGTACCCTGCATGTGGGTGACTTTATTTCCGCAGGCGCAAGCCACGGTAAAGTACGTGCCATGATTGACGACAAGGGCAGAAGAGTAAAAGAAGCAGGACCTTCCACTCCTGTGGAAATCTTAGGTCTTAACGATGTACCCAGTGCTGGTGAAGTATTCCTGGCACATGACAATGATAAAACAGCGAAATCCTTTGCCGATACCTATCTTGAGCAGAACAAGGAGAAGAAGCTGGAAGAAACCAAGAGCAAGATGTCTCTGGATGATTTGTTCTCCCAGATTCAGGAAGGCAGCTTAAAGGAACTGAACCTGATTGTAAAGGCTGACGTTCAGGGTAGTGTGGAGGCTGTTAAGCAGAGTCTGCTTAAGCTTTCCAACGAAGAAGTTGTGGTAAAATGCATCCATGGCGGTGTAGGTGCCATCAACGAATCCGACGTTATGCTGGCAAGCGCATCCTCCGCAATTATCATCGGCTTCAACGTACGTCCTGACGCAACCGCAAAGGCAACCGCCGAAAGAGAAGGCGTGGATATCCGTCTGTACAAGGTCATTTATCAGGCTATTGAGGATATCGAAGCAGCCATGAAGGGTATGCTTGACCCCGTATTTGAGGAAAAGGTTATCGGCCATGCGGAAGTTCGTCAGATTTTCAAGGCATCCGCAGTGGGCAACATTGCCGGTTCCTATGTGCAGGACGGTGTCTTCCAGAGAGGCTGCAAAGTTCGTATTTTCAGAGCCGGCGAGCAGATTTACGAAGGCGAGTTAGCATCCTTAAAGAGATTCAAGGATGATGTAAAGGAAGTAAAAGCAGGCTACGAGTGTGGTCTGGTATTTGACGGCTTCGACAAGATGCAGGAGCTTGATATCGTAGAAGCTTACATCATGGTTGAAGTACCCAGACAGTAGTGTGAGGTTAATTATGAGAAAAAACAACGTGAAGAATACCCGTATTAACGGGGAAGTGCAGCGCGTTTTGGCGGAAGTTATCCGGGGAGAAATCAAAGATCCCCGGATTTGTCCGCTTACAAGTGTCGTTGCGGTAGAAGTGGCTCCCGACCTTAAAACCTGCAAGGCATGGATTAGTGTCCTTGGGGATGAAGAGGCGAGAGAAAACACCTATAAAGGCTTAAAGAGCGCAGAAGGTTACATCCGTAACCGCCTTGCCAAGACCATCAATCTGCGCAATACACCGGAAATTACATTTATCATGGACCAGTCCATTGAGTACGGTGTCAATATGTCCAGGAAGATTGATGAAGTCATGGAAGAACAGAACGGGAAGGCATAAGGCTATGGATATTTTACAGGAGTGCAGTGGGGCAAAGGTCATCGGTATCAGTGCCCATGTTAGACCGGATGGAGATGCCATAGGCTCCGGCATGGCATTGTATCTGTTTTTGAAAAAGAAAATGCCGGGAGCAAAAATTCACTGGTATTTAGAGAGCATACCCGATGGATTTACCCATCTTACCCATTTGTCCGAAGCGGATACGGAATACCGGAAAGAAGAGCATTTTGACGTATTCTTTGCACTGGATACCAATGCGGAGAGACTGGGCGGAGCGGAAGAATTTTTCAAATGTGCGGCAAAAAAAGTGCATATTGACCATCATATCAGCAATGTGCCCGGCTGCGGGGACGTGAATTTAGTAGTGCCCGACGCCAGCTCGACGGCAGAGGTGCTTTACGGCTTAATTCCCAAAGAGGATATGGATGTGGAAATCGCTACGGCGCTCTATACCGGCATTATTCACGACACCGGTGTGTTCCAGTACACCAACACTTCCCCTAAGACCATGCAAATCGGCGCAGAACTGATTGGCTACGGCTTTCCTTTTGCACAAATTATAGAGGAAAGCTTTTACCAGAAGACTTATCTGCAGACCCAGGTACTGGGAAGAGCCCTGATTGAAAGCATCCGTTTTATGGACGGACAGTGTATTTTCAGTTGCGTGGATCAGGAAAAAATGGCATTTTACGGAGCAAGACCCTCTGATTTGGACGGCATTGTCAACCAGCTCAGAAACATTGCCGGCGTGCACTGTGCGATTTTTATTTACGAAAAAGAACACATGGTATACAAGGTCAGCATGCGCTCCGATGAATATGTGGATGTAGCAAAGGTAGCATCCTTCTTCGGCGGCGGCGGACATGTCCGGGCGGCGGGCTGCACCATCCGCGGCACCATGCATGACGTGATTAACAACCTGTCCGGGCAGATTGCGTTGCAGTTGGAACAGTAGTGCGGGTAAAAACAGGACAGGAAAGGGAGGGAAAAGCAATGTACAACGGCATTATCAATATTTATAAGGAAAAAGGCTTTACCTCCCATGATGTGGTAGCCAAGATGCGGGGAATACTCAGACAGAAAAAAATCGGACATACCGGCACCCTTGACCCGGATGCCACCGGTGTACTGCCGGTGTGCTTAGGCAGCGCGACCAAACTCTGCGACATGCTGACGGACCGGGATAAGGAATACGAAGCGGTAATGCAGCTTGGCATTTCCACGGATACCCAGGATTTGTCGGGAGAGGTGCTAAAGGAGTGTCCCGTCACGGTAACGGAAGAAGAAGTACGAAATGCCATTCTTTCTTTTATCGGGGACTATGACCAGATTCCACCCATGTATTCCGCACTAAAGGTCAACGGCAAAAAGCTTTACGAACTGGCGAGAGCCGGCAAGGAAGTGGAGCGTCAGCCCAGACCGGTTACCATTTACGATATAACCATTTTGGATATGAAACTGCCGGAAGTGACCTTCCGGGTATCCTGTTCCAAGGGTACTTATATCCGGACACTCTGTTATGACATCGGCGTAAAATGCGGATGCCTTGCCGCCATGAAAAGCTTAAAGCGCATCAAGGCGGGAGTATTTAGGGAAGAGAGCGCTATCACCCTGGCAGAACTGGAAAAATTGCGGGATGAAGAAAGAGTCGGCGAGGTTGTGGTGCACGTGGACCATTTTTTTGAGGAACTGGTGCCGGTGCATATCCCGGACGAATTTATAAAGTATATCAAAAACGGCAATTCCTTTTATCCGCAGCAGATAAAGGAGCGGAGAATGTTCGGAGACGGCGAAGAGGTGCGTGTCTATGATGAGGCAGGCAGATTTTACGGCGTCTATACTATGAAACGGCAGGAAGGCCGTTTCGTACCGAAAAAGATGTTTCTGGAAAACGAACTGAAGTAACGGATGCGGACACAGCAAGTGTGAAAGCAATCTGAAGATTTGGATGGAGAAATACAGCAATGGAAATCATTACCGGTACAGCGGATTTTTATATTAATGATGAGACAGCAGTGGCAATCGGAAAATTTGACGGTGTGCACATCGGGCACCGGGCGCTTCTTGACGAAATCCTGAAGCAGAAGGAGAACGGCAAAAAAGCATGCGTCTTTACCTTCGACCCTTCACCGGCTGTTTTCTTCGGTGACGGTAAGGAAAAACAGCTCACCACCAGAGAGGAAAAGAGAGAAATCTTTGAACGTCTGGGAATAGATATTTTAGTGGAATATCCCTTAAACCGTAAGGTGGCGGATATGGCGCCCCGGGATTTTGTGGTAAATGTGCTTTGCAACCGCATCAATGCCGTTTATGTGGCGGCGGGCAGTGACCTTTCTTTCGGACGAAGAGGAGAAGGCAATGCAGCACTTTTAAGGATTCTGGCACCGGAATGCGGTATGACGGTGAAAATTATTGACAAGCTTTTGTATGAAGGCAGGGAAATCAGCTCCACCTATGTGCGGGAAACACTGGAAAAGGGTGATATGCGCCTGACGGAGATACTGCTTGGCGAAGCCTATTTTATCTGCGGCAAGGTTACACACGGCAGACAGCTTGGACGTACTCTGGGGATGCCGACCTTAAACCTGATTCCGGATGAGAGCAAAATGCTGCCGCCGAGAGGCGTTTATTACTCCGGTGTTATGATACGGAACCGCTACTACAGTTCCATTACCAATATCGGGTACAAGCCCACCATCGAGCAGGACAAGCCGGTGATGTGTGCGGAAACCTATGTGTATGACTTTGACGAGGATATTTACGGCGAGGATATTTCCGTATATCTTTACGAATTCCGCCGCCCCGAGCAGAAATTTGCCGGCATTGAGGCACTGAAAGAACAGATGCAGAAAGACATTGCCGCCGGCAGAGAATATGCGAAGGAAAAATAAAATTGGAAAAAATTAATAAGTTTCTTTATGTCCAGACGGTTGACGCGGGAAAAAGGGATTGCTATAATAAATCCGTAACAAAGATGTAACAATTAACACGGATATGGCAACCGGGATGTAACAACCAAGAGGTTATGCCCGGTTTTACGAAGGGACTTACAGGTTAAATTAGATGAACTACAATAGAAAAATAAACAAATTAGCTATAATCGGCGCCGTAGGATTTTTAGCAGCTGCTTCTCTTTCCAACCCGATGGAAAGTAAGGCAGCGGGAACGGTAGCCATAAATGATATTATGCCCACAGCGGGCGGTATTTTTGATTTGAAGCTGGACGAGGATTCCTGCTTAAAAGCAGCGGAGGCAACCACGGAAGGCATGTACTGGGGCTATAACCATTTAGGAATTGCCGATGTAGAAACCGGCAACTTAAATGTCAGAGCCGTTCCTGCCACAGACGGTAAATTAGTGGGAAAGATGCCGAAAGGCTCTGCATGCGAAGTGGTGGAGATGAACGAGGACGGCACCTGGGCCCATATTAAGTCCGGTGATGTGGACGGCTATGTAAGCACCGAATATCTGTATACCGGCGCCGATGCCGGCATGAGAGCCTTGGAACTGGTACAGACGGTAGCAGTGGTAAATGCGGATGCCCTGAAAGTAAGAGAGCAGGCAAGCATGGATGCCACGGTTCTGACCTCCGTACCTAAGGGAGAGGAACTGGAAGTCGTTGAGCAGTTGGACGGCTGGGTAAAAGTATCCATCGACGGAGAGGATGCTTACGTTTCCTACGATTATGTTACAGTAGAAGAAAAGCTGGATACAGCCGTAACCATGAGCGAACTTCTGTATGGTCAGGGCGTATCCGATTTACGTGTAGATATCGTAGAGTATGCAAAACAGTTTTTGGGTAATAAGTATGTGTATGGCGGCAGCAGCCTTACCAAAGGAACGGACTGCTCCGGCTTTACCATGTCAGTATACAAGCACTTCGGCATCAGCCTGTCCCATTCTTCCAGAGCACAGGCGAACGAAGGAAAGAAGATTACGGCATCGGATTTACAGCCCGGTGACCTGATTTTCTACGGTGGAAGCTCAGGCTCCATCAATCATGTGGCAATGTATATCGGCGGCGGCAAGGTTATTCATGCATCCAGCCCCAAGACCGGCATCAAGATATCCAATTACACCTATCGTACACCGGTGAAATATGTAAGCATTATCAAGGAATAACGGGAGTAAAGCACGTTTCCCGGCGGAAACGGATAAAAGAAAGGGCAAATATGGAACAGATACAAAATGGGTTTCTGCAGCTTTCCGAGAGCGCAGAGAAGGAAATTACCGAAACAATGCCACCCGAAGAAGAAATGAACGACTTAGCGGATTTCTTCCGCATCTTCGGAGACGCCACCAGATTAAAAATCCTCTATGCACTGAAATTTTCGGAAATGTGCGTTCTCGATATTGCCCAGCTTTTAGGCATGTCCCAGTCGGCAATTTCCCACCAGCTCCGTGTCTTAAAACAGATGGATCTGGTGAAAAACAGAAGGGATGGCAAGACCATTTTCTATTCCCTTGCGGATGCACACATCGTGACCATCTTAAGCCAGGGTCTTGACCATATTGAAGAATAGGGTCCAAAACAGAATTGTGAATAAAAGCTCAAATCTTATGAAAGTAGGATTTGAGCTTTTTACATTATCATATAAAAATACAAGGAATTACTTCTTCTTCATTGCCTTTACGAGATTGATAAGTCAGTTTACATACTAAGTAATTTTGCCGAAGATATTCCGAAAGTGCAAAGAGGATTTCGTTTTGAGGACTTTTCCACGGACTATTATACAATCGTATCTTACAATAGCAAGACGTTTAATTTTGACAATAATGGAACCGGTTTTGTATTAACAAGAAAATAAGGGGTGTCATAAAGGATTTTTATGATAAAAAAGCAAGAAAGTGCATGGAATAGTGTGCTTTCTTTGCGTTTTCCATGAAAAAAGGAGAAAGCAGCTGAAAAAGAGAATTTTAGCATTTATTTTATGCATATGTATGATGCTGGAATTAATACCGTCATCAGTTTATGCTGCAGAAAATGGCGAGTCAACAGTAGTTCCTGTTCAGGAAACAGTATCCGGTGGAGATGTCTCCAACAATGATGTTACCGGTGGGAATTACTCTGGCAATCAGGATGTGAGTAATAATGATGTAAATGACAATAATGATATGCCGACAGATACTAATCTTGTAAGCGGTAACATCATTAATTTTGGACACAAATTAATATTTGGATTTTTTATCGATAAAACGTCAAATAAATTAAAAAAATATTAAATTACGAATAAACTCTTGCATCTGCTTTGCAGTCTGTGTTATCATGATTGCAAAGCAGATTTTCTTTTGTCGAAATAACATTCTAAGTGCAAATCTTTTTGTGAGGAACCTTAATTCTTCAATGGTTCCGCACAGGTCGGAAATTCCTGCTTTATTCTCAACTATCAATCAGGCAGGAAG
>DJEL01000039.1:0-10140 GCA_002432425.1 Lachnospiraceae bacterium UBA5899
AAAATCGATTTTGTGTAATCAGACGATATTTCAGTTGAGTTTTAGTTTTTCATTCAAGGGCAGTGAGCTTTGAAAAACGGATAAAATCCGAAAAAAAAGCAGAAAAGAATTGACAAAACCGAACAGATGTTTTATTCTGATTGCATCAGAACATTTGTTCTTCATGAAGGAGACAGATTATGGAAAGAGATGAAAAATTAAAAGCTTTGGATGCTGCCCTTGTGCAGATTGAAAAACAGTACGGAAAGGGAGCCGTGATGAAGCTCGGCGACCCCTCCGCACAGATGAATGTAGAGACCATTCCCACAGGCTCCTTAAGCCTTGACATTGCACTGGGACTGGGCGGTATTCCTAAAGGACGTATTATAGAGATTTACGGACCGGAGTCCAGTGGTAAGACCACCGTTACCCTGCATATGATTGCCGAAGTCCAGAGAAGGGGCGGCATTGCGGGCTTTATCGATGCGGAGCATGCCCTTGACCCGGTGTATGCGAAAAATATCGGCGTGGACATTGACAACTTATACATTTCCCAGCCGGATAACGGCGAGCAGGCACTGGAGATTACCGAGACCATGGTGCGTTCCGGTGCGATTGATATTGTGGTAGTGGACTCTGTTGCGGCACTGGTTCCCAAAGCGGAAATCGACGGCGACATGGGCGACAGCCACGTAGGCCTGCAGGCAAGACTGATGTCCCAGGCACTCCGTAAGCTGACTGCCGTTATCAGCAAATCCAACTGTACGGTGGTATTTATCAACCAGTTGCGTGAAAAAGTCGGTGTCATGTTCGGCAGTCCGGAAACGACCACCGGCGGACGTGCCCTGAAGTTCTATTCCTCCGTACGTCTGGATGTGCGCCGTATCGAAGCCCTGAAGCAGGGCGGCGAAGTCATCGGCAACCGTACCAGGGTAAAAGTCGTAAAGAACAAGATTGCACCGCCGTTTAAGGAAGCGGAGTTTGACATTATGTTTGGCAAAGGTATCTCCAAAGAGGGAGATATTGTGGACCTGGCATCCAACGTGGGCATTATCAACAAATCCGGCGCCTGGTTTGCCTACGAAGGCAACAAAATCGGACAGGGACGCGAGAATGCCAAGCAGTATCTGCGCGACAACCCGGCAGTCTGCGATGAAATCGAAAACAAAGTCAGGGAGCATTTCGGTCTGCATGCAGAGGCAGGCGCGGCAAATCCTGACGAGAAAGCAGAAAGCAAGAAAGAGAAATGACAGTGACCCGGATAGAAGAGGTGTCCTCTTCTAAAGTAAAAGTATATGTAGATGAAGAGTTCGCCTTTGCCCTGTACAAAGGCGAACTTCGTAAATACGGCATTAAAGAAGAAAAAGAGCTTACGGAGGCAGCCTACCGGGAGATTACCGGTGAGCTACTGCCAAAGAGGGCAAAAATGCGCTGCATGAATTTGCTGCAGAAAAAGGATTACACCCGCAGACAGCTTGCGGATAAGCTGAAAAAGAACTTTTATCCGGAGGAGCTGATAGAGGAGGCGCTTTCCTATGTGGAGTCCTTCCACTATGTGGATGATGTGCGGTATGTGAGGGACTACCTGGTGTACCACGGTGACTCCAAAAGCAAAAAAAGCATTGCCCGCACCATGCAGCAGAGGGGGATAAGCCCGGACGATTTTGAAAAGGCTTACGAGCTTTGGACGGAAGAAGGAAACACCCAGGATGAGGATGCCCAGATAGAAGCCCTGCTTCAGAAAAAGCATTTTTGCAAAGAAGAAGCGGATAGAAAAGAATTACAGAGAATGTACGGTTTTCTTGCCAGAAAAGGGTTTGAAAGCGAAAAAATTTACAGAGCATTGTTTCGCTGAACGCTATAATTTATTCAATTTGTACGAAAAATTATACAACTGCACTTGACACAGATACTTTTTTACTTTACAATTTAACTGTTGTAAAATGCTTTTTAAAAGATATGTTTGGCAGATATTTTTAAGTTATCCGCCATACATAAAAACTTAATAAGGAGGTGCTCCTGTACATGACATGGTTGTATGTTTTGGGAGCGGTAGCGGTTTCGCTTCTTATCTCCATTCCGGTTACTGCAAAGGTTGCTGTAGACAGACGTAAAAAGTATGTGGAAGCAAAGTTAGGCGATGCAGATGCCAAGGCAAGGGAGATTATCGATGAGGCACTGAAAACTGCGGAAACCAAGAAACGTGAGTCGTTGCTTGAGATTAAGGAAGAGTCCATTCGTACCAAGAATGAACTGGACAAGGAAATCAAGGAACGCAGAGCGGAAGCACAGCGTTATGAGAGAAGGGTTCAGCAGAAGGAAGAAAACATCGACAAGAAAGCAGATGCTATCGAGCGCAAGGAAAGTAGTTTGGCACAGCGCGAAGAGTCCTTGAACAGGATGAAAGAGGAAGTGTCCAAATTAAACGAACAACGCGTACAGGAACTTGAAAGAATTTCCGGTTTAACCTCTGAACAAGCAAAAGAGTATTTATTGAAAATTGTTGAAGATGAAGTGAAACATGAAACGGCCGTGATGATCAAGGATATGGAGAGTCGGGCCAAAGAAGAAGCAGACAAGAAAGCAAAGGAATATGTAGTAAACGCCATTCAGAGATGTGCAGCAGACCATGTTTCTGAAACTACAATTTCCGTAGTACAGCTTCCCAATGATGAGATGAAGGGACGTATTATCGGTAGAGAGGGACGCAACATCCGTACCCTTGAAACGATGACAGGAGTAGATTTAATCATAGATGATACCCCTGAGGCAGTTATTCTGTCAAGTTTTGATCCGATTCGTCGTGAGGTTGCCAGAATTGCCCTTGAGAAATTAATCGTTGATGGACGTATCCATCCTGCCAGAATTGAAGAAACGGTAGAAAAGGCGCAGAAAGAAGTAGAGCTTATGATTAAGGAAGAAGGCGAAGCCGCTACACTGGAAGTAGGTGTACACGGCATCCATCCCGAACTCGTAAGACTGCTTGGTAAGATGAAGTTCAGAACCAGCTACGGTCAGAATGCCTTAAAGCATTCCATCGAAGTAGCACAGCTTTCCGGTTTACTGGCGGCTGAAATGGGACTGGATGTACGTCTTGCAAAACGTGCCGGCCTGCTGCATGATATCGGTAAAGCAGTGGACCATGAAATGGAAGGTTCCCATATTCAGCTTGGCGCTGAATTATGTAGAAAGTACAAAGAGAATTCTGTTGTTATCAATGCAGTAGAATCTCACCACGGAGACGTGGAACCCACATCCCTGATTGCATGTATTGTACAAGCTGCTGATACAATATCCGCTGCAAGACCGGGCGCTAGAAGGGAAACATTAGAAACCTACACTAGCAGATTAAGACAGTTAGAAGAAATCACAAACAATTTCAAAGGTGTTGACAAATCTTTTGCTATTCAGGCTGGTAGGGAAGTTCGTGTTATGGTAGTTCCTGAGCAGATTTCAGACGCTGACATGGTATTGCTGGCAAGGGACATTTCAAAGCAGATTGAAGCTGAAATGGAATATCCCGGACAGATTAAAGTCAATGTAATCCGTGAAAGCCGCGTAATTGATTACGCAAAATAATGAATAATTGAATAGTTGAAAAGTGCAGGTGAGTAACCTGCACTTTTTTTACGCAGAAATGCAATTTATTCTTGTCAACACGGGTGGAGTATTGTAAAATAGACAAAGCGTATTGTATTGTATACAATTATCCAGACATATTTCGCACAAACGGGAAATTTTGACAGGAGGAATGAGAAACATGAAATCCTATAAGGAAATGAGTAAGGAAGAACTGGCGGCATTAAAAACAGAACTGGAAAAGGCATATGAGGATGCCAAGGGCAAGGGTCTGAAACTGGATATGTCCAGAGGAAAACCCTCCGCAGCACAGCTTGATATGACAATGCCGATTATGGATGTATTGAACGCAGAAAGCGATTTAAGAACGGAAGCCGGCGTAGATTGCAGAAACTACGGTGTAATGGACGGTATTCCCGAAGCCAAGGCTCTCATGGGCGCCATGATGGGTGTGGCTCCCGAAAAAGTAATCGTATGCGGCAATGCAAGCCTTACCATTATGTATAACACCGTTTCCCGTTCCGTAACCCACGGTGTATGCGGAAGCACCCCCTGGTGCAAGCTTGATAAAGTAAAATTCTTATGTCCGGTACCCGGCTACGACAGACACTTTGCCGTTACCGAGCATTTCGGCATTGAAATGATTAACATTCCCATGACGCCGACCGGCCCGGATATGGATTTGGTAGAAAAATATGTAAACGAAGACCCGGCCGTAAAGGGTATCTGGTGTGTACCGAAGTATTCCAACCCGCAGGGCATTACCTATTCCGATGAAACCGTAAAGCGTTTTGCAGCCTTAAAGCCCGCAGCGGAAGATTTCCGTATTTTCTGGGACAATGCTTACGGTATTCATGATTTGTATGAGGATGACAAGGACGAACTGCTGGATATCATGACAGAATGTGAAAAAGCAGGCAATCCTGACATGGTATATATATTTGCTTCCACCTCCAAGGTAAGCTTCTCCGGTTCCGGTATTGCAGCTATAGCTGCTTCCGAAAAGAACCTGGCAGATATCAGAAAGACCATGACCATCCAGACCATCGGATACGACAAGATTAACCAGTTAAGACATGTCAGATATTTTAAGGACATCGACGGCCTGCGTGCCCAGATGAAGAAGGAAGCCGACATTCTCCGTCCTAAGTTTGAAGCCGTTATTTCCACTCTGGAAGAGGAATTAAGCGGTCTCGGCATCGGCGAATGGATTAAGCCGAAGGGCGGCTACTTCATTTCCTTCAACACCATGGAAGGCTGTGCCAAGGAAGTTGTGGCAAAATGCAAAGAAGCAGGCGTGGTACTGACCGGCGCCGGCGCAACCTACCCGTACGGAAAGGATCCCAAGGACAGCAATATCCGTATTGCCCCTTCCTTCCCCACCCCCGAAGAAATGCAGCAGGCAACCGAACTTTTCGTACTCTGTGTGAAATTAGTCAGTGTAAATAAGCTTCTGGAAGCATAATGCGTGAAAAACGGACGTCTGGAAGAGTAATGAGTGAACAGCAGACAGCCTGACGGACAGCGGAAGGCATCATGAAGAGCAGATGGATTAAGGGATGAAGGTATGGCAGAGGAATTTAAGAGATTAAGCAGGGACCTGGTATATAAGGGCAGCATCATCGATTATTATAAGGATACCGTGCAGGTTCCCAACGGCAATGTGGTAAAATGGGATTTTATCGGACATAAGGGAGCGGCAGCAATCGTTCCCGTGAGAGAGGACGGTAAAATTTTAATGGTGCGCCAGTACCGCAACGCACTTGACCGCTATACGCTGGAAATTCCGGCAGGCGGCTTAAACGGAGCGGACGAACCGACGAAAACGGCTGCGGCAAGGGAACTGGAAGAGGAAACCGGTTATCGCAGCGAAGATGTGGATTTTCTGATTTCCATCCGCACCACAGTTGCGTTCTGTAATGAGAAAATAGACATTTATGTGGCGCACAACCTGATAAAGACCCACCAGCACCTGGATGAGGATGAGTTTATCAATGTGGAGGCGTACACGGTGGATGAACTGATGGATATGATTTACGATACCACCATTCAGGACTCCAAGACCATCTGCGCCATTATGACCTACGCACACAAATATCTGCAGAAATAACATTCCGGCTGGGCAGAATGCCGTGCCGGTTTGCAAGGGCAGATAACGGAACAAAATAAAACCGGCATGAGCCGGACGGCTTTTTCATAGAATAGTAGAAAACGAGATTCTATTGTTTATGAAAAAGCCTTTTTTATTGGAAAAATACAGGCTGCGGCTTATTCTGTGCCTGCTTGTGACAAGCTTTATTGCCGGCATTCTGATAGGCAATTCCCTGAAAGACACGCTGGTGAAATCGGGAGGAATTCTGAATCTGGAACTGTTATATGAACTGAAATATGCTGCCATTGACAAAAGGGCATTCTTTTTTTATGTCCTGCGGGAGAGGTTGCTCATTTTCCTGATACTGATTGTGCTGTCCACCACCTGGCTCGGCATGGTGGCAACTTACACCTGCTGTATCTGGATGGGTATTTCTTTCGGTATGCTGTGCGCCGCTTCCGTCCTGCAGTACGGTCTCAAAGGAATTTTCCTGATTATGGCGGGCGTTTTTCCCCAGGGACTTATCTATCTGCCGGTGTCCATCCTGTTCCTGGAGTGGAGTAGGGAACTGTGCAGGACGTTATACTATACGGAAGAATACCCCGGTGACAGAAACCGGGAAATCCGGAAAAAAGCGGTGCAGTACCTGGCGGGGCTTGCCGCTCTTACGGCAGGGTGCCTGCTGGAAGGCTACATAAGCCCCGGCATTGTAGGGGGATTGCTGAAGGTATTTTAAAATCCAGCACAGCTTACTCCCGGCTCAGCATCAGCGCCTGCGCCAGTTTCGCGGCGGCGGTCAGGTCGGAAAGATTGCTGTATTCTCCGCAGCCGTGGCAGTTGTTCATACCGGAAGCAACCACCAGACCGTTCAGTCCGTGGGGATAGAAGTGGTTGTTGTCACTGCCACCGTAGGTAATGTGCAGTCCGTCCTTGAGCCCTACAGAGGTACAAGCCTTCTTGAAACGGTCGGCTACGGGACTTTCCGGGTCCACACGGTAGGCAAGACAGAGCGGATTGGTGGAAAAGTTTATAGCAGTACCGGTGTCAGAAGCGATTTTTTCCACAATGCCGCGAATGGCGTCAAGCTGTGCAAATACCACCTCGTTGTCAAAGCCGCGGACCTCTCCGGTGATTTCACAGAAAGCGGGCACAACATTATCGGCCTCGCCGCCCTTTATGGTACCGACATTGACGGTGGTTTCGCCCACATGTCCGCAGGGGATGGCAGTTACTGCGAGAGCGGTGGCCTTGATGGCATGAATGCCATCTTCCGGAGAAAAAGCGGCATGGGTTGCCTTGCCGGTAAAACCGGCTGTAAAGGAAATAATGGCAGGCGCCTGATAGGCAGCCCCGCCGATATCACCGGTCAAATCAAAAACATAGGCTTCTTTGGATTTCAAACGGGAAAAATCAAACTGCTGGATACCGGCGCAGTAGGTTTCCTCCGCCACATCAAACAACAGCTCCAGCGGGCGGTGCGGTTTTCCGTCTTCTTTTAAGGAAGTCAGTGCTTCGAGAATGGCGCAGACGCCGGAAAGGTCATCGGCACCGAGCACGGTGCTGCCGTCGGAGGTAATCGTGCCGTCTTCGTGTAAAACGGCTTTTTTCCCCACGGCGGGACTGACGGAGTCCATATGGGCGGAAAAAAGAAGGGGAGGAAGGGAATTGTCGCCTTCCACATACGCATAAAGATTGCCGGTGGTGCCGCCGATTTTGCTTCCGGTATCATCTTCTTCATAGGGAATTTGTAAATTTTCTAAAAATTTTTTTATTCTTTCACACATTTTTTCTTCTCTGAGAGAAGGATTGTCAATGGAAACCAGCTCTGAAAAAAGTTCCCACACTCGCTTTTCCTGAATCATAAAAAATCTCCTTTTATATTTGGGTGAGGTTAAAAAACCTTGATTTTCCTACAAAGTTAATAGGTTAAGTGTATTATAAGAAACCAAAATTCTGTAGTCAAGGCAATTTGCAGCAAGCGGTTATAGCGTTTTTGACAAGGCAGCTATAGGTTCAAACTATTACACGCCATATTTAGCGGATATTAGCGCAAAGAAAAAGGGTGTGGTAGGATAAGGCATCGAAAGGAGAGAACGCAGGTGATTACATTACAGAATATCAGCAAAACTTTTATAGACGGAGGGAAGGAAGTTCAAGCGGTAAAGGATGTAAACCTTACCATTTATGACGGCGACATTTTCGGAATTATCGGATTTTCCGGCGCCGGCAAATCGACTCTGGTAAGATGCATCAATCTGCTGGAAAGACCTACCTCGGGAACGGTTACCGTGGATGATAAAGAAATAACCGCTTTGTCTGCAAAGGAATTACGAAAGGCAAGAAAGAAAATCGGCATGATTTTCCAGCACTTCAATCTGATGCCGTCCCGGACCATATTCGGCAATGTGGCATATCCCTTAAAGGGAAGCGGACTTTCCAAGCAGGAGATAGCCGATAAGGTTCACAAACTGTTGGAGTTGGTGGGTATTTCGGAAAAGGAAAATGCTTATCCCAGCCAGTTGTCCGGCGGACAGAAGCAGAGAGTGGCGATTGCAAGAGCCCTGGCAAACGACCCGAAGATTTTACTTTGTGACGAAGCAACTTCCGCGCTGGACCCCCAGACCACAAAATCCATCCTGAAGCTGTTGCAGAAGGTCAACGAAACCCTCGGCATCACCATTGTGGTGATTACCCATGAGATGGACGTGGTAAAGGAAATCTGCAACCGGGTTGCGGTTATGGACCACGGCAATGTTGTGGAGGAAGGCGAGGTATTCTCCATTTTCGCTACTCCACAGAATAAAGTCACCAGAGATTTCATCAAGACCACTTCCAATCTGCAGAAGATTGAAGAACTGGTGGAGGCGGACTCACCCGTTGTGGCACTGAAACCTGGCGAACTCATTGTGAGACTTTCTTACATAGAAAAGAATGCTTCCGAACCGCTTATCTCCGTGGTAACGGAAAAGTTCGGAATTATTCTGAACATTATATTCGCGGACGTGGAAATCGTGCAGAATGCGCCGATTGGCGGTACGGTTGCCATAGTCAGCGGCGATAAGGACAAGGTGGAGCAGGCGCTCACCTACCTGAAAGAAAAAAATGTAGGAGTGGAGGTAATCAAAGATGGCAGAGCTGCTGAATAAAATCATTCCCAATGTTATGAATAAGCTCCCGGATTTTCTGGCGGCAATCAAGGACACCCTCGTAATGGTGGTCTGGTCAGGCAGCATTGCCTTTGTACTGGGCCTCATATTAGGAATTATCATCGTGGTGACAAAACCGGGCGGCATCCTGCAGAACAAGGTGCTGTACCAGATTTTAGATAAGCTGATTAACTTTTTCCGTTCCATTCCGTTTATCATTTTGCTGACGTGGGTCATTCCTCTGTCAAGAGCCATCATGGGCACCGCCATTAACGTGCCCGGCGCCATTGTTCCCCTGATTATGGGTACGGTGCCTTTCTTCTCCAGACAGGTGGAAAGCGCACTGGCGGAAACGGACCCGGGACTCATTGAAGCAGCCCTGTCCATGGGCTCCGGTCCTTTGGAAATTATTTTCCGTGTGTACTTAAGGGAAAGCGTGGCAGCCATTTCCAGGGGCACCACCATTACCGCTATCAGCCTGGTAGGTCTTACCGCCATGGCAGGTGCGGTCGGCTCCGGCGGTTTGGGTGATTTTGCTATCCGTTATGGTCACGACAGAAACATGACGGATGTTACCTGGGTAACCGTTATCGTGGTGTTTATTTTGGTCAGCATCATTCAGGTTATCGGTAACATCGTCGTAAAGAAGAACCGTCACTAAAGAGAGGAAGGGATAAACATGGCATTACAGAACAGAAAAATCATTATCATAGGAGCGGGACATGTGGGCTCCCACGCAGGCTACGCACTGGTTTCCCAGGGACTTGCGGAAGAAATCGTATATATTGATGTAGATGTAAAGAAGGCGGAAGCGCAGGCGCTGGACATTTTCGACTCAACCGTATATCTGCAGAAAAGAGCCATTGTGAGGGCGGGAGATTACAGCGATGCCAAGGATGCGGATCTGATGATTGTAGCGGCAGGACCGCTTCCCGACATGAGCAAGGGACAGACCCGTATGGACACCCTGCGCCAGACCATTGCCATTATTAAGGAAGTAGCCGAGAACATCCGGAATTCCGGCTTCTCCGGCATTATCTTAAATATTTCCAATCCGGCGGATGTGGTAACTCATTATCTGCAGCATGTGCTGAACTGGGCGCCGGAGAGAATTTTATCCACCAGCACCACGCTTGACTCAGCCAGACTGCGCAGGGCAGTGGCACAGGAAACCGGCATCGACCAGAAATCCGTTTACGGTTATGCACTCGGCGAGCACGGTGAAAGCCAGATGGTTCCCTGGTCCACCGTTACCATTGCCGGCAAACCGCTGCTCAAACTGATGGAAGAATACCCGGATACCTACGGAAAACTTAATTTAGAGGAACTTGCTGCGGCAGGTAA
>DJEL01000039.1:10240-22430 GCA_002432425.1 Lachnospiraceae bacterium UBA5899
TTCCATTGCGGAAGTGGTAAGAGCTGTTTTCGGTGACGAAAACCGCATTCTTCCCGTATCCGTGCTCTTAAACGGAAAATACGGACAAAAAGGTGTGTATGCCAGCGTTCCCGCCCGCTTAAACAAAGACGGTGTGGCGGAAATCATAGAACTTGACTTAAACGAAAAAGAACAGGAACAGTTTGCGGCATCCTGCAGGACTATGGATGAAAATTACCGTCTGGCGCTGACCCTGTAAAAGGTCAGCTTACAAAAGGACGGTCGGCGAAAGCAGCCTGTAAAAGAGTAGCCTGCGTAAGATAAGAAGGTGTAAGAATGGATAAGGAAAAGCTTCTGAAAAAATTAAAAGAGATTATTCCGGATAAAAAACGAATCGTAGCGCATGACATCCCGGAGAAGTATTTAAGCGATACGCTGGGAAGGCTGAAGGGAGAAGCGGCGGCGCTTGTTTTTCCGCAGAGTACGGAAGAAGTCAGCAAAATCTTAAAATATGCGCATAAGCATGACATACCGGTGACACCGAGAGGGGCGGGCACCAATCTGGTTGGCTCCACGGTACCGGTGGACGGCGGCATTATTCTGGATTTTTCCCATATGGACAAGATACTGGAGCTGGACGAAAGCACCATGACCATTACCGTACAGCCGGGACTGCTTTTACAGGATTTGCAGAAATATGTGGAAGAAAAGGGATTGTTTTATCCTCCCGACCCGGGGGAGAAGGCATCTTCCATCGGAGGCAACATCAGCACCAACGCAGGTGGCATGCGTGCCGTAAAATACGGCGTTACAAGGGATTATGTGAGAGGTCTGGAAGTAGTGACGGCGGACGGCAGTGTTCTTACCGCGGGCGGCAAAAACGTGAAGGATGCCAGCGGGCTTTCCTTAAAAAATCTCTATATCGGTTCGGAAGGCACACTGGCAGTGATTACAAAATGCATTCTGAAGCTTATCCCCAAACCGGAGACTTCTCTGAGCGTGCTTGTACCCTATCCGGATTTGAAAACCGGTATCCAGAGTGTTCTTTCGGTACTAAGAGCCAACGCCAATCCGACGGCGGTTGAATTTATGGAGCGGAAAGTGGTAAAATTGGGAGAGGATTTCCTGGGTGTGAAATATCCTTACCCGGAAGCAGGTTCCTATATTTTACTTACCTTTGACGGACATGCTTCCGAGGTACGGGAGAATGCGGAACGCATCCGCAAGCTCGCACTGGACGGCGGCGCACTGGCGTATTTGCCCCTGACGGA
Organism: Lachnospiraceae bacterium UBA5899; assembly: GCA_002432425.1. Classification (GTDB taxonomy): domain Bacteria; phylum Bacillota; class Clostridia; order Lachnospirales; family Lachnospiraceae; genus Acetatifactor. Next base: position 11,491 of record DJEL01000039.1, read on the forward strand.
TGTGGAACAGAACCCGTCAAATGTTATTCCGCCTGCGGCAGACATCTGGAAGGTCAGAGGCGCATTGGTAAAGGCTGTGGAGGCATTCTCCGAACAGGAGCCGGTGGACATCGTGGTACCCATAGACAAAACGGCGGAATTTATTTCCTTTATCAACAAGCTGGATAAAGAAAGCGGTATGCAGATGGTAAGCTTCGGACATGCGGGAGACGGCAACGTGCATCTGTGCGTGGTCCGCGGCGACAGGGATTTGAAAACCTGGCATAAAGAGCTGAAAGCCAATATGGATAAGGCATACCATAAAGCATATGAATTAGGCGGCATTACTTCCGGGGAACACGGCATCGGCATCAGCAAACGCCGGTACTTTTTACGGGAAACACCCGGAGAAAATCTGGAGGTTATGAACCGGATTAAGGATGCCCTCGACCCGAAGCATATTTTGAACGATAAAAAGTCTTACATACTGGAAAAGAAATAGGAGTGTTTATCATGCAGAAATTATCAGAACGTACCAAGGATTTTACGGACTCTGTTATCCGGCGGATGACGAGAGTATCCCTGCAATACGGAGCCGTCAATTTATCACAGGGATTTCCCGATTTTGACCCGCCGAAGGAAATTCTCGACAGACTGGCGGAAGTGTCCCACGAAGACTACCACCAGTATTCCATTACCTGGGGAGCTCAGAATTTCCGGGAAGCGCTGGCGGCAAAACAGTCCCGTCTCATGGGCAGAACCATTGACCCCAACGGCGAAATTGTGGTGACCTGCGGCAGTACGGAAGCCATGATGGCAGCCATGATGACCGTCACGGACCCCGGCGACAAGGTGGTTATTTTCTCTCCTTTTTATGAAAACTACGGAGCAGACACCATTCTTTCCGGCGCACAGCCTGTTTACGTGCCCTTGTATCCGCCTGCTTTCCGTTTTAATCCGGATGAACTGGAAGCTGCTTTTAAGCAGCATCCCAAGGCACTTATTCTCTGCAATCCGTCCAATCCCTGCGGCAAGGTATTTACGCTCGAAGAGCTTAACTTCATTGCGGAGCTGGCAAAAAAATACGATACTTATGTCATCACGGATGAAGTTTACGAGCACATTGTTTACGAGCCCAACAGGCATATCTATTTTGCATCCCTGCCCGGGATGTGGGAAAGAACCATTTCCTGCAGCTCCCTGTCTAAGACCTATTCCATCACCGGCTGGCGTCTGGGCTATATCATTGCTCCGCCCGAAATTATCGAGGTGGCAAAGAAGGTTCACGATTTCTTAACTGTGGGAGCAGCGGCGCCCTTGCAGGAAGCAGCGGTTACGGGACTTAAATTCGGCGGGCAGTATTACAAGGATTTACAGGAGAAATATACGGGTAAGCGCAATTTGTTCTTAAAGGGTCTGGATGACATCGGCATTGCCCACACGGTACCGGAGGGCGCATATTATATTCTCCTCGATATCGGAGAATTCGGTTTTGCATCGGATTTGGAATTCTGTGAAGTTCTGGCAAGAGATGTGGGAGTGGGCGCGGTACCCGGGTCCAGCTTCTTTAAGGAACCCGTCAACAATTTAATCCGCCTGCATTTTGCCAAGAAAGACGAAACGCTGTATGAAGCATTAAACAGACTGGCGGATATCAGAAAGAAAATTCCGGTAAGGAAATAATAGAAAAGGGGCTGTCGCATATATTGCGGCAGCCCTTTTTGGATGCGAAAATTATTCATAATCAGCAATTTCATAAATCAGCTTTTCCGTGGATGTCCAGCCGAGGCAGGGGTCGGTAATGGATTTGCCGTAAACGCCTTCACCCACCTTCTGGCAGCCGTCTTCAATGTAGCTTTCAATCATCAGACCCTTAACCAGACTGTGAATGTCCGCATTTAACTTGCGGGAGTGCATAACCTCTTTTGCAATACGAATCTGCTGCTCGAATTTCTTGTTGGAGTTGGAGTGATTCGTATCGATGACGCAGGCAGGATTTTTCAGTTCTCTTTCCCCATACAGACTAAGAAGCGTATTTAAATCTTCGTAGTGATAGTTGGGAAGGTTCTGACCGTGCTTGTTGGTGGCACCGCGTAAAACGGTGTGCGCCAGGTCGTTGCCGGAAGTTTTTACTTCGTAGCCGCGGAAGATGAAAGAATGCGCATGCTGTGCGGCATATACGGAGTTTAACATAACGGAAAGGTCGCCGCTGGTGGGGTTTTTCATACCGGCGGGAACATCAAAACCGCTGCAGGCAAGTCTGTGCTGCTGATCCTCTACGGAACGTGCACCGATAGCTACATAGGAGAGCAGGTCGGAAACGTAAGGCCAGTTTTCCGGATAAAGCATTTCATCCGCTGCGGTCAGACCGCTTTCTTCCATGGCATGAATCTGCATTTTTCTCATGGCAATCAGACCGGATAGGAAGTCCGGCTTCTTTTCGGGGTCGGGCTGGGAAACGATGCCCTTGTAGCCTTCACCGGTGGTTCGGGGTTTATTGGTGTAGATTCTGGGAATAAGAATCAGCTTGTCTTTTACTTTTTCGTTTACCTTTGCCAGCCTTGTCACATAGTCACAGACTGCAGTTTCGTTGTCTGCGGAGCAGGGACCGATAATCAGGAGAAATTTATTGCTTTTTCCGGTAAAGACATCGCGGATTTCCGCATCGCGCTGTTTCTTTAAGGCAATGAGCTCGGGAGATACCGGAAACTGTTCTTTAATTTCCTCAGGGGTTGGTAATTTACGGATAAATTCATACATGTCGAATACCTCTTCCTTTGTGTTTTTTTCGAATGCATTATATACTAAATGTCGTTATCATGCAAGGAAAACGCGGGAGAATATTAAGAAAAATCAATAGTTCCGTTTACTTCCATTTTTTATATAGAAGAAACAGATAAAAAACGGCGCTGAGAAGCTGGCTTAAAACCATGGACAAAATATAACTGTCGATGCCGAATGCGGGTATCAGGAAGAATACAAACAAAAGCCGCAGGGAGAGAGAAAATACATTGACAAAAAAGACACTGACGGCTTTTCCCAGTCCGTGCAGGATGCCGGATAATGTGGTGCACAGGTATAAAAAAGGACAAAGCAGGCTTAAGGAACGTATGTAGCGGCCGGCAAGCTCGCTGCGGAAAAGAAAGCGCCCCAAATACGGCCCGAACAAAAAGAAAAACAAAGTACAGGCAGCGCCCAAAAGAAGGCAGGAGTAAATGGTTTTTAAGGTGGTATTTTTGACCGAATCCGTATTTCCTTTGGCATCGGCTTCCGAAACCATGGGAAGAAGCAGAAGAGACATGGAGCCCGTCAGTGCATTTGGGAAAAACAAAAGCGGAAGAGCCATACCGGTAAGCACTCCGTAGACACTTAACGCCGTCACGGAGTCATAGCCGTACCGGCAGAGGCGGGAAGGAATGGCAACCGCTTCCACACTCTGCAAAAGGTTTACTACAATGCGGCTGACGGTAAGCGGAAACGCCAGCACCAGCAGGTCTTTGACGGCATGAAAACGGGAGATACCAAAAGCACCTGCGTTTGGCATCGGCAGAGCATGCTTCCCGGTATCTTTGTAAATGGATTTACCGCCGGCTTCCTCCCGGTAAAAACGGAAATAGATGGCGAGCAGGGAAATCAGCACGGCGGCGCATTCTCCCACCACAAGACCCACAACAGCAGCGTTGATATGAGGAACCGTATGAGACCGGCGGGCAAGAAAATCCGCTGCCAGAACACAAAAAAAGCGCATAAACTGTTCCATTAACTGTGTGGAAGAAGGAAGCATGGTTTTCTTGATGCCGTAATAATAACCGTTAATGCAGGAATGGACGGCTCCGGCGGGGATGGACAGGGCGATAATACGCAGCATGGAAGCCGTTCTTGCTTCTAAAAGGAAATGTACGGCGACAAAATCCGAAAACATAAGGAGAAGAAGCGTACAGGGAACGGAGAGAAGCAGGGACAGAAACAAACCGGTAAAAAGATATCGGTAGCTGTCCTTGCGGTTTCCTTTTGCCACACTTGCCGCCACATATTTGGAAATGGCGGTCTGGATGCCTGCGGCGCACAGAGAAAAAGAAAGGGCAAGTACCGGGCTTAAAAGCTGGTAAATGCCCATGCCTTCCTCGCCGAACAGACGAGAAAGATAAATACGGTAAAAGAAGCCGATGACACGGCTTAAAAGTCCCGTTAACGTGAGAATAAGAGTGCCTTTGATAAAAGTCCGGTTTTTGCAAAAAAGCATGGGAACACCCCTTACTTTTTTCCATATTATATTCCGGATGCACAAAGAAAATGATAGTTACAATTTCATGTAAACCGGCTGGTGCTTTTCATAGATGCAGTAGTATTTGAAACCGCAGTCCGTTAAAATTTCCGAAGCAAGGGAAAAATCGGACGCCACATCATGGGCCTTGTGGGCATCGGAGCCGACAGTGATAAGGCTGCCGCCCAGTTCGTGATAACGGGCAAGCAGTTCCCGGCAGGGGCTGACATCCTTTGTGCCGTTCCGCAGGCTGCCGGTGTTAAGTTCCAGCCCCTTTTCCTTTTCCAAAAGGACGGAGAGCATTTCGTCTAAAATATCCTTATATTTATCATAGGAATAATGGCGGTCCTTTTCTTTGCCGTAGCGGACGCAGTAGTCCAGGTGTCCGGCAACATCGTAAAAATCAAATGTCCTTAAATTTTCAAGCTCCGCCAGAAAATATTCGCGGAACGCCTCTTCGTCGCTGCGGCCTTCAAAAAAGTCTGGATAGTAGGGGTCCCTGCCGTTTGCAAGATGGGTGGAACCGATGATAAAATCGTATTCGTGCGTGCCGGCAAAGGTATTCAGCTCTTTGATAAAACGGGGGTCCAGCCCGATTTCCACGCCGAGCCGGACGTTAAGTCTGCCATCATATTTAAAACGTGTTCTGAGAAAATCGTAAATATAAGAATCCGCATTCAGAAGAAAGGTTCCTTCGGGAGTGTCCTCCGTAACCGGATAGCCCATATCCATATGCTCCGTAAAGGAAATATGGAACAAGCCGTTTTTGATAGCGGCTTCCGCTATGTTTTCCATGGGCTCTGTACTGTCTCCGGAAAAGGAAGAGTGCAGATGCTGATCAGCTAAAATTGACATAAATTTCATTCCCTCCTGTACTTTTACAGGTATTGTACCAGAAAAAATAAAAAAATTCCATTTTTATCTTGAATTATGGACAGGAATTAGGTAAAATAGCCTTGTTGATAAAGTTTTGACAATCATAAATTGATTGCAATAAAGAAAGATATTTAGGAGGAAACTAAAATGTCAGTAAGAGTAGCAATTAATGGTTTCGGCCGTATTGGTCGTCTTGCATTCAGACAGATGTTTGATGCAGAAGGATACGAAGTAGTAGCAATCAACGATTTAACAAGCCCTAAGATGCTTGCACATCTGTTGAAGTATGACTCTTCACAGGGTAAGTACAAATATGCTGATTCCGTTGTAGCAGGTGAAGACAACATCACTGTAAACGGCAAGACCATTACCATTTACAAAGAAGCAGACGCTTCCAAACTTCCCTGGGGAGAATTAAAGGTAGACGTAGTTCTGGAATGTACCGGTTTCTACACCTCCAAAGAAAAAGCAAGCGCTCATATCGCAGCAGGCGCTCGTAAGGTTGTTATCTCTGCTCCCGCAGGAAATGATCTTCCTACCATCGTATACAATGTAAACCACAACACACTGAAGCCCGAAGATACCGTTATCTCCGCAGCTTCCTGTACAACAAACTGCTTAGCTCCCATGGCTAAGGCTCTGAACGATTTCGCTCCTATCCAGAGCGGTATCATGACCACCGTACATGCTTATACCGGTGACCAGATGATTCTTGACGGACCTCAGAGAAAGGGTGATTTAAGAAGAAGCCGTGCAGGCGCTTGCAACATCGTTCCCAACTCTACCGGTGCTGCTAAGGCAATCGGTCTTGTAATTCCCGAACTGAACGGCAAGCTGATCGGTTCTGCTCAGCGTGTACCGACCCCTACCGGTTCTACCACTATCTTAGTAGCAGTAGTTAAGGGCAAAGTAACCAAGGAAGAAATCAATGCAGCTATGAAGGCAGCTAAGACCGAATCCTTCGATTACAACGAAGACGAAATCGTATCTTCCGATATCGTAGGAAGCACCTATGGTTCTATCTTCGATGCAACCCAGACCATGGTTTCCAACATGGAAGACGGCAACTCCTTAGTGCAGGTTGTTTCCTGGTATGACAATGAAAACAGCTACACCAGCCAGATGGTTCGTACTATTAAGTACTTCAGCGAACTTGCATAATCAGGCAGCCTGATTACACAGTGTTCGACCGGGCAGCAGCCCGAAATAAAGACCTATCAGAGGTCCGGTCTTTTAGGACCGGGCCTCTTTTTTATGGGTAAGTCCATGTCCACAGGAAAAAAGTGGAAATAAAAAATGGAGGTAACATTATGGGACTTAATAAGAAATCCGTTGATGACATCAACGCAAAAGGAAAGAGAGTACTTGTAAGATGTGACTTCAACGTACCCTTAAAGGAAGGCAAGATCACAGACGATACCCGTATCGTTGCGGCACTTCCCACCATTCAGAAGTTAATCAATGACGGCGGCAAGGTTATCCTTTGCTCCCATTTAGGAAAAGTAAAGAACGGCCCCAACGAAGGCGAATCTCTTGCACCTGTTGCAGTGAGACTTTCCGAAAAGCTTGGCAAGCCCGTTAAATTTATTTCCGATTACCATGTAACCGGTCCTGCTGCAACCGAAGCAGTAGCAGAGATGAAGGACGGAGATGTCATCCTTCTTCAGAATACCCGTTTCCGCGGCGCAGAAGAAACCAAGAACGGCGAACAGTTCAGCAAAGAACTTGCAGACCTTGCAGACCTGTATGTATGTGATGCATTCGGTTCCTCCCACAGAGCACATGCTTCCGTAGAGGGCGTTACCAAATTCATCAAGGCAAAGGGCGGCGAGAATGTTGTCGGCTACTTAATGCAGAAGGAAATCAACTTCCTCGGCAATGCAGTAGAAAATCCAGTAAGACCTTTCGTTGCAATCCTCGGCGGTGCAAAGGTAGCAGATAAGTTAAATGTAATCTCCAACCTGCTTGAGAAGTGCGATACCCTGATTATCGGCGGTGGTATGGCTTACACCTTCTTAAAAGCACAAGGTTATGAAATCGGTAAGTCCTTAGTTGACGATACCAAACTTGATTACTGCAAGGAAATGATGGACAAGGCTAAGAAACTTGGCAAGAACCTGCTTCTTCCCGTAGATGCGGTAACCATCGCTGATTTCCCGAACCCGATTGATGCTCCCGTGGAAGTAGAAACCTACGATGTAACCAATATGCCTGCAGACAGAGAAGGCTGTGATATCGGACCCAAGACCCAGAAGCTTTTTGCGGATGCTGTTAAGAATGCAAAGACCGTTGTATGGAACGGACCTATGGGCGTGTTTGAAAATCCTACCCTTGCAGCAGGTACCATTGCAGTAGCAAAGGCACTGGCTGATACCGATGCAACCACCATTATCGGCGGCGGTGACTCTGCAGCAGCTGTAAACCAGCTTGGATTTGCGGACAAGATGACTCACATTTCCACCGGCGGCGGCGCTTCCTTAGAGTTCCTGGAAGGCAAAGTACTTCCCGGCGTAGCAGCAGCAGACGACAAATAAGAGAGGACAACTGATATGGCAAGAAAGAAAATCATTGCCGGCAACTGGAAAATGAACATGACTCCCAGCGAAGCCGTTGCATTAATTGAAAAATTAAAACCCCTGGTAGTGACAGAGGATGCAGATGTAGTATTCTGCGTACCCGCTATCGATATCATTCCCGCTATCGAAGCAGCAAAGGGAACCAACATTGAAATCGGTGCCGAGAATATGTACTTTGAAGAAAAAGGTGCATTCACCGGTGAAATTTCTCCCAACATGCTGACAGATGCTGGTGTAAAATACGTTATCATCGGACATTCCGAAAGAAGAGAATACTTCGCAGAAACCGATGAAACCGTAAACAAGAAGGTTCTGAAAGCATTTGAACATGGTCTTACCCCCATCATCTGCTGCGGTGAATCTCTGACTCAGAGAGAACAGGGCATCACCATCGACTGGATTCGTCAGCAGATTAAGATTGCGTTCTTAAACGTAACCGCAGACCAGGCAATGACCGCAGTTATCGCTTACGAACCCATTTGGGCAATCGGAACCGGTAAGGTTGCAACCACAGAACAGGCACAGGAAGTTTGTGCAGCTATCCGTGCATGCATCGGCGAAATCTACGACGAACAGACAGCAGCAGCTATCCGTATCCAGTACGGCGGCTCCGTATCTGCAGCAAGCGCTCCCGAACTGTTTGCACAGGCAGACATCGATGGCGGCCTTGTAGGCGGCGCTTCCTTAAAGGAAGATTTCGGAAAGATTGTAAACTACAAGTAAAATTGCCTGTATGAAAATGACGGGTTATAAGAAAAGGCTCTCCCTTGCAGGGAGGGCTTTTTTGTTATGGAAAAATCACCAAAATTAAACACTGATTTTCGTACAATTTTATATATTTTTTATACTTTCAAAAGTTCTTTCTTGTAAATAATAAAGGGTTATTGTATAATTATAAGTACAATTTTAGAATTGTCGATGAAATGCGGTTGACAGATATTTTACCGGAAACTATACTAATGGTAATGTCTGAAAAGAAAGCATTTAATGAAAGAAAAACGATAGATTACATTAAAAATACAAAGAAAAATGTATTTAACGTGAATTTACCGTAAAATAAAAGACACAGGAGAGAGACGGACATGGTATCACTTGACGAAGTATTACAGTTAGCCATAGAACTTGGCGCCAGCGACGTTCATTTTACAGTAGGCGTACCGCCTATTTTACGTGTAAACGGTAGACTTATGGCTACCAATTATCCGGTACTTACGCCGGAGGAAACAATGGCAATAGCCGCTTCTGTTATGACACCGCACCAGAAAGCGGTATTTGATGAGAAAGGCGAAAACGACTTGTCCTATTCCATGCCGAACTACGCCAGATTCCGTGTCAATGTATTTAAACAGAGAGGCTCTGCAGCACTGGCCCTCCGTCTGGTAGGTACCGACATTCCTACTCCGGAACAGTTAGGCATTCCTGAGTCGGTTGTAGATTTGTATACAAGAAAAAGAGGTCTGATTCTGGTAACGGGTCCTACCGGCAGCGGTAAGTCCACCACGCTGGCAGCCCTTATCGATAAAATCAACACCAACCGTGATGCCCATATCATCACACTGGAAGACCCTATCGAGTACATGCATCACCACAAGATGTCCATGGTAAACCAGAGAGAAGTAGGAAGCGATACCGGCAACTATGCAAATGCCCTTCGTGCCGCTCTTCGTGAAGACCCGGATGTTATCCTTGTAGGAGAAATGCGTGACCTGGAAACTATCAGTATTGCCATTACAGCGGCTGAAACAGGTCACCTCGTATTATCCACCTTACATACCATCGGTGCAGCAAGTACCGTAGACCGTATTATCGACGTATTCCCGCCTCATGAGCAGCAGCAGATTCGCATTCAGCTCGCCAGTGTATTGGAAGCAATCATTTCCCAGCAGCTGATTCCGACATCTGACGGACATGGACGGGTAGCGGCATTTGAAGTACTGCATGCCATCCATGCGGCACGCAACCTGATTCGTGAAAGCAAGACCTATCAGCTGCCCAACATCATGCAGACCAACCGTAAAATGGGTATGATTACCATGGACGATGCGATTGTACAGCTCTACTTTGACGGCGTTATTACCAGGGACATGGCAATCCAATATGCACAGGCTCCTGAAAATATGTATGAAAAGTTGTTCTAAAAACAATTTTTTTCGTATAAAATGCATAAAAAGAGTTGCAAAATAATACGTAAAAAGATACAATATAAGCAGTAATACATTACTTGGGGACGGTACATAAAATGGCAAAATATACAGGTAAAAAAATCCGTTTAGGTGAAGCTCTGGTACTGAGTAACGCCATTACGGAAGAACAGTTACAACAGGCACTGGAAGAACAGAAAGCTTCCGGTAAAAAGTTAGGTGAAATTCTGATTGATAAGGGACTTATTACAGAAGACCTGATTGCACAGATTTTAGGTGCACAGCTGGGGTATCCCATTATTGATCTTTCCAATATTACTATTTCACCGGATGTACAGAACTTGGTTCCGTCATCGGTATTAAAAAAATCACAGGTTCTGCCGATAGAATATGCAGAGGATAATATCAATATTTTACGTGTAGCCATGGCAGACCCGCTGGATGTCAATGCAATGGACGACATCTCCATTATCACCGGCTGCCAGATAGAGCCTTTGATTGCAACGCCGAGAAGCGTAATGGTGGCAATCGATAAATTCTACGGATCCGATGAAGTGGCATCCGCACTGGAAGAGTACGCGAAGGAAAAATTCGGTGATGACGACATTAATGAAGAAATCAATGACGACATCAACAATTCTCCCATCGTTGTCCTGGTTAAGGAAATGATTGAGAAGGCAGCCCGTCAGAGAGCTTCCGATATACATATCGAACCGTTGGAAAAATCGGTTCGTATCCGTTACCGTATCGACGGTGCCCTGTATGAAAAAGGCAAATACGATATCAAGATTATGCCGGCATTGTCCGCACGTATCAAGATTATCGGCGGTATGGATATCTCCGAAAAGAGAAAACCGCAGGACGGTCGTATTACCCAGATGGTAGACCGGTTGGAGTACGACATCCGTGTATCTGTACTTCCTACCGTATACGGCGAAAAAATCGTTATGCGTCTTGCTTCCAAGACTGCACTTAACAGAGAAAAGAGCAAACTGGGCTTCAGACCGGAAGAAATGAAACGTTTCGACCATATTTTGAAGAACCCGCACGGCATTATTCTTGTTACCGGTCCTACCGGTAGTGGTAAATCAACGACACTGTATA
>DJEL01000037.1 GCA_002432425.1 Lachnospiraceae bacterium UBA5899
AACGAAGCCTGCTCCTCCGGCTGCGGTTCCTTTATTGAAACCTTTGCCAAATCCTTAAACTATTCCGTGCAGGATTTTGCCAAGGCGGCTCTTTTTGCGGAGCATCCCATTGACTTAGGCACCCGCTGTACCGTATTTATGAACTCCAAAGTAAAACAGGCCCAGAAGGAGGGCGCTTCCGTAGCGGATATTTCCGCCGGACTTGCCTACTCCGTTATTAAAAATGCCCTGTTTAAGGTTATCAAGGTATCCGATGCCTCCGAACTCGGTAAAAACATCGTCGTGCAGGGCGGTACCTTCTACAACGATGCCGTTTTAAGAAGCTTTGAAAAGATTGCAAACTGTGAAGCCATCCGTCCCGACATTGCCGGTATCATGGGTGCTTTCGGTGCTGCGCTGATTGCCAGGGACCATTACGAAGAAGGCTATGAAACCACCATGCTTTCCTTTGATAAAATCTGCTCCCTGCAGTTTGAAACCAGTATGGCAAAGTGCCGCGGCTGTACCAACAACTGCCGTCTTACCATCAACAAATTCTCCGGCGGCAGACAGTATATTTCCGGCAACCGTTGTGAAAGAGGTCTGGGAAAAGCCAAGAACGAAAACAACATTCCCAATCTTTTTGAATACAAATTAAAGAGACTCTTCTCCTATGAGCCTCTTTCCCCGGACAAGGCGCCCCGCGGACAGGTGGGTATTCCCCGGGTACTTAATATGTATGAAAACTATCCGTTCTGGTTCACTTTCTTTACGGAACTGGGTTATCAGGTAGTACTTTCTCCTGCTTCCAACCGTAAGATTTACGAATTGGGCATTGAGTCCATTCCCAGTGAATCCGAATGTTATCCGGCAAAGCTTGCCCACGGTCATGTTACCTGGCTGATTAAGCAGAATGTGCCTTTTATTTTCTATCCGGCGCTTTTCTATGAACGTGACGAAGTGGAAGGCACCAACAACCACTACAACTGCCCCATTGTTACTTCCTATTCCGAAAATATCAAGAACAATGTGGAGGAAATCGGACGCGGCGAAGTGGATTTCCGCAATCCGTTTATGTCCTTTGCCAGTGAAAAGACCATTCTTTCTTCCCTGACAAAAGCCTTCCCGGAAATTCCCGCTGCAGAGCTTCGCGCCGCTGTGGCAAAGGCATGGGAGGAACAGGCTGCTGCCCGTAAGGACATCCAGGAAAAGGGCGAAGAAACCTTAAAATGGATGGAAGAAAACCACAAACGCGGTATCGTGCTTGCCGGCCGTCCTTACCATGTGGACCCCGAAATCAACCACGGTATTCCCGAGCTGATTACTTCTTACGACATTGCCGTGCTGACGGAAGACTCCGTTTCCCATTTGGGACACCCGGAGCGGCCTTTAATCGTTTCCGACCAGTGGATGTACCACTCCCGTCTGTACGCCGCCGCAAGCTATGTAAAGACAAGGGACGATTTGGATTTAATCCAGCTTAACTCCTTCGGCTGCGGTCTGGATGCCGTTACCACCGACCAGGTAAACGATATCCTGTCCGGCTCCGACAAGATTTACACCTGCTTAAAGATTGATGAGGTCAACAACTTAGGTGCTGCCCGCATCCGTATCCGTTCCCTTCTCTCCGCGTTAAAGGTAAGGGAAAAGCAGAACAAAAAGAGAACCTTGCATTCTTCCGCTATCGTAAAGGTGCCTTTTACCGAAGAAATGCGTAAGAATTATACCATTATCTGTCCCCAGATGTCCCCTATCCACTTTGAGCTTCTGCAGCCTGCATTCAACGCCTGCGGCTACAACTTTGTGGTACTGGACAACGACAACAAGCATTCCGTAGATGTGGGATTGAAATATGTAAACAACGATGCCTGCTACCCTTCCCTTCTGGTAGTCGGTCAGATTATGCAGGCACTGCTTTCCGGTAAGTACGACTTAGACCGTACCGCCATTATCATGAGCCAGACCGGCGGCGGCTGCCGTGCCACCAACTATATTGGATTTATCCGCCGTGCCCTTAAGAAAGCCGGTATGGAACAGATTCCGGTTATTTCCTTAAACTTAGGCGGTATTGAAAGCAATCCCGGCTTCCACTTAAATGCGGAAATGCTGCTCCGCGCCGCTTATGCTGCGACCTTCGGAGACATTTTCATGCGCTGCGTTTACCGTATGCGCCCTTACGAACAGGAAAAAGGCAGTGTGGATGCCGTTCATGCCAAATGGCTGAAGGTTACGCAGGACTTTGTTACCGCAAAGCATATGAGCTTCTTTAAGTTCAACAAGCTCTGCCGTGCCATCATCCGTGACTTTGATGCCATTCCTATTAAAGAAGACTTAAAGAAACCGAGAGTCGGTATCGTAGGCGAAATCCTGGTGAAATTCTCTCCTGCCGGCAACAACCATCTGGTAGAGCTCCTGGAGTCCGAAGGTGCCGAAGCGGTTATGCCCGATTTGATTGACTTTATGCTCTACTGCTTCTACAACCAGATTTACAAGGCGGAAGAGCTCGGCATGAGTAAGAAAACTGCCCGCATCTCTTCCTTAGGCATCTGGGCTATCGAGCGTCTGCGCGGTGCCGCTGCCAAGGAATTTGCAAAGAGCAGGCACTTTACGCCCCCTGCTCACATCCGTGACCTGGTAGAATATGCAAAGCCCATCGTTTCCATCGGCAACCAGACCGGTGAAGGCTGGTTCCTGACCGGTGAAATGGTGGAACTGATTCACAGCAATGTTCCCAACATTGTCTGCTGCCAGCCTTTCGGCTGCCTGCCGAACCACGTAGTCGGTAAGGGTGTTATCAAAGAGCTCCGCCACCAGTACCCGGAAAGCAACATCGTAGCCATTGACTACGACCCCGGCGCCAGTGAAGTAAACCAGCTTAACCGTATTAAGCTGATGCTCTCCACCGCAAATAAGAATTTGAAATAAAGACAAAACGAAAGGACTGCTACCATATGTAACAGTCCTTTCATTTTACTGTTCGTCCAGTTTTTCCTTACAGTCCGTCATTTCCTTCACCATGGCTTCCGAAGCCGTGGGATATTTGGGCTTGCAGCTCTCCAGGGTTTTCTTGACAATTTCTGAAAACAGATACCTCGCAAACCACTTCTGGTCCGCCGGAATGATGTACCAGGGGCATTCTTCCGTTCCCGTTTTTTCAATCACTTCTTCATAAATTCTATGATATTCCGCAAAGTACTGTCTCTCCTCCAGATCCCCTGTGGCAAACTTCCAGTGTCTTGTAGGGTCCTCAATTCGTTTTAAGAAACGGCTCTTCTGTTCCTCCAGAGAAACATTTAAGAGTACCTTTACCATACGATAGCCGTTTTCATACAGATATTTTTCATAGTCCTTAATTTGACGGTAACGCTTTTTATAAAACTCTTCATGTCCGCATTCCGTGCATCTTTTCGGCATGGCATATCCTTCTTCCATATGATGCACCTGCGTAACCAGAACATCTTCATAATGGGAACGGTTAAACACTGCAATCATGCCTCTTTCCGGCAGGACATTGTTCACACGCCATAAAAAATCATGGGAAAGTTCTTCCTTGGACGGCTGCTTAAAGCTGATAACCCGGACTCCCTGCGGATTGACGCCGCTGAATACATGCTTCACCGTGCCGTCTTTTCCCGCGGCATCCATGGCCTGCAGTACAAATACCACGCCTTCCTTTCCTTCTGCGTAAAGCTTATCCTGCAAAAGGGCAATCTCCTGAATATTCTCATTCAGCTTCGTTACATACTTTTCCTTGTCTTCCTTCTCCACGCCAAATCCATAAGCGTTCTGCGGAATTTTCTTTAAGTTGGGCTTTTCTCCCACATAACGGAAATCTTTCAAATCCATACCTGTAATCCCCTTTCTTTTTATATCCGGCACTCCCGGCTGTCTTCTCTTCTTTTATCATCCTGCATCCTGGCTTTTGTTTTTATCCGTTCTGCTTCGCCGGCTTCTTGTTGTCTGCTTCGGCTTTTTCACCTCTTCCGGCTTTTTGCGCACCCATACCCGGTTGTCTCCCTCTCTCCTAAGTTCAACATCCGGGAAAGAAGACACCATACTGCTGAATTTGGAAAAATGGTAAACACGGCAGTCAAAATCAGGATATCTTTTCTGTAAAATATTGCCCAATTCTCCTAAATTCATCCATTCGCCGTCTTCGGTCTGTTCCTCGATAATGCTCATAATTGTTTTGCGGATAGTCTTCAAGCTGGTAATCGGCACCACCTGTTCTGCCTTATCACCCTTCTGGGTATCTGCTTTTTCCGCCTCTTCCCCATTGCCTTCGTAAAGAACATCCAGCGTCTTAAACTGCTCGCAGGCTTTGATAAACGGCATCGGAGTCTTGCTCTCACCCATACCGATTACCATTTTGCCGTCCTCCCTGAGTCTCCGTGCCAGTGTGGTAAAATCACTGTCAGATGTGGCTATGACAAACCCGTCCACATGATTTCCGTACAGAATATCCATGGCATCTATAATCATAGCGGAGTCGGAAGAATTTTTTCCCACCGTGTAGCTGTACTGCTGAACGGGTGTCAGGGAATTCTGAAGCAGACATTCCTTCCAGCTATGCTTGGAATTGTCCGTCCAGTCCCCGTAAATCCTGCGGATGCTTGCTGTTCCGTAATTCGCCGTCTCCGTCAGAATAATGTCTATGTATTTCGGCGAAATATTGTCCGCATCGATTAAAACCGCAAATCTTTTATCCTTGTCCATTCCTTTTCCCCCTTTTTATTTTATTTAATCTCCGAAATATCATACGGCGTAGCCTGGTAAACGTAATAATTCAGCCAGTTGGAATAGAGATTGTTGCTGTGGGAACGCCACTGCAGCAAAGGCTTTTCCTCCGGATTGTCATTCGGGTAATAATTGTACGGAATGTGTATGGGCAGATTTTTGCTTAAATCCCGGAGATATTCGTTGTGCAGGGTATACCTGTCGTACTCCGGATGTCCGTTTACAAAAATCTTTTTGCCGTTCTCCGCAATGGCAAGAAAGACGCCCGCTTCGTCCGACTCGGCAAGTACCGTCACCTCTTTGCAGGCATGAATGTCTGCTGCCGGTGTCTCGGTATGGCGGCTGTGCGGCGCATAAAATACATCATCAAATCCGCGTACCAGAGGAATTTTACGGTTTGCCACCCTATGGGGATAAACGCCAAAAAGCTTCTCGGGAAGCTGTCTTTTCTGAATGCCGTAATAATGGTAAAAAGCAGCCTGTGCGCCCCAGCAGATATGCAGGGTGGATGTCACATGCTCCTGTGCCCAGTCCATAATGTCGCAGACCTCCTGCCAGTAATCCACCTCTTCAAATGTAATGTCCTCCACCGGCGCCCCGGTAATAATCAGACCGTCAAACTTTCTGTCCCGGATTTCATCTATGGTAGTGTAAAACTTATTGAGATGATTTGCCGATGTATTGACGGACACATGGCTTTTCACGTTAAGAAAAGTAACGTCAACCTGTAACGGTGTATTGGAAAGTGCCCGCAAAAGCTGTAATTCCGTATCCTGTTTCACAGGCATAATGTTCAAAATACAAACCTGCAAAGGACGGATATCCTGATGCATTGCACGGTTTTCATCCATCACAAATATATTTTCGTTTTCCAGTATCTCCTTTGCAGGCAGTTCGCTCTGAATTTTAATAGGCATTTTTAACTCTCCCTTTTTGTCAAATATGCTTGCTTTTATAAATTCGCAGTCCAAACAAAGCTGAAAATGCTTCGTTTAGCTGAAATATTTCTGTAAAAAATCCTCTTCTGAAAGAATGGGAACATTCAGTTCCTTGGCTTTTTTATTTTTAGAGGAGGAAGATGTCACATCGTTGTTAATCAGGCACTCTGTTTTGGAAGTAACGCTTCCCGTCACCTTTCCGCCCCGCTTTTCAATTTCCTCTTTCAGGGCATTTCGGTTTTCAAACGAATTCAGGGTTCCGGTTACCACAAAGGACAGACCCGCCAAATTCTGGTTTTCCGTGCTGCTCTCCGGCTTTTCCAGATGAAGTTCCGGTAAAAGATGGTCTATTTTTTCCCGGTTCGCCGGATTGTTCATATAAGAAACAAATGCTCCCGCAATGACATCTCCCACACCTTCAATGTCACTTAATTCCTCTTCCTTTGCGCTCTGCAGCGCATCCAGGTCATAATCAAAATGCCGGCACAGCATTTTGGCATTCACCAGACCGATATTGGCAATTCCAAGACCGTAAATCAGGCGCGGCAGGGTGGTATTTCTTGCTTTTTCAATGCTGTCCACAAGATTGGCATAGGATTTCTCCCCAAATCCTTCCATATCCACAATGGCATCCCGATGCTCTGCCAGATGAAACAAATCCGCATATTCATGAATAAATCCCATGCTGATGAACTTTTCCAGTGTTGCCTCGGAAAGCCCCTCCATATTCAGGGCATCCCGGCTGACAAACAGCGTAAACGATTTAATTTTCTTGGCGGCGCATTCCGGATTGGTACAATACAGGGTTTCCGTATCGTTCATATTCTGGATTTTGGTCTCTCCGCCGCATACCGGACAGGTTGCCGGAATGGGCAGATTGCCGCTCTGTGTCAGGTTTTCCGCAATCTGGGGAATAATCATATTTGCCTTATAAACCGTAATCCGGTCCCCGATGCCGAGCTTCAGCTCCTTCACAATGCTCACATTATGCACGGAAGCACGGCTCACGGTGGTGCCTTCCAGTTCTACCGGTGTAAAAATGGCAACCGGGTTAATGAGTCCCGTACGGCTGGCGCTCCATTCCACTTCCGTAAGAGTGGTTTCCCGAATTTCATCCGCCCACTTAAAAGCAATGGCATCCCTCGGGAATTTAGCCGTCCGTCCCAGGGATTTTCCGTAGGCAATGTCTTCATACGTAAGCACCAGTCCGTCGGACGGTACATCATAGGTCGGAATTTTATTTTCAAATTCGGAAATGGCGGAAAGTATCGTATCGGGTGTTACCATTTTCCGTTCCACGACTTCAAATCCCTGTTTTTCCAGAAAACGGAACTGTTCCTCTCTGGAATTGTGAAAATCCACATCCTCTGCACTGACCAGTGTAAATGCGTAAAAGCGCACGTTTCTCTTCGCTGTTATTTCGTTGTTAAGCTGTCTGACGCTGCCGCTGCACAGATTTCTCGGATTTTTGTATTTGGCTTCCGCTTCGGGAATTTCTTCATTTATTTTTTCAAAATCCGAATAGGTGATAACCGCCTCACCTCTTAAAACCAGTTCTCCCTTAAATGCAATATTTAAGGGAATGTTCTTAAAGGTACGGGCATTTCCGGTAATGACCTCTCCGATTTCTCCGTTTCCTCTGGTAACCGCTTTGAAAAGTGTTCCGTTTCTGTAAGTTAAAACCACGGTGAGTCCATCCAGCTTCCAGCTTAATATAGCCTCTTTTCCCTGCAGCCAGTCTTTCAGTTCTTCCCGATTTTTGGTCTTACCCAAAGAAAGCATGGGGCTTTCATGGCGCTCTTTTGGGAGTTCTTCCACCGATTCGTAGCCTACGCTTACCGTAGGACTTCCCGATAAAACGATACCCGTTTCCTTTTCCAGCCCTTCCAGTTCCTCATATAACCTGTCATATTCAAAGTTGCTCATAATCTCCCTGTCTTCGGCGTAATAAGCCTTTGATGCCTCATTCAGTGTTTTTATGAGTTCCTGCATTCTTTCCTTTTTGCCGGTCTCCATGTTCTGACTCCTTTACTTTTCCTTTAATCCGCAGTCCGCATACAACTTATTCCGTTCTTCCTCTGTAAGTTCCCGGTATGCGCCCGGTTTTAACCCTTTCAAGGTAATATTCATGACACGTATTCTCTTTAGCCCGCGTACCTCATAGCCAAATGCCCGGCACATGCGCCGTATCTGCCTGTTTAATCCCTGGGTTAAAATAATCTGAAAGGTATACTTTCCCGTTCTCTCTATTTTACAGGGCCTTGTAGTCACTTCCAGTTCTTTCAGATACACACCGTCCCCCATTTTCTTTAAGAAGTCGTCCGTAATCTCTCTGTCCACCCTGACCTGATATTCTTTTTCATGCCCATGCGAGCCCTTCATCATCGCCTGAATGAGGTCTCCGTCATTGCTTAAGAGCAAAAGTCCCTCGGACTCCTTGTCCAGTCTGCCGGCATACGTCACCCTGACCGGGTAGGAAATCATATCCGTAATCAGTTTTTCCGCATGAGGGTCCTTTTCGCTGCAGGTCACACCCTTGGGCTTAAAAAAAGCCAGCACAACCTTTTTGGCTGCCGGTTCCACCTTTCTGTTTCCGACCTTTACGCAGTCATGCCCGCAAACCTCTTCGCCAAGCTTCGCGATTCTGCCGTTTACGGTAACTTTTCCCTCCGAAAGGAGTCTGTCCGCTTCTCTCCGGGAGCATACCCCATTCATGGCAAGATATTTATTTATTCTAATCTTCGTTTCGTCCATTCTTCCATTATAGCAGAGCCTTTGAAAAATTGCCACTGGTAACTTTCCGCCTCCCTCATCCGGCATTCCGGAAACGCAAAAAAGCACATAAAACGTTTCCATTTTACATGCTTTTTCTTTTTCGCTATATACTTTTTTGATTATTCACTGCGGAGCGCCACTACCGGGTCTTTCTTTGCCGCACTTCCGGAAGGAATGATACCGGCAATCAGGGTAAGCAGCATACTAATCAGAATAAGAATGGCTGCCACTATAGGCGGCAGGTAGGCACTCAAATCATTTATTCCCGTCAGATGGTGCAGAATGGCATTGATGGGAATACATAAAATATACGTTATCAGGACGCCCATGGCTCCCGATATGAAACCAATGATAACCGTTTCCGCCGTAAACATATTGGAAACGTTTTTCTTGGATGCACCGATGGCACGCAGGATACCGATTTCCCTTGTTCTCTCCTGCACGGAAATCAGCGTAATGACGCCTACCATGATGGAAGAAACAATCAGGGAAACCGCTACAAAGGCAATCAGTACATAGGTAATGGCATTGATAATGGTGGTAACGGAGGACATCATCAGTCCCACATAGTCCGTGTAATGAATTTCCTGTAAATCATCCACTGTCTCATTGTAAGCCGCAATGGCGTCCTCAATCACATCTTTGTCCTCAAAGGTGGTTGCGTACAGATTGATGGCAGAAGGCGACTCTATATCCACATAACCAAGCGTCTTTAAGTTATCCTCATAAGTACTGTCCGAAAAAGTCAGGACTTCTTCATAATAGTCCGCACACTGTTCCGTAGTATACTGCTCCAATTCGCTGTCCAGCATGGCAGCAAGCTGCACGGGCGTTACCCCTGCGAACTGTTCCATCACAGATGCCGCATACTGGGTACGTACCTGCTGTTCAACCGACTGGGCAAACAAATCACGCAGTTCCTCCTCATCCATGGCACTGATATAGTCCTGTATGGTCTGTGCATCCACCGCCATCTGCTCCTGCATAGCCTGCGTCATGGCTGCTATCATATCATCTTTCGTCATGCTTGCCATAGTATCGGAAACGGACTGTTCCACCATGTCATCCGGAGCAATGCTCTTAATCTGCATATAGGCCTGTGCCTTGCCCGCCTCATCCAGTGTGGCAATGTATTCCTTAAATTTATTGGCTTTGACCGTATCCTCAACCGTACCGTCCGTATCTTTGAAAGGAAGACCGGTCAATACATCTATATCCTTTGAGTCCTGCTGTGCCTTAAGGGCATCGGAGTCCTTCGCATGTTCAATCACATACTCCGTGAGCTTGCTGGTATAACCGATAGAACCGTTGGAGGACGCCCCCAGTGCATTTTCATCCGGCTTTACAATACCGACTACATGCAAGGTAAGCGCATTGTCATATAAATATTTGAGCCCGGCATCTGTATTTCTTAAATCCGTATAGGTACCGGTCGCTTCATCATAGGTATAACAGTCGGAGCTTAAAATCGTACGGAAATCCATATTGCAAATGTCCTCATAGCTCCATTTTTCTTCCGGGTATTCCACTTCTGTCTGGTCCTTCATGGACTGGAAAATGGCATCGATATCATCCTTGGATTTCAACCCCAATGCATACAGGGTCAGATCATCCAGTTCATTGTTTTCATCCACGAAAAGCACGACTTCATCGTACCGGGTAGGCCAGTTGCCGTAAATCAGATCGTACTGTTCTTCAATGACCGGGTTAACCAGTTTTCCGTTGTCTCCCGGAATGAGTTCCTTCCATAATAAATACTGGGACTGCATCATGGAAGAAGTGCCGAACGGGCTCTGTTCCTGCATGGTCATCATGGAAGACATATCCGCTCCCATATATTCCATCAGCAAATCCTGCATGAGTTCCTGCGTATCGGAACGGATAATATTGCCGTCCACATTTTTGGTATAAATCAGGAAATCCGTGCTATAAGAATACTGTACGCCGCTGATTGCCGTATGCAGCACACTTTCTTCGTCCGCCCGCTCTTTTTCAATGTATTCCTTAAAGGATTTCAAATCGTTTTCTTCGGTTTCCATGGAATTCATGGCATTCAGCATATCATAGAACAGTGCCTTGGGATAAATCGCATCGTTTTCATGCACTTCCGTAGACTGTGCCTTTCCCATAAACGTATTTAACAGGGTGCTCACATCCACCACCGTTTCCTCAATGGACAACGGATAGGAAGAAAGGGTCTGTTCCTGCACCTTGTCAATATACATGGTCATGCCCTTGGATACCGCAAAAATAAGGGCTATGCCGATAATACCGATGCTTCCCGCAAAAGCGGTCAGGGTGGTTCTTCCCTTCTTGGTAAACAGATTTTTCAAAGAAAGTCCAAAGGAAGTCCACATGGACATGGAAGGCTTCTTCTTGCCCGCATCCTTCTGGTTTTCTTTTGCTATCTTTGTTTCCTTTTCGTATTCTTCCTTCGTAAGCGGCATGGAATCGTCTAAAATCTTACCGTCCAGCATTTTTACGATACGGGTGGAATATTTTTCCGCCAGCTCCGGGTTATGGGTTACCATGATAACCAGTCTGTCGGAAGCGATTTCTTTCAGAATATCCATAACCTGAATGCTGGTTTCCGTATCCAGCGCACCGGTCGGTTCATCCGCCAGAATAATATCGGGGTCGTTTACAATGGCTCTGGCAATGGCGACTCTCTGCATCTGTCCGCCGGACATCTCGTTGGGCTTTTTATAAAGCTGATTGCCCAGCCCTACTTTTTCCAGTGCTTCCTGTGCCCTCGTGCGGCGTGCCTTTTTCGATACGCCGGACAAAGTCAGCGCCAGCTCCACATTCTGCAGAACGGTCTGGTGTGGAATTAAATTATAGCTTTGGAATACAAATCCGACGGAATGGTTCCGGTAAGTATCCCAATCCCTGTCCTTGAAATTCTTTGTAGATTTTCCGTTAATGACAAGGTCACCGGTGGAATACTGGTCCAGACCGCCTATGATATTTAACATAGTCGTCTTACCGCAGCCGGAGGGGCCTAAGATGGACACAAATTCGTTGTTGCGAAACTGCAAATCAATGCCCTTCAGCGCCTTGACCGTTTCTTCTCCAACGGTGTAGTCTTTCGTTATCTGTTTTAATTCAAGCATTTTTCTCTCCTCTTCTTTAGAAACCTCCGCCGCGAACCATCCGTGGGAAAGCCTCACAAAGGAGATTATACCTACTTTGCGGGTTGTTTGTAAATAAATGAAATATTAAATTAAAATAAAAATACCGGAGTCAGGCTGTTGCACCTGAGTCCGGTATTTAAAATTTTTAATACAATGCTCTGTTTTTAATCCTACACAATACCCTGTGCGGTCATAGCATCTGCAACCTTTAAGAAGCCTGCGATGTTGGCACCGGCAACGTAGTTGCCTTCCATGCCGTACTTCTTGGCAGCATCATCCAGGTTGTGGAAGATATTAACCATGATGTTCTTTAACTTCGCATCTACTTCTTCGAAGGTCCAGCTTAAACGTTCGCTGTTCTGGCTCATTTCCAGTGCGGAGGTAGCAACACCGCCTGCGTTGGCAGCCTTGCCGGGGCAGAACAGAACGCCGCTCTTCTGCAGATATTCGGTAGCTTCCAGAGTAGTGGGCATGTTAGCGCCTTCTGCCACTGCAAATACACCGTTTGCAACAAGAGTCTTGGCATCTTCCAGATTTAATTCGTTCTGGGTTGCGCAAGGAAGTGCGATGTCAACCTTAACGCTCCACTGGTTGGTACCTTCTGCCTTCTTGTCATGATACCGAGCGCTGGGTCTTGCTGCAGCGTACTCGGTCAGTCTTGCACGCTTAACTTCCTTAATTTCCTTAAGGAGTGCTACGTCGATACCTTCGGGATCGTAAATCCAGCCGGTAGAATCGGAGCAGGTTACAGGCTTAGCACCTAACTGCTGTGCCTTCTGGATTGCGTAGATAGCTACGTTTCCGGCACCGGATACAGCGATGGTCTTGCCTGCGATGTCCTTGCCGTTGCACTTTAACATTTCTTCTGTCAGATAAAGCAGACCGTAACCGGTAGCTTCTGTTCTTGCTAAAGAACCGCCGTAGGAAAGTCCCTTACCTGTCAGCACGCCTTCGTAAAGGCCGGTCAGTCTCTTGTACTGTCCGTACATATAACCGATTTCTCTTGCACCGGTACCGATATCACCGGCAGGAACGTCGGTATCTGCACCGATATATTTATGGAGCTCTGTCATAAAGCTCTGGCAGAATGCCATGATTTCTCTGTCAGACTTTCCCTTAGGGTCGAAGTCGGAACCACCCTTACCACCGCCGATAGGCAGACCGGTTAAGGAGTTCTTGAAAATCTGTTCAAATCCTAAGAATTTGATAATACCAAGGTTTACAGAAGGATGCAGTCTTAAACCGCCCTTGTAAGGTCCGATTGCACTGTTGAACTGTACACGGAAACCATTGTTTACCTGAACCTGTCCCTTATCATCTACCCAGGGAACGCGGAACAGAAGCTGTCTTTCGGGAGTACACAGTCTCTCCAAAAGAGCATCTTTTCTGTAAGCTTCTTCATTTGCTTCGATTACAACACGCAGAGATTCCAGAACCTCTTTTACTGCCTGATGGAATTCAGGCTGGGCAGGATTCTTTGCAACTACAAGGTCAAATACCTCATCAACGTATGACATTTTTTACTTCCTCCTTATTTTTGGTTACAAGAAAAAGCACAGAGTAAAGCCCTGTGCTGGTGACGCCGTTGTCCCAAAGCCTATTATAGTACAAGTGTCAGATTTTGCAAAGCACTTTATTTCATTAACACGTAGAAGTTTTAACGTGCTTTTTTGTGCAATTTGTACAAAATCACAAGTAACGCTTCATGACCTCAATATTTTTCTCTTCAAAATCCATCAGCTCCTTGGCAAGCTCCATAGCCATGGAATCCCCCGTGGCATTATGATTCAGGCTCTTGCACATATCCGTAATCCCCCGGTTGCTGCCCTGTATCATAAGCTCTGCCAGATGACTGGTGCTGGTGTTTAACAGGGTATTCATGTGAATAGCGCTTTTCAGCATAAAATCCGCCATGTAATTGGTATGCACGGGCTCCGCTCTCGCCGCCAGCAGTTTATCCATGGCACGGCTGCGGATATCACTGTATTTCAAGGACTGTCTGGATATCTGCAGGGCAAAATCATCCTCATATACCTTATCGCTCAATGTATCAATGGCTTTTATCGCCATTTCCGTATTTTTCTGAATATCCCTGTAAATAAAAATTTCTTCCGGTTTCATGTCTGCTCCTTCTTGCGGCTAACGCCGTTTTCCACAGTATGACACATCCCGGAAGAAATTATACTTTACGTTATGAAATTACATGTTTGAATGGTACGGAATAACTCTATGGTATTACTGTACAAATTCCGCTTTTACATAGCCAATCTGACCATTGTAAATAACCTTGCACCAGTCGCCTTCTCTTGCTACCAGCTCCAGGGATTCCCCGCCGGTTACAATGCCTAACTTGGTCGCGGTTTCACTGGCTGCCGCACGGACATTGACATTTGCCGTTGCCGTTACGGTACCGATGGTATCCACATTGCCGGCACTCTCTGCCACGCTTAAGAACTCGGACTTCACATAGCCGTCCTTGCCTTCGTAGACAATCCTGGTCCAGCCGTTGACCTTCTGCTCCTGTACCTCAACCTTGGTGCCGCCCGCAAGCTTTCCGAGCTTATCCGCGGTTTCACTGTCAGAGCTTCTGACATTGACCGTGGTATTGGCAGTTGCATAAATGGGACCTGCCGGTGTTTCGGGTTCTGTTACAGTTGTATCCGTGCCTTCGTTTGCGGAAACATCTGTATTGCCGCTCACATCGCCGCCGCTTACGTCACCACCGCTTACATCTCCCACCACTTCATTGGCAAGAATAACGGCTGCCGCCTGCTGCACCTGTTGTTCAATGAGCTGCAGGTACTGTAAAAACTCCGGTTTTTCCAGACAGACTTCGTTGTACTCTACGGTAATTTTGTTGTAAAGCTCTACGACATCATCCTGCAGGCAGACCTGACGGATATATTCGGAAATGCTCTCATCCACAACACCTTTGTTAATATAAAGGCTGCCGTCTTCGTTCTTGCAAATGTAAAATGTCTCATAACCTGGCAGATAATCATCCGGATAATAGGAAATAACCACATGGGTATACGCAATCGCCAGATAGGAACCCTCTTCCGGTCCCGGCTTGGTATACACATCTATCAGCGGATAACTTTCAATATAATTGGCAAGTTCGGGAATTTTAATTCTCTCCATGTCATCCAGATTGTTCTGGATGGTCTCAATGGTTTCTACATCACCGCTTGCCTTGGCATCATAATACGTTTTTAAAAGACTGTTTACTTCTGGATATGCATTTAACTCCAATGCAACATCCGGTATCTCCATCGGCGCTGCGTCTCCGTCGGAAACGGCTGCCGTACCATTTGCTACGTTTTGTTCCTCTTTTTCTTTTCCCTTTACCTGTAAAACGATGGCTACCGTGATGGCTACCGCCGCAATCAGTAAAACAGGAAATACGATTTTCCCCCGTGCCAGTATAAAGTCACGAACCAGCAAAGCCCTCTTTTTGATTGTTTCTTTCATCCTGTCACCTTACCTTTAAAAAATCAGGGTGATGTAAAATGCAGCCGACAGGAATCGAACCTGCATTAAAGGCGTCGGAGGCCTCCGTTCTATCCATTAGACTACGGCTGCAAATATTACAAAATTGTTACATCACTCTGATTATAATATCATAAAAGCCACTCTATGTCCAGTAATAGTTTTTATGTTTTACGGAAAATGTTTCCAAATTTACTGATTTATAGGAAAATGCACGTTCAAACGGTACTGATTTATAGATAAATGCTCTTTCAAACGCTGCTGATTTATGACCAAAGTTTCCTCATTATACCAGTTCCACGGTCTTTTTCTGCGAATTATAATAATACACACTGTCCGACAGCTTCTCCTCCGCCGATACGCAGGAAGCATTCACCTCGCAGACCATTTCCTGTAAATTTTCCGCTGTTTCCCCGCTGTTTTCCGGTATTAAAATCAGTTCATGTATGGAACTCGGCAGGATGAAAAAACTGCCGCCGCACTCCCTGTCAAACTGCTCCATCCAGTCATTCACCGCCATGCAGACGGCTCCGAAGCTGCCGCCCCGCAGTGTCATAATGTACATGGGCACATCCGAAGTCAACCCATATATCTCATCTTCTACCAGCTTCACCTCTTCCGGGGTCGTGGGGTTCCATTTCTGCAATAGCATCTCAAACAGCAATTCATGCATATCCTTTAACTCCATACCCAGAATGTTCCGGGTGTTCTTTTCTGCATCCGCAAGCAGTTCTTCTTCGGTAATCTTCCATTTTAAAAGAAGGTCCTTATCTATCTGGATGGAGCCCTTTCCCATCAAATCGTTCATATAGGCATAGTAGCACACTACCGCCAGGTCCAGAAATCTCCGGTGCGGAACATTTTCCAGCATTTCCTTATTTTCTTCGTAATTTATCATTTTTAAGAAAATTCTGTTTTTTACCCTGCCGTAGTCCAAAAAAAATTCAAAGTTCACCGTTCCGATTATCATATTCTGTCTGTAAATTTCACAGATATCCTGTACAACAGAAGGAAGTTCCACTCCCTTTTTGTACGCATCATAAAAGCTTTCCAGATAAATGGTGGGACAGATATCGCTGCCCTTTTCCATAATGCTGATTCCCATAAGCCGTATGCCGTTGTTCTTTTGCACTTCCCTGATGGTAATCTCGCAGTTTCTTCCCATAATGATTTTAATTCTGTCCAATACCGCATTCTGAAATTCTGTATAAGTCATCATAAATAAAAATACCTTTCCTTTTGTGTTGTAGTTTGTGAAATTTCGGTTGTTTTGCAGCCGCTACGGCAACAAAAAAAGACAATAGATACAAAATCTATTGTCTTAAAGGCTTATTTATTGAATAAGATCTGCTTATACTCTGGACAGATATTCACCGGTTCTGGTATCAATCTTAATCTTGTCTCCCTGATTTACGAACAGAGGAACAGAAACCTGTGCACCGGTCTCTACGATAGCGGGTTTGCTTGCGCCGGTAGCGGTATCACCCTTGAAGCCGGGTTCTGTCTCGGTAATCTCAAGTTCTACGAAAAGAGGAGGTTCTACTGCAAATACGTTGCCGTTGTGGGAACATACTTTACACATTTCGTTCTCTTTTACAAACTTAAGGGAATCACCGATGGTTTCCGCATTCAGTGCAATCTGCTCGTAGGTCTCTACATCCATGAAGTTGTAAAGATCACCGTCAGAATATAAATACTGCATATCTTTTCTATCAATACGTGCCTGAGGGCATTTCTCGGTAGGTCTGAAAGTCTTTTCCACTACGCCGCCACTCTTAATGTTTTTCAGCTTGGTTCTAACGAATGCAGCTCCTTTACCGGGCTTTACATGCTGGAACTCAATAATCTGATAAACATTGTTATCTAATTCAATCGTAATTCCATTTCTGAAATCTCCTGCAGATATCATAAAACATCCTCCTAAATTGTCGCGTCTTAATTCATTCTATAGTGTATACTAAAATCCACTATTTTTCAACTCTTTTTTTTATTTCCGTGTGTATTTTCGTCACTTCCCTGCTTCTGCCAGTGCAATCACGCGGTCGATGGCTTCCAGATAGCCGTTCAGTCCCTTGCCGTAAATCTGTCCGTCACAGGCGGGAGCCGTCACGGAAACCTTGCGAAAATCCTCTCTTTCCATGATATTGGAGATGTGAATTTCCATTTTGGGAACGGTTATGCTCGCCAGTGCATCATGGATGGCATAGCTGTAATGGGTGTAGGCGCCGGGATTGATGACAATGCCCTCTGTTCCGTCGAAGTAGGCATCCTGGATTCTGTCGATGATGGCGCCTTCGTGATTACTCTGGAACACCTCTATCTGTGTGCCGGTTTCTTTACCCTTTTCGGCAATCAGATTTAATAAGTAGTCATAGTCCTGCGTGCCGTAAACGGCTTTTTCCCGAATACCCAGAAAATTCAGATTGGGTCCGTTGATAACTAAAATTTTCATTTGTTTCCTTCCTTTCCGATAACTCCGCATGCCGCAAGTTCTTTCAGAATTTCTTCTATAATAGTGTCCGTATCCTTGCCGTCCACCGCAATCACACTGTCCGCTGCCTCCGTATAAATGGAATTTCTTTCTGCAAGCAGCGTCTGTATCCTCTTTCTGGGATTTTCACATTGCAGAAGCGGTCTGGTGGTGTCCCCGGAAAGTCGTCCCCAGATGGTTTCCGGCTCTGCCTTGAGGTAGATAACATGTCCCATCTTTTTTAATAACGGTCTGTTTTCCTCCCGAAGCGGCATACCTCCGCCCGTGGAAATAATGTGGCATCCCGGCTCATCGGTCAGTGTTTTCATACATTCGGTTTCCACGCCTCTGAAATAAGCTTCACCATTTTCCGCAAAGATATCCGTAATGCTTTTTCCTTCTTTTTTTTCAATCCATTTATCGGTGTCCTCCACCGTCATATGCAGTTTATAGGAAAGCTTTATGCCGATGGTGGACTTGCCGCATCCCATAAATCCAATCAGTACGATGTTTCTCATGCGTCCTTCAGCCTTTTGTAAATTTCTTCGGCCTGCTCCTTTGTAATTTCCGTTTTGTTCCACAATTCATAGGCAATGATGCCCTGGTACAGAAGCATTTTCAGTCCGTTAAACGCCCTGCCTCCCTGTTCCTTTACCTTTTTCATAAACAGGGTTTCTTCCGGATTGTAGATAAGGTCGTAACCGGTGTGAATCATCCGGTAAAAATCATCCTCTTCTATGGCGGCATGCTCCGTATGGGGATGCATTCCCACATTGGTTGCCTGAATGGCAAGGTATTTTTTTTCGGGAAGCGTCCGGTAATCCGCTATGGACTTTGCCGTTGCCACCTCATATCCCGCATAGGTATTGACCTCCGCGGCAATGGCCTCCGCTTTCTCCACGGTACGGTTCAGAATGTAAACATGATGCGCCCGCTCGGCTAACATCACGGCTACCGCTCTTGCCACCCCGCCGGCTCCGATTAAAATAACATCTTCTCCGTCTATCCGGATGCCGTCGCTTACCATGGCGCGGTACAATCCGGGCATATCGGTATTGTAGCCCACATAACCGTCCTCCACCCGCACCAGGGTATTGACCGCACCGATTTTGGCTGCCAGACTTTCCACATCCTTAAGATACGGCATAATTTTTTCCTTATAGGGAACCGTCACATTCATTCCCAGTATATTTAGGGCATACGCGCCCTCTACCGCTTCCTTTAGTTTTTCCGGCTCTGCCACTAAAAAAGGCACATAGGTCAGATTATTGCCGGTAAGCTCCGCCAGCCCGTTGTGAATCAGCGGGGATTTTGTGTGCTCCACCGGATTGCCGATAAGGCCGCAGGTTCTGGTGTGGCCGTCTATGAGCGGTCCTGTTTCGTTTCTCATAACTTTCTCCCGTTTCCGCCTGCCCGGGATGCCCCCAGGCAGGCTCTTTTTCTAAACATACTTTCTTAACGTATTTTGTTACGCATTTTTCTGTGGTAAAAATAAAGCACGATACGCTCCAGATAGCGTTTTAAGACAATCTGGATTTCTTCCTTGGGGTGAATGGGCTTTACCAGATAGGTATCAATGCCCGCCTTTTTCGCTCCCCAGATATCCGTAAATAACTGGTCCCCCACAAAAACGGTATTCTCCGGGGTTGTCCCCATTTTTTCCATGGCAAGCAGATACCCCTTCACGCCGGGTTTGCCCGCCTTGTAAATATAGGAAGCATGCACCGCGTCGGCAAACATTTTGACACGCGGCTCCTTGTTGTTTGACAAAAGCAGCGTCTGAAAGCCTAAGCTGTCCAACCGTTTGAACAAGGCGACTGCCTTTTCATCCGCCGGTGCTCCGTGGGGAACCAGCGTATTGTCTATATCAAAAATCACGCCCCGGAAGCCCTTTTCGTATAGCTTCTCGTAGGGAACGTCTGCTGCGGTAACCGCTTCATGGTCCGGGTAAAATCTCTCTAACATAAAACTCCGTTCTTTCTGCAGACCGGCATCCCGTGCCGTCTGAACAAGAAAACAGCATGTGTATCCCCACATGCCATTTTTCAAACTGCCCTTTTATTTTTCTTTCAATACATTTTTCAGTTCATCCATGAAAGTGTTGATGTCCTTAAACTCACGGTATACGGATGCAAAACGCACATAGGCAACTGCGTCTAAATCCTTTAATTTATTCATTACCAGTTCGCCGATAACCTCGCTGGGAATTTCCTTTTCTTCCATATTGAAGATTTCGGTTTCCACCTCATCCACAAGCTGGGTAATCTGCGTAGCGCTGACCGGTCTTTTATGGCAGGCTCTGAGCACCCCCGCCTCAATTTTGGCACGGTCGTAGGTTTCCCGGTTATTATCCTTTTTAATGATAATGAGCGGAATGGTTTCAATCTTTTCGTAAGTGGTAAAACGCTTGTCGCACTCGTCACATACACGCCGTCTGCGGATAGAATTGTTATCCTCGGCAGGTCTGGAATCAATAACCCTGGTATTTTCATGACCACAGAAAGGACACTTCATAAGAACCTCCATTCACTTTTACACGTAAATTTACAAATATTTTATACTATTTCCGTACATCTGTCAAACAAAGAAGCCGCAAAACCCTTAAATATCCACTAAAATGATGTCCGGGCCAATCTGCTTGATATCACGGTAGGGAATACAGTAATCTTCCTGACATTTGAAGAAGCCTTCCCATTTATTTCCCTTGGGCACAAAAATCTTATGTATGCACCCCGTCCGTTCGTCAAATTCCAGATCCGAAACTCTGCCGAGCTGCTTGCAGTTCCGCAGGTTGATTACCATTTTGCATTTAAAATCCGAATAGAGCATTTCCTTCACCCGTTTTTATTTATCATATGCCCGTTTCCAGAAGATGGCACTTTCTCCCGGCCTTTTTCCTGCATAATTTTTTCCGAAATGTCCATACTATCCTTCATCAAAACGCTGCCGGTTTCTTCCGGGATGCGCAATGTAACAGGGAAAGGACAGACGATTATGGCACAGGGAAAAGTAGAAATCTGCGGCGTAAATACTGCAAAACTGCCGCTTTTAAATTCCACCGAGAAGGAGGTACTTTTTGCCCGTATTTCGCAGGGTGACCACGCTGCCCGAGAACAGTATATCGAAGGCAACCTGCGCCTTGTGTTAAGTGTCATCAAACGTTTTTCCCAGAGCAACGAAAATGTGGACGATTTGTTTCAGATTGGCTGCATCGGTCTTATTAAAGCCATTGACAATTTCGATTCTACCCTAAATGTGAAGTTCTCCACCTACGCCGTACCCATGATTATTGGGGAAATCCGTCGCTTTCTTAGGGACAACAACGCGATAAGAGTGTCCCGTTCCTTAAAAGATACCGCTTACAAAGCCATCTATGCCAAAGAGGCTCTCACAAAGCAGCATCTGAAGGAGCCCACCATGGAAGAAATCTCCAAAGAAATCGGCATCTCCACGGAAGACATTTCCTATGCGCTGGATGCCATCCAGAACCCCATGAGCCTTTATGAGCCCATTTTTACGGACGGCGGCGACACTCTCTATGTGATGGACCAGATAAGCGATAAAAAAAATAAAGAAGAGACGTGGGTGGAACATCTCTCCTTAAACGATGCGATGAAAAAATTAAACGACAGGGAACGGGAAATCATTTCCCTGCGCTTCTTTTCCGGGAAAACCCAGATGGAAGTGGCGGAAATAATCGGTATTTCCCAGGCACAGGTCTCCCGCCTGGAGAAAAACGCCCTCCGCACCATGCGCACTTATCTGACCGCGTGACCGGCGTCTTCCGGCACGCTTTCTGTCCGCATCCTGCATATTCTGTCCATCGGGCATGCTTTCTGCCCGCATCCTGCAAATCCTGTCCTACAGGCAATCCCGTCCGGTAGGCAAACCGCCCTTATTTGCGGTATTCAAACAGGCGGTCATTCATCCAGGCAATGGCATCCGTGATGCCGTCATCCGAAAATTCAAATGTCGCATGCTGCTTCTGTTCCTCCGGAGTCTTAAAAAAATTAAAGGGCTCCGGCCACACGCTGACATACAGCTTCTTTTCCTCGTTCTCCTCTTTTTTCTCCAGACGGTAACGCATCCCCTGATGGCTGCCCGTATATTCTGTTTTCTTTAAGTATTCCAAGGATAAAATATCTTCCGGTTTTATCATATTTCTCCGTACCTTTCCTGATAGCCTTCTTTAAGAGTAGCACATTTTTCACTGCCGTTCAATTTCTCTTTTTAACTGTTTCATAATCTTCTTTTCCAGTCTGGAAATATAGGACTGGGATATTCCGAGCATCTGCGCCACTTCCTTCTGGGTCAGTTCCTTGCCGTCCGGCGTATTCAGACCGAAACGCAGGTTTACAATCGTCCTCTCCCTCTCCGAAAGCTTGTTGACTGCCTTCATCAGAAGCTTCTTTTCCGCTTCCATCTCCAAATCCCGGTAAATAATATCTTCGTCCGTTCCCAGAATATCCGACAGAAGAAGCTCGTTGCCGTCCCAGTCCACGTTTAAGGGTTCGTCAATGGAAACCTCCAGACGGGTCTTGTTGTTTCGCCGCAGATACATTAAAATTTCATTCTCAATGCAGCGGGACGCATACGTTGCCAGCTTAATGTTCTTTTCCGGGTTAAAGGTGTTAATGGACTTTATGAGCCCGATGGTTCCGATGGAAATCAGGTCTTCCACTCCCACGCCGGTGTTGTCGAATTTCTTGGCTATGTAGACCACCAGACGCAGATTATGTTCAATTAAAATAGCCCTTGCCTCCTTAGCGGAGTCCGTGGCAAGCTCGCCGATGACCTCATTTTCCCTATCGGTTTCAAGCGGCGGCGGCAAAATTTCCGTTCCGCCTATGTAATGAATTTCTTCCTTGGACACTTTTCCGGGATGAAAGCGAAAAAAACTTCTCTCCCTGTTAAAAAAGCGATATTTTATTTTTTCGGCAAGCTCACTGCCCGCCGCTACCATAACCATTCCGTTCATATTTATTTTGTTCCTTTCACACAAATTCCTTCTACATTTTCTTAAGAAGTGCGGGGTGAAGCAAAATCTGATAGCTCCCCTGCACGGACAGGATATTTTCGCTGACTCCTATATACACCTGCCCTGGGCTGACATTCTCCCCGTCCGCCTCTATGGTAAGCTCTGCGACCGGATATCCCGGCAGAATGCCCTTACTGCAGCCCACGCTGCGAAAAGGTATCATCCTGAGTCCCGGCAGACCTTCCGGATAAAGCTTTTCAAAATTCTCTTTTTCCATAAGGCAGACCGGTTTGCCGCTGATGGGTTCCCTGAGTCCGTTTCCGGTATCCACCAGTCCGGTAAGCGTCTGTACCCTGTTCTGCCCGTCCGGTAGCTTAACCTTTACAAAGGAAGCCTCCTTCTGTTCTTTTCCCGCAGCCCGGTATGCAAAAATCATGCATAAAACAGCACCGATGAGCAGGATGCCTCCCATACCAAACAGGTACTTTTTAAGAAACGGCACAAAATGAAGCAGGGCAAAAAAGGCGCCGCCGAACAAAAACGCATAGCCTATCATCTGCTCCAGTAGCTTCTTAAACAGGGCAAAACTGTCCGGCCGGAACGTGATATACAGGACTCCGGCATTCACGGGTATTCCCACAAACAGGATTTTCACAGGTACATAAGAGAATGGTAAAAAAAACATGAGACAGTAGCCTGCTCCGCCCAGTGCCGCTCCGGCAAGCAGTCTTTTCCACGTGGCAGTGTGATTGAGATTTCTGTTTACCAGAAGCAGCAGATAAAGATTCATGGCAAAATCCAGCAGAAACAGGCTGTCTATGTAGATTTCGTACTGCATGTTTTCTCCTCCGCCTTATGAAGTTCATACATTTCCTGTATGAGAATGATTATAAGGTCTTCCCTGCGCAGAATTTGTCATTATTGCAAAACGAACGGTCTTTTTTTTCCAAGCTTTTTCGACAGCACAAAAAAGCGGAAGATGTTCTCTTCCGCTTTTTTTATTATGCAATTCTGTCAAACGATTTCTTTGGTCAGCCCTTCCCCGATTATTTGTTTCTCTGTAAGAAATCGGGAATTTTCAAAGACTTGGTTGCCACATTGGAACGTAAGTCTGCAGGGGGCTTCTGGATGCCGCTTAATGCCTGATTGACATTGGGAATGGCTCCGGTATTGCCGGGTGCCATCACAACGGGCTTTCTTGCTGCTTCCTGTCCGTTTACCTGATAGGAAGTAGGCTGGATAAATCTGCTGCCATTGCCATAGGAACCAAATCCGGGTTTTGCGGCGGTCTTTTCTGCAGGTGCTTCCAGTCCGGTTGCAATAACGGTGATGGTGCAGGTATCCTGCTTGGTTTCGTCATACATAGCACCGAAGATAACGTTTACTTCGTCTCCGGTCAGCTCTCTTACATAATCGGATGCTTCAGAAGCATCGTTTAAGGTAATGTCACCGGATACATTGATGATAACGTGGGTAGCGCCGGTAATGGTGGTTTCCAGCAGAGGGCTTTCCACTGCCATCTTGACTGCTTCCAGTGCCTTGTCGTCGCCCTTGCCGGTACCGATACCGATGTGGGCAATACCCTTGTCCTTCATAACGGTCTGTACGTCTGCGAAGTCAAGGTTGATAACAGCGGGTACGTTAATCAGGTCGGTAATACCCTGTACTGCCTGCTGCAATACTTCATCTGCTTTCTTAAGTGCTTCCGGCATGGTGGTACGCTTGTCCACAATTTCAAGAAGCTTGTCGTTGGGAATAACAATCAGGGTATCTACATTACCCTTAATATGTTCAATACCTGCAAGAGCATTGGTCATACGTGCTTTTGCTTCAAAACGGAAAGGCTTTGTCACAACGCCGACGGTGAGGATGCCCATGTCCTTGGCAATCTTGGCTACGACAGGTGCTGCACCGGTACCGGTACCGCCGCCCATACCGCAGGTAACGAATACCATATCCGCACCTTCCAGAGCTGCTGCAATTTCTTCTGCGCTTTCCTCGGCTGCCTTCTCCCCTACTTCCGGCTTGGCTCCTGCGCCAAGACCCTTGGTAAGCTTCTCTCCAATCTGCAACAGCTTGGGAGCCTTACACAACTGAAGCGCCTGCTTATCGGTGTTGACTCCGATAAACTCCACTCCGTCAATATTTTCATCTACCATTCTATTTACAGCATTGTTGCCTGCACCGCCGACACCGACTACGATAATCTTTGCTGCAGCATCTGCATCGTTTGACTTAATCTCTAACAAGGGAATATCCTCCTTACTTCCTACTAAACTCCATATAACCTATCATATAATTATTTGCGTAAATTAGCAACCTCTTTTTTGAGAAATTTTCATAAAATAATGAAGCTTTATTCTCCGGTGTCCGGGGTTAAAATCGGGCGGAAAGTCTTGCCGCCGTCATCATCCCGTAAATCCAGGGTACCGCTTTTGCCCGCAAGCGCTTCACTTAAATTATGAAGGCGGTTCAGCTTTTCATCCAGATAGTCCCGGCTTCCCAGAAGCACCCTGATGTTTCCGGTATACAGGGTGATTTCCTTGGAAGTGCTTAATGATATCTTGTCCGCATCAATCTCATACTTGGGCAAGCTCTTGGTAATTTCCAGAATGAGTTCAAAAATTTCCGAATCTTCCACGGGAAGCTTCTGGTTCAGCACCACTTCATCCACGGCAATGCCCGATACCTCGGGAATGCCCGCCGTATAGGTGCCGGAAATTTCCATAACCGTGCCTTCGTCGTCAAAGTAAACATTCTGCCCTACATATTTTAAATAGCCTGCCAGTTTTTTCTCCTTCACTTCGATTTTGATGCTGTCGGGCGCCACGACCTCCACGGACATGGACGCAATAAACGGCACATCCCTGATTGGCTTGTTTTTGTATACCAGGGACAGGTAAAGGGAATTGTGGCTTAACTCATCCGTCATTACCATGTCCTGGATTTCCTCACTGGTGTAGTGCACATTTCCGGTCACGGTCACGTTTTTTACCATGTGTGCCCGATAAAAAAGATAACCGCCGCCAACCAGAACAATAAGCGATATCCAGAATATCAGCAGCTTGATATATATCTTTTTTCTTCTCATTTTTCTGTAATCATTGTTATACACCGTATATTCGCACTCCTAACTCCCGCAAATCCCTGCAGATATTTTCATAGCCGCGTTCGATGAATTTTCCTCCGTCCACTGCCGTGGAACCCTCCGCCGCCGCTCCGGCTATCACAAGGGCCGCTCCGCCCCTCAGTTCCGTGGCGGAAACTGTGGAACCCCGCAGCCTTTCCACTCCCTGCACCCGGACCTGCCGGCTGTCTTCCTGTTCTATTTTGGCTCCCATCTCTTTCAGCGCGGAAAGAGTATGGAACCGGTTTTCAAAAATAGTTTCTTTCAGTACGCTTTCGCCGTCCGCCACCGCACAGACCGTTAAAAACAGGGACTGCATATCCGTGGGAAATCCCGGGTACGGCTCTGTTTCCACATAGCCCATCGCCTTCGGCCGCTCATCCATCTGGACATAAAGACCTTCTTCGTTTTCCTGTATCAGGGCTCCCATCCGTCTGGCTGCCAGCAAGGACGCTTCCATCTGTCCCGCCGGTGCATCGTACAAAAGCACTTCGCCACCCGCCGCCATGCAGGCGCACAGATAGGTTCCCGCCACAATCCGGTCTCCGGGAATACGGAAATGGCATCCGGTCAGCTTCTCTTTTCCGTGAATACAAATGTCCGAAGTACCGCCTCCCGTTATGTCAGCTCCGCAGGCATTTAAAAAATCGCAAAGACAGACAATCTCCGGTTCTCTTGCCGCTCCGTGCAAAACGGTGTCCCCCTCCGCACAGGCTGCTGCCAGAATCACATTTTCGGTAGCTCCCACGCTCGGCATATGCAGGTTGATTTCCGCACCCGTAAGTCCCTTTGCACAAGCATAAATGCCCTGGGGATGTTCCGTAATCTCCGCTCCCATTTTCGTAAGGGCGGAAAGGTGCATGTCTATGGGGCGCTTCCCGATGACACAGCCTCCGGGGTATTCCAGAAAGACGGCGCCCACCCTTCCGAGCAGGGCTCCCAGGAGAATAACGGAGGAACGCATCCCCCTTACCGCCTCTGCGGGCATGCCGCTTAGCGCCGGGTAAAGCTCCACTTTTTCCGCATTTACCTTTAAGCTGCTGTTTTCCCAGCTCACAAGGCAGCCCAGACTCTTCAGTAATGTCTGCATCAGGTATACATCCTTAAGCCGGGGGCAGTTTTCGATGACACAGGTTCCCTTCACCAGAAGCGTGCCAGCCAGAATGGGAAGCACCGCATTCTTGGAACCCTGTATTTTCACCTGTCCCTGCAGGGCTATTCCTCCATGGATATAAACGGTTTCCAAAATCATTCCCCCATAAATACCTGTT
Source organism: Lachnospiraceae bacterium UBA5899 (assembly GCA_002432425.1). Classification (GTDB taxonomy): domain Bacteria; phylum Bacillota; class Clostridia; order Lachnospirales; family Lachnospiraceae; genus Acetatifactor. Next base: position 26,899 of record DJEL01000037.1, read on the forward strand.
ACCTTTATACTATTCAGGTTCGGGGGAATGGTTCTAAGCGTCCTTTAACGGTATTTTCTTTGCAACATTCAAAACAATGCCGATTTCCGCAAGCTGGAACAGCACCGCAGTACCGCCGTAACTGATAAACGGCAGGGAAATACCGGTATTGGGAATGGTTGCCGTAACAACGGCTATGTTTAAGATAACCTGAATTGCCATATGGCCCATCACACCTACCACTAAAAGGGCGCCGAACAAATCCGGTGCATTGTTGGCAATGACCATAAGTCTCCAGATTAACATCACAAACATCAGAATAATGGCAATGGCTCCGAAAAGCCCCAATTCTTCACAGATAATGGAGAAAATCATATCATTCTGCGCTTCCGGGATGAAGCCCAGCTTCTGCATACTCTGTCCCAGTCCCTTGCCCCAGATGCCGCCGGAACCGATGGCATACAGTGCCTGCAGGGTCTGATAACCGGTATCGCTGACATACTCCTCGGGATGCAGCCAGGCAAGAATTCTCTTAAAACGGAAATTGGAGGTTTCGGAAGTTGCCATTTTGTCAACCATAATGACAAATGCCGCGGCAAGGGAAACGCCTCCCACTCCCATGAGCACAAACTTTTTGTAATCGGAGCTTGCCACGAATACCATCAGGAATACAATACCCATAATGATAATCGCAGAGCTTAAGTTGGACGTAATTTTCCAGACCATCAGGACAATGGGCGCCGCCATTGCCATCAGGGTAATAAATCCGCGCCAGGTTTTGACCGTTTTTCCCATTTTGCAGATGATGACCGCAAAGAATAAAATCATACACAGCTTGGCGATTTCCGCCGGCTGGATGGACAGACCGCCGATACGGAACCAGCGCTTTGCATGGTTTGACTCATAACCAAACGGAATGATGAGCAGCAATAACACCGCGGACGCTATGTAGCCGAGAATGTAAAACCTTTCCCAGAAATGGTAGGGAATGTTGGCTACAATAATCATGCCCACCAGTCCCAGCGCCGTTGCCTTCAACTGCTTTGTCAGGTAAAAGGTGGAGCTTCCGTACTTCTGCAGCGCCTCATAAGAGCTGGTGGAATACAGCATAACCAGACCGAATCCCAGAAGGAAAAGCACAATGAACAAAAGGCTGTAGTCAAAGAAATATTCAGATTGTCCTTCTTTCTTTTTCTTTCTCACCCTATCACCCCTTCAGTTCGTGTACATATTCCTTGAAAATTCTGCCGCGTTCTTCATAATTATCAAACATACCCCAACTTGCACAGGCAGGGGAAAGCAAAACAGCATCTCCCGGCTCCGCTGTTTCCACGCAGATGTCAAACGCTTCCCTAAAAGTATCCGCCATGCGGATTTTTGTAAATCCGTGCGCTCTTGCGCAGTCCGCAATAATCTTTTTGGTCTGTCCTATTAAAACCAGACATTTTACTTTTCCGTCAAAAGCTTCAATCCAGTCGTCAAACGGAATTTCCTTGTCAAAGCCTCCGCCGATTAACACGGTGGGACGGCTCATGGCGCGGATACCCTGAATGGCGGCATCCGGATTGGTGCCCTTGGAGTCGTTATAGTAAATAACGCCGTTTTTCTCCGCAACGTATTCAATACGGTGCTCTACCGCCCGGAATTCTTTGATAACCTTTTTGGACACCTCGAGAGGTACACCCATGCCGTCCGCCATGGCAAGCGCCGCCATCACATTTTCCACATTGCAGCGTCCCACTAAATTCATGTCCGTATGTACGTTTAAGATAACTTCTTTTTCCCCGCCAAGGCGTCTGACAATGTAGTCGCCTTCCTGATAGTAGCCCTCTTCCAGTTCATGGACGGATGAGAAAAATACCACCTTTGCGGGACATTCTTTTGCAAATGCCGACAGATACGGGTCCTCATAATTCAGAACACAGATTTCATTCTTGGTCTGGTTTTTACAGATGGACTCCTTGACCGCCGCATAGTTTTTCATGGTATGGTGTCTGTTTAAGTGGTCGGGCGTGATATTTAAGATAGCGGATACCGCCGGCTTAAAACTGTGGATGGTTTCTAACTGGAAGCTGCTGATTTCCGCAACGGTAACAGAAGTTTCCGTGGTTTTATCCGTCTCCGCCGTGTAGGGGTTTCCGATATTGCCCACTACAAACACCGGCTCATAATAAGCTTTCATGATTTCGCCCACCAGTGTGGTCGTGGTGGTTTTGCCGTTGGTTCCGGTAATGGCAATCAGTCTGCCTTTTTCCATCTGATAGCCCAGTTCAATTTCCCCTGAAATGGGAATGTTTCTTTCTGCAAATTTCTGCACAAAAGGCGATTCTATGGGAACTCCGGGGCTTAAAACCACAGCCTCCACTTCTTTCTCCACATCCGCCGGTAAGGTTTCTCCGTAGCAGACCGCTTTGTATCCTTCCGGCAGCTTTTCCTGAAGTTCCTCTGCCGTTATTCCCTTCTTACTGTCAAACAAAATGCTTTCCGCTCCCATTTTGGTAAGCAGGCCCACTGCGGCAATCCCGCTTTTTCCTCCGCCTACTACCAATACTTTTTTGTGTTTCAAATCCATTTTTCTAACCATGCCTTTCCTCGATTTACTCTTATATCCTTATAATCCCAACAGGGCAAGAAGACTCACCATGGCTGTCAGAATCGAAAAAACTGCCGTAATTTTGGCTTCCGACCACCCGCATAATTCAAAATGGTGATGCAGGGGAGCCATTTTAAGAAGGCGTCTGCCTCCGGTCAGCTTAAAATAAGCCACCTGGACAATGACCGATACCACTTCCAGAAAATACACCAATCCCACAAGGGGGATAAACAGCGGCATGTGCAGGGCATAGCTTACCGACACCACAAAACCGCCGAGCGCCAGCGAACCGGTATCTCCCATAAATACGCTGGCGGGGTATACATTAAACAAAAGAAATCCAAGCAATGCGCCCGCTCCCGCACCCGTCACCGGCTCTATCCCGCTCTGCATGCCAATGGCAGCCACGGAAAAGAACACTGTCACAATCAGGGTGACACCCGTGGCAAGACCGTCCAGCCCGTCCGTAAAATTAGTGCCGTTTACGGTTGCCGTCGTCACGAAAAACAGGAAGGGAACGTTAAAAACCCCCAGGTCAATCTGCCTGTCTGAAAACGGTATTTTCATCAAAAAGGCAGAGTCCGCATACCGGCTTAAATAGACGGCATAAAGCGCCGTCACCAATAGCTGCAGCAGAAACTTTGTACCCGGTGAAAGCCCCATGGAACGCCTGAGCACCACCTTTAAGTAATCATCCAGAAGCCCCACCATTCCGAAGCCCGCTGTCAGAAACAGGATGGGCATTATCTTCGGATACCGCTTTACAAACAAAAGACCGGTAAGTATCATGGCTCCCACAATGATAATGCCGCCCATGGTCGGAGTTCCGTTTTTCTTCAAATGGGTACCGGGACCGTCCTCTCTTACGGTCTGCCCCACCCGCAGTTTCTTAAGAACAGGGATGAGAACCGGTCCCATCGCCACGCTTAACGCAAACGCCAAAACTGCCGGAAATAAACTGATATTCTGCATTCTGCGCCCTCCCGGTTAATTTTCAGCGGGTATTTCGGCGCCATTATTTTTATTATAATCCATAATACCCAAATAAGGAAGAATATTTTCAAAAAGCTGCTTCACAACCGGTGCGGCAATCTGTCCTCCGTAGTAGGTTCCCGTCGGATGGGTGATGATTGCCATGGCTATGATTTCCGGGTCATCCGCCGGGGCAAAGCCCACAAAAGACGCAATGTATTTGCCGGTTCCCCTTGGAAGCGTCTGGCTGGTTGCCGTCTTTCCTCCTATCCGCGCACCCTCTATGTACGCCTTTTTTCCGCCGCCCTCCGCCACTACTTTTTCCAGCATTTCCCTCATGGTGGCGGAAGTCTCCGACGATACAATCTGTTCCGATACCGGATATTCAAAGGTTTCCACACAGTTCCCCTCTGCATCCGTTACCTCCACGCCGAAATGGGGGGTAATCAGATTGCCGCCGTTTACAATGGAGGCGGCGGTTGTCAGAAGCTTAATGGGCGTAATCTGAAAGGACTGCCCGAAGGAAATGGTGGCAAGCTCCACCGCTCCGATGTTCTCCTCTTTGTGCATAATGGTTCCGGCTTCTCCCGGCAAATCCACGCCGGTTTTCTGCAAGAGTCCGAACTTTTCAAAGTAGTCGTAATAGGTTTCCACTCCCATACGCAGTCCTACGGTGATAAACACCGGATTGCAGGAGTTCATGGTGGCATGCACAAAGTCCTCGGAGCCGTGCCCTCCTACTTTGTGGCAGCGGATTTTCCGGTCCTCCACAATAATGAAGCCGGGACAGGAAAAGGTGGACTGCGGTGTCACCACACCTGACTCCAGTCCGGCAGCCGCCGTAATAATTTTAAACGTGGAGCCCGGCTCATAGGTATCGTTGATGCAGCCGTTTCTCCACATGGCATTTAACAAATTCTGTTTTTCCTGTTCGGAAAGGTCATCCCCCGAGGAAATGCTGTTGCCCGATACGTCCGTTCCGCTGGCATATTTTAAGATGTCCTCCGTCAGCACGTAGGGCTCGTTCAAATCAAATTCCGGCGTGTTCACCATAGCCAGAATTTCTCCGGTTTTCGCATTCATGACAATAATGGAAACACTCCTGGCTTCCTTGGTTTCCATCGCCTGATAAGCAAGCTGGGTCGCATAGCTCTGGATATTCATATCCATGCTGATATGTAAATCACCGCCGTTTACCGGCTCTATGCGGCTCTCTCCCGCTTCCTCCACTTCAATGCCCCTGGCATCGGTCACCGTTAAAATGGTGCCTTTTTTTCCTGCCAGATACTCTTCGTAAATGACCTCCAGCCCGATAATGCCCTGGTTGTCGCTGCCGGTAAAGCCCAGCACCTTGGAGCCTAACTCCCCGTAAGGATAAAAGCGTTTGTAATCTTCATCCACCTTTACCCCGGCAAGGTCATACTCCCGGATGCGGTCCCCGGTTTCTTTGTCCACGTTGCTTTTAATACGCTCAATGGACGAATATTTTTCCACCCGTTTGCGGACATATTCTTCCGACAAAGACAGCTCCTTACACAGCATGGAAATAACCGCTTCCCTGTCCTCTATCTGGTTGTAAATGACGGAAATGGTGCAGACCGTCCGGTTATCCGCAATCACGGTGCCGTTGCAGTCCAGTATCCGTCCCCTTGCCGCCTTGATGCTTCTTTCCCTCTCATGCAGCTCCTGCGCTTTCGCAGAATAATAATCGGCTTTCGCCACCATCAGGTACACAAGCCTGAAAAATAAAATTGCCAAAAGTCCCGCACAGATAAAAAACGTGACGGTTATTTTTTTCCGGTAATGGGTTTTATGGGGGGTATTTAACATAATAACCTCACAAAAAAGGTCTTGTTATACTCTATTCCCTTTTTTATGAGGTTATGTATTTTACTCTGATGGAATGGGGTCGTAATTGGTTCCCACCGGATTTCCGGTCTCCGGGTCTAACAGTTCATTGGTGTTCGGGTCAATGTAATAGCCGGTTTCCGGGTCTTTTTCAAAGCTCTTCCAAGCCGGTGTGGTGCCCATATCGCCGTAATCCGCCGGGTCCGTGCTGGGTTCTTTTACCACCGGAGTGCCGTATTTTCTGGTATCCTCCAGCTTCTTTTCTTCCAGCTCCTTTAATTCTTTTTCGGAAAGCTCTTCCGTCATAAAGATACCCATGTAAGGCAAAACTTCCGTCAGGACATTCCTGGCAATAATGGCTGCCTGTCTGGTACCGCCGGTCTGGTCCGGCATGTTGGGTCTGTCGATTACCACATAAACGGCAATCTGCGGGTCGTCCGCCGGTGCAAAACCGATAAAGGAAACCACGTATTCTCCGTTTCCTCGGGGAAGGGTCTGTGCGGTACCGGTCTTGCCGCCTATTAAATAGCCGGCAGGTCTTGCGGATTTACCGGTGTTGCCGGTGTAATTGGGGTCGCATACCGCTTCGCCGTACTCCCTTAAATAAGCGGAAGTACTCTCGGATACCACCTGTTTTAACACACGCGGTTCGATGTTTTTTACTACGGCGCCGTTTGTGGTGCGTATCTGTTTTACCATGTGGGGTTCGTAATAATAGCCGCCGTTAATTAAGGCACAGTAGCCGGTAATCATCTGAATCATGGTGACGTTAAAGCCCTGTCCGAAGGAGCTGACCGCCAGGTCCGTCTGGTCGATTTTCTCCGCACCGTGCACCAGTTCCGCCGTTCTGGCTTCACCGGCAAGGTCAATATTGGTCTTTAAGCCCAGATTGAAATTTTTCTGATATTCCGCAAAGGTTTCCTTTCCGATGGCGAACGACATTTTCATTAACGCCACGTTGCAGGAACTGGCAATCGCATGCTTTACGGTAACCGTTCCGTCGCCGTACCGGTTGTGGCACCGGATTTTGTGACCGCCCACCTCCAGGCTGCCTCCGCATTCAAAAGTATCCGTATCGTGGATTTTTCCGGTTTCCAGTCCCATTGCCACCGTAAAGGGTTTGAAGGTGGAACCCGGTTCATAAGTATCCGTAATGCAGAAATTTCGCCAGATGCTGTTTAAGGTTTCGTAATAGGTATCGTTTTCCTTCATCAGGGCAATCTGGTCTTCATCGTAATACGCACTCAAATCATAGGGACTGTTCAAATCGAAGGTCGGAGCACTCGCCATGGCAAGCACCTCTCCGCTGTTTACGTCCATGACGATGCAGCCGATGTTGTTTGCCGCCTGTCCCTCTTTATAATTGTCCTTGTATTCCACCCAGAAATCGTTCAGCTTTTCTTCCACGATGGACTGGATGTTGGCATCAATGGTGCTGACAATGGTATAACCGTCCTGTGCGGGCTTCGTGGTACGCTCCAGACTGGAGTCGTCGTTTAAGTAACCGAATTCCCTGCCGTTGGTGCCGCTCAGCAAATCGTTGTAATACTCTTCCAGACCGTACATACCGATACCGTCCGATGTGGTAAAGCCGATGACATCGCAGGCAAGACTGCCGTAAGGATAGCCTCTTTTATAGTTTTCCTCAAACCATACACCCTTGATGTCGTTGCCCCTGCCCGGATTGCCGTCTTCATCCTTCTGGGTATCGTTCTGGATTTCCACAAAATCACTGATTTCCGAATAGGACATTTTTTTTAACGGTACATAATAACTGCTGGTGGGATTGTTGGTAATGTAATTCTTGACTTCCTTCATATCGAGCTGTGGAAAACATTCCTCCAGCGCCTTTAACGTGGAGTCCAGATATTTTCCGTCCTTGGTCAGCATGACCTTGGCATCCAGCACCAGACTGTATACTTTTTCACTGACTGCCAGTGTGGTGCCGTTGCAGTCCAAAATATCCCCTCTTCGGTAAGGCAGTGTCACACTGTCGTATTTCTGCTGTGATAAAATCTGCTTGCTGTACTGTTCGCCTTTTTTACTGTTTATCCAGATTAACCGGGCGCTCAGTCCCACAAACGCCAATAAAATCAGACAGAAAAGTACTATCAGCTTCTTCTGCATGCGGATAGGAAATTTCTGTCTTAATTTTATTTTGGCTTTTTTTGCCATTCTCTTATTCTTTTCTCGTTCTTTTCTGCCCAATGTGCTTTACACCCCGTCTTTATTTACTGTTTGGGTATATCGCCAAACTGTCTTACATAATCGCTGCCTTCGTTGTTGTAGTATACAATCTGGCCTTCCTGTGCGTATACCATTCCCAGTTCGCCAATGGCAATTCTTTTAATCTCGTCCAGATTAACATTGCTATTGATGCGGGCAAGCTCGTCATCGTTGGAAAGCTTTAAGTTGTTCAGTTCCTTCTCCAGGGATGCGATTTTTTCTACCTTTGCCGTTGTTTCCGCCTGCAACTGGATATAACCGATTAACACGTAACCGGCAACCATCATCGCCAGTGCCAGAAATACCACATAACCAAAGTTCATGTGATGTGCTCTTTCCCGGTTCTTTCTGGTTTCGTTGCTGATTTTCTTTCTGGGTTCTTCTTCTATTGCACGTCTGACATCGAGCTGTCTTGCTGTACTGCCATCCACATAATAATCTCCGTAGCCCCTTGTTCTTCTATACTGTGTACTTCTGTTCTGTGTGTTTCTCCCCTGCGTCCTTGCCATGTTTCTTTCCCTCATTTCTTTCTTGATGTCTTACCTAAAGATGCTATGGTTTTTACCCTTTTATCTTCTCTGTTACTTCTCATTCTTTTTGTCTGTTAAGTTTTGTTTTTCTGACTTTTTAAGCTAATATTTTTATCGGATTTTCAGTCTTATTCAATCTCTTACGTCTTATCCAATTTTTTCGGCTTTTTCTGCCTCATCCAACCTCTTCGGTCTTTTCAAATACTCTCAGTTTTGCGCTCTTGGAGCGGCTGTTTTCGGCAAGCTCCTCTTCACTCGGAAGTATCGGCTTTCTGCTGATAACTTTTCCTTTCGGCTTCTTTCCGCATACACATATCGGAAATTCCGGCGGACATGTGCAGGGATTTTCTGCTTTTTTGAATGCCGATTTCACCAGTCTGTCCTCTAAGGAATGGAAGGTGATGATGCAAAGCCTTCCGCCCGGATTTAAGAGGCCTATCATCATGTCCAGCGAATCCCTCAACACTTCCAGCTCTCGGTTGCATTCAATGCGGATTGCCTGAAAAGTCTGCTTTGCCGGATGCCCCGACTGCCGGAACTTTGCGGGAATGGCTCCCTTTATAATCTCCGCCAGCTCCCCGGTGGTTATGATTTCTTTTTTCTCTCTTTCCTGCACAATGTGTTTGGCAATGTTCTTTGCAAACTGGTCTTCTCCGTAGTCCCGGATGATGCGGTACAGATCTCTTTCGGGATATCCGTTTACAATATCCTTGGCGGTAAGGGACTGTCTTCTGTCCATCCGCATGTCAAGAGGGGTATCAAACCGGTAGGAAAAACCTCTTTCTTCTGTATCTAACTGGTAGGAGGAAACCCCCAGGTCCAGTACAATGCCATCCACTTTTTCTACGCCGTATCCGGAAAGCACTTCCTTCATCCGGCAATAGTTGCTGCGGATGAGCGTTACTTTTTCTGCATAATCGGCAAGTCGTTCTGTGGCTGCTGCGATTGCGGCATCGTCCTGGTCAATTCCGAAAAATCTTCCCTTATCGGACAGGCGTTTTACCACCTGCAGGGCATGTCCCCCGCCGCCGGTCGTTCCATCCACATAGATGCCGTCTTCTTTGATATTCAGATTTTCAATGGTTTCCTTCAGTAAAACCGAATAATGGGAAAACGCCATCTCCTGCTCCTTCTTACTTTTCTGTTTCCAGTCCCTGTACGGCTCCTTAGCTTAAATGCCAAGTCCAAGCTCTGACATGTGCTTTGCAATTTCTTCCATGTCTTCGTAGGTAACTGTTCCGTCGTATCTTTCCTTACTCCAGATTTCTGCTCTGTTTCCTACACCAATCAGCACCACATCTTTCTGCAGTGCGGCAAATTCTTTCAGTGCCGCCGGAATTAAGATACGTCCCTGCTTGTCCACTTCGACGACTGATGCGCCTGCCATGAAGAAACGGACAAACTTACGGACTTCCGGGTTGGTTAAGGAAGGCAGTTTCTGCAGCTTTTCCTGAAATGCGGTCCACTCGGTATTGTCAAAGACAAACAAGCAGCCATCCAGTCCTTTTGTCACCACGAATTCGTCTTTCAGAATTTCGCGGAACTTTGAAGGAATGATCAGCCTGCTCTTCGCGTCAATCGTATGGTTGTATTCGCCCATGAACATATCCGATCACCCGCCTTAAAGTTGCTGCCACGGAAAGGGATTTATTTACCACTTCAAACCACTTGGCACCACTTTCCACCACTTTTATACTGATTTTATAATAAAAAGTGGAATTTAGCAAGCAAAATAAAGGAATTTCTTCATTTTTTCTTAAGAAAATACTGGAAATTTTTCACGTAAAAACAGCAGGTACAATATCTTGTACCTGCTGTTAATTTCACTACTATTTATACTTTTGGGGTTTTGGGATAGTGCCCTATGTCCTGTGGCTTATACATTGAAACGGAACAGAATGACATCGCCGTCTTTTACCACGTAATCTTTGCCTTCCATTCCCACCAGACCTTTTTCACGGGCTGCTGCCAAAGAGCCCTGCTCCAGAAGATCTTTGTAATTAACTACTTCCGCCTTGATAAAGCCTCTTTCAAAATCGGTATGAATTTTACCGGCTGCCTGCGGAGCCTTGGTGCCGATTTTAATGGTCCATGCTCTGGTTTCGTCCTCTCCGGCTGTCAGGTAGCTAATCAATCCCAGCAGTTTATAGCTTGCACGGATTAACTTGTCAAGACCGGACTCCTTCAGACCCAAATCCTCTAAGAACATTGCCTTTTCGTCATCATCCAGCTCTGCGATTTCCTGTTCAATCTGGGCGCAGATAACAAATACCTCGCTGCCTTCTTTTGCCGCAAATTCTCTGACCTTTGCCACGCCGGGGTTGCTTGCGCCATCGTCTGCCAGGTCATCTTCCGCTACGTTTGCCGCAAAAATTACCGGTTTGTAGGTAAGCAGATTGTACTCTGCCAGCCATGCCAGTTCATCCTCATCCTCGGTCACAAAGCTTCTTGCCAGCTTGCCGGCTTCCAGATGGGCTTTCATCTTTTCCTGCAATGCCAGTTCCTTTTCTAAGGACTTGTCCATGCGGGCTGCCTTGGCAGTCTTTGCAATTCTTCTTTCCAGAATTTCCAAATCGGAGAATATAAGCTCTAAGTTAATGGTTTCAATATCTCTCATGGGGTCCACACTGCCGTCCACATGAATGACATTGGGGTCTTCAAAGCATCTTACCACATGCACAATGGCATCTACTTCACGGATATTGCTTAAGAACTGGTTGCCAAGACCTTCGCCCTTGGATGCGCCCTTTACCAGACCGGCAATGTCTACGAATTCAATAACCGCCGGTGTCACCTTCTTGGACTGATACATATCTCCCAAAAGCTTTAATCTTTCATCCGGCACTGCTACAATACCCACATTGGGGTCAATGGTACAGAACGGATAGTTTGCCGATTCCGCACCCGCTTTTGTCAGTGAATTGAATAATGTACTTTTTCCTACATTGGGAAGACCCACAATACCTAGTTTCATTTTTCTATATTTCCTCCTTAAAAACCTCCATTTTACGAACGTTCTGTGATTTTAATACTTGGTTATGTACCAATATTTCAAGCAAAAGCCAAATCACTTTTAAGCTTTCCGTAAACCGGTCTATTTCCCTGAGTTTTTGTTTCTTTGTTATATGAACTTATAGTTTTATTGTAATTCCGGCTTTGCCACACCACTAATAACATTATATCATTCGTGTTGTGCTTTAACAGGATACTCTTTTACATAAGAATACAGGTTCTGACCATTTCCTAAAAGAGCCTCAATATTCAGACTTCACTATATCATAAAGAGTACCAAAAGTAAATTCTTATATTTCATTGTTCTCGGTCAAATATTTCTCAAATTTTAACCGGCATTCCTTTCTATCATGCTTTTATGTTCCATACTATATTGCGAAGCCTAATTATCTAATTATTATAGAATCTGTGTTTAAAATCCAACTTATATTGAACTACCTTGGCATCACCTTCAAACGCAGAATACAAATCAGATAATTCTTCCTTATGCTTTTCTTCCCAATTATTTTTTGTAAGATACTCTTTGAAACAATCTAAAGTGCTCATATCCTCTCCCAGATATTCAGCACCCATTTTTTCAAACACATGTCTACTATGAGCATTGTCACTTTCTATCCTCACCAGATAGTAATCAATGCTCTCCGGATCATATGTCAGTTCCATCAGCAAATCCACTGCATTTCCTGCAATGCCTTTATTCCTATATTTTTCAAGAATCGAAATACCAATTTCCGGAGTTCTCGATTCGTCCTTCAACTCCACAGACCCGCAGAAGTCCATTTTTTCATCCAAAATAATAAATAAACCTTTATCAGAAAGAACGGAATCCCACATAATATCTTTACTTAACGGATTCCGAAAAAAAGTGGTATCTCCATTAATTTGACGTTGCAATTCAACGTATTTTTCTCTATCTGATTCCACTATTTTCGAAAGTGCATACCTATCATTATGTACTAGAATTTCTCTGCCCGCTTTTGCAAACATCCTAAATCAACTCCATCTCTTCCATGATTAATCAGAGCCTTTTCCTTCCTTAGCCTTCAAGCTTACTGATTTATTTTTCTTTTAGATACTTCTCAAATGAATACACAACCTCTTCCGCTTCTTCTCCCAGCAATCTAACTGCTGCAGCCACATACGCATAACAATCCAAATTAACCTTTCTCAGATAATTAATCCCTCTTGCACCTCTGAAATTCAGCTTATCATTCATGTATTCTTCCGTACTTTCAATAGCCACATATTCCGCATCAGCATAAAGACAAGCAGCAAGATACAGCACCTCACACGCAATATATGCTGCCAGTTCACCATTGAACCTTTCGCTGTAAATATGTCCACCTATTCTACGGATTCCATCAGCAAAATATGTATATTCCTCTTTATCAATACCACCTTTAGAGATAATGCAACAGCAACTGCTTATGGTATCCCGAAGAACCTCTTTTACACTATAGTCCATTCCTCTATACCCCAGCTCAGTTACTGCCACATCCCTATATACTTCACGCATCTCAGCATAATTTGTCATTTCTCTCGAAAGCGTATAACAATCATACAACTGCTTAATAATTTCAAGCTCTTTATCTATGCCAAATAAAATTCCTGTCGTATGCGGTGCAAAGGCAGTAAGTTTATCTCCCAGAATACTATTTATATTCGGAATTCTAACCGTCAGATCTTCGCCTTCGGTTAAAAGTAAATCATTTTTTATAGGCTTCTCCAGAAGCGTCTGGTAATGATTCTCTTCAAACAAAATATCCAGCAATATAACCAGCGGTTTATCATTAATCGGAGAATCGTATGTAAATTCATAATGTCTTTTTTCAATATTATTTCTCCCCTTTCGAACATCCTCTTCCTGGCTTTTGAAAGGAAATATTTGACCGGCCTTCCGGATAAATGTCTCCACATCCGTTCCAGGTTCTACTATGATATCAATATCTGTTGACAATCTTCTTGGCTTTTCAAGTAAAAGCATCAAACAGGTTCCACCCTTAAATATAAAAGGCATTCCCACCTTTGATATTGCTTCCAGCAGGCCAAATGCATATACGGTCTTTTCTAATAAGGATGGATCATTTCCGCTTATCTTTTGTAATCTTTCAAAATTTTCTCTTGTAAAATTATCTTGTGTCAGCACCCATATATCCTCCAATGTATTTTTTCACTTCATCTGACTTGCCTCGTCTGCTCGCATAACGCAAAAGCCTTGCGTAATCAATCAAATATGATTTATCAGCAAGATTATAGACTCCCTGTAATTCACTTCTACTGTATAGATTCTTAAATGATTTCTCCGCCACAATATCTACCAGCAGTTGCTCAATACACATACTATGATACTCATCCGCACACCTTGGTGCTTCACTAATCAGATTAAGCATCACAATATTGTCACCGGTACAGTACGCATCCCATTCCTTTTCATTAGGCTTAAGCAAAATATTCCAGTCCGTCTCTTCCTGAAGATAACGAAAAACAAAATCGATAGCATCCTTCTCAACCAACACAAAAAAAATATTCCTGCCAATTAGATGATTTAAAAATTCATTCAACTGCACACTTTCAAAGCACACAAAATTGACACAAGGAAATTTAGACTCTATTTTCTCACTTACCTCCTGGAACCGTTCATTCACCTGCGGTTTATATATATGCTTTCCTGCCGCACTGTTACTTTGAAGAACATACTTTCCTCGTTGTTTTCTGCATATAGTTCCATTATCAACCATTTCAGAAATGATCCATTTGAAAGAATTAAATGTCAGCTCCGGTTTCTCCCTAACCAAAGCATCATATATCTGTTGTCTCGTATATTCTTTTTCCTTATTTAATTGGCAAATCACTTCTTCATACCACATTTTATCGTCTCCATATCTTTCGGCAATTTTTTATTATTTTGCCGTAAGATATAGTATACTTATATTTTCAGAAAATATCAATATATCTTTCGGCAATTTTTTATTATTTTGCCGTAAGATATATCTCAAAATCTAATAATCATTTTCCGGTAAACTTATAATTTTCTCCTTAGGGAAATCAGCTACTCGATTGAGTCAACAGACTTTTAACAGGAATTCAGATGTAATAATTTTTAAAATATCTTGTGCCCACGGTTTTAGCGTGGGCACAAGTACAGTTACTGCTTCTTCTTATTCTTTTTGTCCGAAATGGCAAGTGCTGCCAGTCCCATTCCCGAAACGGCAAACAGGATAAACCAAAGTGCCAGATTGCTGTTGTCTCCGGTACCCGGTGTGCCCGGGTCTGTGGGCGTCGGTTCGGGCGGTTGCGGAGAAGGAGGCGTTGTCGGTGTTACCGGCGGTGTCGTCGGATTGGACGGTGTCGTTGTCTTCTTCTCATAGGTGTTTTCAAAGGCAACCTTTGCGGAGGTGCCGTCATTTACCTGTATGGAAGCCTGGGAACCATCCACCTTGCCGGAAGCATCCACTTCGTACTGCACCTTCTTTAAGGTAAATCCGCCGATAGCATTTCTGGTTTCTTCAACCTGATATCCTCCCGGAGCGGCTTCCAGTTCCAGTGTCCAGATTTTGTTTGCGGTATCGTAGGTGAAATCAGACAACTTGTAAGTCTTGGAGGTACCGTCCGCTGTTTTGGTTACCTTAAAAGAAATGGCAGCTTCCGCTTTTGCTTTGTCCACATTTCCTAAAACCGTTTTGGTAATCACAATCTTACCGGTCTTCTTGGTATAGGTATTGGTAAAAGCAATCACAACATTTGCCCCATTGCTGATGGGTTCGCTGACTGCAGTCTCACCGGTACCACTGGCGGCTGCTGTATAGGTAGTCGTTCTTGCGTATGCCTCATCTTCGCCGTTCAAAACTTCCGTTACCGTATAGGTCTTTCCTACGGTAAGTCCGCTTATTACATAGTGGTAAATACCGGAGCCCGGTGCGGTTTCCGTAAGGGCAGTTCCCGCTGCCGGGGAGCCTGTGATTTCGTTGCCGTCTTCATCGGTTATCTTAAAGGAAATCGTGTTCTTTACCTGCTCCCAGTTCAAATCGCCGGTAACTGTTTTGGTGATTTCCAGACCGCCCTGCAGTTTCGTATAGGTATTGGTAAAGCTTACTTTCTGCGTTGCGGCTCCTACTGTCACTTCCGGTTTTGCCGTGCCGTCATAGTCCTTTTCCGCGGTGGCGTTTATCTGATATTTTGCGGTGCACTGATAGCCTGCCGATGCGGTAACGGTTTCGGTTACCGTGTATTTTCCGTAGGGTAAATCCTTCAGTGTCCAGGTATAAACGGCGCCCGTGCCGCTTCCCGTTACAGAATATCCTTCCGTGCCGGCTTTTGCTGCGCTTCGGATTTCCGCAAGGGTTTTCGTTCCCACTACGGTTCCCGCTTCGTTTTCCACGGTCAATGTTACGCTTTCAAAGTCGGTGGGAAGCTCGGTTCCTCCAAACTTCTTGGTTACTTCTATTTCGCCGGTCTTTGCCGTATACGTATTGGTAAAGGCTACCACGCTGTTTGCTGTTTCACTGATAGGCGCACTTACCGCCGTCTCACCGGTTCCACTGGCGGCTGCTGTATAGGTAGTCGTTCTTGCGTATGCCTCATCTTCGCCGTTCAACACTTCCGTTACCGTGTAGGTCTTTCCTACGGTAAGTCCGCTTACTACATAGTGGTAAATACCGGAGCCCGGTGCGGTTTCCGTAAGGGCAGTTCCCGCTACCGGGGAGCCCGGAATTTCATTGCCGTCTTCATCGGTTATCTTAAAGGAAATGGTATTCTTTACCTGCTCCCAGTTTAAGTCACCATGCACTCTCTTAATGATTTCCAGACCGCCCTGCAGTTTCGTATAGGTATTGGTAAAGCTTACCTTCTGGGCTGCGGCTCCTACCGTCACTTCCGGTTTTGCCGTGCCGCCATAGTCCTTTTCCGCGGTGGCGTTTATCCGGTACTTTGCGGTGCACTGATAGCCTGCCGATGCGGTAACGGTTTCGGTTACCGTGTATTTTCCATAGGGTAAATCCTTCAGTGTCCAGGTATAAACGGCACCCGTGCCGCTTCCCGTTACGGAATATCCTTCCGTGCCGGCTTCTGCTGCGCTTCGGATTTCCGCAAGGGTCTTCGTTCCCACTACGGTTCCCGCTTCGTTTTCCACGGTCAGTGTTACGCTTTCAAAGTCGGTGGGAAGCTCGGTTCCTCCGAACTTCTTGGTTACTTCTATTTCGCCGGTCTTTGCCGTATACGTATTGGTAAAGGCAACCACGCTGTTTGCTGTGTCACTGATGGGAGCGCTTACTGCTGTCTCACCGGTTCCGTTGGTCTGGGCTGTATAAGTAGTAGTGCGGGTATATGCGGCATCCTCTCCGGTCAGCACTTCCGTTACCGTGTAGGTCTTTCCTACGGTAAGACCGCTTACTACATAATGGTAAATACCGGAGCCCGGTGCGGTTTCCGTAAAGTCTGCTCCTGCTACTGGTGAACCAGTAATCTCTGTACCGTCTTCATCCGTTATCTTAAAAGAAATCGTGTTCTTTACCTGTTCCCAGTTCAAATCGCCGGTAACTGTTTTGGTGATTTCCAGACCGCCGGTCTTTTCTTCATAGGTATTGGTAAATGCCACCGTATTGTAGCTGTCTGTCAGCAGGATAATACCGGTTGCTTCCTGTCCCGTTTGGGCTGCCTTTACACCCACCTTATAGGTTACGGTTTTCGGGGTCTTTCCTCCTGCCGCAATGGTTTCCGTTACCGTGTATTCTCCTGCTTCCAGCTGGTTGATAGTTGCCACATAAACACCGCCGTTTTCCGTCATATCGGCGCCGTTTACGGTAGCAATCACCAAATCGCCTTTTTTCACAGTAAAGGTAATATCATTTTTGACGTTATCCCAATCCTCGTTTTCCACGGTCTTGGTAATGTATAACACTGCTTCCAACTGGTTTTCATACTCCAGTACATTCTCGTCATTCACGAACTTTTCAATGGTAATGCCGGAAGGCAGAGTCACGGAATCGTCATCATCAATAATGAAATAATACGGGTCGGTTCTTCTGGCATAACCATCCTTCGCCTTGGTTTCATACAGGGCATAAATCCAGTCTTTTCTTAAATTTTCCACGGTAATGGTACCGTCGACACCGACTTCAATATTGTCTTTTATCAAAGCTCCGTCCACCATTTTGCCGGTATCCGCGTCATAAGTTGCCCTTACAATCTTAAATACAGAACCCGCCAGTGCCGTATAGGTGCCGTTGTCCGTCCAGAATTTCTTAATGGTAACGGAACCGGTCTCGGAAACCGTCTGGTGCTTCGGTGTATAGGCTACCTGATTATAGCTGGTTTCACCCTTGGTCTGCTTGGAAGAAAATCTGAATAACGAAAAGGTATTCTTGGAGTTTTCTTCGGTCAGGCTCTCATTTTTGCTGCTGTCCGTATAGGTCTTCAGATTTAACTTGGCAGAATAGGTAAGCTTCAGATGCTTGCCGTCGGGAACTACCAGAGTCATGCCCTTCTTATCGGAAGTAAAGAGTACCGTGTAATCCGTTCCCTTCGTCAGCGTCACCTCATTGCTGCCGTCAATTTCCTTTAATACAATGGTATCCTCATTGTAGGTAAGCGCTGTACCCAGTGCATCCTGTGCCGTCAGTAGTTTGCCGGTAGAAGACAATGTCAGCGCATTGGGGTTAATGTCTATGGTATACTGGATATCCGGTGCCGTATCCGCCGTATAAAGGGACTCTTTGCTTACTACATCCTTCGGTGTCAGGGCTGCCGTAGCGGTTGCCGTTCCCAGGGAAGTTTCTCCCTTTTTACCGGTTACACTGTTGGTGATGTTTTCAGTATTGCCCGCCATAATAAAGCTCTTTTCATCCGCAATGGATGCCGTATAGGAAATAACCACCGTAGGCTTGTACCAGCTGGAAGCTGCCGAACCGGCTGCCACAGCCGCTACCATCTTGTCCGTTACGGTAAAGCTGAAATTCCTTGCATTGGCATCTGCCACATCCGATGCAGTTATGGATACGTCTCCCTGATTGGTGTCCTCATAATACTGGTATACATATACTAATTTTGCGGTTGCATCGTCATTGAACTTCATCAAATCCGGCAGGGTATCCGTAAGGGTAATGGTCTCCCCCGTTGTAAGATTTGCAATTTCGGAAAGATCCACTCTGACTTCATAGGCAATGCTGTCCTTTGTTCCGTCCGGAGTTGCCTTCTTCGTTATCACAACGCCCTGCTTGTTCTCATCCTTCCAGGTAGCTTCCGCATCCTGGTTCTGGTTGCCTAAAACGGCATCTGTATAAGTAAGATGTACTTTATTGGTAAATTCTGTCTGCTTTGTCCAATCAAAATCATCCGGGATTTTCGTGGTAAAGGTAAACGTAACCAGTTGTCCCTCATTTCTCTGCACAAAATCATCGGTCAGTCCCAGTTTATAACCCTGCCAGGAGCTTTCCCATGTTTTTACAATACTGCTGTCCACAATCACCAGACTGCCGTTATCATCCTGTGCTTTCGCAATAACGGCTCCGTTATAGCTTACAGAAGGCTGCACCACATGCTTGGTCGTTTCCTGCACAAAATCCGTAAGCTCCACATTGGATACCCCGTTCGGAATATTCAGTGTAACATCCCATGTCAGAGTTCTCGTGGTTCTGTCAAAAGAAAGAAAGGATTTGCTTATCCAGTTGTCAGCGCCTGCCGTCTTGGTAGCGGATGCGCTGACATCCTTGTTTCCCACCTTGGCAGAAACGGTATTGCTGAAAGTATAACTGCCATTTTCCAGGCGCCGTTTGTAATCGTCCGTAACAGAGGTCGTGTATACAATGCTGTAAATTCCTTCCGCTTCTTCCGTAATGCCGCCCACCTGAACAGCCGCATTTAATCCGGTACCCGGTGTTTCCACGATACCGGTAATATAGTCTTCAATCGATTTTCCGGAATTCTTAAAATCTTCCAGATAATCGTTCAGCTTAATAGTTATCTTCCAGGTAATCACACCGGTGGTTTCATCATAAGCGGTTGCGGTTTTGCTCATTTCAGGACCCTTTGCATCGGCATAAACCAGATTGCTCTCTTTTTCCTTATCGTTGTCCCGGTTGTCCTTATAGTCTGCTTTTATGATGTTGCCGAATTTTCCCATATTGGAAGTCTCCGTATAGATGGAATCATCTACTTCCATTTTATAGGAAATGGTAATGCTTTCACCGGCTGCCAGCACTGCTCCCTGCAGGGCGGCATTTAAATCCGCCATATTGCTGTAAGTAATTCCTTCCGTCACGCCCACATCGCTGCCGTTTACGGTTTTGATTTTCAGTTCGGAAAGACTGGTAAGTCCGGAGCCCGCAATATCCTCCAGTGTAATTCCCGAAACAATACCTTTATCGGCATACAGATTGACCTCGAAGGTCTGGTACAGCTTTCCGTTCTCCAGTACGGCACCGGACGGTCTGCTTTTATAGACATTCAGTTCACTGACATCGGCATCCGCATAATATTTTACATCCTTCTTGGCGGTTCCGATACCGAAAGGAATATCCTTGCCATTACTGTCCTTCTTGCTTGTTGCGGTTACCACACCGTCATAAGTGGAGCTGCCGGTCCGGTTCGTTCTTCCCAGGAATTCTTCATTGGTAAAAACATACGTTGCCACATCGTTTTCATCAATGGTGACCGTACCTACCGCTCCTAACTCCGAATCGTATACGGTAGCGGGCATTCCGGCTACCAGTTTCAGATTGGAAAGCATAGAGGACAAATCCACCTTATAAGTATCCACTGTTTTATCACTGTCATCCAGGGACCAGTTACACAAAATCGAAACCTGGTCGCCTTCCTTGATTTCCGTTACATTTTCCAGCGGCTCGCCGTTTACGTTTACTTTCACCGTAAACGAGTCTACATTTACTTTTCCCTCTCCCGCCGCATAAACCTGCATCTGTCCTGTCGGTACAAGTGTCAGAAGCATTGTTACTGCCAGAAATGCAGCCATAATACGGTTCCGGATTTTGTACTTACCATTCAGAAGTTTCATAACGTTTCTCCCTCTCTTTATCCCTTTTTTACATAAAGAAATTTATACTTGTCATCATTATACCAAAAGCTTTGTCGAGGTCAATATGTTAAAAAGTCAAAAAAAAAATTTTACATAATTTACCTCTTTTGCAGCAAAAAAGACCGGCTGCACTGCAACCGGTCCTTTTCTCGCTGTCTGCTTTCGACAGAATTTTTTATGTATTCGTATTATTTTTTAGCCTTGGGCTTCTTATCCAGACTGTCGAAGTATAACTTCGTTTCTGCCACTACCACACCGTTTAAGGCAAGCAGGGCAATCAGATTCGGGAATGCCATAAGACCGTTTACAATATCCGCGATAGTCCATACTGCCTTAACCGTCATGTAAGGTCCGATAAATACACAAAGAATGTAAATCCAACGATAGATAAGAACCTTTTTCTTGTTGTGTTTGGTTAAATAATCCAGACATCTTTCACTGTAGTAATCCCATCCTAAAATGGTGGTAAATGCAAAGAAGATTAAGCATACCATCAGGACGAAGGAAGCTACCTGGTCGGGGAAAGGAAGACCTAACTGGAACGCCTTTGTGGTGATAGCCACTCCTTCCAGACCTTCAATGTTGTTTGCACCGGTAATTACGATAACCAGACCTGTCATGGTACAGATAATCAGGGTATCGATAACCGTACCCAGCATGGAAATCAGACCCTGATGTGCGGGAGAATCGGTATGCGCCGCTGCTGCCGCAATGGGTGCGCTGCCGATACCGGATTCGTTGGAAAAGATACCTCTTGCAATACCGTTTCTCATGGAAAGCTTTACAACCGCAAAACCCGCTAAGCCCCCGGCAATCTGTCTCGCGCCGAATGCACTCTGTACAATGGTCACGATTGCTGCGGGAATTTTTGTGATGTTACAGATTAAAATAATCAGTGCGGTTACCACATAAAGAATAGCCATGAACGGAACAATTACTTCCGCTACTTTGGAAATACGCTGCAGGCCGCCGATTAATACCATTGCAACCGCAATGGTTAAAATAATACCGGTAATAACAACCGCCCAGGAATACTCCATACCGAAGATGGTTACCATATGCTGGTTGTTCGGGTCAAAGAAGTTCTTTGCTGCACTGGTAATACCGTTAATCTGGGTAAAGGTACCGATACCGAACAGACCAACCATAACGCCAAAAATAGCAAAAAGCTTTGCCAGCCATTTCCATTTTTCACCCATGCCTTTTTCAATATAGTAAAAAGGTCCGCCTACGATATGTCCGTCGTCCGCTACCTGGCGGTACTTTACTGCCAGAAGACATTCGGAATACTTGGTTGCCGTACCGACTAAAGCTGCCATCCACATCCAGAACAGTGCACCGGGGCCGCCTGCCGCAATAGCAGTCGCCACACCTACGATGTTTCCGGTACCGATGGTTGCGGAAAGCGCCGTACAAAGAGCTCCGAAACTGGATACTTCACCGGTATCACCGCTTCTTTCGTTACGAACCAGGTTTTTAATTGCAAGTGGGAGTTTGGTAATCTGAATGCCCTTTAACCGGATGGTTAATAAAAGGCCTGTTGCAAGAATAAGGACAATCAGGGGAATACCCCATACAAAGTCGCTTATCGTGCCGAGAACGTTTGTGATGTTGTCAAGAATTTCCATTGTCTTTCTCCTTAGAATAAAATATTTTTTATTCCCTAAAGAGTAGAACATGCACTTGTGATGCTCTGTCCTTTTGCCTGAGAGATTGGCAGTTGCCTGCTGTACACCTTCGGCGCTCCGTTATACGGAGACTCTCCAGAGTGCGTTTTCAATTAATTAGTGCTCTGCTTATGCAGCGCACTAAATTAAAAACAACGGTATAACTATATCACAAGTCACTAAGAAACGCAATGTAATTATCCCAAAAACGTTATAATTATTTTATAAATATTTTAGAATTTTAGAATTACAGTTTTAAAACAGATTTTATTTCGGCAGCCAGTTTTTCCGCCGCCAGCTTATGGGCGCTGTGCAGGGGGTGATAATCGGCTACATAGCCCTTTTCACCGTCCTGTTCCGGCAGCTCCACGGTATAAATCTTTTCGTCCCCGTTTTTTTCCCGGTAGATGCGGCATGCCTCGCAGACGCGGGGATAAAGCCCTGCGCCCATAAGTCCCAGTACGCAGAAAATTTCTGCCCCGGGATTTTTTGCCCTGACATCGGAAAGAAACTCCACATATTTGTCCCGGTATTCTTCCTGTTTCCATCCTGTATCCTGACAGTAGCTGTCATCGTTGGTTCCTAAGTTGATAACGATAATATCCGGCTGCTTTTGCGTAAAGTCCCATGGCATATCCATGGGCTTTATGCCGCCCGGATAGGTATCGTAGCTGAAACCGTAGGAGCCGTAAAACCTGGGAATCAGCTGCTCGGCGCTTTTTACCTCCGGGTCTGCGGTATAGCCGGAAATAATGCCGTAGCCGCTTGCCGAAAACATGCGGCAGTCACAGGAAAGAAGCTGTGCCGTAAGATAGGCGTATGCTCTCGTCACATCTTCGGTTGCCGTGGAGAAAGAATGCAGCGGGTCTTCATCATCCACACCGTAACCACAGGTAATGGAGTCCCCGATAAATTCTATCAGATGTTCTTTTGGGGCAGCCGGAACAACGCTCTCTCCCTCTGCAATTTCCAAATCCTTTATGCCCACAACGGACATGGCGCTTTCGGAAAGCTTTATAATCTGCACTTCTACTGTTTCCGCCGCATCACTTTCCCATACGGTATAGGTCTGCTCTGCCTGCGTAACCCTGTCGTCCACTTTCCGTTCTCCGTTTACATAAACGGCAATGCGGGCGTAGTTGCCTTCCGCATCTTCATGGTTGATTACCGGGCTTCCCACGGCCGTAAGGGAAAGCTTTTTTCCGGTATAGATAAAAGAAGTCCCTGTGCCGGACAGTGCCAGCCACAGGGTATCTTCTTCTTTGTATGTACGGCCTGCAAGAAGAACATTTTCTTCTGTCAGCTCAATTTTCATACAATCTCCTTTTTGTAAAAAACAGTCACTACTCTTCTTCCGGTGCATTCTTTAACAGCAGGTTTGCCAGAATACCTAAAATCAGGGCGCATGCTACGGAAGTAATGGTAACCGCACCGAAGGTAAGGGTCAGACCGCCGATACCGGCAATCAGAATAACGGATACTACGAACAGGTTCTTGTTCTTATTCAAATCCACATTCTGAATCATCTTTAAGCCGGATACTGCGATAAATCCGTACAGTGCCATGCAGACACCGCCCATAACGCAGGAAGGAATGGAATTTACAAACGCAATAAACGGAGAGATAAAGGAAATCAGAATAGCTCCGATTGCCGCTGCCATAATGGTTGCTACGGAAGCATTCTTGGTAATGGCTACACAGGCTACGGACTCACCATAGGTAGTGTTGGGACATCCGCCGAAGAATGCGCCTACCATGGAACCGACACCGTCTCCGAGTAAGGTTCTGTGAAGACCGGGATTTTCAAGCAAATCTCTTTCAATAATGGAGGAAATGTTCTTGTGGTCAGCGATATGCTCTGCAAATACTACGAATGCTACCGGAACATAAGCTACGGCAACTGTCAGCACATAAGAAGCGTTCACACCGTCAAGTCCCTTTGCTGCGGTTAAGAAAGTAAAGTCGGGGATGCTTAAGAAGGTCTTAAGGGTCACACCGTCCGCTACCAGGTCGGTAAAGTATGCAAAGTTAAGAAGCTTTAAGCCGTTGTTGCCGGTTGCCATACCGATAAGGGTAAATACCAGGCAGAATGCATATCCGGCTAAAATACCGAAAATAAAGGGAATCAGTCTTGCGGTTTTCCTGCCAAAAGTAGAGCAAAGCATGGTAACGGCAAGGGTTACCAGACCGCCTAACAGGGCAAGTATGGGGTAAGCTACGGAAACTCCGTCCACCTTGACACCGCCGGAGGTTAAATCCCCTACTGCGTTGCCTGCCAGGGAAAGTCCGATAATAGCTACAGTGGGACCGATTACAACAGCGGGCATCAGCTTGTTAATCCACTTTACGCCTACTACTTTTACAACAGCAGCGATTATCACATATACAAGACCGGCACAGACAGCACCGATAATCAGTCCGGCATAACCAACCTGTACGGAAACCGCACCTGCAAATGCCGTACTCATGGAACCGATAAATGCAAATGAGGAACCTAAGAACACAGGGCTCTTTTTAGCGGTAAAGAGTACATATACGAGAGTTCCCACACCGGCGCCAAACAGGGCTGCCGCAGAGCTCATGCCGTTGCCTACGATAATAGGTACTACCAGAGTTGCCGCCATAATCGCCAAAAGCTGCTGAATGGCAAATGCTACCAACGCACCGAATTTCGGCTTGTCTTCCACTTGAAAAATCATTTTCATTGTTATTTCCTCCATAAGAATTTTGATAGATAGGCAAAAAAAAATAATCAGCAAAAAACGCCGTCATTTTTTCCTTTCCTAAAATAGTATCATAGCCCTTTCGTTTTGTAAATAAAAAGATGTCGGAAAAAGGAGAAATTTGCCTTCTTCGGCACACGCTATGCGTGCATGCAAACACAGTTCGATTTTGCTGCGCTGCCGTTCCGTTCGATTTCGCTGCGCTGCATCTCACTGTCGTTTGCATCCCTATAGCCTAAAAAGCAAAAGAACAAGCCCCCCTGCAAGCAGGGTTCTTGTTCTCTTCCTTTTCATTCTGCACGCATAGCTTATTCGTTCATCTTTGCGAGTTTGGCTGCCTGGTCGGCGGCGATGCAGGCATCAATGATTTCCTGGATGTCGCCGTTCATGATTTTGTCCAGCTTATAGAGGGTGAGTCCGATGCGGTGGTCCGTCACACGTCCCTGCGGGAAATTGTAGGTACGGATTTTCTCGGAACGGTCGCCGGTGCCGACCTGGCTTCTTCTTAACTCCGCCTCTGCATCATGGGCTTTCTGCTGTTCAATGTCGTATAACTTGGCACGCAGCAATGCGAATGCCTTTGCTTTGTTCTGAATCTGGGACTTCTCGGTCTGGCTGTAAACCACAATACCGGAAGGATAGTGGGTCAGACGTACGGCAGAGTCCGTGGTGTTGACACACTGACCGCCGTTACCGGAAGCACGCATAACGTCAATTCGGATATCCTTGTCGTCGATGACAACATCCACATCTTCCGCTTCCGGCATAACCGCAACGGTAATGGTGGAGGTATGGATACGTCCGCCGCTTTCGGTTTCGGGAACTCTCTGCACACGGTGTACGCCGCTTTCGTATTTCATCTTGGAGTAGGCTCCCGGTCCGTTTAGCATAAAGGTAACTTCCTTCATGCCGCCGATGCCGATTTCATCCATGCTCACAAGCTCGACCTTCCATCTCTGGCTCTCCGCATAGTGCACATACATACGGTAAATTTCCGCTGCAAACAGAGCGGACTCGTCGCCGCCCGCACCGGCACGGATTTCCACGATAACGTTCTTGTCGTCGTTGGGGTCCTTGGGAAGCAGAAGCACCTTCATCTCCTGCTCTAATTCTTCAATGCGCTTCTTGCTGGCGGAAAGCTCTTCCTTCAGCATCTTACGCATTTCTTCGTCATTTTCTTCTTCCAGCATCTGGATGGAATCTTCCACATCCTGCTTGCATTTTTTGTATTCGGTATAAGCTTCCACGATGGGAGTTAAGTCGCTCTGCTCCTTCATCAGCTTGCGGAAACGGGTCTGGTCGTTTGCCACATCCGGCTCGTGAAGCTCATTCATAATTTCTTCGTATCGTCTTAATAAATCATCTAACTTATCAAACATCTCTTTACTCCATTCTTCCCATGACTACTCTGTCAAGTCCGGCATAGTCCTTGTGCGCCTCTACTTCGCAGTAGCCATTTTCCGTTAATATACCGCAAACCTGTTCTCTCTGGTCGAAACCGATTTCAAACAGGATATAACCGCCTTTTGTAAGATACCGTTTTGCCTCTCCCGCAATCTTCCGGTAAAAGAACAGCCCGTCCGCCTCTCCGTCCAGCGCCATCCTCGGTTCGTGGTCCTTTACCTCCGGCATCAGTTCCTCTATATCCGCCGTCTTAATATACGGGGGATTGGAAACCACAAGGGAAAATTTTTCTTCCGGCAGGGCTTCAAACAAATTGCTCTGTAAAAATACGCAGTCCGTCTTCTCCGGGAGCAGTTTCCGTCTGTTTTTCTCCGCCACCTGCAGGGCTTTTACCGACAAATCCACACCGATGCCCCTGCAGCCTTCTTTCATAAGCAGGAGACTAAGCAGAATGCAGCCGGAGCCCGTGCACATGTCCAGAATACTGTCGCCGGATTTCAGTTTCTTTAAGGCTTCTTCCACCAGAATTTCCGTATCGGCTCTCGGTGTCAGTACATTTTCATTCACAAAGAAAGGATAGCCGCAGAAATACTGTTCGCCGGTAATCTGCTGTAAGGGCACTCTTTCCTTTCTTTTCTGTATAAGCATTTTATAAGAAGAAACCTTCTCCTCTTCCACGATTCTGTCTCCGTAAAGCAGCAGGTCGTTGTAAGAGGTCTGACAGACAAATTCCAAAAGCAGTCTGGCATCCAGATCTGCATCCGGAACGGCTGCTTCCTTCAGCACGTTTCTTCCGTATTCATAACACTCCCGGTAGGTCATGCCTGTTCATCCTCTCCGGTATTCTCCGAAGACTCCTCTTCAAAATAAGAAGGATCATAGTTGAATTCTTCAATCAGAAACTTCTTCCAGTCAAACACTGCCTCTACGGAAGCAATGCCCACTTCCACCATATCCTTTGTGGGCTCCTTGGTGGTCAGCTTCTGAATTGCCATGCCGGGTGCGGACAAAATCTTTATGAAAATGTTGTCGCTCTTTCCTGCCAGACGGATAATTTCATAAGAAATACCGGCAATCACGGGAATAAGCAGAATACGAAGCACAATCTTTAATACCGGATTGCTCACCTGGATAAAGAAGAACAAAATAATACTGATAAACAGTACAAAGAACATAAAGCTGGTGCCGCATCTTTTATGCAGTCTGGAGCTGCGCATAACGTTGCGCACGGTAAGAGGCTTTCCTCTTTCGATACAGTTGATACATTTATGCTCCGCGCCGTGATACATGTATAATCTCTTGATATCCTTCATGGCAGAAATACCCACCACGTACAGAAGAAAAATGAGAATACGGATACATCCTTCGATAATCGTCATTAAAATACTGCTGCGTACATATGCCTTAAATAAGGAAGTAATGAAATACGGCAGCACAATAAAAATCGCCACTGCTAAAATAACGGAAAACGCCACCACAAAAGCAGAAAGCACCTTTTCCGCCTTGCCGCCGGTAATTTTATTCAAAAACTTATCGAACTTCGTTTCCTGCTCTTCTTCGTCCTCATAGAACTCTGCCGAAAAATTGAGGCACCTGGTTCCCAGTACCATGGAATCCACGAAATTAAAAATGCCGCGAATAAAAGGCAAGTTCTTGAAAACGCTGTTGCCGCCCACGCCCTGATGGTTTTCCAGCTCCACTTCGATTTCTCCGTTGGGCTTTCTGACTGCCACGGCATACTTTTCTTTATTTTTCATCATAACACCTTCCAGAACGGCCTGTCCGCCGATACCGGAATAGTGACTATGTTTTTTCTTTGCCATAACATTTCCTTTCCACTGTTATTTCCTTTGCACAATATGTGCATATACCATAAAAGGTTGAGATATACACCTCAACCTTTTGGAAATCTTATTTATGGAAAAACTATTTGCTTTCCACGCCGTACTTCTTGTTGAACTTGTCGATACGTCCGTCAGTTCTTGCAGATTTCTGCTGACCTGTGTAGAATGAATGGCACTTGGAGCAAACTTCTACGTGGATTTCAGGTTTGGTGGAACCGGTTACAAAAGTGTTGCCACAGTTGCAGGTAACGGTTGCCTGATAATACTGGGGATGGATTCCTTCTTTCATCTTTTTCACCTCTCTATAGTTAATGTAAATTAAATCTTGTTCTCATCCGCACTGCTTATGGAACCACAAACAGCGAATTTAGTGTATCATGTTGCGTCCGTCTTTGCAAGTATTTTTTATATAAACTTCATTTTTTTTGACATATTGACGAACTCCTGATTGTTTCTGGTTTTGGAGAACATATCGAGAATTCGGTCCGTTGCTTCGTCGGGTTTTAAGCCGTTCAGGGATTTTCTCACGATATTGACCGCTTCCAGCTCGTCTGCATTCAGCAGAAGGTCCTCTCTTCTGGTGCTGGACTTCTGCAAATCGATAGCGGGGAAAATTCTCTTTTCGGAAAGCTTTCTGTCCAGAACGATTTCCATGTTGCCGGTACCCTTAAATTCTTCATATACCACATCGTCCATCTTGGAACCGGTATCAACCAGCGCCGTTGCCAAAATGGTCAGGCTTCCGCCGTTGCGGAGGTTTCTCGCCGCACCGAAGAAACGCTTCGGCATATGCAGGGCTCCGGGGTCAAGACCGCCGGAAAGGGTTCTTCCGCTGGGGGATACCACTAAGTTGTAGGCTCTTGTCAGACGGGTAATGCTGTCAAGCAGGATAACCACGTCCATACCGTGCTCCACCAGTCTCTTGGCGCGCTCGATAACCATTTCGGATACCCGCTTATGATGCTCCGGCAGCTCGTCAAAGGTGGAATAAATAACATCCACATTCGGTCCTTCAATGGCTTCCTTGATATCGGTTACTTCTTCGGGACGCTCATCAATCAGTAAGATAAGCATGTGCATATTCGGTTCGTTTCTCTGAATGGATTTGGCAACCTGTTTTAATAAGGTTGTCTTGCCGGCTTTGGGGGGAGATACAATCATACCTCTCTGTCCCTTGCCGATGGGGCTCACCAGGTCCATGACACGCATTGCCATGCTGCCGCCGGGAACCTCCAGCTTAATTCTTTCATCCGGGAAGATAGGAGTCATTTCCTCAAAGTTGGAGCGCTTTAAGGTTTCCTCCAGGGTAAAGCCGTTTACGGATTTAATGTAAAGCAGGGCGCTGAATTTTTCCTGCTGGGTCTTTGTTCTCTTGTTGCCAATCAGGATATCGCCGGTCTTTAAGCCGAATCTTCTTATCTGGCTGGGAGCCACATACACGTCATGGTCGCCCGGCATGTAATTTTCACACCGGATAAATCCGTAGCCGTCCGGCATAACCTCGAGAATACCGTTGGCTTCCTGTCCGCTGTCCAAATCGGAAGGAAAGCTGCCTGCTTCATAAGTGTTTATTTTTTCCGCTCTCTCGTTACTTTCTGTCTTTTCTTTTTTCACAGGCTGTTCTGCTTTTGCGGGCTTGTCAGCCTTGTCCTGCTTTTCTTTTTCTGCCTTTTCTTTCTCATCCAAAGCAAGCATAGCTTCTACCACATCGCTTTTTTTCATGGCAGACACACCTTTGATGCCCCGGACTTTTGCAAGCTCCTTTAACTGTGTAAGAGCCAGCGATTCATACTTTTCTCTCATCTTTTCCTCCTATGAAGTTGGGGTGTTTTCTTTTGGTTTGTTTGGGATTTTACATGACTTATGTAAAGTATTGCGTATAGAATGTTCAGATCATCCATGTAAGATGATTTTTAATTATACAGGAAAAATCAAAAAAAGGAAAGTGTTTTTTTACTTTCCCTTCAAAAACATCTATTTCCACTTCTTCTGTGCCTTTAACTCCTCGTAAATCTGCACATAATTTTCATAGCGCATGGGGCTGATTTTGCCGTCCTGTAAGGCATTTTTTACGCCGCAGTCCGGCTCACTTATATGGCTGCAGCCGCGGAACCGGCACTCGTCCTCATATTTTGCAAACTCCGGATAAAAGTCTTTCAGTTCTTCTTTTTCCATATTAAATACGGAAAGAGAACTGAAGCCCGGCGTGTCCACAATGTAGGTGTCGGGACCGATGAGTAATAACTCCGCATGGCGGGTGGTGTGTTTTCCTCTGTCAATCTTTTCGCTGATTTCCCCGGTTTCCATGTGGGTGTCCCCGCAAAGGCTGTTTACCATGGAAGATTTCCCCACACCGCTGGGCCCCGCCACCGTAGTGGTCTTTCCTTTTAAGAGCTCTCGGATTTCTTCGGTGCCTTCGCCCTTTGTGGCACTGGCAAACACCACCCGGCAGCCGCAGTTTTCGTAGATAGCGGTCAGCTTCTGCCTCTCCTCTTCGTCCACGATGTCCTGCTTGTTAAAACAGATAATGCAGGGAAGCTCCTGTCCTGCCATCATAATCAGGAAACGGTCCAACAGATTAAAATTCGGTGCCGGTTTCGCCGCCGCAAAAATAACCAGTGCCTGGTCTACATTGGCTACCGCCGGACGGATGAGTGCATTTTTCCTCGGAAGTATCTTTTGGATGTTGCCCTTTCCGGCATCTTCGTCAAGCACTTCCATTTCTACATCATCCCCCACCAGAGGCTTGGTTCCGTCTTTGCGGAAGATGCCCTTGGCTTTGCATTCGTAAATTTCGGTTGTATCCTCTGCGGGATTTGTGACGCACACATAATAAAATCCCGCAATTCCTTTTATGATTTTTCCCTGCATAAATTAACCCGTATTGTTTTATTATTCCCGTTCAAATTCCACTTCCCTGGTAAAGGAGCGGTTCTCGATAGTACCCGGAATGACCGTTGTTTCGCCCGCTTCGTTGGTAACCGTCTGGCTGTCCGTCGTCACGGTGTAGGAAAAGGTAATGGTGCCCCTCGGAGAAGTCAGTCCGTGGAAGTTTACGGAAAGCGGGAAGGTGGCGTTTGCCGTATCCAGAAGCTTTTTGCCGTCCTCTACCACAAGGGTAACGCCAACCGTGGTGCCTGCCACATAGTCCGGCGCCTCTTCCTTGGTAGGCGCTTCGATGCTTGCATTGTAACGGTAGGTCACGGCTTCCGCACCGGTGCTGACCTTGATGTCAATAGCGGTGCCGGGCTCCACATAGGAGTCAATGGAATAGCTCTGGTAGCATACCAGACCTTCCACATAATCGTTGGAGCTGATATAGGAAGTACTTCCCACGGTAAGTCCCGCCTCAATGAGCTGGGCTACCGCTTCGTCCTCCGGCAGTCCCAGAAGATTGGGAACCTTCACGGTATAGTCTTCCTGGCCGCGGCTTACCTTGACCGTTACCTCGCTGCCCATAGGTGCCTTTTCTCCGCCTGCGGGCGACTGGGTAATGATATAGCCTTTTTCAATATTGGAGCTGTAGCCTTCCGTCTTCTTTACGGCAAAGCCCGCATCCCTGAGACTCTTCTGGGCGTCCTCAAAAGAAAGCCCCGATACATTGGGCACATCCACGCCCTCCGTACCTGTACTGATGGTAAGGGTTACCACGCTTCCCTTGGCAAGAGGGGTTCCCTCTTCCACATCCGCACTGATAACCATATTTTTTTCGTAAACATCGGATACCGCATAGGAAAGCTGCACCGTGAGCCCCATTTTCTTTAAGGTGCTCTGTGCTTCTCCCAGACTCATGCCGGATACGGCAATCATCGTCACGGTATCGCCGTCCTCCGCCACACTGCTTTCCGTTCCCGCAGAGGATGTCTTGCCGAAGCCGAACATATTGGTAATCTTGCCCACAAAGAAAATGATAATGCAGCAGATGACAATCCCTGCCACAATGGTAAGAACGGTCGTCAGTCGCTCCACCTTGGGATTGCCGTATTCCTCGTATTCTTCTTCCTGATATTCTTCGGATTCCGGCGGTATGGTATCGCTCTTTAAGCGTAAATTGTCTTCGGAATAGTCCCTGTGCTCCGTCTGTCTCTTAATCTGGGACATTTCGTGCTCCGTCACGTTCCGGGTGGTGCCCTCCGCATCCGGGTCGCGCATCACCACGAAATCCTCGTCCGGGTAAAGCAGCGCTTTTTTCAAATCCTCAATCAGCTCCGCCATGGACTGGTATCTTCTGTCCGGGCTCTTCTGGCAGCATTTCATGACAATCTGCTCCACGCTGATGGGAATATCCGGTACAAATTCCCTCGGGGAAGGCATGGGTTCCTGAATGTGCTTAATGGCAATCGCCACCGTGGTTTCGCCGTTAAACGGCACTCTGCCGGTCAGCATTTCAAACAGGGTAATACCCAGGGAATACACATCGCTCTTTTCATCGCTGAAGCCGCCTCTTGCCTGTTCGGGAGAGGTGTAATGCACGGAACCCATTACATTGGAAGTAATGGTGTTGCTGGTCGCCGCCTTGGCAATACCGAAGTCCGTAACCTTTACCTTTCCTTCCTTGGAAATGATAATGTTCTGGGGCTTGATATCCCGGTGAATGATGTGATTGTTGTGAGCCGCTTCAATACCCATACATACCTGGATGGCAATGCTCACGGCTTCTTTATAGGATAAATTTACTTTTTTCTCAATATATTTCTTTAAGGTAATGCCATCTACCAGCTCCATAACAATGTAGTAGATGCCGTTTTCTTCTCCCACATCGTAAACATTTACAATATTGGGATGCATAAGACCTGCTGCCGCCTGCGCTTCCACGCGGAATTTGGACACAAAATTAGCATTTTCCGAAAATTCCTGCTTCAGTACTTTGACAGCCACAAAACGGTTTAATTTGTGGCACTTTGCCTTATAAACATCGGACATGCCGCCGGTACCGATTTTTTCGAGTATCTCGTAGCGGTCTCCTATCATCATACCAATCTTTATCATGCCTAACTCCTTACGTTTCTGCAAATGGTTCAATCAATACCACGGCGATGTTGTCTTTTCCGCCGTTTTCATTGGCTGCGCCTATCAGCCTGTCTGCTTTTTCCTTCATGCTGCCCGCGTCTTTCAAAATCGCTTCGATTTCTTTATCCTCAAGCATATTGGTAAGTCCATCCGAACAAAGCAGAACCATATCCCCTTTTTTCAGCTCCACCTCAAAGAAGTCAACCCTGACCGTATCCAGTGCGCCTATGGCTCTGGTAATGATATTTTTTTTCGGGTGATTTCTGGCTTCTGATCTGTCAAGGCCGCCCATGCGCACCATTTCCTCCACTAAAGAGTGGTCAACGGTAATCTGCTTAAGCTCCCCGTTCAGTACATAAAGTCTGCTGTCACCCACATTGGCAACCACAAGTTCGCTGCCGTCTATGGTGGCTGCTACCACTGTGGTACCCATACCGCTTAGTTCCTCGCAGTTTTCCGCGAGTTCAATAATATGGTGGTTCGCCTTTTTAATGGCGTCGTCCAGAATGCGGTTGGGATACTTTTCGCTGGTATTCTCCACCTCTTTTATAATCGTCTCCACTGTACTTTTAGAAGCATAATCTCCGGCATTGTGTCCTCCCATGCCATCCGCCACAATAAACAGATTGGGAAGAACGCCCACCGGCTGTGCAGACGCATATACATAATCCTGATTTACTTTTCGCTTTCTTCCAATGTCCGTTTCGGAAAATGTCGTTAACACCCGCTGCCTCCTTGTGTTCCCTCATATTCGTATAAAAAACGATAGTACAATACATAATAACACAATAAAGAAAAAAGGACAAGTATAGTATTCCCTTGTCCTCTGTGTCTAAACTCACTGCTGTTCTTTCTTTTCCTGCATTTTCTTCCTTCGAAGCTGTCCGCAGGCGCCGTCGATATCCCGTCCCATTTCCCGGCGGACGGTTACATTGATATGGCTCTTTTCCAGTCTGCCCTTGAATGCCATAATGGCTTCTTTTTCCGACTGCACATAATCTCTTTCCTTGATGGGATTGACCGGTATCAGATTGATGTGGCAGTTTCTCTTTCCAGCCAGGTCAATCAGCCCTTCCGCATCCTCTTTTGTGTCGTTGACGCCGCCCACAAGGCTGTATTCAAAGGAAATCCGGCGTCCCGTTCTGGCAAAATAATAGTCGCACGCCTCCATCAGCTCCGCGATGGAATACTTGTTGGCAATGGGCATTAACTCCCGTCTTTTTTCATCCGTCACCGCATGCAGGGAAAGCGCCAGTGTAATCTGCAGCTCTTTCTCCGCCAGCTTCTTCATCATGGGCACCAGTCCGCAGGTGGAAACCGTGACGTTTCGCTGGCTGATGTGAAGCCCGTGCTCGTCCGTCAGCATCTTTATAAAGGTAAGCAGGTTGTCATAGTTGTCCATGGGTTCGCCGGTTCCCATCACCACCACGTTGGAAACCCGTTCCCCCGTGTACCGGGTAATGGCGTAAATCTGGTCCAACATTTCCCCCGGCGTCAGATTTCTCTCCAGTCCGTCCAGTGTGGATGCGCAGAACCGACAGCCCATACGGCAGCCGACCTGGGAAGAAATGCACACGGAATTACCATGTTTGTACTTCATCCACACGCTTTCCACCACATTGCCGTCGGCAAGTCCGAACAAAAATTTTCTCGTGCCGTCTATTTGAGACTCCTGCACCTCCACCGGAATCAGCGCCGTATACGTGTAAAGCTCCTTGCATTTCTCCCGGAAATCCTTGGGCAGATTGCTCATCTCGTCAAAGCCCCTGGACAGCTTTACATGCATCCAGTCGTAAAGCTGCGCCGTCCTGAATTTTTTCACGCCCAGCGCTTCCATTTCCGCTGCCAGCGCCTCCATGGACATGGATTTAATATCTTTTTTCTCTGTCATTTCTCTTCTTTCCTGAATCTGGCGAAAAAGAAGCCGTCCGTATCCTGCACATGGGGTGTAAGACGCACATATCCTTTTTCCGCCGTGGTATTTTTAAGAACCGGCTTCATAAAAAGCTCCTTTTCGATAAAGGCCGCCATATCTTCATTCTCCGCCCGGTTCAAGGTACAGGTGCTGTAAAGAAGAATGCCGCCCGGCTTCACATAGCGTACCGCGTTTTTCACGATTTCCTTCTGCAGCTTCGGAAGCTCCGTTAATGTCTCCTCCTTCTGCCGGTATTTGATGTCCCGCTTTCTGCCCATAACACCCAGACCGCTGCAGGGAACATCCGCCAGCACCACATCCATGGTATTTTCCAAAGAAGCATCGAACACCGTGGCATCCGCCGCTTCCACCGTTACGTTGCGAAGTCCCATGCGGTTTACATAGTCCTCGATGAGCACCGTTTTCTTTTCGCTGACATCCCGGGAAAGCACCTGTCCCTTTTCTGTGGCAAGCTCCGCAGCCAGCACGGTTTTGCCGCCGGGCGCCGCGCAGATATCGAGTACCCTGTCGCCGGGCTTTATGCCTGCCGAGAGAACTGCCTCCATGCTGCTCACATCCTGCAGGGTAAACAGCCCTTCCGTAAATCCGGGAAGCTCCGTTACATTTTCACAGTTTTTCAGATAATACGCCATGGGGAACAAAGCATGCTGTTCCACCACACAGCCCTTCTCTTCCATACCGCGGATAACGGCTTCTTTTTCCTTGTCGGGAAGTCCCAGCCTGAAACGCATGGTCACCGGTCTTACCTGCATAAACGCCGCAAAGATTTTTTCCGTTTCTTCAAACGAATACTCCGTAAGGAAATGCTTTACCAGCCATTCCGGCATGGAGTACGTCACCGATAAATACAGCACCTTATCCTTTTTATCCGGCTTTTTCAGAGTTTCCTTTCCACCGGAAAGCTTCCGCAGCACGCCGTTTACAAATCCTTTTAAATTGTGGAATTTATGTTTGTCCGTAAGCTTCACCGCCTCGTTTATGGCGGCAAAATCCGGCACACTGTCCATAAATAAAATCAGGTAAGCACTCATCCTTAAGATATTGCGGATAAGCGGCTTCATTTTTCTGACCGGCAGGCTGGCAAACTGGTTGATGTCGTAGTCCAGCTCTATCCGGCGTTCCAACGTTCCTTCAAAAAGTCTCTTTAAGAAAGCCTTTTCCTGCCCCGGCAGATAGTCGTACTTTTCCAGTACGTCCTTCACCAGAAGATGGGAATAGGCTTCCTCTTTTTCCACCGTAAGAAGCATGGAAAGCACAATGTCTCTGATATTTTCCGCTGGCATGGCTTAGTCCCTTCTTTTGCTTATCATGGACAACCGCAAAAGCTGCAGCAGGGAAGATGCCGCCGCTGCCACATAGGTAAGCGCTGCCGCAAAGAGCACCTTTTTCGCACCCGTTTCCTCATCCGTTCCTAAAATGCCGGTACTGGACAGAGCTTCCAGTCCCCGCTTGGACGCATTGAACTCTACGGGCAGGGTCACAAACTGGAACAGCACCGCCAGCGCAAACATCCAGATACCTATCTGGATTAAAATCTGGTTAAAACTTAAAATAATTCCCAGTATGACAAGGGGCAGACCGAAACGGCTGCCGAAATTGGCTACCGGAACCAGTGCGGAACGGATACGCAGGGGCATATAGTCCTCGTTGTCCTGTTTGGCATGTCCGCATTCGTGGGCGGCTACCGCTGCTGCCGTCACGGACGGATAACTGTAATTTTCATAGGAGAGCCGCACGGTTTTGGTACGCGGGTCGTAATGGTCGCCGGAAAGAGCGCCCGACTGCAGGCATTCCACTCTGACATCATAGATGCCGTTTGCCTCTAAAATCCTCTGCGCCACCTCCGCACCCGTCATGTTGCGGGCGTTCCGCACTCTTTTATATTTCCGCATGCTGGCGTCCACATTGGCGCTGGCAAGCATACAAATCAGGGCGCCGATAATAACCAAAATGTACGTGGGATCCCAATAATAACCATACATACTGCTGCACTTCCTTTCTTTAAAAAGAGATAATATCAAAAGATACCGGCTGCCTTATCCGAGCCGCATGCCCGGTGTAACCGGATTGCCAAGCAGAAATGCCTGCGTGTCCATTCTCTTTTTTCCTTCCAGCTGTAAGCTGTTAATCCAGAGAATTCCCTCTCCGCAGCCTACGGCAAAGCGCTGTTTTTCCACAAACGCAATTTCTCCGGGCTTAGCATCCGCATCTTTTTCCACATCCGCATCCCAGATTTTAAGCTGTTTTCCACCCATATGGGTATAGGCACTGGGCCAGGAGTTTAAGCCCCTTACCAGTCTTTCTATTTCCACAGCACTCTTCGTCCAGTCGATTTCGCCCATGGTTTTCTTAAGCATGACCGTCTTGGTGGCTTCTTCTTCCTTCTGGGGAATGGGGGTAAGTTTTCCCTCTTCCAGTAAAGGCAGTGCTTCCACAATCGCTTCCGCTCCCAGAACCGCCAGTCTTTCAAACAGGGACTCGCCGGTTTCCTTAGTCGCCAGCTTTAAGGTCTTCTGGTATAAAATATCGCCGGTGTCCAGCCCCTCATCCATCTGCATGATGGTGACGCCGGTTTCCTCTTCACCGTTAATAACCGCCCACTGTATGGGGCTGGAGCCGCGGTACTTCGGCAGAAGGGAGGCGTGAATATTGATGCTTCCGTACTTCGGCATGTCTAAAATTTCTTTGGATAAAATCTGGCCGAAAGCGGCAACCACAAACACATCCGCCGGGTATTTCCGTAACTCTTCCACCGCTTCCGGGCGTTTAATCCGCTCCGGCTGCAGCACCGGAATACCGTGTGCCAGGGCACATTCCTTTACCGGTGAAAAAATAAGCTTGTCGCTTCTGCCCTTGCATTTGTCCGGCTGTGTCACCACCGCCGTCACCTCATGTCCGGCTTTCAGCAATGCTTCCAGGGCTCCCACCGAAAAATCCGGGGTTCCCATAAACACTATTTTCATTATTCGTCATCCTCTACTTCCATGTTCTGCAGTTCGCCCTCTACCTTTTCCACATACAAATGACCGTCCAGATGGTCCAGTTCGTGGCAGATGGCTCTTGCTAAAAGCTCCGTACCCTCTACTTCGATAGGCTTCATGTCTTCGTTTAAGGCAACCGCCTTTACATAGTTGGGTCTGGTTACCACACCGCATTTGCCGGGCACGCTTAAACAGCCCTCCTGACCGGTCTGTTCGCCGCTCTTTTCCACAATACGGGGATTAATCAGAACATAAGGGTCCTCACCCGTGGTATCAATAACCACGATTCTTTTTAAGATACCTACCTGGGGTGCTGCCAGTCCCACGCCGTTTGCTTCGTACATGGTATCCAGCATATCCTCTATCAGTTGTCTGGTACGGGGTGTCATCTCCGTTACTTCTTTACATTTCTTGGTCAGAATATCGTCGCCGATTTCTCTTATCTTTCTTAATGCCATCGTTAAGCTCCTTCCATCTGTCAAAAGGCATTTACAGGGTCAAAATCTATCTGCATGCTTTCGTTTTTAAGCTGCATGCCCTGTACCTGTGCTTCCAACTCATCCTTTATCTCTATCAGTTTATCATACTTTTCGTATTTTATATAGAAAACAAATCTAAAAATATCATGAAGTTTTCCTATCCCGGCCGGTGCGGGCCCGATGACTAACAGTCTTTTGTCTGCGCTGTCCGTTTCCGTCACGTATTTTTTTGCCGTATCCGCCAGCATCTGCGCCAGTTTCTGCCCGTTTTCCTCTTTCGCGGCAAAAATCTGCACCGCCAGCATATGACAGGCAGGGGGATACCGCAAAAGCTCCCGGTACAGGATTTCTTCTTCGTAAAAGCCTTCGTAGTCCTGCGCAGCCGCATGCACAATGCTGTAATGCTCCGGCTGGTAGGTCTGGATGACCGCCTCCCCGGGAAGGCTGCCCCTTCCGGCACGTCCCACCGCCTGCGTCAGCAAATCAAAGGTGCGCTCCGAAGCCCGGTAGTCACCCACGGAAAGCGACATATCCGCCGCAATCACCCCAATCAGGGTCACCTGCGGGAAATCATGTCCCTTCACAATCATCTGGGTGCCAATCAGAA
Organism: Lachnospiraceae bacterium UBA5899; assembly: GCA_002432425.1. GTDB lineage: Bacteria > Bacillota > Clostridia > Lachnospirales > Lachnospiraceae > Acetatifactor. Next base: position 65,738 of record DJEL01000037.1, read on the forward strand.
TATCCGCTTCCCGGTTGGCAAACGCGGATAAAATTTCCTCGTAGCTTTCCTTTTTGCCGGTGGTGTCCGCATCCATGCGCAGTACCCTCGCCTCCGGAAACATTTCCTTTACCTTGTCCTCTATCTGCTGGGTGCCCGCCCGAAATCCCGAAATATACGGGGAACCGCATTCGGGACACCTTTTTACGGCAGGTATGCTGTACCCGCAGTAATGACAGACTAACCGGCTGCCCCTGTGCTCCGACAGGGACACATCGCAGTGGGGACACTTCATCACATGACCGCATGACCGGCAGGACACAAAGCCCGCATACCCACGCCTGTTTAAAAACAGCATAATCTGTTCTTTTTTCTGTAACCGGTCCGTCATCAGCTCTTTTAACTTTTCACTGAATATGGAGCGGTTTCCGTTTTTTAACTCTTCCCGCAAATCCACGGTATACACAGTGGGAAGGCTTCCGCCGGTGAGTCTTTCCTTTAAGGTAAACAGCTTGTATTCGCCGTGCTTTGCCCGGTAGTATGCCTCCATGGACGGTGTCGCCGAACCTAAGAGCACACTGCCTCCGTGCAGCCTTGCCACCTCTTCGGCCACTTCCCTGGCGTGATACTTGGGTGCATTTTCGCTTTTGTAGCTGCTCTCCTGCTCCTCATCCATAATGATAAGACCGATGTTGGGAAACGGAGTAAACAGCGCCGAACGGGGACCTATCATCACATCGATTTCCCCGCGTTTTGCCCTCTCGCACTGGTCGTATTTTTCGCCCTGGGACAGCGTGGAATTGAGTACGGACACCCGGTCGCCGAAGCGGGTGTAAAACCGAAGAAGCGTCTGATAGGTGAGGGCAATTTCCGGTATCAGCACAATCGCCTGTTTTCCCCGTTCCACCATGCCCTCAATCAAATTCATATACACTTCCGTTTTGCCGCTTCCGGTAATGCCGTGCAGCAGATACGTCTGTCTGACGCCCGCATCAAATTCGGAAAGCACGGTGTCCACAATCTCTTTCTGTCCGGCGCTTAAGGTATTTCTGCTGCTTTCCTTCCTTGTAATTTTTACCGGATTGCGCAGACTGCTCTCCACCTCTACCGTAACAATCCCCTGTTTTTCCAGTGCTTTTACCGTAGTTCCCGTTACATGCAGTTTACTTGAAATTAAGGTCATGGGCAGTGTGGGCGTTTCCAACAGTTCCGTAAGCAGTCTTACCTTCGCCACCTGTTTTTTATGGGCAAAGGTAAGCAGGGCTTCCCTCGCTTCCTCCTCCGGCACCGCCAGATGCACGAACCGCCGTTCCACCGCTTTGACTTCTTTTTTTGCCGGAATGACCGTCTTGATTGCCTGTATCATGGTGGAGCCGTAGTTGCGTTTTAAAAACGCCGCTATCAGCATCTGTTTATCTTCCACCGATACATGCCCTTCCACGATTTCCGTAATGTCCTTTATTTTTTCCACGTCCCATTCCGGTTTGTCCTTTATGGCAACGCAGTATCCGGTGCGTTCTTTATTGCCGGCGCCGAAGGGCACTTTCACGCACATGCCCTCCTTCAGTTCGTTTTCCATGGATGCCGGAATCCGGTACTGAAATGGCCGGTCTACTTTTTCATGAGCGATGTCAATAATGATATCCGCATATTTTTCCATGCCGTTCCTCACCAATCGTGTGTTTATGCCTGTCTGCCCCGCTCTTTTAAGATATCCGCAATCAGATTTCGTTCATCCATGGGATATTTTACCCCTTTGATTTCCTGGTAATCCTCATGGCCCTTTCCTGCCAGCACAATAATGTCGCCCTCTTCTCCATGGTCAATGGCATAGGCAATGGCTTCTTTTCTGTCGCAGATTTCGATGTATTTACCCTTGGTTTTTGCCATACCGGTTTTGATGTCATCGATAATTGCCTGGGGCTCCTCAAAACGGGGATTGTCGGAGGTAATAATGGTAAAGTCCGCTAAATTGCCGCTGACCTCACCCATTTCGTAGCGGCGGATTTTGGAGCGGTTGCCTCCGCAGCCGAACACGCACACCAGTCTGTGGGGCTCATATTCCTTTAAGGACTTTAACAGGCTCTCCAGCGCCATGGCGTTGTGGGCATAGTCGATGAGTAGGGTAAACTTGTCGGATACCTTTACCATTTCGATACGTCCCTTGACTTTTGCCGCTAACAGCGCTTTCTTAATATTGTCATCGGACACGCCGAAATGTCTGCAGATAGCCATGGCGGTCAGCGCATTGTAAACGCTGAATTTACCGGGGGTTGCCACCTCCACGTCCAGATTGAGCAGTCCTTCTGCCCGAAATGCCACGCCCAGCTCCCCGGGCTTCTTTACCAGGTGCAGGTTGGTGGCTCTTAAATCGTTTTTATCGGAAAGTCCGAACTTTTCGATGCTGCAGGTGTGGCCCTCAATGACTTTATCACAGTGCACGTCATCGCCGTTTACAATGCCCACCTTGCACTGTCTGAATAAAAGTCCCTTGCATGCCATGTACTCTTCAAAGGAAGCATGCTCGCCTTCGCCGATGTGGTCCGGCTCCAGATTGGTGAAAATACCGTAATCAAATACAAAGCCCTGGGTTCTATGTAACATCAGAGCCTGGGAAGATACTTCCATGACCACGGTGTCACAGCCGGCTTCTGCCATGCGGCTGAAATACTCCTGCAGCACGTAGGACTCCGGCGTGGTGTTCTGGGCGTGTATATGCTCCTCACCGATAATGATTTCTATGGTGCCCACAAGGCCTACCTTATGTCCCGCATTCTCTAAAATGGACTTCACCAGATAGGTTGTGGTGGTTTTTCCTTTCGTACCGGTGATGCCAATAATCTTCATCTTTTCTGCGGGATGGTGATACCAGGCTGCCGCAATGAACGCCATGGCATACCGGGTGGATGCCACCTTAAGCACCGCCACTTCCGGGTAGGCGGGCAGCGTGATTTCCTGCTCCACCACAATCACCTTGGCGCCTGCTGCCGCAATTTCTTCCACATGCTCATGGCTGTCGTATTTCATTCCCTTTACGCAGACAAAAAGACAACCCTCCGTCACCTTTCGGTTGTCAAACACGATGGCGGGAATGTCTTTTTCCAGAATGTCTTTATCCGCCGCACCGCTTTCCCTTGCTTCCTGTGCGCCTGCGGGCTTTTGTAAAATCTGATAAGAAACGCCTTCCAGTAATTCCTCTAACTTCACTTTTCTTCCGCTCCTTTTCTTAAACCATATGTTTCTATTTTACTCTATCTTCCCCGTTTTTGCCATAAAATTTTTAGCTGCACTCCCTTGCCGTTATTTTCGCCCATTTTCCATCAAAAAAGAAGCAGAACCTTTTTCGTTCTGCTTCCCATTTTCATTTTTCCGAATTTCCATTTCTGACACTGGTATTTTTCTCAAACCTCACGTCTTTCCTCAGTATGCCGATTTTCCACGATGCTTTTCAACTTATCGTACGCGGGCTTTGGTGTACCGTCCGCCCGTACCAGCCCGCTTGGTGCATTCAGCCATGCACCGTCCGCGAAATCCCAGTAAGTAGCCGCTTTCACATAAGGACTGTTTAAGAGAATACCGTACATTTCCGCCAGCTCATCCTGTTGTCTGATTTCCATAAACGGCACCGTATCCCAGTTTTTTACCTGATAATCATTCAAATCCTCTATTTCCGGCGGCATAAGCATACCGGACAGAAGGGTATTTTCCGTAAAATGCACCGGCAGTCCAAAACGGGAAAACCGTTCAATGACTTCTCTTATTTTTTCCGCACCCCAATATCCCTGATGCTGATGGGACTGAATGCCGATTGCATCTATCGGCACACCGGCCTGTAGGCACTCTTCTATCACTTTCTCATATTTGTCCGTGGTATTAAAGTCATTTATTAAAAGCTTTGCTTCCGGGTCTGCTGCCTTTGCCGCCGCAAAAACCTCTTTTATCAGAGTCATCCTTCCGTACCGGGCACAAATTCTGCTTACCGCATTATCATACTTATCAAAGACCGGCAAAATAGCCGTTTCATTAATCACATCCCAATAGGTAATCTTTCCTTTGAAATGGCTTACTTCCCGGTTTATCCGTTCCAGTTGTTTTTCAAAAATAGTTTTGTCATCGCAGGATAACAGCCAGTCTGCACATACCGTATGCCAGCACAGCGGATGCCCCTTTAAGGTAACGCCTCTTGCTGTAAGAAATTCTACGCATTTATCCATTTCCGTCTGTCTGACATCTCCCTCTTTCGGTTCGTAAGTCCCCCAGTAAAAAGGCAGTGTTCCGTAATTAAACAAAGCAAGCCACTCTTTTGTCCGCTTTCCGTACTTTTCTTTTTCGCTTTCTTTCGTGGCATTCACATAGCGTAATACATCAAATGCTCCGCATCCAAATAAAAAATTTCCATTCTGCATAAAGAAATCCCCCTGTTTTAGCTTATGCCTCTCTTCTTTCTTTTATCATAGCGAAATTTTTCTCTTTTTGTACCGGACAATTTCTACAAAAAAGCCTATGAAATCATAGAAATTTTCATAAAAAATCCTCCTGTATCTGCGTTTGTATTTTCTACATCACAGCAGAACAGGAGGACTTTCTTTGTCATGCTTATTTTTTTCTGTCTTACTTTGCCATTTTAGTTTCCGAATTCCGTAAGTCCTTCGGATACTTCATAGGTATAGTTTTCACGGTTGGATGTCACGATATCGGAGTACATCTGTGTACCGTCGATGTAACCCTTTGTGTTGTACCAGCTATCCGCAAAGGTTGAGTAACCTAACATTCCTACCGATGCTGTCGTCATATATTCGTCACCTGGCAGCTTTACAATGCCGTCGTATTCCACCGGGAAATAAACGGTTGTGGTTTCAAATTTTCCCTGGGAATTGGAGACCGTTGCAGAATAAACCACTACATAACGGTTATTGTTTCTGAAATCGGTTCCCTGATCCTTGGCAAGGAGCAGATACTCTCCTTTGACCGCAAGGTCTGTTGCTTCCGAACCGCCATTGTAGCTGTTTGCAATATAGCTTAAAATCTGGTCCTGCGCATCTGCATATAAGGTCTGCTTGTATTCCTCACTGATATCGGAAAGCTGGGAAATGGTCTCATATTCCGCATACACTTCAAAACCGTCTCCGCATTCCGCTGTGTAATAGTCACGGTTGGCTTCTACGATTTCCATGTAGCAAATCAGCGGATTGATATAGCCTCTGGTGCTGTACCAGCTGTTTCCAAAGTAAGCGGAACCGCAAACGCCTCTGTTATCCTCGTAAGAAAGTGTACCGTCTGCTAAAAGAATGTTGGTAAATCTGACAGGGAAATATACCTTGGTTGTTGCAAAGCTTCCTTCGGAGTTGGAAGCCGTACCGGTATAAATCACATACAGATCATTGTAATAGCTTACATAGCCGCTTCCGTCTTTTACATAGTCAAAAACATAGCCCGCATACTGCAAATCGGTTAAAGAAGATTCTGTATTGTAAGAGTTGGCTGCATACGCATAAATGCTGTCTTCCGCTTCGGATTTTACATTGTTAAGAAAATCCTCCGTAAGGGCTGAATAGCTGCTTACATATTCCGGTAAACCTTCTACCGTATACTGCTTTTCAAGACTGTCAGGCACCTTGCCTAAATTCTGTGCATAGTAGGACATATCCGAACCGTTAATCGTAATGGTTATGGTATCGCCGTTGCAAAGTCCGTCAATCTGGCTTGCCTGGAAGTCATAGTAGCTCAATTCGGAACCTGTGTACTCCATACTGATGTAACCGTTGGGTGCCGTTCCGGTAAAGGAAACGGATAAATCCGCAAAGGCATCAAAGGTACCGACTTCTTCCAGTCCGCTTACCACATATACAGAGTCCTTGTATTTCACTTTGCAGTTCAGATAATCCTTCACTTCATCGCTTATGTTCCAGATATATTCCACTTCCATACCGTTGGAAAGATTGTTGTACTGCTCTAAGCTTACGCTTACATAAGACTCCAGCACATCTATCGGTGTTGTGAGCCTTAGCCAGTCGCCGTATTCTTTTTTCGCCTTACCCGTAAAGGATAATTTCTTGCCGTACTTTGCCTCAATGGCATCCCAGTCAATCGTTACCTTCGCATTTCCGTATCCGTCGTAACCGCTTGCCTCGATGGTAAGATACTTGTCCAGGTTAATGGTCTTTCCGGCGTTGATTGCCACAATAACAATCACAACAATGGCGATGATAGCTGCAAGCGCCGCCGCTGCTGCAATAATAAGTGTTTTCACCGGAATCTGCTTTTTAGGAGCCGCATTCTTCGGCTGCACTGGTGCGTTCACAGGCACTGCTCCCTGCGCAGGTGCTCCTGCATTTACGGGTGCTGCTCCCTGTGCAGGAGTTCCTGCATTTACGGGTGCTGCTCCCTGCGCAGGGGTTCCCGCATTTACGGGTGCTGCTCCCTGAACAGGGGCTCCTGTATTCATGGGTGCTGCTCCCTGCGCAGACGCTGCTGCGTTAAGCGGTTGTCCGCATCCGATACAAAACTTGGCATTATCATCATTCTGTCTGCCGCATTTTCCACAAAACATAATTTTCCCTCCTCATTGGTACTTTATGACATTTTTGTCAATCTTTAGACATTCTATATGATTGGAAGGAAAAAAGCAACCGTTAAAATGTAAAATCTTACTACTTTAAACCATTCGTTGTATGGAGCTAATTTTTTCCACTGAAAATATACCGCTAATAGTTTTCCAAAACATAGGTAAGCATCTTAAATGCTGCTGATTTTTTTGCTTCTTTCTTTGAGGAAGACTTTGCTTTATATATTTTCTTCTCCCCTTCTATCATACATCTGCAGTGCCATATTGGATTTCCGTTTCTATCATATTCTTCTGAAAAATCATAGGTTGGAATCGAAAAATATCCCCGTCTTGCCAATATCTCCAGCTGGTTAATTGCCTTATTTTTGTCAGGCTCATCAATTTCATCCCGGATAGTATACAGACAATCATGTTCTTCCAGATACTCATATGCCAGCTTACATACATTTTTTCTTGCCTGATTTTTGCTTCTTCCAAATCCTCTGAATGCCGGAAGGTCATCACTGATTCTTAAAAGACAGCGATATGTTGATTGCTGTAATTCCCTTGCTTCAGGGCCATTAAGTGATTTATAAGTCTGTGATACTCCTTGAAAAGGGGAATACCAAGTTGATGAATAGCTACCTTTTTCAAAATAATATAAAGGAGTAGAACCGCTATCTTTGAGTGTCCACTCCTGAATCAGTTCCACATAATTCTCATCCCCCTCAAAGCTTTCATCGGGATTAAGCATTATTTCCACAGCATCCTGCAATGCCTGCATATCCCAGTCGGAATCAATGGCAATGGCTCCCAGAATTGCCTCGAAAAGGTCCTCCTGAACAGAATCTTCATTTTGTACATTCTGTTTGCAGTCACTCTGCCCCATTATTAGAAACTTCTCCAAATCAAGCATTTGTATTCTATCCGCAAGGTATGACCTCTGTACAAGATTTTTTTTCATCTCCGTCAGTTTTCCTTCCGAATACTGACATTGATATTCATTCCATTCTGCCTCTGAGGTCATTCTTCCAAATCTGGAGCAGAGAATTTTAACTACCACATAGTCAAGGACCTTATCCCCTATAAACTCCAGTACTTCATTGTTCTGACCACCATTTTCATTTGAATACGACCTTCTTATAAATGCCTGTTGAAGTAAATCAGAATTAGAAAATTCATATCCAATCTGATTTTGAACAAATATGATATCATTCGTTTCCATAAATAAAAAACCTCCTAGTATTTAATATACTAAAAGGCATAATGATACCCCAACAAAGCCTTCCCACGGGAAAGCAAATGTGGGACATTTTAAATTACAATCAATTCTTTGTTCTCCTTTATTTACCAGAATTCACTTTCATAAACAATGGTAAATACCAATGAACAATGTCTTGGTGGTAATATATCATGCCTTTCAGATATTTTCATTATACATAAGTATCTGAAAAAAGCAATCCATATATTCCTTCTTGAGTTTCCGCAAACTCCCCGGTTATGTTTCCTCACTCATATCTGCCTCATATACAGATACCTTTACATAATCGCTGCTTTTCAACTCCGGTATGTCCTTCCGCTTCTTTAGATATGTGTCAAAAAACTCCAGATGACATTTACAGAGATTCTCATGCAGCACATCGGCATCAAGTTTTCCAACCAATAACTTTATTGGCAGTATATACTTTATCGCATCGGCAAATCCGATATGTGTCATATCTTTGAATAAAACTTTATAAACCGGCTCAGTATGACGGATATAAACCCTGTTCACTACATTTTCATTATTTTTGCGGCTAACCTGCATAAATGGCCTTCTCAGTATATCATTTGTATAATCTCCGAACAATCCGCCATCAAGATTAATACCGCAGACAAAGTCTTCATTTCTCGCACAAAGTGCATAAGCGGTATCTCCACCCATCGAATGTCCGGATACACCAACGCCCTTTTCAAAGTCAATCATATCTGACAATTCTTTCTTTGCGTATTCAAGAGCTGCCTCGTTATCCTTTATCCACTCTGGAAGTCTTTCCATCATAAATTTACAATACTTTCTCTGTGCCTCATCAAACTTTTGCGCCAGTTCTTCATCACTTCCTTTAGCCCTCACCAGTTTAAACATTGTTATAATTCCGCCAATCATAGGCTCATACATTTTCTTTTTTATGGTTTTATCGAAAAACAGAACGGTTCCGTCATCAAACTCACTGCACACAGCCTCGTAGGAATGAGCCACAGATATTACAATATATCCGTTAGAAGCAAGTTCTGTACAAAGACAGGAATTCCCTTCTCTATACGAATTATAGGCATGATTAAACATAATCAGCGGGAACTTTTTTCCCGGTATCCTATTTGCATTTAAATAACATTCTGTCAGATTAGACTCCGGATTCTTTCTAAAGTCAGGCACCACCTTAAAAGTATCCTTGAAGCCTTTCAGCATATTATCCGATAATGCCACCGCTTTCGTAAGCCCCTTTACGCTTTCCCTAAGCACCGGATAATAAACCCTTGCTGCCACGCTTCGCATGCCTCCCTGATGCATTATTTCTTTCCTGTCGTCTTTGACCGTGTACGTAAATGTTCCGACTGCATATTCCCCTGTCGGTTTTGGTAATCTCATTTTCCGCATGATTGAATCTCCCCTCCGGCTATTCATTTCCACTATCCGGGCGTGTTCGGGACTTACACCCGTTAGAGTGCGCCATGGTGTGCATACATAAAAGCCGTGTTTCAGTTGAATAATACACCATTTAGGACGGATCATTCAAGTATTGCATCCTATATTTTTAAAAACAATGATGTCAAGGGACTTGACACTAATTTTTATATATGCCATACCCTTAATCTTTCCTTATCGGGTGCCTGATTACAGTCTTCAGCTTCTCCGGCGCTACCTTCCTCGCATCGCTCAGATAAATCTCGTGGTGCATTCTCTGATCCGTTATATCAAGTGTATATCCCTGTTCTTCCATAAATCTGTGCATTGCATCTACCGTAGCAGGCTCATCGTCATACGCTCCGATATGCATACACTGTACACACAGACCTTCCTTATAGGAAAAAACTCAGCCTTAGAAAAATCCTGCTTTTTCTTTGCCGTAGCTTTCCTGACAGCCCAGTCGAAATCTTCCCGGGTAGCAAAATCCGGCAATCGAATAACAGAGATCCACTTAAAATCTTCCTTACGGACATAATCAATTCCGGATACTCCATCCTGCCACCAGAATCCCTCTAATGGCGGCACGACATAATCGAAATATCCATCAATCTGATGGTCTCCCTTTTTGCTCATTTTAATTGTAAATGCAATTCCATACAGAAGCCCTATAGCCTGCTTGTATTCTCCATCTGCATCATTTGGATTGCCGCTTCCCCTTACCGCTATATAGTTCATTTTCGGAACCGTTACGATAGACGGTATGCCTTTCGGCATATAAAATTCTTTATATTCCTTCTTGTAGTCAAAAGCCATATCCTTTACACCCCCTCTAAGTCCTTCTCTTCATAAGGCTTATTCCAGGAACCAATCTCTATCAGATTTCCTTCCGGATCAGCGATATAGCAGGTTCTCTGTCCCCAGGGTTCCAGTTCCGGTTCAAGCACAGATGTTGCACCGTTTTCCACAGCCTTCTTGTATGCCTCGTCCACCTCTTCAAAAGTATCAACATACAGCGCTATTTCAGAATGACCATTCAGACCCTTGATATACTCATATCGCCGGTTTGTCATCTTCTCAAAATCGTTCCGCCCATACAGTAAAAAAAGTGTTCCGTCTTTCACAAGATAAACATTGGAAGTATTCTCTTCTTCCTTAATTTCAAATCCGAGAACATCCCTGTAAAAACGAATCATCTTTG
>DJEL01000022.1 GCA_002432425.1 Lachnospiraceae bacterium UBA5899
GGTTTAATTTTTCATTTTAGGTTCCCTTCTCTCCCAGTATACTCATCACTTGTCCCATAAATCGGTCTTTGTAATCATTTTTCAACATTTATTCTTTTTATTGCATGTTGCCATGACTTACCCACTTATTATTACATTACCATATCCTACATTTTCCGTCAATTTTCACCCTAATTTTATATATTCCGACTTATCGCATAATCCGGCAAAAAAGCCGTACAATAACAGAGTATAATTTAAAATCAAAAAGCCGGTACAACATTTCTGTCATACCGGCTTAAGCCTCTCTTTTTACTTCTCTTTACTTCACCAGCACTTCCTTCACCTCGTTGTGGTAAGGCAGGACGACGGTAAAGTCGTTGTTTTCAACCACGCGGAGCAGGTCGCCTCTGCTCTGGTGGTGGGGATATAGAAATTTCGCTGCTTTTCCTTCGGCGAGCAGTTTTTCCGGCAGTTTGCCGGGTCTGACCCTGCCGGTAACGATTACTCTTGCTCCGGCGGCTACTTCCTTTTCCACGAAAGCCGTGTTGTAAGGCTTCAAAAGGTGCGTGTCCGCAAGCAGCAAGATATCGTAATCCGGCTGTACAGCATCCTCTCTGGAAAAATCCACACATTCCCCGGAAAGCCGCTCCAATAATCCACATAATTTATCATAGGTATCCTCACAGAACCAGGCTCTGTCCTTCAGGCAGCGCAGACTCTCCCTTACGAAGGCAGCATCCACCATTACTTTTTTATCCGGAAATTCTTTTTCCAGCAGGGCAAACATCTCCATGCCGCGACCGTATTTGGGTACCGGGAAAATGACCCGTCTCGCCTCCTGCAGATATTTATCCGTCTGTGCGAGCATGTCCTTACGAAGTTCGGCAGCACTCTTGTCCGTTTCGTAATGGGCACAATCCACAATGGCAAGCTCCGCTTTCATTCCCCGTGCCGCATCGCAGGCATAGGCAAGGGTATCTTCCTGATAATCTCCGCTGAAAAAGCAGGTGCCAAGTGCATCCGTGATGAGAAACCACAGACCGCCCATGCAGTGGCCGGTTCTACCAAAGGAAACCTGCAAATCATTGGATTTTCCCAAATCCTCTGTTGCATGCAGGTCATCCGGCTGTGCCAAAGTATCCTGCTTTCCGCCAAACTGTAACGCCTGCTGCCGGAAGGCCACCGGCTGCTCCATATCCAGTGATAAAATGACAACTTTGTCATAAGTAATGTCAGATAATTCCAACGCCATTGCCGAAGTTACCAGTGTCCCCCGGAAACCTTTTTCCACAAAGTGCATGAATGCACCGCTATGGTCCTTGTGACTGTGTGTCAGAAAAACGTAATCCGTTTTGGCAAGTTCCTCCTCCGTCACATCGGGATAGGGATTGCTGTCACTGTCCATGATACCGCAATCTACCATATAAAACCGACCTTCTGTACCGTATTCCGTTAAAAAGCAGCTCCGTCCATGTTCACCGTAACCGCCCTTAGCCAGAAATTTCCTCATAAGCATACAACCTTTCCGGAAGGATTTGGGCGTATCCTGTCTGCTGCTCCTTCAAAAACGTCGGATGAAGCAGGCAGAAGGTATCGCCGCCATCTGTTTCCACCTTAACCCGGTACTGGCCACCTTCAAATGAGGACATCACCACGCGCACCGGAATAGCATTTTTACATTCTTTTTCTACAAAAATACATTCTTCCGGGCGGAATTTCAAGAGCATTTTTTGTCCTCTTTTGACATTTTTAAAATTCTTACATTCCAATTTCCGATTCTGCATGCTGACAACGGCACGGTTTCCCCTGCCGCTGCCATCTGTTGCCTGCTCTGCACTTCTGGCTTCCGCATTCTCCACTTCCGCATTCTCTGCTTCCGCAGGCCCTTCCATCACTGCGCCGTGCACGCAGTTTCCGGCGCCGAGAAGTCCCGCTACCGTGATGGTGCGGGGGCTTTCGTAACATTCCGCCGGGGTGGCAATCTGGTCAATCACACCCTTGTTCATCACGATAATACGGTCCGCCATGGCGAATGCTTCGGACGGGTCGTGGGTAACGTGGAATACGGTGGTCTTTAACTGGCGGAAAAGCTGCGCCATTTCTGTTCTCATTTCAATACGAAGCTGCACGTCCAGATTGCAGAGCGGCTCATCCAGCAGAATAATGGACGGGTTGGTAATCAGTGCCCTGGCGATTGCCACGCGCTGCTGCTGTCCGCCGGAAAGTTCTGCCGGATACTGGTCCAGAAGTCCCTCCAGATGCAGCAGAGTTTCCACCTCATGAAGCTTTTCCTGTATCTTTGCCTTGTCCGTTTTGCGCACCTTCAACCCGTAAATAATGTTGTCCCGCGCCTTCATATGCGGCCAGAGGGCAAAATCCTGAAACACCATGTTCATGTCACGCTGTTCGATAGGCACCACCTTGTGAGGGGACGACATTTCTTTGCCCCGGACAAATACCTGCCCCTCATTCAGAGGCAGAATGCCGGCAATGATATTTAATAAGGTAGACTTACCGCAGCCGGAAGGGCCGAGCACACTGATAATTTCCCCTTCCTGCACCGTCAGATTGATGCCTTTTAAGATTTCCTTCTTACCGTAATTCTTCTTTACATCTTTCAGTTCCAAAATTGTTTCCATAATTTATAACCACTTTCTTCTTAATGTCCCTGCTTTTTGCGGTAGCCGGCGTTCAGCACCACTTCCAAAAGCATCATGATGCCCACGATAAAGGCGCCGCCCACCATGGTGGCTGCTGCCGCGTAGCCGAACTTCAAATCGTTGTAGGAGTCGCTGATGTAAACCGGCAGCGTGCTGTAATTGGGCGGATACAGAATAGTAGTGATGGCGAGGTTAAACACACTGCCGCCAAATGCCGCAAGTACTGCCGAAACACTGCTGTTGTGCAGAAGCGGCAAAAGAATTGTACGGATTTTACGGAAAAATCCGGCTCCCTGCATCTGCGCTGCCGTCAGTAGGCTGCCGGGGATTTTTGCCATGCCGCCTACCAGCACGCGGTTTATCATGGGAATGGCTGCCGCCACACTGGCAAGCACTAAAATAGACGGCGTTCCGTACAAATGCAGTCCCACCTTTGTCAGCCATTTCTGGTTCCATACAAAAATATAACCGATGCCCAGCACCACGCCCGGCACCGCCATTGCCACAAGTGTCAGCATATCAATCAGTTTTTTCAGCTTAAAACGGGAATATGTGAGTACATACGCCACGCAAAATCCAATCAGAATGCCAAACACGGCGGAAATTCCCGCCAGCCCCAGAGAATGCTTGATACCGCTTACCATGCTGCCCGCAGAGGAAAGCACTTCCTTATAATTATCCAGGGTAAAAGTAAATTTCTGCACGCTGACGGAGCCGGAAAAGGACATAATCAGTTCGGAGCCTACCGGTATTCCCAGCGCGATCAGACAAAACAACACCGTTCCGGCTGTAAGTAAAATCTGCACCGGTTTTTTGGGAGAAACCGCCATTACATGCTCCGTGCCGTTATCCAGGAAATCAAATTTTTTCTTTCCCATGGCGCCGTACTGCACCGCCATGGCGATTACAATCATGACCATCAGGTATAGGGAAAGCACACCCGCCATGTCAAAACGCACCGGTGAGGAGCAGATGGCGCTGTAAATGGTGTACGGCAGTGTAGGGAAAGAATAAACCGCCGTTATGGTGGAGGACATGCCGTAATCGCCCACTGTGTCCATGAAAATCAGCATTGCTGCCGAGCAGTAAGCCGGAATGCAGAGAGGGAGCTGCACATTTTTCCATGCCCGGAATGCCGATGCCCCGTTCATCCGCGCTGCATGCATCAGGCGCGACGGATACCACTCCATGGAAGTTTTGATGGTCACATAGGCAAGGGGAAATTTGCACAAAACCATAACACACACCAATCCCCAGTAGCTGAAAACAAAGGAGCCGACTCCTTTTATGCCCAGCCACGCACTGGCAATTCCGTTGCCGGATGAAAAATACACCCAGCCCTGCGCCAGTATAAAGGAGGGAATTATCATCAGCACCCATGCTGTAAAATCCAGAAGTTTTGCACACGCGAATTTATAATTTACCCGGAAATGAGCCAGTACGGCTGCCAGAATAAGCCCCAGCACCGTGGTGCCGCAGCTTAAAAAGAAGGAATTTAAAAATGCCTTTTTCCACAGCGGCCTCTTAAATACATCCAATACCAGCGCTAAATTGGATACATTAAATTTATCAAGGGAAAGTCCCGGGCATATAACCTGAAATAGTACTGTCACCAGAGGCAACAGTACTAATAAAATCAGAAGTCCGAGTATTCCTATGCCGGCGGCATTGTCTTTACTCATCATATTTTGCTCCTATTTTGCAGACATATCTGCAAACCATGCCTTGATGTCGGCTTCGTTTTCCGCACCGAATACTTCGTCCGCAACGGCTAAGGTTGCGTTGGGGTCACGCTCTGCCTTTAAGGTAACACCTTCTACAGAGGGTTCGAAGTATCCTTCATCTCCGGTGTCTACAAGCTGCTGCTGGGTCTTGGCATCCAGTAAGAAGTTTACAAAAATCTTGGCGATTTCAAGCTGCTCGGTAGATGCGCTGATGGCTGCCACACGGGTAGAACCGGGAGCGCCTTCCTCGGGCCAGACAATTGAGACGGGTTCGCCGCTTGCTACCATATCGTATGCATTGGTTTCCTGCAGCATGGCAATGGAAATGTCTCCGCCTGCCAGTGCCTGTACTACCTGGGGATTCTTGGGGAATACTTTCAGGCCGTTGTCGAACAGAGTAGTAAAGTATTCTTTTCCGGCATCCAGTCCTTTTTTATCCATGAAATAAGCTGCCAGAGGATAAGCGGGCGCTGCTACACCGGGGTCTGCCATACCGACGGCATCTTTATATTTTGCATCGGTTAAATCATCGAAGGTCTTGGGTGCGTCTGCTTCGCTCCACACGTCATTGCGGTAAACCAGAACACCTGCCGCATGGATATCGGTGGGATACATGCACTTGTTTTCGGGTACCAGACCCTTGGAAAAGTCGGTTAAATTTGCAGCGTTTTCAGGCTCCCAGTCAGTAACCAGTTCATCGTCTGCGGACAAATTGTATACATCATACATGGAGTCAATCCATACAACATCCCACTGGGGATTGCCTTTTTCGGCAGCGATACGGGACATGGTTTCTGCACCGTTTCCGACAACTACCTCTACATCGTAACCGGTTGCTTCCTTAAACATATCACCGATTACGGCATCAAAGTCATTTAAGTAAACCACTAACGGCTTGGTCTGCACCGGTTTTTCCGCTGCATCGGCTGCGCTGTCGTCTGCAGCGGCATCCTTTGTATCATTTGCCACACTTTCCTTACTCTCCGTACTCTCCTGAGCGCTCTCCCCGGAAGCTACGGTGGAAGTATTTGCTGCAGCCTTGTCCTCCTGATTGTTTGTGTTTCCGCAGGCTGCCAGTGACAATACCATTGCAGCGGCGGTTAGAATTGCAACTAATTTTTTCTTTTTCATAATTATCCTCTTTTCTGCTTTTTACGCATATTTTGCACGTAATAATTTTTGCTTTCATCCTCTTTTGTGTACATCGGAATCATAATGCTTCTTGTCGGCTCCCGCTATCATACTGCCGTAAATCCCATGTAAAATCCGTGTGATAAAATGGGGGTGAAAATTTGTTTGACAGAATGAACGTTGGAATATTTCCCGGTCAGGTCTTGATGAAATTTCATATAATTTTGGGAAAATGAACGGCTGCCGTTGACGATAGTTGTTCTTTTGCCGTATACTAGTACATTATTTGTATTAGCAGTCTTATTTTGAGGATATATTTTACTGTACTATACTGCTGACATATCAGCATAAGATGCAGAGGGGGAAAATTGTGAAGATTAAATGTGATTATTGTGACAGCTGGATTAATGATTTTGATGAAACCTGTCCGAACTGCGGAGCCACCAACAGCCACTACGTGAGACAGTCCGACAAGGTTCCTAAGACGATTGAAGAACTGAAAGCATGGGCAAAGGCGATGAACCTGCCGCTTGCCGATATGCGCACTTTTATCGGTGAAGACTACAGAGGACCGAAGGCCTTCGGTATTTATAAAGATCCAAACGACGGTACCTTTGTGGTATACAAAAACAAAGCCGACGGCAGCCGTGCGGTTCGCTACAAGGGCAGTGACGAAGCCTATGCGGTAAACGAGCTTTATATGAAAATGAAGGAACGTGTTGCCGACCAGAAAGCCCGTCAGGCAGGTCAGCCGCGTCCGCAGGGGAATACCTCCGGCAACCAAAGCAGCAATGAACCGACCCGGAAAAGCAAGCTTCAAAGCATTGTTACGATTATTATCCTGATTGTGGTTGTGCAGCTCATGCTGCCTTCTTTATTTAACTGCGGTAGCTCCGGACCCAGAACCGGTTACTACACCTACGGCAGCAACAATTATTATTATTATCACGGCAGCTGGTATGAATGGATGAATGACGCCTGGATGGCTACTACGGTTGCCGACTGGATGACGGATGACTATTCTTCCTATTACGATTCCAACTCCTATGACAGCAGTGCCGATTATGATAACTTCGACGATTCACCCTACTACGATCCTTCGAGTGATGATGACGATACCTGGGATTCCGACAGCAGCTGGGACTCCGACAGCAGTTGGGATTCCGACAGCAGCTGGGACTCCGGCTCCGACGATTGGGGCTCTGACTGGTAAAAAACAGAGTTAAGATTTCTTAGGTCCGCTGTTGCGCTCCCAAAAAACGCCATCTTCGTATCCCTGAATGGCGGGGTGCGTTTCTGCCATGGCAAGACGCTGCTCCGCCCAGACACAATATTGTTCGTTCATTTCTATATCGATAAAATGACGTCCCAGCTTCTTTGCCGTTACTCCCGCAGTCCCGGAACCCGCAAACGGGTCCAAGATAATATCCCCGGGGTCGGAGCTTGCCAGAATAATTTTGGCATACAATTTTTCCGGCTTCTGGGTGGGATGGTCCGTGTTTTCCGGCATGGACCAGAAAGGAATGGTAATGTCATCCCAGAAATTGGAAGGACAGGTATCCCGATATTTCCCTTTTTCCGTCTCCACCCAGTCCTTGGGTGCGCCGTCCACGCGGTAACTTGCCAGCACCTTCCTGCGCTGCTTCACCGCATCCACATGAAAAGTATAATCTTTCCCTTTCGTCACATACCAGATGTCCTCCATGCCGTTCTTCCAGTTATCCGAACAGCCTCTTCCTTTTTCCCGTTGCCAGGTGATGCGGTTTCTTATGGTAAAAAATTCACTTAAAACCCCGCCGATAATCAGGCTGCTTTCCCAGTCACAGCACACGTACATGGATGCGTTATCCTTCAAAAGAGGATAAACCGCCTTCACCCATTTATGGGTATAGATTTCATATTCGGAAGCATCTTTCTTGGAAAAAGTATTCCCATGGTAATGCTTCGTCAGGTTATAGGGCGGGTCTGCAATCAACAAATCCACGCATTTTTCCGGAAGCAGAGGTAAAGTGACAAATGTGTCACCGCAAATTGTCCTGTCGATAATCGCTGACACATCTTGTACCGGTTCCGTTATTCTGAGGCACCTTTCCAGATACATCATGCCCTCTTGTATGCTTGTCTTAATTGTTTTGTTACGCCCGCTCATATTTTGATCACTGCCCCGTTCTTAACTTTATTTCTGTCCTTCTCCTGCTTTTTTGACCGGTCTGTTCCTGCTTTACTGCCGTCCCGGTCCTGCTTTACTGCCGCCCTTCTCCTGCCTGCTTTGTGCTGTCGTAAAATTTGCCGTCGTAAAGCTCCTCGCAGACTGCATCGTACTGTTTATACATTTTCTGCACTTCGTTTTCCAGAATGTAATAATGACGGATGTAAGGAATCAGCAAAACCAGCACTACCACAGCAAGCAGCAGGGCAAACAGATCTGCATTGATCATGGTCATCAGAAGTGACAGGATTTCCAGTATGGTAAACGTTACTGTCACAATCAGGTGTATCAGTCGTTCATGTTGAAAAAAAGACACCTGTGTCAGATGCTCCTGGCGGATCAGTTCCAGTTCTTCCTTGGATTTATCATGCTTTTCCATGATTTCTTTAATCAGCTCATCCATAAAATGTCTGTAAGTCAATATTCTTTTTTCCATAGATATCACTGCCTTTCGTTTCTTTTCGTTCTTTTCCTTACTTTACCACATTTCCATTCTTTTGTCATAAGAACTTGCCGGCACGTCTGCCATAAAAATTTATATCTCGGTCTTGTGAAGTGGATCAAAAACATGTATTATAATCAAGTAGTATGAAAATATGGGTTTATCACCCGTAGGGAAAATAGAATATAAGAAAGGTACAGGTAGAAAAAATGGGTGGCTTTTTTGGTGTAGCCGCAGAAGAAGACTGCGTATTTGATTTATTTTTCGGAGTAGATTATCATTCTCATCTGGGTACCAGACGAGGCGGAATGGCCGTATACGGCAAGGATGGTTTTAACCGTTCCATACATAATATAGAAAATGCTCCGTTCCGTACAAAGTTTGACAAGGATATCCAGACCATGAAAGGATATTACGGCATCGGTTGTATTTCCGATTATGAACCTCAGCCACTGATTGTCCGTTCTCATCACGGAACCTACGCACTGACTACCGTAAGCAAAATCAACAACACTGAGGAACTGGTTAAGAAGCTGTTTGATAAAAATCATTCCCACTTCCTGGAAATGAGCGGAGGTGACATCAATGCCACCGAGCTTGTCGCTTCATTAATTAACCAGAAGGAAAACCTGATCGATGGTATCAAATATGCCCTGGAGTCCATCGACGGCTCCTTGTCCTTACTGTTATTAAACCAGGCCGGTATTTATGCCGCCAGAGATAAGTACGGCCGTACTCCCATTGTGATTGGCCGCAAAGAAGGTGCTTTCTGTGCTTCCTTTGAAAATTTTGCCTATAAAAATTTAGGTTATTCCGATTACAAGGAATTAGGCCCCGGCGAAGTTGCCGTATTGACGCCGAAAAACTGCGTTACCCTGGTTCATCCCGGCAGGGAAATGAAAATCTGTACCTTCCTTTGGATTTATTACGGCTATCCTGCCAGCTCTTACGAAGGTTTGAGCGTGGAACAGATGCGTTACAACTGCGGTGCAAAAATGGCTGCCCGCGATAACGTCCGCCCCGATATTGTTGCCGGTGTACCCGACTCCGGTACCGCCCATGCCATCGGTTATGCCAACGCTTCCGGAGTACCTTTCTCCAGACCTTTTATCAAATATACACCGACCTGGCCCCGTTCCTTTATGCCCACCATTCAGAGCCAGCGTAACCTGATTGCCAAAATGAAAATGCTCGCCGTACAGGATTTAATCAAGGACAAGAGTCTGCTTTTAATTGACGACTCCATCGTCCGCGGTACGCAGCTTAGAGAAACAACGGAATTCCTTTATAAGAGCGGTGCAAAAGAAGTGCATATCCGTCCGGCGTGCCCGCCTCTTCTTTACGGATGCAAGTATCTGAACTTTTCCCGTTCTTCTTCGGAGATGGATCTGATTACCAGACGTGTCATCGACAGATTGGAGCACGGCAATGTAACGGACGAAGTGCTGCAGGAGTACGCTGATCCCGAATCTGAAAAATACGAACGCATGGTGGAAGAAATCCGCAAGGAATTAAACTTTACTTCCCTCCGCTTCAACAGACTGGATGATATGCTGGATGCGGTCGGCATCGACAAATGCAAACTCTGCACCTACTGCTGGGACGGCAGAGAATAATGCTCATGCGAGCGCTGATATCCCGTTGTCAGCAGGCAATTACTGTTGACAGTACCATTGTAATAAAAGACCTACTACACGGCTGTAGGCGACCATTCCGTCGTCTACGCCGTTTAATTTTAAAGAAGTTTCCACAAATCCGGTGGACACCGCATCCACCACTTCCGTATCCACGACCGCTTCTTTTTCAATCCTGTCCCATTCCTCTTTACGCACAAACACCGCATCTTCATACACCTGCCGGTTAATCTGCACCTCTGCCATGTATCTTTCGTAATCTTCCCCAATGGCTTCGTAAAAATCATTGTTCACATAGTTGAGCACACTTAAATACCCGCTGTACCGGAACAGCAAATCGTCTGAAGAAATGCATGCCAGAAATCCGATAAAATTGGCTTCATCCTCCTGTATGTACCCTTTCAGATGCGCCAGCTCGTGGCACATGGTCGCCGGCAGATTAGTAACATACGCTACCTTGTTGTAATTTGCTTCCATGGAAAACGGAAAATAATACCCCAGCATGTACTGTTGGCTCACAAAATCCGAAAAATAAAGCGGTTTTGGCATGGGATAAAAACCTTGCAGGACATCATAGGTTTCGCCCAATGCCTGCATGTCCGAAATCGCCTTTTTTCCCATGTTCCCTTCATAAATGATTTCGCCGTCCTCCGTTCGCTGCATCTGCCCGGACAATTCATTGCATTTTTCTACCAGCATATTCCGAAGGGCGGTCAAATCCTGTAACGTGTAGGTGCCTTTTTCAGCAGCAAAATATTTTTCACTGAATGGTGTGGCATGGTACAAAATGGTGCAGTTCAAGGTCATAAGCACCAAAACTGCCAGCAGCACCCATGCAAAGAAAGTGTAAAAACCGCAGCAAAATTTGTCAAAACGCCCTCTTCCCTGAGTGATACTTGGACGGGTCACATGGGACGCGCTTGAACATTCATCCTGTTTATCCACATGGCGTGCCCTGCATCGCCTTATTATCCACCTGAAAGCAGACGCAATCATCAGTATAACGGCTGCTATTACCAGAAATACCCCCGCCACAATCAGCCATTCCCCTACCGAAAACGGAAACAGCCCTGTTAATCTTCCGTAAGTATTGACCCATATCGGGAAAATATAGCGGATGTACCAGTCACAAAATGGCTCCGAACTCCACGCGATTATATTCAGGAGCACCACCATTCCTACTATAATAAAATATATTTTTGCTTGTGTTTTCCAATTTTTTATCTTCTGCATACATTATCTCCGAAAAAGTGAATAAAAATATTTAAAAGAGTGGTTGAAATCTCAACCACTCTCCTGTATAATCTACTTAAAGGTAATCGGATGCAGTTCCGATTTGCCCACAGTTATATTGTGTCAGAAATAAGCACTCAAACTTTCAAGGGGTATGGGTGCTTATTTCTTTTCGTTATGGTTGTCTATGTACGACAATGCCGCAAATATTACTAACAACAATGTAAGAATTTCTGTTGTGTTCATATGGCATCACCCCCTCTGCTTTCACTGAGGGCAATCATAACCGAAACTCACACCCGAACCTTTTTTCAATTATACGTACATATTTTACCATATGCACGATATTTCCACAACAGAAAACACTCCTTTTGTCAGTATTTATATTAACCAAATTTCGATAAGTAAATTTAGTTATTATGCCGAATTTTACATCCCCACTTCAGAAAATGTCCGAATGGGTTTCATATTTTCTGTGCGTTCGCCGATGAATTTATCCATCAATACCGTATCATACCAGCGATTGAACTTGTAGCCGCTGCTTTCCAGACGACCGGCAAGGTGATAGCCCATTTTTTCATGAAAGAACATGCTTCCGTAAATGCTTTTTTCCTCTTCAGTGGGCGGTGCCGTAATCAGCGCAATGGTCTTTACGACGCCCTGCTTCTGTAAAATACTCTCCAGCTTCGTATAGAGCAGTCTTCCCAATCCGTGACCCTTGTAATCATGCCGCAGATAAACCGTCATTTCAGCCATCCAGCCGTAAGCCACCCTGGGGTGGTAGGCTCCCGCATAGGCATAGCCGACTATCTTTCCGTCCTCTTCGGCTACCAGATAGGGATATTTTTCCAAAGTATGGGCAATTCTGCCCTGAAATTCTTCCACGGAGGGTGTGTCATATTCAAAGGTAATGGCTGTATTTTCCACATAATATCCGTAAATTTTCAAAAGCTCCACGGCATCTTCCACCCCAGCAACACGTATGGTAACTGATGAACTCATGGGTTCGCTTCCTTTCAGACAATTTTCGCTATTATTATACATCGAAAGCTGCCCTGCATCCATTAGGCAAAATCACGTTTTTTGTTCATATATAAATAGATAATTGCTAAAATCAGGATTTCCGCAGCAGAAGAAACCGGGACAGCGAGCGCTCTTTCAACGGAAATATTTCCCTGTGTGATGCTGGCACTCTGGTCAAGCACAATGAACAGGCTGCAGATTTTCCGAACTTTTTCCGGGCAAATCAAGAGTACGGAATTCGCAACTCCTTCCAGCAGGACAAAACGAATAAATGCCACTATACCGCCCCATATCCCGCTTCTCATAATCATAATGTAAAAGACCGCCGCACAGCACCAGGTGCAGCATAATGAGAAAAATGAGCAGAAGCTGCAGCACAACTTTTCCGGTAAGCGGTACGGAAAACTGGCAGAAATATATAAAAGTCAAAAGCGTAACGGTAATGGCTGTCATGATGCCGCAGGTGCTTATTTTGGCACCTAAAATTTCAAGCGGATGATAGCCTCTCATATATTCGTAATAAATGGTTTTTTCCTTGAATTCTCTTCCAATATATACGTATATACGGCAATAATGCATATCAGAAAAATCAGTATGTAGAAAAATGCAAAGTGGGCGGTTTCCAGCACCGCCTCGGAAGATACTTTTTCTTCGGCACTTGCAAAGTCAAAAATACAGACCGCAAAGCTGCCGACACATGCCCAGATGACATATTTCATAAAGGAAAGGGAATGCCGGAACCGGTATAGTTCTACTTTCAGCAAATTCTTCATCGCTGCACCATCCTTTCCAGATAATACTCTTCCGGCTCAATATTCTCCTTCAGAAGTCTTGTTATGGTAAAGCCCTGCCCGGTAATTTCACCGGACAATAAAGCAACATCCGCATCCGGCAGCTTAATTCTGTAAAAATTGCCTTTATCCTCTATTGCATTTTCCTCTGATATTTTCTGCAAATAAGGAAACAGTCTGTCGTTTTCGGTTGTTCCAATCTGCACATATCCATTTTCTTTATTCAGCAAATCTTCCTTGCGGAACTGGTCTAAAATTCGCCCTTCCTTTATAAAAATAAAATCCGTGGACAGTTGACTCAGTTCCCCTAAAATATGGCTGGATATCAGCATGGTAATATGTTTTTCTTCACAAAGTTTTTTCAGAATATGCCGCAGTTCCGCAATGCCCTCCGGTGCCACGCCGTTCATGGGCTCGTCCAATACCAGCACTTCCGGCTCTGTAATCAGCGCTCCCGCTATCCCCAGCCTCTGTTTCATTCCCAATGAAAACTGACCGACTTTCTTTTTCCCGGTATTGCCAATATTTAAAAGCTCCAAAATTTCCTGCAGCTTCTTTTCATCCGTTTCCCCTTTAATACCGCCTATAATTTTCATGTTTTCCATGGCTGTCATGCCATGATACAAATATGGGGCTTCAATCATAAAGCTCATCTTCTGCCGGTATTCTTCTATGGTTCTGTTCCCGGAAACTGTAATTTCTCCAGCGGTAGGCTGCGCCAGACCAGCCGGCATTTTGAAAAAAGTTGTTTTTCGGCTCCGTTGGGACCTATTATTCCGTATATATGCCCCTCTTCCATAGAAATGGAAAAAGAGTCAACCGCCTTTACATTATGGTATTCCTTGGAAAGGTTTTTCGTTTCTAACAGTATTGCCATCCTTGCCTCCGTTTGGATTGTAAAACCATTTGAACTATCGTCTGTTTGGAGTGTTATAACTTATGCATTTTCCAATCTCTGTGCTTTTGATTTGTGTGATTGATAAAGATAATGTTTTAGTATCTTGTTTATGTTAATATTACCCTACTGCAGCAGGAATTTCAACCAATGAATTCCTTCCTAATTTTAGCCACAAAAACCCGGCGCCGAGTTTTTATCGGCGCCGGGTTTCTTATCTCCATATACCAAAATCTATTTCACAAACAACATCATAATTCCCGACAGGATAGCTCCTATAAGAGGATAGCCTGCAATGGTGAGAACCCACTTTTTCACAAAGTCTTTTTTGTTAATATAGGGACGCAAATCCTCCGTGCCCGGAATGACCCACGCTTTTGTGTGATTTACCCAGTACCAGTCAATAAAAAAGCGGTCGAAAATTCCTTCGATGAACCAGATAACCGTTATCTGCCAGAAGCCTTCCCAGAAACCTCTTGCACCATTGATGCCGTAAACCGCAAGCAGCGTAAATCCAAACGCCACACCCAGTCCCACAATATCAAAAATTTTAGCATTTTTCATAATCTGCTTGCGGGTCATAAGTCCCAACTCTACGACTCTGTCCTGCACCGGCTTATCATACAGAATGACCAGCCCCTGCGGACCGTTGGCTATTCCCAGCACGCAGGCAAACAACACGATAAAACAAACAACCAGACCTTCAATAATAATCAAAACACATTCCTCTCTTTCTGTTATTTTCCGAGTTTTCCGCAGAAAAAATACCGGTTAGTTTTTGCTAACCAGTATTACTATATGCTATATTTCGCTTCTTGTAAAGAGAAAGAAGTCTAATCAAACCTTGTGGTCCAGTTTTCCCCGGCATCGTGTGCCTCAAAACATAGGGCAATCTGCGCCGCCGTCACCTTTTCCTCCGCAAGGTTCACCGGCAGTTCCGTTCTGTCAAAGTACCGAATTTCCGTGGTTTCGATGTTTTCCTCAAAGGCTCCGCCAAGCTTCCGGCACAGCACAAAAATTTTAATCACCCCGAAAGGCAGATTGCATTTATTGTGTTTCCGCCAATCCTGCACGGCAATGATTTTATCCGCGCTTACCTGAAGCCCCGCTTCTTCTCTGGTTTCCTTCACGGTATTGGACGCCACGGACTGGTTCACATCGCACCATCCGCCCGGCAGCGACCAGGTTCCGTTTTTCTCATGCACCAACAGAATTTTGCCGTCCTCAAACACTGCCGCCCGGGTGTCCACCTTGGGCGTCTGGTATCCATCTTCATTGCAAAAGAAACCCTTCACTTTTTCTACCGGCATATCGGTTTCACAGGAAATCATTTCCGCCGCAATGGAGCGCAGATCTTCGTAGCGTTCTCTGTCGTAAGTGTTTTCGCCGTATGCCAGTCCCGCCTGTGCAATGCTCTGAATACGCATCGCAAATTCTGTCCATTTATTCATATCAGGTAGTCCTTCCATTTATTGTTTTTTTACTGTAGCACTCTGCTTCGACTTTTCCTACTGCTTTTTCTGGTTGTAGGCACTGACGACTCTTTTCTTCTCTTGCGTGCCTATTCTCCCTTTTCCCGTAGGCACTTTACCTCGGATTTCTCTCTTCCGTGCCTACTCGTCTTATCTTCCTCATTATACACAGATAAGCATCCTCATGAATAGTCCAAATGGGAAATTTTAAAAGATGTTGACAGCTCAACTTCTTTTCTGTATGATGTGAGATGTTGAGAGTTTAACATTTGAAAGTTTCACACAACGAATATCATGTAGGAACTTCGCTTCCGGAAAGGATATGTATGGTAGACCGTTTTGAAAAATTTTCCCTTGCCATTTCGGAAATATACCGCTATTGGCACAAAATTGCCGCAGATGAGCTGAGTGAATATCACCTGAAAAGCTCCCATGCCGTATATCTTACGACCCTGTATCGTTATCCCGACGGGCTGACAGCGCCCCGGCTTGCCGAACTGTGTGGCAAAGATAAAGCCGATGTTTCCCGCATGGTTTCCATTATGGAAGCGAAGGGGCTTGTCACTAAGGAAGGCAGCAACCAGAACCGTTACCGCGGAACTTTGAAGCTGACGGAGGAAGGTCTGCATGTGGCGGAACAAATCAGCAAGCGCGCCGCCCTCGCCGTAGAAAAAGCAAACGAGGGCATCACCGAAGAAAAAAGAGTCATTTTTACGGAGTGCCTGGATATTATAACCAAAAACTTACAGAGAGTTTCCGAAGAAGGATTGTAACCAGCATCGGATAATGAATTTCCAAAGAAAATTGCAACCAGCTTCAAACATGGATTTCGGAAGAAACTGCAACCTATGTCAAACATGTATTTCAGAAGAAAATATATATACCCCATGTGCAATGCCAATTTCTCTTGAAGGAAATTTTAGAAAGGAATAGATATGAATATTTTGAAGAAGGCTTATTGCCGCATATATCAGGCTGCACGAATTTCACGTTATACAACCGAAAATATCCGAATTATGGACGCTTATCACAGAAAGGCCGGCTTTGAATCTTTTCCCATAAAAAAAGCATTTACACATAATACCTCTCCCTCCACTTACTTAAGAAAGGAAAACTCATGAGTATTAAAATCATTATAGACTCGACCACCGATTTAACCAACAGTACCAGAAGCCGGGTAACGGTAGTGCCTCTTACCGTCTGCTTCGGTGCAGACGAATATATAGACGGTGTCAATCTGACACACAAGGAATTTTATGAGAAACTGATTGAAAGTGACACGCTTCCCACCACCAGCCAGGCGGCTCCTGCTGCCTTTATAAAGGTGTTGGATGAGGTCATGGAACCTAATGACAGTGCTGTCATTATTACTCTTTCTTCCAAGCTTTCCGGCACTTATCAGAGTGCGGTGATTGCTGCCTCCGACTATGAAAATGTCTACGTGGTGGACAGCAGCTCCGTTGCCATCGGCACTGCCATTTTGACCGAATTTGCCCTTCAGTGTCTGGATGAAGGCATGTCTGCCGCAGAAATTGCCGAAGCATTGGAACAGAAAAAAGAGGATGTCTGCCTGATTGCCATGCTTGACACCCTCGAATACCTGAAAAAAGGCGGCCGGATTTCTCCGACCGTAGCGTTTGCCGGAGGATTATTAAACATCAAGCCGGTTGTGAATATTGAAAACGGAGTCATAAATATTTTAGGAAAAGCCCGCGGCTCCAAGCAGGGCAACAATCTTTTGGTTCAGGAAATCCAGAAAGCAGGCGGCATTGATTTTTCCCTGCCCATTCTTTTGGGCTACACCGGTCTTACAGATGTGCTGCTCCGAAAATACATGGAGGACAGCAAAGCCCTTTGGAAAAACGGCACGGAAAACCTGCGCTACACCTCCATCGGCAGTGTAGTCGGAACCCATACCGGTCCGGGCGTCATCGCCGCCGCATTTTTCCGGAAATAAGTTTTACAGATTGCAAACCGCATATAACGGAATGTTTTTCATCCATCCCTGGTCCGTGTATTTCTTTGTCGAGAAACGCACCGCTTCCTGCGGATGAAATTTGTCGCAATAAGCTTTCAGACTTTGTGAACGAAGGTTGGTTTCCGCTTTTACTTCAATCGGAACAATGTCTTTTTCCTTCTGTATCAGGAAATCCTGCTCAAAGTTTGCATTCTCCGTTCCGTAATAATAGGGAGTGTATGGGGTATCCGCTATCAACTGCTGCAGAACATACTGCTCTGTAAGCGCTCCCTTAAACTCTACAAAAATGTCATTGCCCTCTAAAATAGACTCTGCAGGCAGTTCACTCAGTGCTCCCAGAAATCCCACATCAAGCACAAATAATTTATAGGCATTCATACTTTTGTACGCTTTCAAGGGCATATGGGGCTCGTTCACACGGCTCACTTTATAGACAAGCCCGCAGTCAATAAGCCACTGAATGGCAATTTCATAGTCGCTGCTGCGTGCTCCTTTTTTTATCTGTCCGAAGAAAAATTTCTTATTTTCCTTTGCAAGCTGCATGGGGATGGAGTCCCAGACCATTCGTATCCTCGGCAATGTCTTAGCATCCACATGTTTGCCGAAATCGCCTTCATACTGCCTTACAATATCACTCTGTATCCGGCGGACCTCCTGATAATCTTTCTGCACACTGAAAGCCTTTACTACCTCCGGCATGCCGCCCGTGTAATAATAATTTTTCAGCCAGAACAGATATTTATCGGAAAAATTATCGATTACTGTGTAATCTTTGGTCGCAAGGGCATCCGCTAAAGGCTTTTCTCCCATAGCGCATAAGAATTCGCGGAAATTCAGCGGATACAGGTCCAATATATCCACCTTGCCAACCGGGTAGGAAACACCTTCATGAATAGCGACACCCAAAAGAGAACCCGCCGCTATGACATGGTACTCCGGCGCCCCCTCACAAAAATATTTCAATGACTCCAGAACCTTGGGCGTATCCTGAATTTCATCCAGAATAATAAGGGTATCTCCGGGAGTAATCGTCACGCCGGACTCAATGTTCAGGTTCATAATAATTCTCTGTATATCAAAATCCACCTGAAAAACATCATCCATACGCTTATTATTATAGAAAGAAATATACGCCACTTTCTCGTAGCAGGTCTCGCCGAACTCCTTCATCAGCCAGGTTTTTCCCACCTGTCTGGCTCCCATAATAATCAGAGGCTTTCTGTCTTTTTTTTCTTTCCATACCTGAAGTTTTTCCATCGCAAATCTGAGCATAATGACAACCACCTTCCCTATAAAGCAGTATATCACATTTTTTGCCGGCTATTCAATGGCAATTTCACATTTTTCGTTACCTGATTTATGCCATTCTCAACACTTTTCGGCACCTGAATTATGTGCAACTCAACATTTTTTCGTACCTCATTTATGCCGTACTCTACATTTTTCGGTACCTGAGTTCTGTGCAACCCAACATTTTTCGGCACCTGGCTTACACCTTCCCGCGCTTTTTCAGCACCAGCATGAAGCCCAGGCAGAGAAGCAACTGGACAATGGAAGACAGCGGTGTGGCGAGTCCGATTTTGAAAAGGTTAGTGTCCGGTCTGAGGCTCATAAAGTAAGACACCGGCACACGCACGCCCAGCGCACCGATAATTCCCTGTATCATAACGAATTTTGTGCGTCCTATTCCGTTATAGAAACCGGTGTAGCAGAAGAAAATAGCCGTGAACATGCAGTCAATGGCATATGCCTTCAGATAATCAACCGCCGCGGCAATGACATCCGCCTCCGGGGAGAAAATGCCCGCCAGCAGGTCGCCGTGGAAATATGTCAGGAAAAACATTCCCACGCCAATCACAAAGGAAACCAATGCGCCGTAATGTAAGGCTTTTTTTGCTCTGTCTATGTGCCCTGCACCGTAATTCTGTGCAACAAATGCCGAAATGGACTGCATGAAAGCGGAAGAAATCAACATGATAAAGGCGCAGACCTTTTCTGCCACACCGACACCTGCGGAGGCAATGACGCCCATGGAATTGACAATGGCAAGAATAATCAGAAACGACATGCTCACCAGTAAATCCTGCAGGGCAATAGGCGCTCCGAGAGCGGTGATTTTCCCTAATGTTTCCTTATGAATACGCAGACTTTCTTTTTTCAGGATAAACGGCAGCTCCTTTTTCCGGATAAACAGGAAGGAGGCAATCACGCTGATAACCTGTGCCAGCACCGTTGCCAGTGCGGCTCCCTCAGTGCCCATGTTAAATACCGCGCACAAAAGCAGGTCACCCGTAATGTTGCATACGCAGGCAATCGCCACCGTGAGAAGCGGCGTCCGGGAATCCCCGATGCCTCTGAAAATGCAGCCAATCAGGTTATATGCCACAATCATCACCATACCGCCGCCGCAAATCCGGACGTAAGCCACAGTTTTATCGAAAGCTTCTGCGGGTGCATTCATGACACTGCTAATCTGCGGTGCAAAAAGCACAAGCAAAATTGTCATAATAACAGCAATGATGCCGAACATAATCATGGCATTCCCCACTGTTCTGCCGCTGTCTTCCTTTTTCCCGCAGCCAATCTGCTGCCCTAAGTACACCGTTGTGCCCATGGCAAAGCTGCTTATTAAGTTCGTCAGGGTCATCATAATCTGGGAGCCGGTGGACACGGCGGAGACGTCCGCCGATGTGGCAAATTTTCCTACTATCAGAAGATCCACAGCTCCGTACATTGCCTGTAAAAACAGGGCAAACAGAACCGGCAGTGCAAATAAAATCAGCGGTCCTACGATTTTTCCTTCCGTAAAAGTTGTCTTCTTTTCCATAGCTTCTATCCTCTCTCCTAAATAAAGAATGCGGCAAAATATTTCCTGTCAAATAAAATGAATATGACAAAACATTTCCTGCCATATAAAAAACCGGATAAGACGCAGGTATTTCAACCCGCCATCTTATCCGGCTATTGTTTCTTACGAACAAATTGCCCTCCGATGAACACCGGAAGTATACTATAGAATTTTAGGAAAGTCAATCACAGTATTTATATTTCTTAAGCCTGCTGCCGGTTATCAGACACAACAGAGTACCGATTACCCCAAGAAGAAACATCATAAGCGCCGCTCCGGAGCCTTTCCCGCTTCCGAACAACGCCGTCAGCACCGGTGACGCGGCATGCCTTGCCATGAAAGGCTCGCATACATTGTCCACCATAAAGCCGCCCCAGAAAAGTCCTATGGGAATGGTGAAAAACTGAAGTGTATTTCTGCAGGCATACACTCTTCCCTGAAGTTCGACAGGAATGGTATTCCGCATGATAACATCCAGATTGGCACTCATAACCGGTACAAGCAGCCAGCCTATCAACTGTCCCACGCACCAGAGTATGGGCGACCTTGCCAGTCCCATCAGATAATTTTCCGTACCAAGGGAAAAAAGCATGGTAAGATACACCACTTTTACTCTGTTTTTGGGCTTTGGCATGAAAGTAACCATCACGCTTCCGATTGCCATGGCAATTCCGGCAAAGGATGTAACAATCCCCAGAACCGCCGTCCCGCCTCTCGGGTTGGGAATGACAAGTCCCGGTAAAACCGCATCAAAGGCGGAAGAAACCAGATTGACACCCGACATAAAAAGAATGAGGGTCAAAATCATAGGAGTTTTCCGCAGAAAAACAATTCCCTCTTTTGCCAGTGTCAGAAAACTTTCTCTTTTGTTTTTACCGGTATCCGGCAACCGGATAAACGAAGCCAGTGCCACAAACGCTATGAGAAAGCTGCACAAGTCCACACCGATTACCACATCCAGCCCCGCCAGACCGTAAAGTGCCGTCGCAATAAGCGGGTTCAGGATAGATATCAGCGACCGCGAAAATGACTGAAAGCCGCTGGTCTTCTGGTAATCATCCTTATTGACAATCAGCGTCATTGCCACTTCCGAAGCCGGCTGCTGAACCGTATTCATCAGCCCGGAAAAAGCATTTATCGCATAAAGATGCCAGACCGCCAGACTGTCCGTTTTATAAAGAAGAAACACCGCAACCGTACAGGCGGCAGCCAGTGTGTCACAGACAAGCATGGTTTTCTTTTTGTCAAAATGGTCTGTCAGTGCTCCGGCAAAAATACTCATCAGCACATACGGTGCGTACGAACATAAGGTAAGCGCCGCCGTACTTAAGGATGAGCCTGTTTTTTCATACAGCCACAGAGTCATGGCAAATGCTGTGATGCTGCTTCCCAACTGGGATAAGCTCTGCGTGCTCCATAAAATATAAAAATCATTTAATCTGTTTTTCTTATTCATTTCTTTGCTCCTTCATTATAATTTCACTGTGTAAGAAGCAAAGTCTGAGGATTAACTACCTCAGTAACCTCCATGCAGTCTCCTCAGACTCTGCATGGAGCTAATGCAATACAAAGACGCATTGAAATCCTCCCCTTATTATCACATATCCCTCATAAGGTATGTAACTACGGACTTAATTAGCCCTTTAATCCTCTTGCCTGTCTGTCCATGTCTTCTACAACGATGTCGTAGATTTCGCCGAGGGATGCGCAGTACTCCAGCACCTTCCAGGGCTCGTTGGTATGGAAATGAATTTTAATCAGTTCGTCGTCGCCAACGGCTAAAAGGCAGTCGCCCTTGAAATTCTCTGTGAAGTAATCACTGATGACATCCTCGTCTAAGTCGTGTCCTTCAATCAATAACTGTGTATCATATCTGAATTCTATCATGGAAAATCCTCCTGAAAATTTATTTTACCTCTGTATTATAAAGGCTCATGGCGCAGTTTGCAAGTGCTAACCTATGCAGTAGCCGGCGGCTTTCATGTCCCGCCCGGTCTGTATGTAATGCTGTGCGCTTTCTTCCAGTCCGGCTATTTCCTCCGGGGTAAGCGCCCGGGTCACCTTAGCAGGTCTGCCCATGACCATAGAGCCGTCCGGAATATTCTGATGCTCCAGAACGAGGCTCCCCGCTGCCACCAGACAATTTTTCCCGATGACGCTGCCGTTCATGACGGTGGCTCCCATGCCAATCAGGGTATTGTCCCCTATTTTACAGCCATGAACAATGGCATTGTGTCCTACCGTAACGTGGTTTCCGATAATCGCCGGGTTCACAGGGGAAGTGTGGATGGTACAGTTGTCCTGAATATTAGTGCCGTTTCCGATAACAATTTTATTGTCATTTCCTCTGAGTACCGCATAGAATAAAACAGTACTGTCCTCGCCAATCGTCACATCCCCGATAACCACCGAGTCTTTGACAATATTGGCGGATTTTGCTATGGTGCCGGTTACATTTATCATAAGATATCCCTCCGTAATGTATATCCTTTCCTTTTCGCTCCGATGTCAAATTCCGTTCAGCCGTTTAACAGCTTCTTCCGCTCCTTGTAGTCCGGCATGATTTCCGCCACCAGCGCCCAGAACGCCTTTGAATGGTCGGGATGGGCAAAATGGGCAAATTCATGCACCACTACATATTCAATGGCTTCTTTCGGGTAAAAAATCAATTTGCTGTTCAGCGTAATTTTGCCGGTCTGCGGCTGGCAGGAACCCCATCTGGACGTCATGGCGCGGACGGTCCAGACCGGATACGGCGCTCCGTAAGGAACAAACTGCGGGTATGCCCAGTCGATAATTTCCGAAAAAGTCTTCCGGGTGAAAAAACGCATCCATTTTTCCATCATATTCTTTTTGTGGGGATAATGGTCGGGCCATTTTGTCCGCAGCACAAGGCTGTCATCTCGGAAGAAAATTTCCTCCCGCCCGGCCGGAGAAGACTTTTCGTCCGCTGCACCGGTTTCCTCCACCACCAGGGTATAGTCGCGCCCCAACAGGCGGAAGATTTCCCCGGTTTCATAATTGTGGGGCCGGTCGCCGGTTTCCTCCCGACGTTTTTCCACACGTTCAAGCGCTTCTAAAATAAACGGCGCTTTGCTTTCCACAAACTTGTCCACGTAGGTTGCCGGAACCCGCCTGTGTGCGGACACCGCTACCTCCCCATTGCTCTTAATGCGCAGATTGATGTATTTTACCTGTTTTCGGGTAAGCACGTAAGAAATGGTATAGGCTGCATCTTCTGTTTTGTAATAAATATGTCTGATTTCCATGTATGCTATTATACTCCTTTTTCCCCGGATTGACATTCCCAAAATGCAGTTCTATAATGCCAGCAGAAAGATTGCAACTATAAAAAGCCAAAATGAAAAGTCTAAAAGCTTACATGTAAACAGGTTAAAAAGCAGTAAAATTTGCAGGAAAGAATGAAAGCTATGAAAGAATTAAACAGAAATGGACTAAATGAAAAAGAAGCACAGTACCGGAAAATGACGGAAACGCCGGTAGTAAAACTGATTTTGGAGCTGAGCCTTCCCACCACCGTCAGCATGCTGGTTACGAATTTATATAATATGGTAGATACTTATTTTGTCAGCGGTATCAGCTTAAGCGCCTCCGGTGCGGTGGGCATCGTTTTCGGGCTTATGGCAATTATTCAGGCGTTTGGTTTTATGTTCGGACACGGTTCCGGCAGCAATATCAGCCGCCTGTTGGGTGCAAGAAATACCGAGCGGGCAAGACATTTTTCCGCAAACGGCTTTTATCTTTCTCTTGCCAGCGGTCTGTTTATTATGATAATGGGGCTGCTGTTTTTAACACCGCTCTGCCGGCTGCTCGGCAGCACCGACACCATTCTGCCCTATGCACGCACCTATGCCTTTTACATCCTGCTGTCCGCTCCCGCCATGACCACAAGCTGCGTGATGAACAACATTCTGCGCTACGAGGGGCATGCTTCCTTTGCCATGGTAGGATTGATTTCCGGCAGCATTATCAACATGGGCGGCGATGCGCTTTTTGTGTCCGGCCTTTCCATGGGAATTACGGGCGCGGGGCTTTCCACCATGATTTCCCAGTACATTTCCTTCTTCATCCTGCTCTGGTTCTTCCTGCGCGGAAAAGTGCAGAGCAGCTTTGCACCGCGTTATATCAATCTGAATGCAAAGGATATCTGGAACATCGTTTCCACCGGTTTCCCCAGTATGCTGCGGCAGGGCATGGGCAGTGTTTCCACCATGGCTCTTAACTGGCTCGCCGCTCCTTACGGAGATGCCGCCATTGCTGCTTTAAGCGTGGTTGCCCGTATTTTCAACTTCCTCTACAGTGTGGCGCTCGGCATCGGTCAGGGTTTCCAGCCGGTTTCTTCCTTTAATTATGGGGCAAAAAAATATCCCCGGGTGCGGAAAGCATTTCTGTTTACCCTGGGACTCAGTACCTGTATTATGTTGTGTTTCGGCGTATTGGGATTTATTTTCGATAAAAAACTGATTGCCATGTTTTTACAAGACGCGCAGGCTGCGGACATCGCTGTCTACACCCTGCGCCTGCAGTGCGTCACCCTTGCTTTCGTGCCGGTGTGCATCTGCGGAAATATGCTCTTCCAGTCCATCGGTCTTGCCGGAAGAGCTTCCTTTTTATCCTCGCTGCGAAGCGGACTGATTTTCATTCCCGCTCTGTTCCTTTTAACGCCATTCTTTCACCTGAAAGGCATCGAATGGTCGCAGTCCGTTGCGGATGTGCTTTCCGCCGCCATTTCCCTCCCTTTTATTTGGAAGATTTTGCAGCAGCTAAACGTTTCGACGGACGATAAATCATCAGCGCAATAAAAATCAACACCGCCGTTATGGAAAGACTTAATGGATATGCCAGCATAATGGTCGTAAAGTTGCGATGGCTGGGGAATACCGCATAAATCCAGAAAATTCTCACGGCGCACACACCGATTACCGTCAGGATGGCGGGCACTAAGGAAATGCCAAAGCCGCGCAGATAACCGGACATGTTTTCATACAACATGCTAAACGTGTAAGCTGCAAAAATAAGTACTAACCGGATGTAGCCCGTTTCCACAACCTGCGGGTCGTTGTTAAACAGCGACAGCAGGAACTTGCCGCATAAAAGTACAATGATAATGGTAGTGGCAGAGGCAATGGCATCTTCCAGAATACACAGAAGCAGTGTCTTTTTGCAGCGCTTCAGATTGCCCGCGCCATAGTTTTGTCCCACAAAGGTTGTGCACGCCTGGCTGAAGGAGTTCATCACATCGTAAGCAAAAATCTCAATGTTAAATGCCGCGCTGGAGGCAGCCATAACAACCGTTCCCAGACTGTTGATTGCAGACTGGATAATAATATTTGCCACCGCGAAGACCGCACTCTGAATGCCCGCGGGCAATCCGATTTTCAAAATTCTTCCAAGAGTTTCCCCATCTACTTTTAAATCCGATACATTGACGTGCACCACTTTGTCAGAGTGCATCAGCTTTATAAATAAGAAAGCGGAGCTTACCACGTTAGACAGTACTGTGGCAATCGCCACACCGTTTACCGTCATTTTCAGCACAATGACAAAGAATAAATTGAGCAGCACGTTCAGAACACCGGACACAGCCAGCGCCGCCAGCGGCATCTTGGTATCGCCCACACTTCTGAAAATCGCCGCCTCAAAGTTATACAACAGGATGGCGGGCATGCCCAGAAGGTAAATCCGTATGTAAAGAAGCGCATAGGGGAAAACTTCATCCGGCACGTTTATCACCCTCAGAAGGTTTCCGATAAACAATTCTCCCACCAGCGCCACCAGTACGCCGCCGATAAGCGCCATCAGAATGGATGTATGCACCGCTTTATGAATGGTTTTTCCGTCATTCTGTCCGACGGCATTGGCAATGACCACGTTGGCGCCCAGTGCGATGCCGATAAACAGGTTTAAGATAAGACCGATGATGGGGCTGTTGGCGCCGACCGCCGCTACCGCTACCGTCTTCATATCCCCGGTAAAGTTTCCGACAATCGCAATATCCGAGGCATTAAAAAGCTGCTCCAGAATGCCTGTTGCAGCGACGGGTAATGCATACATGGGAAGTTTGTTCCAGATAGACCCGTGCAGCATGTCAATTTTTTGTTTTTGTACTTCTGTTTCCAATTTTCTCACCTGATTTTTATTGATTTTACTAATTTATGCTTTCCGTATTACCGTTTACGGGGGTAATATGGTATAGTAGAATATTAGATAAAGAAGTTTTTCTTGTCAAGTGGTTCTTGTTATAACGTGCCTGTTACATAAGGAGGAATTTTATGAATTACGACGAGTCCGTTTTTAAGGAAAAGGCAAACCGGAGAGCCCGGCGCATCTGGCTTATCTTTGCCGTTCTGCTTTCCGCAAATTATGGTGCCGATGTGGCAAACCGTTTACAAAGTACGACCTATTATTTTATGTTTCTGGCACTCTGCTGGCTGCCCATTATCATCGGCGAAATTTTACTCCGCGTGAAGGGCTTTGCCACCGACCTTTATAAATTCAATCTGGTTATCGGATACGGCATTTTTTATACCTTTGTGGTGTGTACCACCGAGTCGCCCATTGCCTTTACCTATGTTTTACCCGTGACAAGCCTTTTGGTCCTGTATAAAAATAAGAAATTTATGATAGGCTGCGGCATTGCAAACTCCCTGATTATCGTGGGAAGCGCCGCTTACCGGATTATGCTGGGTTATCAGTCCGCCGCAAACATGAAGGACTACCAGTTGGAGCTTGCCTGCATCATCCTCTGCTACGTCTGCTATGTAATGTCCATCAAGCACTTAAATGAATCCGACGGTGCCATGACCGACAGCATCAAAGCTGATTTACAGCGTGTTATCACCACTGTTGAACAGGTGAAACAGGCATGCAACACCATTATGAACGGCGTTACCGTTGTCCGGGAGCTGGCTTCCGAAAACAGCCACGGCGCTACCCTTGTGGTAAACAGTCTGCACAAATTAAACGACCACAACACAAACCTGCAGGAAAGCACGGCTTCTTCCAATGAAATAACTTCCGATATTCACGCCCAGGTAAACCATGTGGCGGAAATGATTGAGCAGATGGTAGCCCTCACGACCACTTCCATGCAGCACGCAAAGGTGAGCTCCGCGGATTTGGCGGACCTGGTTACCACTACCAACACCATGGCTTCCCTTTCCGGAGAAATCGAGCAGACCCTGCAGAACTTCAAGACCGAATTTGCCATGGTAAAAAAAGAAACCGGCATTATTGAAAATATTACCGCCCAGACGAACCTGTTAGCCCTGAACGCTTCCATTGAAGCTGCCCGCGTCGGCGATGCCGGAAAAGGCTTTGCCGTTGTTGCCGAGCAGATACGTTCCTTAAGCGAAGAAACCAAGACCTCCTCCGGTCAAATCAGACAGGCCTTAAAGCATCTGGAAGACACCGCCGAAAAGATGACGGCTTCCATGGAGGAAACCCTGCGTTTAATCCAGCTTACCCTCACCAAGGTAACGCAGACCGGCAGCAGCATGACGGAAATCGCTTCCGACACCACGCAGATTGGGGAAAACATTCAGGTTATCGACAGTGCCATGAAGGAAGTCGAAGCCTCCAACCTTCATTTAGTTGACAATCTGAAACAGGTTTCCGGCATTGTGGGCGATATGACAAACTGCATTGCCGACTCCAACGAAATCAACAACCGGATGCTCAGCAAATACGCAGAGTCTGCCAACAATATTAATTCCATTGAGCTGGTTATCGAATCGCTGATGTGTGAACTGGGTATCGGTGGTTTTATGGGCATGGAAGATGTGCTGCCCGGCATGAAACTGATGATTACCTTAAAGAATACCAAGAATTTTTACGGAGAAGTGCTGGAACGGGAAGACAATACCTTATCCGTTTCCCTCACGGAAACTCCCGACATTTCCGATGTTGCCGAGTGTAAACTGCAGGTAACCGTAGGCAACGTTCTGTACTGCTGGGATACCGCAAAAATCGTACATACGGCAAAGGAGCTTTCCAACCACTTTACCATTAACATTGAATCCCGTCCCAAGATTAACAACCGCCGCAAATACCCGCGTCTGGATGTTTCCAATGCCTGCACCATTACGCTTGCGGACGGTACTACCGTCATCGAGGGCAAGCTGGACAACATAAGCGCCAACGGCTTTGCTTTCCTGACCCACGACAATTATTTTGCCACCCACAAGGGTGCCGTTATCACCATGAAAATCCACAACTTCGACCTGCCCCAGCATGATGTCCTGGAGGGACGCGTCATCCGCTGCTCCAACAACGAAGGGCTCTACATCGTAGGCTGCCAGATGCCCGAGGATGATTTCTTTATCCGGGATTATGTGAAGGAGAGGCTGTAGGGGAAGAATTATTTCTTAATATTTATTGCCCCATTGCTGATTTCACTGAACTTATTTTCCGGATTTCTGTTCCAGAATTTTTGGATGTCAAAGCCATGATTTAATAGTTTCTTTTTGAGATTTTTCTCGACTATTAAATCATGTTTGAAATCCTTATTCGATTTACTCCCCAACAGTTCTTTTATCTGCTTAATATGACAGCTCCGGAGCAATTCGTCCTCCAGATTGTTTACCTACGGTATGCAAATCAAACCCTTCTTTTGCATATGAGTTCCCCTATATTGTCTTTTGTCAGCAGTCTGCCAAATCGTATATTTCGTCCATTTTGAGTGCCACGGAAAACAAATCATTTTCAACGGCGTTTTTTATACAATCCGTGTTCCTTTTCAACAAAGAGGAAGCACTTATGCATTTTATGGGATTTTCCTCATCATTCATATCTTTTTGCAGGAAAATAAAGGAGTGCTTAGGCAATGGCAGGTCCAATATATCTGTGTTGTGGGTTGTAAAAAATAACTGTTCATTTTCATGAAGTTTGTTAATCATAACCGATAATATGGCTTTTTCCATATCGCTGTGTATGTAGGAAAATTTTTCATCACAATAATAAAAGCCAAATTCCCCCTCTAAAATGGAAGTCAGCACTCCGGCGATTTCTATTCCCGCCTTCGTTCCGCTCGACAATATATTGGGCTCTATAACCCTTCCGTCCTGAATAATCACGGACTTGTCCACATAACGTATAATATAGGTATTATCTACCTCATCGGATTTTTCCACCTTCAAAATAGCAGGGTCCAATGATTTGAGGATTTTATCCAATACCCGCAGAAAACGCTCTGCATTCTTGGTTGTATATATCCCTTTCATGCTTTCCGAATTGTCAAACGGATACTCAAACATCCAGGATAAATCCTGAATTTTTTCCAGTTCCTGAATATAAGTTGCCGCTTTTGCTTCTTTTTGGGCTTCTATTTTTTTGACACAGGTTTCGTAACTGTCCCTGAGCGTTATGTCTGTGGAATGAACCGTTACATCTATATTGGAAAGAGAATACTTCTCTCCATTCTTCGGGCTTATGACCGTTTTTACTCTATACAGTACGCATTTATCTGTAACAAAATCCATTTCAAAAGATGCATTTTTATCTACATCGCAAATTACATCTGTCAGGCTTTCATATTGCTTTTTATCTATAAAGTTAAATATCCTCATTAACATTTTGCCTATAGATGTTTTGCCCGATGCATTTGCTCCCATAATAATATTTACTTTTTTATATCTGAAATTTGTTCTACCGGGCAAAAATTCATTTTCGATGTATGAACCCACTATCTTTTTAGGATAAGACATGTTCATGTGAAAGTTTCGGAAACAGATAAAATTATCAATTTTAACATCCATTACTACCATATCACATTTCTCCTTTTGTATTATTTCGGATTTCACGAACTAATCTCTCCTTTATCATACAATAAGATTTACCAAAAAAAATACTATTTTATATATATGTGATATTTTTGGATAAAATGCTTTCTTTTTTAATTAAAGAATATAGTCAAACAAACTCATCTGTGTATCCAGCCATTTTTCCTGCTTCGCCTGATGAATAACATCTTCCGGGCGGCTTTCTCCTATCAGAAACGGTGAATTCGGATTGTGGTGTTTTCGGTTTTCCCTGACCAAATCGGCATTATCGTTGGCGTAGCAGTAGCGGCAAAGGTGTCCACAGGTATGATATGCTCCAATGTCATTTCCCAGAAAACAGGCACACTCAGGTCTTTTGGGGGCTTGCTTCGGAATGCGCAGATGCCCGTTTAAGGCTTTCTCATAAGTGGAAACGGTCATACAACCGTTGCAATCCACTCCAAATCTTTCCAGTTCCTTTCCTTCCGCACAACTCTTTATCACAAGACCATACTTCCTGCCTATTTCTGCAAAATGCTCCCCTATTGCCAGTCTGTCTTTTTTCTCAACTGCCTTTACCTCCGGGAAATTACGCAGTACTTTTTCGTATAAATCTATAAAACTGATAACACAGGTGTGCGTATAGCCTTCCATTTTAGCTGCTGTTTCCTCAAACCACTGCAGGTGGAATGCAAGAGGATAATCATCCGATATAAAAATCGTGTCATACCGCCAGCCGATGCAATCCGCCCCGACCATCCGGGAAAGCCTCTGAAAACTTTCTATCACCTCATCCTTATCCGGAACCCCCGGTTCGATTTCTTTTCCATACGGCGTAATCGTCACAAACCAGTACTGCCCATACGGCTTCAGCAAATCCATATATGGGAACATCGGCTTGGGATTTTTGGTGCAAAAGGTAATCAAATCCACCACTTCCGGTGACAAGTCATACCGGGTTACCTGCAACGGATTGTAAGGATTACGGACAAGCACATACCCTTCCTTTATTCTGTTTGCCAGCCATTCACTGTAAAATGCCGGAATGTCCGTGCGCATACCGGTCTGGATAATCATGTTTTCACCTGCACAGTTCTTTCTTCTTGTATCTCTAAAATAATAAATCCTAAAAATCTGCAAATTACCGGCAAGTTAGATGCCTTGAGAATACGGTCTTTTACTTTGGCTGTGTGTTTCCATGGCAAGTTACCGGCAAGTTAAATTTTTTTATTTTATCCCCCAAAAATACTATATATTGTATCATTTTGGCCTATACTATACTATTTTATGTTTAATATTTAGTAAACAGCAAATTACCGGCAAGTTATTATGCCCAAAACGGGATATACTTCATGTACCTGGGAGCTGTATTGGGGTCTAAAGGCTTTATCAACTTTAATTTTACTGTATCTTTAATTAATCGTGACACACTGCCTGCTGAAGATTCTTTTATACCAAACCGTTCTCTCAAGGAGCTGTTTGTTAATTGCTCTCCCTGCACCTGCTTAATACATGCATGTAAATAGCATGCCCTGATTTTATCTTCTGGTGACATATTAGTAAATGGTAATTCTGAATATAATGTAACTCTTGTACTTTCTTCAAACACTTCGATTTTAGGTGCCGGTAATTGATAGAATTCGCAGGCAATGACTATTTTATCCCACCCTGTACCAAGCTCTTCACACATTTTTAATCGCCGCATTAAAGATGCTAATTTTTCATTTCTTGACTTTGGAGGATTATCAATTATTCTCTCAACATTTACAAGTGGAATTCCCGCATTTGTTATTTCAATCCTATTATCAAATATCTCGACAACAGGTCCCGTTCCTGATATTGATAAATCCTGATGTATTAATGCATTGGCTATAGCTTCTCGTAGTGCTAATAACGGATAGGCTGTTTTTTTATCCCTTTTCGCATCCACTATAATTTCTTCTGTTGGAATTAATGCTTCCATGTATTTCATTACATTTTCAAATCCTACAGCATATCCCTTCAACTCTGTATTTTCTTTTTTCATCAATAATCGGTTATTTCCATCATACTGCACAATACGAATAGCTTTTCTTGATATCTTAGAAAATTTATTTATATTTTTGGCAAATAAAATTGCACCTAAGTTTGAAATTGCATACAATCCATTTTCTTGCTTATTAAGGATGCCCTCTTGTATAAAATAATGTGATACACCGTTCATATCAGAAGGAACCGGAATATCACAAAGATCAAAATACACGGAATAATCCAAGAACTGCATTGCATCATTAATTGTTAAATCAGTTATTGCCGATTTATCTTCAAATTTTATATTCTTAAGTCTGTCCCATAATTGTGCTTCAACCATCGGATATTCCTTTAATTTCTTGGTATAACTACCTATTCGAATATAATCCACCTTTTCAAACTTAACAGGAAAGGAAGTGGCGCTATATATTATGAGAATGCCCACTTTTTTATTTTCTATTTCCATATTCTTAAATTCAAAATCTGCATTATCTGAAAGAAGTGATCTCAACCAATTTTCTAATTCCTGATTTCCTTTTTTAATGTTTTGAAGATTATGCTCTGTACCTACAACTTGATGTGTCTTATCATCAATTCCCCATATCATATAACTACAACTTTTTTCATATAAAGTAGCAGAATTGGCAAGTGCGCAAATATCCTGCCCTATCATTTGGGGATCATAATTATTATGCTTAAATTCAATCCACGGTGTCTCCGACGGCAGCAACCTTAATTCATTTACCAGTAATTCTAAATTTTCCATATTTGTTTCCTTTATGTGTGTATGTGGAGTTATTCAATAGTTACGTAGTGATAAACTACATTCTCGATATCAGATTTCTACCAATTGCTGACATTATAGTCTGAACTACCATCAATCAGAGTTTCCGCAATGGTGAATTGTCGAATTGTCTTTAATTTGCGACCATATATATTATTTAAGGTTACGTTATTTGTTTAATTATATCCCACCTTTTGCTTCCTCACAACCCCTCAAAACAAAAAAACGAAGTACCATTCGATACTTCGCTTTCCGCTACTGCTGGTGGCCGGACTTGAACCGGCACGGTGTTGCCACCGAGGGATTTTAAGTCCCTTGCGTCTGCCTATTCCGCCACACCAGCGGATGGATGGAGGTGGATTCGAACCACCGAAGCAATTTGCAGCAGATTTACAGTCTGTCCCCTTTGGCCACTCGGGAATCCATCCATAACAGGTTACCCTGCCAAGAAAAAATTCTATCATAAGTCTTTTTAAAATGCAAGAAAAATTATTTTCCTTTTCCATTATACATGCTAAAATGATTTTGGTTAGGTCGTGCTAACCATTATTTGCCTGAAGCACAATTTATGTCATCCTGATTTATACAAAAGTATTATGTCATCTGGGAGGATTTATATGGTCTGGTCGAGAACAATTTTGGACGGTATCGTCTTAATGCTCATATTCAATGCCGTGGTTGCAGTTGCGTGGATGCTTTTTCCCAGTGCATTCAGCAGTATGGCACCAAAAGAAATTCAAAAAGCTGCGCCACCCCTGACAAAAAAGGATTACTGCGTTTTAGCCGCGGTTCTGGTACCCTTGAACATTTTAATTCCGGTATACATGATTGTCAGTTCCCATCTGGCAGGCATCACAGGATTTTGGAATTTATTCTGGACAGCTTATATCGAAACCTTCTTTATTAACATGGGGGATTTCTGGGGGCTGGATGTCTGGTTCCGCGGAATTGCCAAGGACAAAATCATGATACCCGGAACGGAACACTGCAAGGCATGGGAAACAAAGGAATGGCTGAAAGCCCTTGCCATCCCGGAGCATTGGATTTTATGGCCGTTTGTGGCATGCCCGATGTTCGGCCTTGTGGTTGCCGGTATCAGAACCTGGATTTTTTAAGAAAATGCGCAAGCCCTCACAGCCTGCGCATTTTTTACATGTTTTATAGGTTTTACTCTTCGTCCTCTTCGTAGGCGACGTTACGCAGCACCATAGCGGAGAATTTCGGCAGAGTAACCGTGATTTTGCCGGAGATAACGGGCATTTCTATCTTTTCCGCAGAATAACCG
The DNA here is from genome assembly GCA_002432425.1 of Lachnospiraceae bacterium UBA5899. Classification (GTDB taxonomy): domain Bacteria; phylum Bacillota; class Clostridia; order Lachnospirales; family Lachnospiraceae; genus Acetatifactor. Next base: position 33,881 of record DJEL01000022.1, read on the forward strand.
CTCTCGTCCGTATACATAAGACGGGTGAGCATGGCTTCCTTGGGAATGCCTGCCAGCCAGACACGCACCGTTTTTTCAATCTCATGGTCATTGTTGTTGATAAGAACAATGGTGTGCATCTTGTTGTTGAAACGGGCATAGGCAAGGTAATTGTAATCCCTGTCGAGGCTCTTGATGGAACCGGTCCGCAGCTCCTCACATTCCTTGTGAACGCGGATAATTTCCTTGTGGAAGTTCAAAAGCTGCTGGTCCTCCCTGCCCCAGGGATAGGTACGGCGGTTGTCGGGGTCGGTAAATCCGCAGACACCCGCTTCGTCACCGTAATAAAGGGTGGGCGCGCCGGGCCATGTCATCTGAATGACAACGGCTTCCCGGAATACTGCCGGATTGTTGCCCTGATTTGCCGCTTCCGGACCGAGGGTATTGGTACGGCCCACTTTGTGGCTGGTCCTCGTCATAAAACGGGAATGGTCATGGTTGGAAAGCTGGTTCATGGCAACCATCTGGCTTGGCATGGAAAAGCTGGAGCCGTGGTGGCGCATCGCACCCCAGAAGCTGTCCGCATCTCCCAGTAAATCCAATCGGAAGTCATCGCTGTGTTTTTCCATACCGGTTAAAAACCAGGTTACAGGCTCCATAAAAGCATCATAGTTCATAACGGAGTCCCACTGGTCGCCGCCGAGCCAGGGTCTGGTATCGCCGTAATGCTCCGCCAAAATCAGCGCATTGGGGTTCGCCTGCTTTACGGTTCTGCGGAATTCCTGCCAGAAATGATGGTTGAACTCCGGTGAAAATCCAAGGTCCGCTGCCACATCCAGACGCCAGCCGTCCACATTGTAAGGTGGGGAAACCCATTTGGCAGCAATATGCATTACATAATCAAACAGCTCCTTGGAGCCTTCATAATTCAATTTCGGAAGGGTGTCGTGACCCCACCAGCCGTCATAGGTGGGATTGTAAGGCCAGCGGTTGTTGTCATGGAACAGGAAATAATTGCGGTAAGGGCTGTCCGCCGAAATGTAAGCGCCCTTTTCGTAACCTTCCGCATTTTCATAAATGCGTTCTCTGTCCATCCATTTATTAAAGGAACCGCAGTGGTTGAACACGCCGTCCAAAATAACCTTCATGCCGCGCTTGTGCGCTTCTTCCACCACCTTGGCAAACAGCTCGTTGGAAGCCTCCAGATTTGCCTTGTTGGTAACACGGTTGATATATTTGGATGCCATGCGGTTCTCGTTCTGCCAATCCTGCAGAAGCTCTCCCTGGTCGTCCACAATCTTACCGATATGGGGGTCAATATAATCGTAGTCCTGAATATCGTACTTATGATTGGAAGGGGAAACAAACAACGGATTAAAATAAATAACCTCAATACCCAAATCCTGCAGATAATCCATCTTGTCCATAACACCCTGCAGGTCGCCGCCGTAAAAATATCTGACGTCCATTGCCGCCGGATAACGGTTCCAATCGTCCACATGCTGTACCTTCTGATTGATGTACTGGTACTCGTTGTTCTGGATGTCATTGGTGGGGTCGCCGTTACAGAAACGGTCCACATAAATCTGGTACATTACCGCACCCTTCGCCCACTGCGGCGTCTTGAAACCGGGAATGATAATGAAGTTATAATAATCGTTGCGGTCCTGATGCAGACCGCTTCTGGCATCATAATAACCCACAATCCTGCCGACATTGACTTCAAAGCAGTAGGACAGTTCTTCGTTTTCAAGCTGCACTTCAATGCTGTAAAAATCGAAGCTCTCATCCGTCCTTTCCTTGGTCATGAGAATTCTTTCGCTTCCGCAGATAAAAAAGACACGGTCAATATTATTTTTTGCCGCGCGGAAACGGATGGTTACCAAATCGTAAGGACTGGGCTCCGCGGGAGTCACATAGTCCTCAGTGGTATCGCTGAACAACGCTTTTTTGTTCAGCACCGGCCGCATGGCTGTAATATACAACTGATTTTGTTCTTTACTTCCAAACTGATTAAAATCCATAAGATACCTTCTAACTTTTTATGACGTACTATTTTATTTTATATGATTCCGTATATGTATGCAAGGAAAAAGTAAAAAAGACAGCTTGGGGAGCTGCCTTTTTTAGAGAAGGTATTTCTTTCTTATGGGGTATAGCAAAAAACTATATAATGTATTGGGGGGGTTACAAGTAGTATAATAGCATAGCCCCTATTTGTCGTCCATTCCCAAAATTCACAAATATTACAAAACTCTTTACTTGTTTTTAGTAATTTTGCACAACATCCCATTGTGCACTCTGCTTAAATAAAGCGTCAAATTCCTCTCCGCTGATTTTTTCTTTCTCTAAAAGGAGCTTGGCTGCCTTATGCAGAATATCTTCGTGGCTCATGATAATGGCTTTTGCCTTGGCATAGCAGTCGTCCACAATCGCCTTTACTTCGCTGTCAATTTCACCGGCAATTTTTTCGCTGTAACCGCGGGTATGCGCCAAATCCCTGCCGATGAATACCTCGTCGTCATCCTCATCATAGCTGATAACACCGATATTTTTGGACATACCAAAGCTGGTAACCATCTTTCTTGCCACCTTGGTAGCCTTTTTAATATCACTGGCTGCGCCTGTGGTAATGTCGTCAAAAATGATTTCTTCCGCAATACGTCCGCCCAGGGAAACCATGATGTTGTGCAGCATCTTGACCTTGGTCATGAACATTTCGTCCTTATCCGGCAGCGGCATGGTGTAACCGGCTGCCCCTACACCGGTAGGAATAATGGAAACGGAGTAAACCGGTCCCACATCGGGAAGCTCGTGGAACAAAATCGCATGACCCGCTTCGTGATATGCGGTAATCTTTTTCTCTTTGTCGGAAATAATACGGCTCTTCTTTTCGGTACCGATACCCACCTTCACAAAGGCTTTGCGGATATCCTCCTGCTTTACAAAGAGTCTGCCGTCCTTTGCGGCATAAATGGATGCCTCATTCAACAGGTTTTCCAAATCCGCACCGGTAAAGCCAGCCGTTGTCTGGGCAATCTGTCCCAAATCAATGTCATCGCTTAACGGCTTGTTCTTGGCATGAACCTTTAAGATTTCTTCTCTGCCGCCCACATCCGGTCTGCCTACGGCAATCTTTCTGTCAAAACGTCCGGGACGTAAAATAGCGGGGTCCAGAATATCCACACGGTTGGTCGCTGCCACCACGATAATGCCTTCGTTGACACCGAAACCGTCCATTTCCACCAGAAGCTGGTTCAATGTCTGCTCTCTTTCATCATGGCCGCCGCCCATACCGGTACCACGGCGTCTTGCCACGGCATCGATTTCATCGATAAATACGATACAGGGAGCATGTCTTTTTGCTTCCAGGAACAAATCTCTTACACGGGAAGCACCGACACCCACGAACATTTCCACGAAATCAGAACCGGAAATGCTGAAAAACGGTACGTTTGCTTCGCCCGCGATTGCCTTCGCCAGTAAGGTTTTACCGGTTCCGGGAGGGCCCTCCAGCAATACGCCCTTCGGAATACGGGCACCCACTTTGGTATATTTTGCGGGTTCTCTTAAGAAATCTATGATTTCCTCTAATTCTTCCTTTTCCTCACGCAGACCTGCCACATCTTTTAAGGTAACCTTGTCTTCGCCCACGTTGGCAAGCTTGGCGCGGCTTTTTCCGAAATTCATCATTCTTGCGCTGCTGCCGCCGCCCGCATTCTGAGCATTCATCATGATAAAGAAGAAGGCTGCCGCCGCTACGATAATCAGGGTCGGCAGAATGGAGGTCAGAAATATACTTTCTCTCTGGATATCCAGAACCTTCGGCTCTATGCCGTTGTCCCTTACAAGCTTCTCCAGTTCGGAAATGTCGGTTGCGTACAGGGTCTTTTCCTGACCGCTCGCAAACGTAACGTCCAGATAACCGGTAGGCCCCTGGGCATTGGGATGAATGACAACTTCTTCGACGTCGCCGTCCTCCAAATCCTGAACCAGCTCTGCCCTTGTGTATTCCACATTGTTTTTCTTCCAGGCATTGATAAGCACGATGCCCAAAAGCAGCAGAACGATTATAACAAAATACTGACTAAATCCTCTTTGTTTCAATGGTAATTCCTCCTGACCGTGCTACCGGCTGTTAATCATCAAATTCTACTACACCGATATACGGTAAATTGCGATAATGCTGGTCGTAGTCAAGGCCGTAGCCTACCACGAACTTGTCAGGAATCTGAAATCCTGTATAATCCACGTTTACTTCTACCACACGTCTTTCCAGTTTATCTAAAAGAGTGCACAGATGCAGGCTTGCGGGCCCTCTGTCCTTCAACATTTCCATAAGGTAGCTCAGGGTTCTGCCGGAGTCCACAATGTCCTCCACCACCAGTACATCCTTATCCTTAATGGGCTCATCCAAGTCCTTTACGATTTTTACCACGCCGCTTGACTTGGTAGCACTGCCGTAGCTGGAAACGGACATAAAATCAAGAGAAACCGGCATGTTCAGATGCTTTGCCAGTTCGCACATAAAGAACGCGCCGCCCTTTAATACGCAAACTAAATGCAGGCTTTTTCCCGCATAGGCACGATTAATTTCATCTGCCATCTCACTGATTCTTTTTTCTACATCTTCTTTGGTAACCAAAACTTCAATATGTTCTGACATCAATCTGTCCTCCTCTTAATTGTACCTGTAAAATGTATTTTGTATTCTCATCAATTTTATAAAAACTGCTGATGCGGTAGCCCGGCACCCAGAGAACGTGATTTTCTTCGCACAAAAGCAGCATTTCTTCCCTGAGGGCACGCGGTATTTTTTCATTTACCATGTAGTCCTGTATACTTTTGCGGGAAAACCTGTCATCTATGGTGAGAAAATCCCCTTTTTGACGGGTTCGCAGTACCAGCGATTTTTCTATTTTATCATAATCAAACCATTTCGTATACCGATTTTGCGGAATATTTATGCTTTTTTCACAATTCAATATGCTGAAAATCACGGAATTTCCGTCAGGCAGAAAAACCTCTCTCTCCCCTTCGCCGGGTTTGGGTAAATCCATGGGAACAAATGCATTTTTTTCGCCCATTCCCACCGCCTCTCCGGCACTTTTGCCGCTTCGGATAACTACGGTGCCGTATTCCCTTTTGGCGATTAACCCATACGGCAGGGAAATTTCCCGGTTTCCCGGTCTTTGAAACAGGGAAAGCAGGTAGTCAACATGCACCGCTCCCATGTCTTTCCGGTGGGGCGTAAGCTGCTCCAGCGCATAAAGCAGCATATTTTTCTGCAAAAATGAATGATAGCGGAAAAATTTTTCACAGTCAAAGCAGATATGTTTTTCACCCGCAACGCCGTTCTCCTTTGCACAGTCCTGCCATGCCTTTTCCGTTTCCTGCCCCGCAAAGTCGTTCATTTCCTGCAGCAAATCGGCTGTGCGGCAGATGTTGCCCACCGCTCCGGGCGCTATCTGCTCTTCCGCGTAGGGCAGAATATTGTGGCGGATGCGGTTTCTGCAGTAATCGTCCTCCTCGTTGGTGGCATCCTCGCGCCATCCGACCTGCAGTTCTTTCAGATATGCCTCGATTTCCGTGCGGCTGACGTCAAGCAGCGGCCGGATGACCTCTATGCCGTCCTTGTCCTCGCGGGTGGGGCGGATGCCCTCCAGTCCCACCGGACCGGTGCCCCGGAACAAGTGAAACAGCACGGTTTCCGCCCGGTCATTTTTGTGGTGCGCGACGGCGATTTTCATGTGACCGCCAACGTTCCTGCTCAAAGTTTCTGCCTCCGGTGTTTTGCGCATTTCCGTGCCCGCTGCTTCCGGTGCTTTGCACTTTGCGGAAACGCACTTCGTCAACACTTCCCGAAAGGCTTCATAGCGAATGTTTCTGCCGGCTTCCTCCGTAGAAATGCCTTCCCTGCGGGCAATCTGCTCCACATCTTTTTCATATAAAAAGAACGGCACCTGCAGGCTTTCGCACAGCTTCTGCACATAGGCGGCATCTTCGCCGGCTTCGTTCCGGATTTTATGATTTACATGAACAACCATAAGCCGGAAGAGAATTTTTTTCTGTAATGCAGACAACACAAAGAGGAGGCACACCGAATCGGCTCCTCCTGAAACGCCTGCCGCCACGGTATCCCCCGCGGACAGCATATGATATTTTTCCACATACGCGCTTACTTTATCCAAAAACTCGTTCATGCAGCCATTTTAGCACATTTTCTTCGATTATGTCATCCCTTTCTGCGGCAATTTACGGCAACTTCTTCCGTGCCGTTTTTTTATCCGCATATCTGCCGTTTTTTATACGTTTTATCCGCTGCTTCAGGCATTTTCCCAAATTCCGAAGACCAGAACCGTCATGTCGTCCCGGATGTGACCGCCGGTTTTGTGCAGCACAATCTGCAGCAACGCCTCCGCCATTTCCCGCGGATTTTCCTGATGCAGACCGCCCAGAATGGTGCGTAAATCGTTGCCCATGCCATCCCCTTCCAGCGCGTCCGTGATGCCGTCCGATACCATAATAATATAATCGCCGTCGCAGAGCTGGCGGAAAATACTCTCCTGTTCCGATTCCTTCAAGGTTCCCAGCGGCAGTGTATTATGCTCGATTTTTTCCACCCGGTAATCCCTTTTCAGATAGGACGCCGCCGCCCCGATTTTCGTGAATTCGCAGATGCCGCTGTACAAATTCAAATCGCAGATATCCAGGGTGGACATGTTCTGTGCTTCCTCCCCGGTTAAAAATGCCGTATTGATAAGTCTTGCCGCAGACTTCGGATTATAACCTGCCTCAATCATCCGTTCCATTAAATCCAGAACTTCCTCGCTGTCGGCGCACGCCTTTTCCCCGGAGCCCATACCGTCCGAAAGAAGCATGGTCACGTTACCGGTTTCCGACTCCAGAATGGCATAATTGTCCCCGGAGCGCGTTTCGTTTTCCTTTACCGCCTTGGCAGCACCCGTCAGCACCACAAAACCGGCTTCTTCCACAAACACAAAATTGCGCATGCAGTTATCGATGACGCTGGGGCTGTTGATGGACGGCACCAGCCTCTCATTAAGCAGCACGGAAAGCATGTCCGCCGCTTCTTCCGCACTGACGCCCTCCCGCTTTTCCGCTGCCATGGTAATGCCTATGCGGCTTTTGTCCTCACGGTCTTCTATGTAATAGAGGTCCCTCACGGTAATGCCCTCTGCTTTGAACATCTGCACAACGCGGCGTTCTCTCCGCACCGGAAACGGCCGGTAGGCAAAAACTTCCCCGGCTACCTGCTTCATAACGCCCGCCATTTCCCGCAGGTTGTCCGCCAAAAGATGCCGGTTGTTCTCCAAACGCGTGTGATAATAAACACTCTGTCGGGACGGCTGGCTCCGCTCCACTGCATTCTGCCGGTCCATATTTTGCCCGGCAGCATTGTCCGTCGGATAAAAGCTCCCGGTCTCCAGCATATTTGTGTCTTCTGGATAACAACTTTGAGGTTCCGTCGTATCCGCACTTCTCACAAGCTTGTCCCCTCCGTAAATGCTCTGGGCTATGGCTCCGAAGGACTCGGCGTACCCAATCAGCCTCTGCCTGCCGTACTCCGACAGCAGATTTGTTTTTTCCCATCTCTCCCCAAGCAGCTTTCTCATAACTCCCTATGTACCTCTCTTTTTCTTTTTTGCCTATCCATTATAGAGGAAGCTGTTTTCACAATTTGTCAAAAGCGCACCCGCAAACCTTATTTTTGTGCGACAAAAAGCGCCCGTTCTCTGCGGGCGCCTGCTTGCATCCTTTATCTTGTTTTCTCATTTCCCATATCAGATTTTATTCATCTTTGTCAATGAAAATCGTTTCGTTGGGATAAACCAGCCCCAGCTTGCTGTGGGCAATCTGCTCGACATAGGCATTGGTTTTGGTGTAGTCCTCAAATTCCTTGATTTCACGGGTGCGGACGTTTTCTTCTTCAATCTGCTTCTCAAGGCTGGCTATGGTTGCGTCATATTCCGCGCCTTTTTCCCTAAGGCTGATGCTTCGTACACCGACTGCCACCAAAATCATAACGACAACAAGGCTTACCAGAAACATACTCATGCGGTTCTGCCTGCGCTGGCGTTTCCTGCGATATGTACTTTTTCTCTTTCGCCTTTCTGTACTCATCCTGCATCCTTCCTCTATTGTTTCTTTATAGAAATTTTAAGCAATTTCCACTGACTCGTCAACTTATTTTTAAACCGCTCTCTGCCCGCCTGCATTTTGCGTCTGGCGGGAATTGTGACTTTTCGCAATATTTTTTTCATCTGCTTTGCCACAAATTGGAAAGGCTTCGCAATAAAATGCAAAACCGATTGCAGACCAAAAGAAACCCATTTTACAAAAAACGGACTGATTGTTTTCTTATATAAAAACATGCCAAGAAGAGCGCCCAGAATGGCAAACCACCGCAGCGTGCCGTCGCTTTCCGCATGCATGAGGTAAAAAACCTTCATGGCACAATATATCCAGAACGCCAAATCCTCTACAGATACCCAAAATCCGTTGTGGGCAATCACTCGCCTGCCGATACGCAGCAGGTCATACAGAAAGGTGATGTAGATGCCCATGATAACGGAATAAAACAAAAACATATTTTCCTGTGCAGCGGGGCTTCCCATACATTCTCCTTACCTGAATAATCTGGTAAGCAGGGACTCGTTTTTGCCGCTCTGTCCGGAAGTTTCCGAATAGGTCAGGCTGTCAATTTTGCCATCCACATCCACTTCCCCTTTGTCCAGCATCAGCCGGTTCACATGCAGTTCATCGCCTTTTATCATCAGCATGCCCTGGTCGGTTTCCAGCAAAATTTCATGAATATCAAAGGAAAGCACATCGCAGACGCCGTTAATGGTGCAGGTTCTGCGGTTTGTCATCATGATTTTATGTACCCGTTTGTTGACTGCATTCAAATCTTCCATAAAGACACCCCCTGCTATACTTTCTATCAGTATATGATGGGGCGGCTTGCTTTATGTCTTTTCTTACAGATAACGGAACAGCTCTTTGGCTTCGTCTTTTTTCACGGTTTCCTGTACATCAAGTACCTCCACCTTCACTTCCTTGTTTCCGAAGGAAATGGTCAGAATGTCTCCTTCTTTCACGTTGGCGGATGCCTTGGCGGGTTTGTCGTTAATCAGTACTCTGCCGCTGTCGCAGGCTTCGTTTGCCACGGTGCGCCTTTTAATCAGGCGGGACACCTTCAAATATTTATCCAGTCTCATATTCATTCTCCGTTTCTATTTAATTTCCGTCCAGGTGAGCGGTGTCTGTAACGCAACTTCATATTCTTCAATTTTCCGATTGTACTCGTCTTCCGTAATCGCTTTTTTGCCCTGATAATAAGTAATGACAGGTGTGTCACCATCTAAGGAACCGATTATAGAAAAATTTTCTACCACATCCGCTCCGGTTCCGGCTGCATTCATCCGGTAAAAATCATTTCCGGACTCTGCTGCACTGCTGCTGTAAAATACTTCTATAATTTCGTTCTCATAAAGGGTAAAATTAGAGCGGTAGCCAAACTCAAAATCCGGGAAAACATGCACCGCTTTGCTGCCGTCATAAGTATACAAATCATAATTCCAGGGATTTGACGCATCTTCCCCGCCGCTTCATCCCCTGTGTTGCCTGTTGTTCCGCCAGCGCCATTGCTGCCTGCGGTTCCGATAGCGCCGGCATTGTCCGTATCTCCGTCGCCTGCTACGTTTTTGTCCGTGTTGCCCTTTACTCCGGCTCCGTCCGTTGCCCCGGCACCGTCGTTGCTACCCGCGATTCCTGCTCCGTTCGTGGCTCTGGCTGCATCAATGTCCCCTGTGCCGCTATTCTGCGCATTTTCTTCTTTGGATATGGTTTCCCATAATTGTGTGTCCGGCTCTTTTTCCTGTCCGCAGCCTGCAAACAAAACACTCATAGCAAGTGCTGCTGCCGCTATGTAGCCGTATTTCCTGATATGTCTTTTCATAGTTTCCCCTTTTCTTATAGATAAATAAATTTTTTGACTTATTTTGTACTTGCTCATTATGAAGTCAAACTGACTTCCAGAATAGCTTAACTCGGCAAATAAAAAAGAGAACCTGGCGGACCAGATCCTCTTTCATTCACGTTCGTCTTTTCAGATTAGTTCATAGCATCCTTTAATGCTTTACCAGCTTTGAACTTAGGAGCCTTGGAAGCTGCGATCTTCATGGTTTCGCCGCTCTGAGGATTTCTGCCTTCTCTTTCTTTTCTCTCAACCACTTCAAAGGTACCAAAGCCAACTAACTGAACTTTTTCACCCTTCTTTAATTCATCTGTAACAACTGCGGTGAAAGCTGCTAATGCTTTCTCTGCGTCCTTCTTGGAAATTTCAGCCTGATCAGCTACTGCTGCAACTAATTCTGTTTTGTTCATGTCGAACTCCTCCTCTTAATGAGCTTTCTTAATTTGTATCCTTCATAGATGTTCCGCTTGAAACGTCTATACATATTTATATCTGCTTTTCAAACGTTTGTCAAGAATTTTTGCCCTATTTATGCGGATTTCTGCGCATTATGCGTAGGTTCCTATGTTAAATACCCAATGATGGTTAAAGTAAATTTCGCCGTCCTTCCGATAAGGTGCAAATCCGGTTGGTTCTCCCCCTGCCATATCCTGTTCCATCCGGCGGATAATTTCTTCCTGCACATGCTCCGGCGTGTGTGTAAGTGCCATCCAGCCGTTTAAGGAAACTGGGATGTCCATCTGCTCCTGCAATAAAATCTGTAATCCGTTTTTGCTGTATAAATCCCGCATTTCTCCAATGGTCAAGTCCCCCACATGGGAAAAGTCCCGCATTCTTTCCAGAAAATCCACTTTATTCCGCAGTTCTTCTAACGCATCTGTCCTATCCTGTGGTTTTTCCAAAAAATTCACCCTGCTCTGCAGAGTATCCTCCTGCACCGTCATATCCATTAAAATCAACTTGCCGCCCGGTTTTAATACCCGCTTCATTTCCGCAAATATCTTGTCCGGATTCACGAAGTGGTGAAATGCCAGCCGTGACATGACGATGTCAAAACTCTTGTTCGCAAAAGGGAGATTTTCCGCCATTCCTTCCACAAATTCCATGTTTATAAGACCGGCTTTTTCCGCTTCTTCCCTGCCCACCTGAAGCATGGCAGGTGTGGCATCCAGGCATGTCACCTTTGCCGCATAGGGGGCAAAGGCTCTGCCGCAAATACAGGTTCCCGCCGCCACCTCCAGCACACGGTCCGTTTTCTGCGGTCCGGTCCTGTCTATCATGTACTGCTGGTACTCTGCCTTTGACAAATGATAGCCGTTGCTGTCAAAAGACTGAGCCTGCAATCCAAATGATTTCTGAATGTCGGTTATGTTATTGAAATCCATTGCTGTTCATCCTTTCCTTGGCTTGCTTGTGTTCCTTTTTTCTGGGTCATAGCCTGCATTTGTTCGCATTCCACTCTTTCCAGCTCATTGCATGCCATTGCTTCGGCATTTCTGCCTGCTGCCTGCACCTTGTTCCAGTTTAAGCAGCTTCCCTTTCTTGTCAATGCCTCCTGCATATCCGGTCATGCTTCCGTCGGTGCCTACCACCCTGTGGCACGGCACAATCAGAGATATAGGATTGTGACCTACAGCACCGCCCACCGCCTGAGCAAAATCTGTCAGATATTCCGCCTTACGGAAAGTCATGCCGTAGGATTGCAGCTTCGGTATGCCCGCCTCCAGAATACTTTCCGCACAGACTGTGCCCAACTCCTGACGCATGCGCTGCCAGATTGTCGCCTGCGCTTTCATGGAAATTTGCTGCCCAATGATGTGATGCACCACCGAAGAAAACAAATCCGTATCCACTTCCCTGTTTACATGTCCCACCTTTTCTATCACTTCTGCAAGTTTTTCCTAAATATTCCGTTTCCTTTTCCCTATATGCAAAATACATGACAATCCTTTTATTTCTTCTTTATTGCAATTATATTACTTTTTCCTTCTTGAAACTATGAATATATAGTTGTGAATTAAAACTATATCGTCAATTTATAGGAGAAACCATGAAACCGGACAACAAAGATTTTATCAATTCCGTCAATTTAAATATCCACACAGATTTTCCTTATCTTATTTTAAATGTAAAAAACGACGTGGCGATTCCCCGCAATCCGCGCTTTCATGTCATGCACTGGCATGAGGATTTGCAGTTTATTTACGCGCTGGAAGGAATGGTGTTACAAGAGCTTTTTGTTTCCGGATTATTTTGTTTCTTTTTACATGGGCAGTCCCGCCGCCAAACTGACGGCAGCGTGGATAGTGTCGTAAGTAAAAGGATGCACCTTTTCCTTCAATATATAAATGACCGTTTTGCCGAGGAAATCACTTTGGAGGGACTGGCAGAAAGTGCCCACGTCAGCAAATCCGAATGTCTCCGTTGTTTTAGGGAGAGCCTCCAGACAACGCCTACCGCTATCTTATGAATTTCCGGCTTTCCAAAGCAACAAAACTTCTCACCGAAACCGACCTTTCCGTCAGCGAAATCGCCAGCCGCACGGGTTTTCACGGTCAGAGTTATTTCGGCAAATGTTTCCGTGAAAAAATGAACTGCACCCCGCGGGAATACCGGGCAAGGAAATAATATTGAGAGCTCTTTCACCCCCAAAATTTTTACAATTTATATTGCATAAAATTTCCGTTTTTTACAAAACCAAAATCTGTATACAGAAGAACTCCCATATCGGAAGCCGTAATCTGCACGGTACCGCAGCCATACTCCTTCGCCTCTTTTACGACACGGGACAGTAATTCCCTGGCAATTCCTTGTCTTCGATACTTGGGATTTGTATACATACTGGACAGCAAAGCTATTTTTCCACTGGGGCAGCCGAAATAAGGCGGCTTTTCCACAAAAGAAATGCCGCTTGTTCCTATAATTTCTCCATTATCCACCGCCAGCCATGACACGAATGTGCCGTCCGCCATATGCCGGTCGTAATAATCGTTTAACGCAGGCCGCAGGTCCATATCTTCCTTGGCGCCTTCTTCCCTTAATTGGTTAATTCTCATTTCTATAAACCGGGGAAGCTCCTTCTTTGATAACTTTTGGTACACGATGGACATGCTGTTTCTCCTTTTGCCACAATGTATAAAATGATGCAGATTTTAATCTCAAGCTTATTTGCTTCTTGTGTTTTTCTTTACATGGAAGCAAATTTTATATTTTATCTTATTTGTTGTTCCGTTTTAGAAGCAGATTTCCCATTTTCTTTCATTTGCTTCTTTTATGTTCTTAAATATGACATAATAAGAACGTATTTTTGACATTTTATACTTTTTACTCTTTTTCAATGGAGCATTTCAGACAAAAAAGCAAATTTGCTTCTACCAGTTCTAAAACAAGAGAAGCAAATTGCCGTTTTTTCATTTTTTGCTTCTAAATTTTGCCGCAAAACCTAAATTACATAAAGCCCGTTCTGCCATATGCCCCTACGGCTCATAAGTCGCAATCACGTCTTCTATGCGGTCGGTCAGGATTTGTTCCGGGGAAAGCTTGTAAAGTCGTGCCAAATCGCAGACTTCCGTTAAAAGTTCTCCCACCTGCGCCTCGGCATCCTTGGAATAGGCTTCTTCCGGCACGGCACGCAGCTTTTGAACCGCTTCTTCTATTTTCTGAAGAGCCTCTTCCTTATTAGTATGTCTGTCGTAAAGCTTGTCCGCTTTCTTTAATACCTTGGTCGCTCTGGTCAGCGCCGGAAGCTCTATGGGAATATCCCTAAGCGGAGTGGAAGCCCAGGTTTGTCCGGCTTTTTCCTGCTTCTTGATTTCTTCCCAGTTCTGCAGCACCTGTTCGGAGGTATTCGCCTCCACCGTGCCGAACACATGCGGATGTCTGCGGACCATTTTCTGCGCCACATCATTTACCACATCCTCCATGGTAAAAATGCCCTCTTCTTTGGCAATCTGTGCATGCATGACCACCTGAAGCAGCACATCACCCAGTTCTTCCTGCAGATTTCCGGCGTTGCCGGTCGTATCGTAAATACGGATGGCAGCCAGAACCTCCGCCGCCTCTTCCATCATGCAGGGACGCAGACTGTCGTGGGTCTGGACCTTGTCCCACGGGCAGCCGTTCTCGCTTCGCAGCATGGCGATAATATCTAAGAAATCCTCATATGTGTATCTGTCCTTGAATTCCATTTTGTTCCTCCTGACGTCATTTTCAACCTTACTGTGCTTTTTCCAGCTCTTCAAAGGAATAGCTTACATCCTTGTCCTCAGAGTCTACCTGAACCGTGTAGCTGCGGGGTGTGTAACCGGTTTTTCGCAGGGTTACCACATGTACGCCCTCGGTCTTGCGGAAGCTGATGGGTGCAATGCCAACATAATTGCCGTCCACATAAACCTCCACATCCTTCGGTGCATCAATATGCACCTGATAATAATTCTTAGTAGTGTTGTTTCCTGTGCTGTCGCCGGAAGAAACCGTTGTGTTGGAACCGGTCTCTTCGTCCTCATCGCCGTCCGAGCTTTCCAGGACAATCTCAATGCCGGCGGAAGCCTCCGCCACCTTCAGGTAGCTGACCACACTTTCGTAACCGTCCGCCTTGGCAAGGAGCTGGTGAATGCCGTACTGCAAAGTAACCGGCAGGCTGGTGTCCACCAGATTGCCGTCCACATACAGGGTAGCCGTAGAAGGCGTCATGGCAAAAACAACCTGACCGTACTGCGGCTCCGCAATTTCAAAATCGCTGATATCCACTAAAGTTTCCTGATTTCGCACAATGTTGACATTCTTGGTACCGCCGCCTCCGGCTGTGGAAAACTGCACTTCGTAACTGCCCTCGGGCACCACCAGAAGCATATCCTCCGTAATCTGGCGGATTTGGTTCTGTCCAACTTCAATCCAGCCGCCGATAAAGCTCTCATCTCCCGAAAGTCTGAGGTAACCATGTCCTTTTTCCACCACAATGCTGACCACTGTTGTATCAATGCCGTAGAAATCCAGAACATCTACCTCATTCAAATCCATTAAGTCAACTTCTTCGCCCTCGGAAAAAATCTTTGTCTGACCGGTAATCTTGTATACATCATTGCCAATCGTAACATTGTGGCTGCGGCTGTCGATGCTGTAACGGGACACCGATTTGTTGTTCCATGAAGACGCGGAAAGACTTAACGTATTCAGTCTCTTGGTGGATTTCATAAACGTAACGTCTACAACATCCCCCTCTTTAATCTGGTCGCGGGAAAGCGCTTCCCCGAATTTATCCGTAAAAGAAGTAATGCCGTCATAGGTCAGAGTGTAATTCTTATCCACCGTCAGGTTGTAAAAGGTAATCCTATTTTCCCCTTTGTTTACCTTTACCACCACAGCCGTGTCGGCAGAGTCATAGTCGCCGGACTGTGCTCCCTGACCGTTTGCGGAAGTATTGCCATTGGTTCCGGATGCTGCATTGCCGGTAGCGCCTGATGCTGCCGATGCCGGGTTGCCGTTGGTTCCGAATGCCGCTGATGCCGGGTTGCCGGTAGTGCTGCCTGCTGCCGATGCCGGGTTGCCGTTGGTTCCGGATGCTCCCTGACCGGAAGTTTTCTTGCCGCAGCCTGCTGCAAGCAACACGGCGGGAAGCAGTATTCCCGCAAGGAAACCCATTCCTATTCTTTTGTATATGTAGCCGTATCGATTACCCATGTACCTTTCCTTCCTTTAACCTATGTGCGGTGTATGGTCTTACCATACTTTGTTCCGTCACCTTGTACCACCGTCTGTGTCACAAGCCTTCGTCAACTTGTGCTGCCGGACGTCGTCAACTTTCTGCACCTTGCGCTAAAATGTGCCGCCATCTTTCTTATCGCAGATGCGCCACGTCCCGGAATACCTTATCTAAAAAGTTCTGCTTCTGCTGCTCCTGTTCCATCAGGATGTTCAGTTTTTCAATATTTTTATCCGGCGTCCAGACCTTTCTGGCGTTATAGTAGAA
Organism: Lachnospiraceae bacterium UBA5899; assembly: GCA_002432425.1. Lineage (GTDB taxonomy): Bacteria > Bacillota > Clostridia > Lachnospirales > Lachnospiraceae > Acetatifactor. The sequence continues at coordinate 49,828 of DJEL01000022.1, forward strand.
ATTCACGATTTTCCAGAACTTCACCGGATACGCCAGCCGGTAATATAATTCCACAAAGGAACGCGCCGGCAGGGGATTTCCCACATCATATGCATGTAGAATACTTTCGCCCAGTTCCACGCTCCAGTTGTTTTTTTCCATGACCTTGCGCAGGTACAGGCAGATGTCTCTGACCGGATTATCCATCACCAGCTTTTCAAAATTGATAACCGCAAATTCCCGGTTCCCGCGGATGATGTTGTGCTGCTGATAATCGCCGTGGCACAGAAAACCCTTTTCCTTAATATACTCCGTGTCGCTGTCCAATGCAAATTCCTTCCATTCGCCGGACACTTCAAGCGCCTGATTTAAGAAATACGGATACATAGCGAGCAACGTCACCTCAAAAGCCGACTTCTGCCCTTTTTTGCACAGATACTGCCAGACCTTTTTCAGCTCCCGGTTGTGCTTCTCATATTCATAGGTGAGGGAATACACCGAAAAATCCGCAGCCTCCCCGGGCGAAAGAACCATCAGCCTGTGCAGGCGGGAAAGCGTGGACGCCGCCTCTCTGCACTCCTGACTGTCCCGGATGTTACACTCCCGGTTGTCAAAATAAGACTTCAGCATATATTTTCTTCCGTCGGTATCCTGACAGAAAAGCGCCCCTTCCTTAGTGGGAAAAATCTGCTCGCAGCTTACGCCCTCGTCTGCCAGTTTTTTCAGTACCCGGACCTGCAAAGCCGCTTTCTGCTCACTGCCGTTATATTCCTTAAAAATAAAACATCCGTTGTCTGTGTCACAGAGCAAAGCTCCCCTGCCCTTTCTGACACGAACTGCCTCTATATCATAAAGCTCCAGTAACCCGGTTACTCTGTCATTCACGTCTTTTCCTCCCACACGATATTACGGTTTTTCAAAACTCTAACCTATCATATGAAAAGAAAGAAAAAAGTATGTTAAGAATAACGCAGTTCCTTTGCCCGGGAAATCAGATAGTCCTTTTCGTTTTTTTCGGGATTTTCCAGAACCTCGTCCAGAAGCTGTTTCAGAATATCCCCCAGTTCCCTGCCGGGCTGTAAGCCTGCCGCAATCAAATCCTTGCCGTTCACCGCAAGCGTCCGCAGAGAAACACATTCCTCTGCCTCACGAATTTCCCGGTAGCAGGCATCCCATGCCGCAAGATTGCTTAATTTTTCTTCGCGCAGGTACATGCTCTGTGCAAGAAGGTCTGCTTTTTTTACCAAAAGAAAATCCGCAAACAAATCCTCCCCGATTTTGTTGACCGCCCGCCGCACGATACGCCTGTCCGGTGCAACGCCGTTGCCGTAATCGTGAAAACGCACCAGCCTGCAGACCTTATCCGTGGTGTCGTTGTCCATGCGGAGCCGCCTTAAAATAACCCGGCTCATTTCCGCGCCCATTTCCTCGTGTCCGTGAAAATGGGTAATGCCTTTTTCATCCACGGTAAGACACTGCGGTTTGGCAATGTCGTGCAGAAGCATGGTGAGCCGCAGCACCTTGTCCGCCGGGATTTCCAGAAGGGAATGCAGAATGTGTTCTCCCACGTTGTAGCAGTGGTGGGGGTGGTTCTGCGGAGTTTCCATGGCGAGGTCAAATTCCGGGAAAAATACTTTTGTGACGCCGCATTCATAAGCCGTCCGAAGATAATCGGGATGCGGCGAAACTATCAGCTTCAAAAGCTCCGTCTGGATACGTTCTGCACTGATTTTTTCCAGATTGCCCGCCAGTTTGTGAATGGCGGCAAGGGTATTTTTCTCAATCCGGTAACCCATTTGTGCCGAAAAGCGGATGGCGCGCAGCATCCGGAGAGCATCTTCCGTGAAGCGTTCTTCCGCGTTGCCCACACAGCGGATAATGCCGTCCTTCAAGTCCTTCTGTCCATCAAAAATATCAATCAGACCCGCCGTTTCATTGTAAGCAAGGGCATTTATGGTAAAATCCCGCCGCTTCAAATCTTCTTCCAGGCTGCCGGTAAAAGAGACCTCCTTCGGGTGTCTGCCGTCCTCGTATTCGCCGTCGATACGGTAGGTTGTGACTTCAAAGCCTTCCCTGTCCAAAAGAATGGTCACCGTTCCGTGCCGGATGCCGGTGTCGATGGTATGGGAAAACAATGCCTTCACCTCCATGGGCTTTGCCGAGGTGGTAATATCCCAGTCATTGGGGGTTCTGCCAAGCAAGCTGTCCCGGATGCATCCTCCAACCGCATAGGCTTCAAATCCCGCCTCCTGCAGGACACCGATAATTTTATTTACTTTTCCGGGCATCTTGATTTTCATATCTGTCATAATACGTTTCTTTCCTTTGCAATCTGCACATTCAACCTCCGGGGTTCCATTACCGGAAAAAGATCCGAATTTCTCCGGACCTTTTTGTCACCTGTTTCCTGCTGTTATTTAATATTCCAAAATCTTTGCGGACTCACCTTTTTTCACATAATAACAACTGTAGACACCGTCTTCGGTCACCATATAAAAGATGCCGTCTGCGTAATTTTCTATATCGGTTACGCTTTCTGCAACCAGTTCCTTTTTCTTACCGTTTTTACTTGAACTGTAGATGTTTCCGTCCTCTATATAGAAAATGGTTTTGGCTGCTTCATTATAAGCCATGTTGTTTGTGTCTGCGAAATCATTGGAAATCTTTACCAGCTTTTTTTTGCTCTTGCAATAATAAAGCTCCGCCTCATCGCTTACTACATAGATATCGGATAAATCCTTACTTGCCACATAACCGTTAATATAAACATCACCTTTGTACAGTTGGGTTTCTTCCCTGTCTGCGCCGAATTTGGTAATCTTATACAGTTTGCCGTCCTTCAGATAAATAAGAGATTTTCCGTTCTGCGCTACCGTAATTTTACTGATGCCGTCCGCATCGCAAAGCTTGGCGCTGTCCTTGCCATCCTTATTCAGGTAGCAGATATCGGCATCGGTTGCAAATACCCATTCCGTCAGCTTGGACCGGTTTACCAAAACGCCACTGCTCTGGTTGCCGAATGTATAATCCTGGGCGGTAGTTTCATATTTGTAATTCCACATACCAGTCAGGGCATCACCGGCTACCTTGGAAGGCTCATCCATGCCGATGCGGTAGAAATAAGTATTGCCTGATTTGGTGAAGAGAATTTCGGAAACACTATTGTTAAAATAATAGGAGCCGGAAACATCACGGGAAATCTTTTCTGCGTCTTTGCCGTTGTACCAGTAAAGCTTTACATTGGAAGAGTCGCTGTTGTCCGTGTAGAAGAAGGATTTTCCGTTGTCGCCGATGGCAAGCGGAATACAGCCGTCCTTGTCCACTTTTTTGCCATCCTTACCGACAGCCGCTACATAAAGCGTGTTATCGGAATTGCCTTCGTAATCCTTTAAGTAAGCTACCTGCTTGCCGTTAGGAGAAACAAGATAATTGTATGCATATACATTCGTGTCAATTTTTACGGAATTGTCTTTTTTCACATTGTATACATAAAGGGTGGTGGCTGTGTAATCGTATCCAACCGTGTATGCAATGCTGCTGCCGGAGTAGCTGACCTCCATATTCAGGACATCGTTCTCGATTTCCACCGGAGTAAGCTCACTGTCTATTACATACAAAGTGTCATCCGTTGTCAGATATGCAACGACACTGTTGTCATAATTATATGCCAGAGAGTCAACATTATTTACTTCCAGCTCTTTTCCATCCGTGGTAAAGAAGCTGTAACCGTTATACATCAGACTTTTCTCTGAAAATTCAATGCCGTCCTTCGTTTTACCCTTCGGCAGGAAAATCGCCACAACTACAATCACCGCTACCAACAGAATGCCAATCAAAATCACCGGCACAAAAGGAAATCCCTTTTTCTTTTTCGGCGGTTCCGCTGCAGGGGCGCTATTTGACACATTTGTCATATTTGTCGGAGCGTTGCCTGTGCCGTTTCCGGCTGTATTATTTGCTGTGCCTGCCGCATTGCCTGCTGTTCCTGCGGCATTTGCGGCTGTATTCATCGCGCCCGCCACGTTTGCCGTGGCTGCTGTACCTGCCGCTCCGGGTGCAGCCTCACCTGCTGCGTTATTTGCTTCGCTGTCTACCGGTGTCTGCTTGGCACCGCATTTGGGACAAAAGACAGAGTCATCGGGCAACTCTGCTCCACACTGGTCACAAAACATATTTCTTCCTCCTTATCAATCCCGTTCTTTCACGTATTTTATTTCAGGTTTTCCTGTGAAAATCCAAAGGGTAAAATTTCCCGCATGGTAAACTGCCTGCAGGTTTCGGGTGCATCACCCGACAAAATTAAAAATTCATCCGGGTCACAGAATTCTGCCATAACCTGCCTGCATACACCGCAGGGAGTACAGAATACCGGAGGCTCGCCTTCTTTGCCGCCCACTATCAGAATAGCCGCAAATTCTCTCTCCCTTTCGCTGACCGCATGGAAGAAAGCTGTCCTCTCCGCACAGTTTGTGGGGGAATACGCCGCATTTTCAATGTTGCAGCCACCGTATATTTTGCCGCCCTTTGTAAGTAATGCCACCCCCACCTGAAAATGGGAATAGGGCGTATAGGCTCTTTGGCGATACGCCGTTGCCACCTCAAAAAGAGCCGCAACCTGTTCTTCTGACAATCTTTTTTCTGTCATAAAATACCTATACCCCTTTTTCATTCTGCTTTACAATCTTCACCAGACGGCTGGTACCCAGTCTGTCGGCACCCAGTTCTACAAATTTTTCTGCATCTGCAAAAGAAGAAATGCCGCCTGCTGCCTTGATTTTCACCTGGGGACCTACATGCTCCTTGAACAGAGCAACGTCCGCAAATGTAGCTCCGCTTGTGGAAAATCCGGTGGAAGTCTTGATGAAATCAGCTTCGCTGTTTGTAACCACCTCGCACATTTTTACCTTTTCTTCTTCCGTAAGCAGACATGTTTCAATGATTATCTTGAGAACATTGCTGCCGCAGGCATCCTTCAGGGTGCGTATTTCTTTTTCCACCAAATCAAATCTGCCGTCCTTGACCCAGCCTAAATTGATAACCATATCAATTTCATCGGCGCCCTTTTTCAGAGCATCCTTTGTTTCAAATTCTTTCACGACAGTGGTGTTGTAACCGTTGGGAAATCCGATTACGGTACAGATTTTAAGCCTGTCCCCCACATAGTTTTTCGCCTGCTCCACGTAGGAGGGCGGGATGCACACCGATGCGGTTTCATAACGCATGCCGTCATCGCAAATCTGCCTGATTTCTTCCCAGGTTGCTGTCTGCGCCAGCAGCGTGTGGTCTACTTTTGCCAATATATCTTTCTGTGTCATAATTTCTGCCTTTCCTGTTCTGTCGTTCTGCCCACCGGTTTCTGCCGGCTCGCGGTCTGACTTGTTTCTTCCCGGTTATGCCAGTTTCAGCGCTACTTCCATCATTTCATGGAAGGATGTCTGGCGTTCTTCTGCGGAAAGTGCCTCGCCTGTATACAGATGGTCGGAAATGGTCAGCATGCAGAGAGCTTTCTTTCCGGCTCTGGCTGCATTCATGTAAAGCGCTGCCGCTTCCATTTCTACACATAAAATCTGCATCTTTTTCCACTGGTCGTTTGCTGTTTCGTCATCCGTATAGAACGTATCGGAAGATAAAATGTTGCCCACGGCTACAGGAATATTTTTCTCTTCGGCAATTTCCACTGCTTTCCGAAGCAGTCCGAAATCCGCAATGGGGGCAAAGGTGCCGGGCAGTTTGTACTGGCTGGCAAAATTGGAATTGGTGGAAGCTCCCATGCCGATTACCAAATCTCTTACCTTTACTTTGTCGGAAATTCCACCTGCAGAACCGATACGGATAATCTGGTCCACATCATAAAAATGGTATAATTCAAAGGAATAAATACCGATGGAGGGCATTCCCATGCCACCGCCCATGACGGATACTTCTTTTCCTTCATAGGTTCCGGTATATCCAAACATATTTCTGACTGTGTTAAAGCATTTTACATCTTTTAAATAGGTTTCTGCAATATACTTCGCACGTAAGGGGTCCCCCGGCATCAGTACGGTCTTTGCAATATCACCTTTTTCAGCTCCGTTGTGTGGTGTAGACATAAGAAATCCTCCTTTTTTACTTTGCGCTCATTATATCATCTTTTTTCCAATACCACAAACCCATAGTTGCTGTGTTTTAAGTTTTCGCAGGCTTCTTTGGTGGAAAGTTCGGCGACACGGCAGTTTCCTGCCCAGCCGTAGCAAATTCCGACCTGTTCCTTATTTTTACAGCATCTCCGCTTTTTCCTTTTTTCTCCTGATTAGGAACATGGTAATTCCTGCGCCGCAGATAATGAAATAGCCGAGAATACTCATGATATCCGGTACTTCTCCCAGGAAAATCATTCCCAGCAGAGCCGCAAAGATAATTTGTGTGTAATCATACACCGACAGTTCGCTGGCGGGCGCATAAGTGTATGCCGCCGTAATGGAAAACTGGCCCAGAGTGGCGGAAACACCCGCCATCAAAAGGGATGCCAGCTGCCACCAGGCGAGCGGCGCGTGGTTGAAAATAATAAACGGAACGGCGCTGACACAGGAAAAAACGGAAAAGCAGAACACAATGAGCGGTCCGGGGGCTCCGTGTTTGCTTGCCAGACGCACATTGGTATACGCAAGCCCGGCTCCCATACCGCCGATGAGACCGAGAAATGCCGGAAAAGTAGCCACATTGTCAAAGCCCGGCCGCAGGATAAACATTGCTCCCAGAAATGCTACTATTACGCAGCCAAGCTGGTACGGTTTGATGGTTTCCTTAATTAAAAAATAAGAGAAAATGATGGCAAAAAAGGGAGACAGCTTATTGAGCATGGAAGCATCCGCAATATTGAGTTTTCCAATGGCATAAAAATTGGCGAAAACACCTATGGTTCCGAAAAAGGAACGGAAAAAGATGTATTTCCCCGCTTCTTTGGAAATGGAAAAGGAAATCTTCTTTTTCTTCATCACCCCAAAAGCAAAGAAAACTGCCACCAGATTGCGGAAAAAGCTTTTCTCGATAGCCGGTAAATCACCCGCCAGCTTCACAAACAAATTCATGAACGCAAACCCAAAAGCCGCCAGAATAATATAAAAAATGCCCTTGTACTTGTCGTTGATTTTCATAAATACAAACTCCTTTTTACAGACACTTCTGCGTTATTTTACCGGGAGGAAGATCCGGCATCACGTATGGTTCCCACAAACACTGCTGCCGATCGGGGATGCATAATGTACTCGGTAACCGCCTCCCTGTTATTCTCAGTTTCCCCGCCGTCCAGGGCGGTGTCCGCAAAGCATCTCCACTCATATGTTTCCGGAAGCTCAGGCAGTTTAAACCTCTGTGCCTCCCAGTAAACATTCAGTGCCATATATACCAGATCCTCTCCCCGGTCCGTCTTTCCCGCGTAGCAGACCGCAAGAGCCTTCGTATTCCGGTCAACATGATTGCTAAAAGGCCGCTCTGTATGAATACTTACCGCCGGCAGACCGGTCTCTGACGGAGTCAGCTCACTCCGTATTGCCGGGTGCTCCCTTCTGAACCAGATCATTTTCTTAAAAAACCGGTAGAGTTCCCGGTTGGTATCAAGCCGCTTCCAATCCAGCCAGGAAATCTCATTGTCCTGACAATAGGGATTATTGTTTCCAAAACGGGTGTCCCCAAATTCGTCCCCCGCCAGAAACATCGGGGTTCCGCGGCTGCACATCAGAACCATACATGCATTTTTCATCATTTTCAGACGAAGCCTACGGATTTCCTGATCCACAGTTTCCCCTTCCATTCCGCAATTCCAGCTCCGGTTGTCATCATTTCCGTCTGTATTGTTCCACCCATTGTCCTCGTTATGCTTTCCGTTGTAGGAATAAAGATCCCAAAGGGAAAAGCCGTCATGACAGGTAATGAAATTAATAGAAGAAGCGTAGCCCTGATACTGGCCGGTATAAAGATCCGGCGACCCGGTAAGCCGGTTTGCCGCTGCCTCTGCAAACCAGTAATCGCCCTTCAGAAAGCTTCTCATATCATCCCGATACTTTCCGTTCCACTCAGCCCAGCGTGTAAAAGCCGGAAAACTGCCCACCTGATAGAGTCCGCCGGCATCCCATGCCTCTGCAATGAGCTTCACGTTTCGTAAAATAGGATCATTTGCCAGATTTTTCAAAAGCGGAGGCTGGTTCATCGGCGAACCGTCTTCATTTCTCCCCAGAATACTGGCCAGGTCAAACCGGAAACCATCTACATGATATTCAATGGTCCAGTAGCGCAGACACTCCAGAATCAGTTGCTGTACCACCGGATGGTTGCAGTTGAGCGTGTTTCCGCAGCCGCTGAAATTATAATACCGGCCCTCCGGGGTCAGTATATAATAAATACGGTTGTCAAACCCCTTAAATGAAAAGAAGGGGCCATTTTCATTCCCTTCTGCCGTATGATTAAACACAACATCCAAAATCACTTCAATACCATTGGCGTTCAATTCACGTATCAGGGTTTTCAGCTCGTCACCTTCCCTGTTAAACTCTTTTTGCGCAGAATAACTGGTATTCGGTGCAAAAAAGCTCACCGGATTATAACCCCAGTAATCCAAAAGCATCCTGCCGTTAACCTCACGCTTTCCCATGGTCTCATCAAACTCAAAAATCGGCATCAGTTCCACGGCCGTGATGCCGAGATCCTTCAGGTAAGGAATCTTTTCCCGGATTCCTTCAAAAGTCCCCGGATGGGCAACACCGGATGAGGCATCTTTCGTAAATCCCCTGACATGGAGTTCATAAATAATCAGATCCTGTATCGGGCGCACCGGATCCGTATGATCCCCCCAGTCAAAATCATTGACCACTACTCTTGCCCGGTATCCATGATCCTGATTAGGCTGTTCTCCCCATATGCTCTGCCCGGTAACTGCTCTTGCATAAGGATCGAGAAGCGGTAATGTTTTATCAAAGATAAGCCCTTTTTCCGGAGCATAAGGTCCATCTACCCGGTAAGCATACTCAAAATCATAGATATCAAGCCCAAAAACAATCATGGAATAAACGCTTCCAATGCGGTAATGTTTTGGAAAAGGCAGAACGGCATAAGGTTCTTTTTCACCTCTGTGATACAAAAGCAGCTCCACTCCTGTCGCCTCCAGAGAATATACCGTAAAGTTCACCCCTTCCCTGAGAGCCGTTGCACCGTTAATTCCGTAAAAACCCGGTCTTACATCATATCCGTTGACTTTATCAAGCGGTATCAGATGCATCCTATGATCAGCAATTCTTTTCTTTCCGTCCAAATCAGGTTCCTCCTTCTTTGCTTATCCTCTCTCATAAACCAACAGCAGTGTCCCGTTTTTAACGGATACCACCGCGTTTTTTCCGACAAAAGAATTGCTCACGCCAAGGGTGCGGTCGGAAGTAAGCGCACCGGTGTATTCGTATTTGAGTCCCTGTATGATCACACCTTCCGCTGCATCACTCAGGCAAATAACGGAAATGCTTCCCTTCATGGCTGCGGAAAGAGTCTTGCTGCCATTGTGCAGAATTTCCATGCGGATGCCGTCTCCCAGCATCTGGAGGACGCAGCCTTTCTTCGCGTAAAAGCTCATCATCTGGATATTGGCAAGCGTGTGCGAAACCCGCGCACCGCCGCATCCGCCGTACAGTAAAATGTTGCGGTAGCCTTTTTCATAAGCCTTTGCAACCGCCAGCGCCATATCCGTATCGTCCTTTTCCACCGGTACAATCTCCTTAGGAATGTCCTTCAGTATGTCTTTCAGGGCACCTTCCGGCTTGGCTTTCTCTGTCGGTGTGTCTTCTAACTCCACCGAGTCCAAATCCCCGACAAAAAAATCCGGCAGCATGCCGTTTTTCAGCAAAAACTTCAAGCCGCCGTCGGCAACGACGACGTAAATATCCTTATTCTTTATTTTCGCGCTGCATCCGGTATGGCAGGTGTCGCAATCCCTGCTGCAGTGCTCCGCCTGTTCTCCGTACCCCGCCCATTTCAATAATTTCAGTAATGCACTCTCCTCGCTTCCCATGGGAGAAGCTCCGATGATAATTGCCTGTTTGTATTCCGTTGTTGCCTGTTTCATGACCAATCAGCCGCCTTTCTTCCTGCTCACCAACTGTAAAAACCTCTTATTTCGTATAAACATACAGAGTGCCGCTACTTTATTATATATTTGGTGCCTCTGCCTTTTCCTTCCACCGCAATAACACCCTTTTGACTCATATCTTTCAATAATTGTGTTGTTTTTGATTTTCCAAATGTTACATACGGTGCAATTTCACTGATTGACTTTCGCATGGTTTTGCTTAAAATTCTGTATACCGTTTTTTCGTCTTCCGATAAATCCAGATTTTCTTCCAGAACAGGAAGCATGACTTTAATTGTATTTTCCGTCAAATCAAAAACCGGTTTTTTTAAGGACGTTTCATACAGTTGTTTTATTCTTGTAATTCCCGTTCCGAAAATTTCAACAAAACCCAATCTGTAGAACACATTTGCAAGATTTCTGTTCCTTAAAACAGAAATTCTGCCGGACAAATATTCCTCTTCCGTTATTCCGGACGGCAGACCGCCGGGTGAAACCACTTCTACTCTGTCATCAAACATCAGAACCCTGATTTGGGACTCTATATCCCATGCTCTGTGAATAAGTGCGTTTGCAATAGCTTCCCGGAATGCTGCTTCCGGTATTTTTTCTACCTTTTTTCTTTCTGCACCCTCTATTACTTCATATTGATAATAGTCCTTGAAAACCTCAACGGTCTTATCATACACTTCCAGTACCGATATTTTTTCAAAAGTAGACCTCTTTTGAATAATGCTGATATTCTCACCAAATTTCACAATATCAATTCCGGGAAATTGATTTTTATCCGCCAAAAGTCCGGCTGCATTATTATACCCGTTAGTATTGTCATACAGATTCAGAGTTTTTAAAGTATCTTGATTAAACGTTTCAATTTGAATACTTTCTTTTAATTTACGATGCAGGATTTCAAATGTAAGTATCTGCTCTTTGCATGGCAACTCTTCAAATCTTATATTTTTTCCTTCCAGAATGAGCCTCGAAAGTTCCAATGTATCGACTTCTATTGTTGCGGTATCGTTTCGTTTATATGCTTTTGATTTATATAAATACGGTTTCTGCGTACCGCCTTTTACAGTCAGTTTTATCGTATTATCCCCCTGCGTTTCCAGTGTATAATCCGGCTGTGGTGAAATACTGTCGTTAATTTTATTCTCAATATCCAGACAAGACTGCTTTATATCCTGTAATCCCTTTGTATTACCGTCATCATCCACACCGAATAAAATCACTCCGCCCTCATAATTGGAAAAGGCACTCACGGTTTTTAAGAAAGTATTCGTAATGGTTTCCTTAAATTCTATTGTACGTGTCTCTTTCATGCTTTTTTCACCCTTTCTACCAATTTTATGGTATTTATTATATGCATTAATACGCAAAAAATCAATCGTAAAAATTTACGATTGATTTTTTGATTAATTTTGTATCATTATGTATGAGTAGGGATTTTTGCAGTAACCTTAGCCGTTACCCAGCTTTTTTTCTGTTTTCTGATTTACCGGTGCAACCGACTTTCTGTAACATATGGTACAGCCCACCGTAACGGTTCTGGCTTCTATTTCCGGCTTACTCCAACGACACTTCATCATGGAAACAGCCTGCTCCGCCATAAATTTTCTCTGGACGTGAACCGAAGTAATGGGCGGTTCTGATATTTTGGAATACAACACGTCATCAAAACCTACCACACTGATTTGCTCGGGAACCTGATAGCCTTTCTTTTTAAGCTGCTGAATTAACAGCAAAGCCGTGTGGTCGTTGTTACACACAAAAGCCGTAGGCATCTGCTCCGGCAACGGAAATTCCTTCAAGATACCGTTCTCATCTCTGTCATCGATATGGCTTCCGCCTTCCTCCGAAATTTTTCCTTCCAAAATTGCTTTATAATATCCAAGATATCTGTCATTTACACTGTTGGTGTAGTTAAGGTTTCCTACAAAAGTAATCTCTCTGTGTCCCAGCTCCATTAAATAGGAAGTCAGGTTGTAACTTGCCTGAAAGTTATCCGATATGACAGAGTCCACTTCCACTCCCCGGTAATAAAAGTCAAGACATACCATGGGAATACCCATTTTCTTGATGAACAATACATATTTCCGGGAAAACTGACCCAGAAACATAATGCCGTCATTTCCTTCTATACCCGGATTCAGGGTGCAGGTACGCTCCGCCTCCCTGCTCACATAAAAGAGGGAAAACTGTATATTGTTCGCCCACTCAAGCTCCTGCAGTCTTTTATACAGACCACTGTAGAACTTTTCATTAGGCGCAAAATAAACTTCGGAAAAAAGTACTGCAACCCGATATTTTACCTTTTTCTTATATTCATATCCCATTTCTTCGGATTTCTTCAAAATCATCTGTTTGGTTTCTTCGGAAATGTCTTCGCTGTTCTTAAAGCATTTGGAAACCGACATTTTGGAAATCCCAAGTTCTGTGGCAATATCCTGCATTGATACCTTCTTCAAAAATTTATATCCCCCTTTTCTACTAAACAGTGCTTGATTATTTAGTTATTTGTTTATTATATACCCAAAAAAGGATTTCGGATAGTCTTGTATTGCACTTCACAGTCAGAAACTCCCACATAAAGCAGGGCATCCTCTCCCATAAGGGTTATTCCTCCGCTGAAAAGTACATCTTCCAGGTCGGGTCTCTTGCTGGGACCGGGTAAAAACTCTTTACGTTCCGCCAAAATCTGCAGCCCTGTGCATTCACGGCTTTGCGGGTCAAAAACAAAACTCATCGGATAATAATGCCTTACTTCATCCGGCTCAAAGCAGGCAATGTGTCCCAGTACTCCAATCCTGTTATCCGAAAGAAGTACCGCTTCATTGACACCGCCCCATTCCTCTTCACCGAATAAAGGCAGAAGCGGTGCATCCTGCATTGTCTGCGCCGTGACTTCTTCAAAACTGTTCACTATTGTAAAGCCGATTTTTCCGCGGCCGCCCTTTGCACCTTGCGGTCTGGTAAAAATTCCGATGCGGCCGTCCGCCAGTTCTACCAGACGTACATCCTTCATGCCGTCGGGTCCTTCGGAAAGTTTTGACATATTTTCCAAATCCGTTCCATAATAAAATACCGTATGCCAGCAAACCCAGTCCGGATTTTGGGGATGCGGAAACACTTCCGTTCCGCCCAGAACATAATGACCGCACACCTTTGCGATACAAGGGTCCTGTAAAGGAAAGCGCTGCCAGCCTTCCGCTGCCTGATAAACATCCGTCTTCACTTCTTCAAAAAATACCGCCTGAGAATTTTCACTGTCCCGTTTTTCCACTCTGGCGCATATCATTTTTTTCCCTTTGTAATCAAATGCCTTTGTCGGATTGTATACATCATAGCCTTCTACGCCCCTGAATGTCGGTCTGACCGCAGGTGTACTGCTCTCCTGTTTTTTTTCATGTGTTTCTAACAATTCCCATATAGAGTTCATTTTTCGCTCCTTATTGTTCTAATGCCTGTTGAATTTCTTCCATGGAAAACTCTGCTCTGGCAATCTTGTCATCTGCCGCTCCGTAGTAAACAGACAGTCTGGAATTCTCCAGCACACCTCCGCAGGTAAAAACCACACCTCCGAAAAATCCTTCTGTTTCATAAGAGGCTTCCGGTTCTAAAATCGGCTTTGAAGCTTTTTTCAAAATTTTGTCCGGATTTTCCAGGTCCGTCAGCATGGCGCCTAAGCAATATCTGTTTCTGGTGTCGGCTCCGTGATAGATATGAAGCCATCCTTCTTTCGTCCAAAAAGGAGGAATACCGCTTCCGATACGACCGTTTTCCCATCCTTCTTCCGATACGCCGCAAACATGACGATGGTTTCCCCAGTGTATCAAATCGGGAGATGTGGAAACCCATATATCCGGCATGCCGATTTCACTGGGTACGGGTCTGTGAAATGCATAATATAAACCTCGAATTTTACGAGGGAAAATTACCACATCCTTATTTTCCGGAGGGAAAATGCATCCAATGCGCTGAAAATTCTGAAAATCTTCTGTTATCAGAAGCGCCGGCATGGCTCCCACTTCGGACACTGCCGTGTAAGTAATACAGTATCTGTCCTCTTCTTCCAGATAAGTAATACGGGGGTCTTCCATTCCCCAGCGTTCATAACGTCCGCTAAAAGGAAGCAGCGGTTTTTCTTCCACTGTGAAATTCATGCCGTCTCTGCTTCGTGCCAGCCGAAGATGCGAGATAGATGTAAGATACTTGATTTTTCTGATGCTTCCGGTATTCTTTTTATAAATCATTCTTGAGTCACTCATGTCGTAAAGACAATCTATTTCTTCCCTGCCAAGTCTCTCTAACTTCAAGCCATCGAGAACTTCATCATATATCGGAATGCACACTGCATCTTCCGGCTGTTCTGCGCAGGATTCTGCCACCCTGCACAACAAAAGGTACTCATCCCCCATTTTCACCGCTCCACAGTTGAAAACACCATCCACTTTGAGAAAATCATGTGAGGGCTTGACGTCTGCCGCTGTGATAATCGGATTCTTTGGTTCTCTTATCATTTCTCTCCTCATTTCTATTGTTATTTTACTATATTTAATGTTTGAATTTCAATCGAATTGAAGCCTGTTCCTGCCTGGCGTCAGACATTTTCACCGTTACTTTCAGTGTCTTATTGCCCTCGGAAAAATCTTTTGTATCAAATGCTACCGTTTCCGTCCCGGTAAAAACCAGTTCCCTGCCGTCTGCTTCCAGTATAATTTCTTCCACCGTCAGGTTCTCATCCGTAGAGCATACAACCACATCGGGTTTTACTGTTCCCGTTACCTGCTCATTATTCTCATATCCGGATATGGTAAGAGTCACCGTATCAGAAGCAAACCATTTTCCATCCGCTTCATACCTGCTGTCCTCATGGCTGATTGTACTTCCTGCCGGAAGCTCCACCAGAACCAGAGCCTGTCCTGCTTCCATGGTAATACTTGTTTTTCCGCTGACATTTTCCGCTATAATTTTCTTTTCCACACTGTCAAATAAATCATAGCTTCCTTCCGGTAATTCGTAGGTAACGGTCTTGGACGACTCATACGGGTTGTATAGCAAATATGTCGCAAAATCATCCCCTGCATAACCGGTATTACAATTTATCTTTAAAATCATATCCACATCGGTACGGTCTACCGCAGCTGCAAACATTCCGGTATGTGCACCGCTGTATAAGGAAATATCCGTTTCCGCCCAGTCGTAGACTGTGGGGTCTCCGCCCACCCAGGGGGTCATGGTATTACTGCTTTTTCTGATTCCTTCATACGGAGCAGCATTTCCGGCAATTTCGAGAAAATTCTCTGTCTGGACATTTCCGGCAGCCGATTGATTCTTTTCTGCTGTCTCTGCCGGGAAAAAGTACCGTCCTGCAGCGGAAGCATTCAGAAACCAGATACCCATGGCCTGCGCATAGCGCGTGTCATATTTTGCTAACGGCGCAAGTGCATAACCTGCCGCAAAGGTATTCATTGCAAACGCATAACCGTCTCCGTCCGTCGTACTGCCCATCAGGCCGTTGACACAATATTCTCCCCATGTACCGTTAATCTGTCCCCATCCTCCTCTGGGTATGGAATTTCCGTTCAGGACATCTCCCAACAGATTATCAATGTCGTAATTCATATTGTTCTGTGCATTGAATTTTGCCGCAAGTGCCGGCGCAAAATACAAAAGCACTTCGTAAAGGGAACTTCCCTCATATGCATCCAGGTATGCGAGGCACTGCTCCAATAATTCTTCATATTCCGCTTTTCCCGTCAGTTCCATGCCGATTTCCATCAGCACCGCAATTCCCGCAGCGCAATCCGGCTCTTCCCAGACCCCGTTTTTCCAGGGCTCCATCGTGGTAAAATTGAAGCCTGTGTAAGAAAAGCTTCCCGTATTCAACATGATATTTCCTGCTTCATACCATTTTTCAATGCAGGCAAGGGTATCCTGCCGAATTTGCTGTTCGTCCGGATAAGATACGGAAGTCATGGCAAATAAAACAGCCGGGTATAACATATACCACATAGACGAGCCTTCCGAAGAACCGCCCGGATTATTCAGAACGATATTTTCTGTTTCCGAAAAATAAGCATGTAACTGTTTTACGTAATTTACATCATTTTGTCCGGATTTATCAATGCCCGACAGGGTAGCGCTAAGTACGGATGCTATCGTTGCAACCGCTTCCTCGGAGCCGTCGCGTCCGTATCGGTAATCACCGACATATGCCGCAAAAGCAAAAGTATCGTTTGTTTCATCCTGCCATAACAAAGGTAAAAATACGCCTTCCTCTTTGTTGTCAAACACAAGGGCATCAAAGGCAAGAGAAGCTTCCTTATAATCAAACCATTCGTATGCAGGCGGTATTACATTGTCAAACCGTGATATCCTGCTTACTTCTTTCTGTGTCGTCATCGTTTTTCCCGTTGTTTCCGGCCGCTGCCGGCCGCATGCCGCGGCCGACACCATAAAAATCATAGTCAAAATAATTGCTGTTATTCTTTTCATCTTTTTTTATTTGGTATTTACAACAAGTATTTCGGATACGGATACAGTTCCTTCCGGTCCGCCTGCAGGATATATCCAGAGCTTGATGTTGCACTGTTCGCCGTAAATATCGGTAAAGTCATCGCCCAGCGCTTCTTTCAAATCCACACCTGCATATTTGTTCCATTTCAGGTTGTTGTCGGGAATGATATAAAGGCCCCATTCATGGTCTTCAATAGGATTTTCCGGAACAACCTTCATACCCCAGCTATAGCCATCGGGATTTTCAAATATCTTTGCTAAAATAATAGGGTCTTTGGATAAATCAATTTCAAAATAACCGGACTCGACACCGCCCCAGCCGTCGGATGCTGCCTGAATGGTCACATATCCGTCTGAATCATTGGTTCCCGCAATGCTTCCCGCACCGCTGCCCTCGCTGGGAGTCTGCATGCTTCCCCAGGAAGCGATGTCTTTGTAAGAAAACTCCTGGGATACGCTCCACGTACCTGCCGCAGCTGCGTTATCATTCCCGGATTTTCCGTTGCCACAGCCTGTCAGGCAGGCTGCCGCCGTTACTACTGTCATCACCAATACTAATAATTTCTTTCTCATGTTTTACCCTCCGTAAATTTTATTTTTTGTTTTATTGCCTATCCCTTAATTCCGCCCATCTTTACACCTTCCATGAAATACTTCTGGGCGTAAAGCAGCAGGAAGATTACAGGGATTAATGCCATGAATGATGCCGCCATCAGCGGTCCCCACAATGTTTCTCCGGTCATGGAGCTGAACGATGCCAGAGCAAGCTGAATTGTGTATTTTTCCTGTGAATCGATATAAATTAACTGTCCCAGCAGGTCATTCCAGGTTCCCATAAATGACCAGAGGCAGATGGTAACCAGCGCCGGTTTTGCCAAAGGCAGGAATACCATGTAAAATACCTTGAAATTTTTTGCTCCATCCAGCCAGGCCGCTTCCTCATAATCTTTCGGAACGGTTTCAAAATACATTTTCAGGAAGAAGATGAAAGAAGCCGAACCGCAGAAAGCAGGAAGTATCAGCGGAACGTAGCTGTCTGAAAAACCGAGTTTTGACCAAATCATGAAAGTAGGTATCATAGTCACTTCATACGGCAGCATCATGGTCGCCAGCATAACCATGAACAATACATTTCTTCCCTTAAACTCAAATCTGGCAAACCCAAAGGCAACCAGCGCCGATACAAAAACTTCTCCCAAAATTTTGGGAATTGCAATAATCAGCGTATTTAACATACATTTGAAAATAGGAACTACTTTCAGCGCTCTGCTGTAATTATCAAAGTTAATCTGGGAAGGAATCCAGCTGATTGGAACCGTAAAAATCTCATTCTCTGCCTTAAAGCTTGTACTAATCATCCAGGCAAAGGGAAGCAGCATGGCAACAGCACCTACTGTAGTTACCACATACCACAGGATTTTTCGCACCAGACTCATCCGCATTCCCATTCTTTTCTTTTTGCTCATTGATATCCTCCGTTCTATCCTCTATTCGCTGTAAACCCAATACTTCTTGGTCCAATTCACCACAAAGGTAAGCAGGAGGATAATTGCGAACAGTACCCATGCAAGGGCAGTAGCATATCCCATCCGGTAATGGCTGAAAGCTTCTTCATACAGATATACCATGTAGAAGTTTCCTTCCTTTCCGGCGCCGCCCAGCACATAAGCATCTGTAAACTTTCTGAATGCACCGATAATACCCAGCACCAGATTATAGAATATAACAGGTGTCATTAACGGTACGGTGATATATCTGACTTTCTGAAAGGTATTTGCACCGTCAATCATTGCCGCTCCGTACAAATCCTCCGGAATATCCTTCAATGCCGCCAGATATGTCAGAAGACCGCCGCCAGCTCCCCAGATAGCCATAATCAGATAAGACGGAAGTACCCAGTTGGGGTCATAGAGCCAATCCGGTCCCTGAATGTGGAAAAATCTCAGTATTCCGTTGAGCAGACCGTAATTGGGGTCCAAAATCCATTTGAATACGATAGCCACCGCTACACCGGAAACGATTGCCGGCATATAATAAATTACACGGAATATTCCAGTACCTTTGTAGTTTTTTGACAGCAGCACAGCTATTGTCAGGGATGTGGCTATTGTCAGGGGAACCGCTATAATGGCATATCTTACCGTTACCCATAAACTTCTTATAAAATTTTCTTCCTGAAATAATTTGACATAGTTCTGCAATCCTATAAAATGTGCATTTCCTACAATATCCCAGTCCGTCATGCTGATATACACCGCTGCCAGCATCGGTAAAGCCGTGAAGACAATTAAACCAATCAGCCATGGCAAAATAAAATAAAATCCTGCTCTTTGCCTTTTTTTCATTCTTTTCCTTTCCGTC
Organism: Lachnospiraceae bacterium UBA5899; assembly: GCA_002432425.1. Taxonomy (GTDB): domain Bacteria; phylum Bacillota; class Clostridia; order Lachnospirales; family Lachnospiraceae; genus Acetatifactor. Next base: position 68,777 of record DJEL01000022.1, read on the forward strand.
CGTTGCGACTTATCCGCAATTCCGATTTTTTATGTAATAAATACTGCTTATCTCTTTTTTATAAGTTCTTCCGAATAGGTCTGAATTTCATCCATCTGGGATTTGTAATCAAAACCTGCATCACTCAGCATGGCAACGTAAAGGTTATACCAGAGCTTATCGTTAATGTCAGACCATTCCGGTATGTAATTAGCGGAACGTGCATACTGCATCGTGTACTCAATCGTATCCATTGCATCCTTTTTCAGAGGGTCAATATTCACAACATTATCCAGAGAATCTTTTACAGGCGGCGCCACCTTCCATTCAAAAAAGCCCTTTGTAACAGCCTCCAATGCTTTGTATGCCGTCGGGTCACCCTCCAGGGACTTTGCCATTACCGTGGAAGCAGTCCAGTCAAAGCTCCATGCCCCGCCGTCATCACACACCGGCATGGGCGCATATCCTATTTCAAACTGTTCGCTCTCATCCATAGCGGCAATCTTATTTTCAAAATTGTCCTGCATACCGCCGAAGTACATTGCTACGCGCTGTTTTTCAAACCATACATTATTGTCACCGAGACTTGCTACTTCCGCATATCTGGGACTTAAGTTTTCCTCCACAATGGTCTGCAGATAGCCCATACCGGTTTTTGCTTCTTCGGAATTCAGTACAATGGTTTCACCGTCATCGGCAATGATATCTCCGCCGCCTGCCCAGATAAATGTTTCAATATTAGGCCATCCGTCCACAATAGTACCGTACACGGAATTTCCCTTGTATTCCTTTCCGGAAAACTGTCTGCAGATATCCAGAAATTCTTCCCATGTCCAGTCATCCGTAGCAGAAGGCATGTTTATTCCGAGTTCATTGAACATATCCTTGTTGTAGTAAATAATCATGGGATTGGCAATCCAGGGAAGTCCCCAGTAAGAACCGTTATATTCTGCTGATGCCAGAACACCTTCATAATACATATCCGGTGTAAGTGTTTCACTGCTTTCAAACTGCTTGGTCAAATCCGCCAGAGCGCCCATTTCCGCATACTTAGATACCAGCTCCTGTGTCATCCAGAAAAAATCAGGACAATTATTTGCGGCAATCTTGGTTGAAATTTTCACATAATAATCAGAAGGAATACTGAGCACCTCTATACGGTACTCTCCGTTTGCCTCCTCATTTACTTTGTCAATTACTTCTTTGAACTCCTGCAGCTCTGTACCGGCAGCCCATGTGGCAAAAGTATAAACATTCTTTTCTTTCGTTTCCTTCCCACAGCCTGTCAGACACGAAGCCAGCATGGCGAACACAAGAAGTAAAGTAACCGTTTTTCCTGCATATCTTCTCTTTTTCATAACGTACCTCCCTTTTGTCTTTTTTATTCATTTGTAATTTGATTTTGTAACTTTACATTTTATATTTTAGTATTATCACAGTGGGCGTATTAATGTCAAGTATTTTTATACACTTTGTATATTTCAATAGTTTTCAATTTGTTTTTTTATCTATTTTGCATAATTTTTATAACTGTACATTTTTGTATTTCATAGTGATAAAAGTCTTGTTGCTCTTTGTTCCATGTACCTGAAAAAAGCAGGTTTAATCCTTTTTTTCGGTTAAACCTGCTTTGCAGACAATATTATTCAATTATTCAAATAATCTTAAAAAAGTGTGCACACCCATGCAATCAGGGCACAAACGGGAATATAGATAACAAAATGCAAAAGATGCGCCTTTTTGTTATAGCCGAACATATGCGGTCCTACTATGCCTTTTACTTCCGGATAAAAATGGGGGAAGAAATTGGAGTGGCAAAGCAGCACCCAATCGAAGAAAAGGATATCATAGATTTCCATGCAGTAAAGTATCACAAGAAACCTTGCAAAGAATTTCAAGAACGTGAAACCGTTTCTTATACCGTCCCATATGGAAAGGACTGCTGCCCCCGCAAACAATAAAACTGCGATGATTGCTATCACCCAGCCGATAATGTGTGCGCCGTGAAATCTTTCCTTTTTATCGGGGATAACTGCTAAAATATCCTTGTGGGCGGAAGAGAAAAATCTTTTATCCTGAATAAATCCGACTCCGCCGTACAGCACCAGAAAATATGCCGCCATAACCATAAGTGTTGCAACTATTGTGATTACCATTTTGAACCTCCTTTAGTTACTCTTTTGTATTTCCGACATGCTGATTATAGCAGGCTAACCAATCCATTACAATATTCTTCAAAGGCAATTCATCCACACTGTATACTTGTCGTTTCGTAATCGACAATCACACATTATTTTTTTATAATTTGATGTGTGATTGTCAAATCGAGATATCGTGCAGGCATATCAGCAGGTTAGCAAGGCTTTGTATAACCGCTCCTTCGACGCGCCCGGCGTTTCATCCAGGGCATATGCAAATTCATCAATTAACAGCTTCTCAACCTGATTTTTATAAACGGACTCCCTTTGTCCGAATTTTTTACCGTCTTCTTTTATCTTTTTCTCCTTCTGGCACAATTCCTTGAATAAAATAAGGTGGTCCGTCACATCGTATTTGGTCAGCAGCTCATCATAATGAGCCGTCAACTGGGTCTGTTTTGCGGCGCAAAAGGGCTTTGTCTGCATACTTTCCAGTTCCGCCAGATACTGATAGGCTTCCTGCCGGGAAATGACGTTTCTCATAGAGGCACTTGCACCGACGGGAACATAAAACCGGGAATTGTTCGTTGCGCATAAGGGGCGCAATGTGTAATAATCTTTTTCTTTGTCCGAAGAAAAGCCGATTTTTCCGATTGCTTCCACTTCACATATTCCGAAATTTCTATACATGACATGTTCTCCAACCTGAAACATTCCTTTAACCTCCACTTCTGAAATATATGTATATTTTATCATAATTCCGAGCAGATTTTCAAAGGCACTTTTCTACAAACTTAGCCGCGCATATAGTGGTAAAAATAACCACCATACACCTTGAAGAACCTTATTTTTCCTGAACTTCTTTTCCGGTGAGATATTCAATGTCTATCTCGAAAAGCTGTACCGCTTTTCCCGAGCGTGCAATTTCTTCCTCAATCAGTTGTTCATTGGGGTAGTATTTTTCTGCAAGCTGCTTCAACAGCGCCGTTGCTTCGGGACCTGCCTCAAGCAGGTGGCATCTGCCAAACACCACTACGCTCTGCATAAACGGTGCCCAGTCCTCTTCTTTCACGGTTTCATTTCCATAAACGGTAAAGCACACCTTGTCGCTGGCTTTCAGGGAGTCGATTTTGTGTCCTGCGCGTGCTCCGTGAAAAAATATTTTCCCGGCCTCTTTGTCATAAATATAGTTAATCGGAACCGCATACGGATAACCGTCGTCCCCGTTTACGGCAAGAACACCGCGCCGGGCGGACTCCAAAAGCGCTTTTGCCGCCTCTGTATCGATTTCTTTTGCTTTCCTTCTGATTGTTCTGAACATTTTTTTCTCCTTTATTTCCGTACAAAGTCTGTTTGCAAAGGATTTTTGCAGCTTTGAACATTTTTCCTTAACAAAAAAACTGTGCAATTACAATCTTTTAATTGAAAGTATATGATATTCCCATGCAGGTTCCACTGGCACTTTCTTTTTGTGTACCTCGCAATCAGATGTTCTCCAATTTTCCGGAACATATTGATTAAACTTTTTATTCCATATCTTTTCTATTTCTTTAGTTTTGCCTTGATTTTTATTCACAAGTTTAAGAAAAATTATAAATTTTATTCCTTTATATCCCTGCGATTTTTGTATGGATATATCCTCATTTGCCGTTTTCCATGTAATATACTTTTTATATTCGTCACTTACATCTTGCGGATATATGGGTTTTGTTTTTCTTGGAAAAAGTTCTATCGTTATATTTGAAAAATCCCATTTGTTAAATTTATTTTTATATCCAGAAGTTTTAATTACATCAATCCACATTCCGGCTGTATTAATGGATTTAACAATATCCCTTACAATAAAAACAGCTGCCGAGTCTCCGTTATTAACATAGCTGATATATTCAGCATCATACTTTATCTTATTTTGATTATTCAAAGCATCCTCCTTACCAATCATACAGAAACATAATATCCATATAACTTCCAATTTTTCATTCTTTCTATTGCTTATAGAATAGCATAAAAATCCGCAAACGGTCTTAACAAAATTTTAAGTCCGTTTACGGATTTTAACAAGTCAATATAAGGTTACTCCGCCATCCATTTCTTAATAATTCTTGTTACGTTTCTTTCGATGTCAATACGGGTTTCCTTGCATTCGCGGGGATATTTTCTGCCGGCAGCAAACACGCGGGTCATCAGGTCGCCGCCTATCGGCAGCATGGTTTTTACCATGCCTTCCGGGAATACAAAATGGGTGCCGTGCTTGTAAACAAAAGCCTCCACCTTGCATTCGTGAGGATGGATTTTCAGTCTTTCTTCCATACGTCTGACATATTTTGCGGCTTCCCACAAAACATCATCCTCTGCAGCCACTAAAATAAGGGTGCCTTTTATATTTTCAACCTTGATAAGCTCTTCTTCCTGAACAGGATGTTTCTTCTCGGACTCCCGGAACATATTAACGGATGCCACAATGTCCTTTCCTTCCTTGCTTTCCTCCTGCATTTTTCTGCCGTATTCAGGATGTCTGTACGCATAGGGCAGGTAAGGAAGGGGCTTTCCGTGATAAGAAACCGAAGACTCTCCTTCGCCGGGCCATTCCGTAACGCCGTCTCTCTTTCCCTGATAAAATCCTTCCATGACAAAGTCAGCCGGGGTAAGAGCAAGTGTAAGGGTAATATCGGGAATATAAGAAGCCGCAATAAGGGAAAGCATTCCCGTGGTGGAAGCGCCGGAAATGGCGATTTTTTCATTTCCTTTTTCTTTTAAGAATTTAACAGCTTCTTCCAGTCTTTCAAGAGGGTAATTGTGATGACCATAATCTTTTTTGTCTGGGCTCATAGTAAGCACGTTAATATGAAAGGTTTTCTGAAGCCACTTCACAGCCGATTTTGCCATGAAATCCTCGGTATCATCGCCGTACATGCCGATGATGGCAGCCTTTGCACCTTCTACCGGCCAGTAGCAGCCGTAAAATCTCTCTGTTTCTCTTATTTTTTCCATTGCTTTTCCTCCTCTTTTTTCAGTCTGTCCGACCGAAAATCTCGTATATAATACTATCTCTCATACGTTCCATGGTTTCCTCGTAACCGGCTTTGTGCAGCATTTCCCTGCCTTCCGCTGCGAGAACATAAATTTTAATCAGATTGGTAACCACCGCAATATTCACATCCTGCCGGACCCCTTCCACATATTGGAAAAACTGGTTGGCGATAACCGTTTCTTTAGAAAGATTGGGGCTTACCTGCTCGGGAACCATTTTCAAAAGCCTCTCCTCATCTTCCGGCGTAAGGCTCGGAAACACCGTGTATTTTTCGTCAATCATAAATTTCAGATACGTTCTTACCTCCGCGGGGCCCGCTTTTTCCTTTCCGTTCAATGCTTCTTTGATAAACTGGGGAATAAGCCTGCGCCGGTACTCCATGACCTCACATACATAGGCTTCCTTGGATGGGAAAAAATTGTAGAAGGTGCTCACGCCGATGCCTGCTGCCTCCGTGATTTTAGCAACTGACATATGTGTCATTCCGTATTCCTTTAATAAATCAAAACCTGCTTCCAGCATTTTTTCCCGGTATCCTGCCCGTTCTTCCTCTGAAAATACCCTCTTTGCCATTTCGTCCTCCATGCCTTTCCGTCACCTGTGAACAAGAAATGCACTTTTGTTTATACGAATGTTTTTTCTGTTTCATTCGCATACATATTAGCCTATGCTAACTCACATGTCAAGACATTTTGCGAATGTTTTTCAAATTTTATTCGTATGAAATGCAGTTGCTTTCTTTGCGTAATGTGTTACACTGTTATTAGTTAGTTTGTGCTAACCGCATAAGCACCTTTAACTTGTGTCATGAAATACTGCATGGAAATAGAGACATTAAAAAAAGTTAATGTGTAAATAAGCATCATGAACAGTTACAGAAAGGGATGGGGTTTGTTAATGAAATCAGAAACAAATAAGGAAAATTTTGCTTTTAACCGTATCGGTATCGACGATACCTTAGACTGGGCAAGAATTCAGAAATTGCTTAAGATTGGGGTGTTTGCATCCATTCTCGCCATGATTGGCGATTTGATGCTGGGATGGGGTGTCCAGAATGAGACGCTGCCCGGTTTTTTCCGGATGTTTTCCGCTTATACCGGTACTTCCGATAAACAACTGTTTGCCGTTGCCCTGTTAGGACTTTTCGGCATGACCCTGGAGGGACTTTCCTTTTTCGGCATTTACCGCCTAATTGCGCCAAAGTCCCCGAGATATGCGCATCATTACCGCTCCGGTATCATCGGCTACCTTCTGTTCGGGCCCTGCGGATTTCATGTTACCGTCTGCGGCATCGTATTTCTGTATAAACATCTGCTGGCTGCCGGTGTGGCGCAGCCGGAAGAGCTCCTTTCCACATACATGCACTACTTCTTTTTACCGGCATTTATCCTGTTCTGGATTTTCTTCTTTGTTTTGGAAGGAGCCCACATTATAGCGTTTGCCAAGGGAAAAACGCCGCTTCCGAAATGGAGCTTTATTTTTTCCATGCCCTTCGGACTCCTTCTCGCAAAATGCGTCAATGTCTTCGGCAATCATCCCATAGTCAACGCCATCGACTGCGCCTGGATACATATTGCCTGCTTGTGGACATTCGGCGGATTACTCATCGTCACTCTTACGACGGTCAAAAAGCTTGGGAGCAATTCCTAATTTAACTGTTAAAACATGCAAAAGAACCCACAAAACGGCGGTAACGAGAATGCCTGTAAAAGGCTGTATAAGTTCCGTCATTTTTTCGCGGGTGCCCTCGGAATACTTTCTTCCTTCCGTCACATCCGAACGCAAATCCACGTAAAAATCCGTTCTGTCCAAATCGTAATCTTCCTGCAGCTCCTCTAAAATATCCGGCTCCGCCGTTAAATCGTAATTCTGCACCTTACCGATATTCAAAAGATAGGCGCCGTCGTCGTTCTCTTTCAGATATTCATTCTGAAGACGAACCGCCACGCGCTCTCCCGACATCAGCTCCACGTTGTATATTTCGCTGGGGTCCTCGTCCCTCCAGTAAGCGCTGCCGTCAAATTTATATTCGTCCCTGTCCTTTACCACAATGGAAAAGGTGTCGTTGCTTAAAATATCGCTGATGCTGTTTGCCCGGGCGGTGCTTTCGGAAGCCTTTAGTCCCACGTCTTCCACATGCTCCGCAGCCACTTTGTCATAATAATTGTCCACTAAAGACGGTACGGCTTTTGCCGCCAGTATTCCCACGCCCGCCGCAATCAGGAATTCAATCGCCAGGTCGGTATGCGCCATAAATAATTTGGTAAATCCCATTGTCATGGTCTCCTCTCATAAGTAACTCGTTCCTTTTATGACTATAGGGATTTCCCATTTTCCTGTCAATCCAACATTATTGCGGCGCCGCTCGAATGAATGATTATGGTTTTTTATATAAATTCCGAACCGACTCCATGACTACATGCCATGTAATATCAGCAGCATAAGAATAATTTTTTTGATATGTTTTCCATAATTTTTCCATAACCGGACTGGATTCAATTTCATTAAATATTTCTCTTATATCCCCGGATTCTATCTGCTCCAATGTCCCCCGTTTTTCGGCTGTAGCCACAAGTGCATCCCATAATACTTCCTTTTGAAGTTGTTCTCCGTGCAGCTTTTGTAAGATATAAATATCATAAAAATCTCTCATTCGTGTATTCGTAACATTTCGGCTAATAACAGTTTCCAGTTTTTCAGCCAATACCGTTTCCAGATTATACGCCCATACCTCAATCATGCGATTTTCAAGCATAAGATTAAAATTGTACTTAATTTCTCTCGGTGTAATTATATCCCCTGTAGAAATGTCTATTTTTAATGGCGTAATTACACCGTCAAATTCGGTTTCCATATTGACACGGACGCCAGGGTAATCTGCTTCTTCCATAATTTCCGATATCCGTTTGATACGAAATGAAACGCCATCATCAAGGGGAATTTCTATAATTCTTGATATGACAGTCTCTATATCCGTAACACTAACATGGGTACCTTTTATGGTAGCATCCAAATCCATGGTAGCTCTGGCATCCAGACCAACCATTGCTGCCACCAGCATTCCACCCTTTAATATAAACCGGTCCTTATATTCAGACAAAGAAATTCGTTCCAGGAAACGTTCCATCATGTAATTTCGCATCAAAATTTGCGCATCCGCAGATTTTTTCTTTGACAGATTCCGAATTAAATCTTTTAACTGCCTTGCTGTTGTTATCATTAAAGCAACACCTCCAAATATGGTCTAAGTATGTTTTCAACATGAAATATAGACGCATATTTCATAAGTACCCGCAAGTTTTTATCCTTACGTCCGGCATATTGTTTTAATGCATCTTGAAAAATCTGTATGTCTATATTTTTTCTGCTGCGAAGCAAATCACAAATCGTCCGCTCCATATCATAAACCGGAACTGTATGTCCGAATGATGTCTGCATAGTTGTAATTCCTATTTCATGTAATTCTCTTTTTACTGTATATACTTGAAATCCATCTTCCTGCAGGCGGCTTGGATTATATCCGGTTCTTACCGTTATTGTGTATTTTAAAGGCTCTCTGTCTGTTAAATCATGAAAAAACAGTGCGGTTTCATGAGAAAATACAGCCTGACTGCAACGTAAATGTAAAATGTACATAGCATCCGTCCACGCATCCGGAGATACATACACACCATGCGCAGCTTGCTCTAATCCTCGTTGCTTCACATATGCATAAAACACAGATTTACTGATTCCACTATTTATAACCTGAGAAGTCTGAATGGTTCCCCTACATTCATTCAACAATAAATCTAATTTTTCAAACTGAGTCATATAAATACTCCTTTCGTGCTAATATAATAATTCATATTAGCACGAAAGTAAATATAAAATGCACAAATAAAAAATTATGTCATGAATGTATTCAAGCCTGCTTAAAGCTTCCGCTGTCCACCTCAACCGGAATGCTGATTTCCGTCACAAATTTCCGGGTGTCGTTGGTGATGCCGTAGTCAATCAGGGTGATTTCCCTGGAAAATCCGGTGATTGTCATGTTGTGCTCGGCAATGTATGCTAAAAGTTTGCGGTACTGGGCAGCGGCTTCCGTATGGATGCCGCGGAAGCGGATGCGGACGCACAATGTTTCCGGCAGCAAAATCGTCTTTCCCGTGTAATGGTCCTCCCTGTCCAGAGACAGAAAAAGCTCGTCATACTGTCCGATTTTACCTTCCTGCAGGTGGGCAGCCGAAATACCCACACCCACTTTTCCTAAAAAGATGACCGCCTCCGCTTCCGAAATATCCAGCTTGCGGATGGGCGCCTCCATATCCAGAAAGCCTTCTATTTTAAGGGAGTCTTCCACCCAGACCATCCGGCACTCCGGGAGCGTGACAAGGGAAATGACGGAAAGCTCTGCCGTCTGCGCATCCTTAAGACATTTCAGACGGTTGTCAATTTTTCTCTCAATACGCTCCAGCTCCCGCTGTTTTTCCAGAACGGCTTTCTTCTGTTTCTGCAACTTTTCCTCAATGCGGTCCACATCCCTGTTTTTCAGAAAATCCGCTATCTCGGAAAGCGGCATGTCCAGCGCCCGCAGATAGCGGATGGTATTGAGTATCTCAAACTGCTCCACACTGTAGTACCGATAGCCCGAAGAAGGGTCCGTATATTCCGGCGTGAGAAGTCCCACATTTTCATAATGACGCAGGCTGCTTACACTGATATGGAACAGGCGCGCCACATCCCCTATGGAAAACAGCTTTTTTTCACTCATACATTATCCTCCGATTGCTTCCGTTTTCCGTCCCGCTTTTTTCGTAATCACCGCAAACGCAATCACGCAGATAATCACGGACAAAAGGGAACCGGTTGCCGTGGCAAGTCCCATGGGAAACAGCGTCGTCGGGAAAAGCTTGGAGGTCAGGTAAACACCGGGCACCCTCACAAACATAATGGCAATGATATTGTGAAGGAACGACAGCCCGGATTTTCCGCAGGCGCAGAAATAACCGCTGAAGCTGAAATGAATTCCCGCAAACAGGCAGTCCCATATGTAACCTCGTAAGTACTGACCGCCCAGCCGTATAACTTCCGCACCGCCTGCCTCCTCTTTATCCGTAAACAACGCCACAATGGGTTCCGCCGAAAACTGTATCAGAATCGAAACGACAAGTCCAAATCCCGCTGCCAGCAAAATAGCGTAACGGAGAGTGAGCCTTGCCCGCTCCGGCTTGTCGGCGCCGATATTCTGCGCGCCCAATGCGGAAACCGTGGAAAGCATGGAGGAAGGAACCAGGAAGATAAAACTGATGAACTTTTCCACAATACCCACCGCTGCCGCATCGTTTAATCCACGGCGGTTCGCAATAATGGTGATAATAATAAATGCCACCTGAATAAGTCCGTCCTGTGCGGCAATAGGAACGCCGATTTTCAAAATCTTGCCGATTACCGCTTTTTCCGGCTTAAAATCCCTTTTTTCCAGGGGAATGCTGTGACGTTTCCAGATGACAAAAAGGGAAATTGCCACACTGACCGCCTGAGAAACCGTGGTGCCGAGCGCCGCGCCCACAGGACCCAAATGCAGGGCACCCATGAACACATAGTCCAGCACAATGTTGGTTACGCAGGCAATCGCAATGAAATACATGGGACTTCTGCTGTCACCCATGCCGCGGAATATGGAACTGATAATGTTGTATGCCGTTATAAAAGGTATGCCGATAAAGCAGACGGTCAGGTATGCAACCGTGCCTTCCACCGCCTCTGCGGGTGTGGACATAACGGAAACAATGGGACGCACCAGCAAAAGCAGCAGCACTGTCAGGGCAACGGACACGGAAACAAAAAGAACAACCGTATTTCCCACTGCCTGCGCCGCTTTTCTTCTGTCACCGGCGCCGATATTCTGCGCAATGCTTACCGTGGTGCCCATGGCAAGCCCCACAATCATAACCGTCAGCATATGCATAACCTGGGAACCGATGGAAACCGCCGTGGTGCTGGCTACCCCCTCAAACTGCCCGATAATGAACAAATCCGCCATTCCGTAAAGGGTCTGTAAAAAATAAGAGAGAAGATAGGGCAGAGAAAACAAAACCAGATTTTTGAATACACTGCCCGTCGTAAGATTTTTTTCCATAATTACCTCCACTGCTATTCAATTTACCACAGACAGTATAAACTCTGCAACAATTGTAGAGTCAACAAATAAACTTTACAAAAAACGAAATATTATATATAATTTACTTTAGTTGTTAAATGCGTTAAAGTATTAAATTTTAAGGAGAAGGGAAATGCCAATTACAGATTTATTGGAACGCAACGCCAGGGAATACGCCAACGACATCTGCCTTGTGGAAATCAACCCCGAGGTCAAGGAAGTCCGCCGCGTTACCTGGAAGGAATACGAGCTTATGGAGCCAAATCCCACGACCCATTACAGACGTGAGATTACCTGGCATGTTATGAACGAAAAAGCAAACCGCTTTGCAAATTTGCTTTTGAGCAGGGGGATTAAAAAAGGAGATAAAGTCGGCATTCTGCTTATGAACTGCTTAGAGTGGCTGCCTATTTACTTCGGTATCTTAAAGACCGGCGCCCTCGCCGTGCCTTTGAACTTCCGTTACGCACCCGATGAAATCGAGTACTGCGTAAATTTGGCGGATGTGGACATTCTGGTATTCGGTCCCGAATTTATCGGCCGTGTAGAAGAAATTGCAGACCGTATCAGCAAAAACCGTCTGCTTTTCTATGTAGGCGATAACTGCCCGACCTTTGCGGAAGACTACACCTCCATGACCGTAAACTGCTCTTCCCTGTCACCGAACATTCCACTGACGGACGAAGACGATGCCGCTATTTATTTTTCCTCCGGCACCACCGGTTTCCCGAAGGCAATTTTACATAACCACGAAAGTCTGATGCATGCTGCCCGCGTAGAGCAGAATCATCACGGTCAGACAAAGGACGATGTCTTTTTGTGCATCCCTCCTCTTTACCATACCGGCGCCAAAATGCACTGGTTCGGCAGTCTGATTTCCGGCGGCAAGGCAGTTCTTTTAAAGGGTACCAAGCCCGAATATATTCTGGATGCGGTTTCCAAGGAACAGTGCACCATCGTCTGGCTTTTAGTTCCCTGGGCACAGGATATTTTAGAGGCTCTCGACAGCGGCAGAATTAAACTCTCCGATTATAAATTAGACCAGTGGCGTCTGATGCACATCGGTGCACAGCCCGTTCCGCCCAGTCTGATTAAGAAGTGGAAGGAATACTTCCCGAACCATAAATACGACACCAACTACGGCTTAAGCGAGTCCATCGGACCCGGCTGTGTACACCTGGGTGTGGACAATATCCATAAAGTCGGCGCCATCGGCAAGGCTGGCTACGGCTGGGAAGTGAAAATTGTGGACCCGGACGGCAACACCGTAAAACGCGGCGAAGTCGGCGAGCTCTGCGTAAAAGGTCCCGGCGTCATGACCTGCTACTATCACGATGAAAAGGCAACCGCCGAAGTCTTAAAGGACGGATGGCTTTTTACCGGCGATATGGCACAGGAGGATGAAGACGGTTTTATCTTCTTAGTAGACCGTAAAAAGGACGTTATCATCAGCGGCGGTGAAAACTTATATCCCGTACAGATTGAAGATTTCATCCGTACCCACGGCGGTGTGCATGATGTGGCGGTTATCGGTCTGCCCGACAAGCGTCTCGGCGAAATTGCCTGCGCCATTATTGAACCGAAAGAGGGCGTAACCTTAACAGAGGAAGATATCAACATCCTTTGTCAGGCGCTTCCCCGCTACAAGAGACCCCGCAAGATTATTTTTGCGGATATCCCCCGAAATCCTACCGGCAAGATTGAAAAGCCTAAGCTTCGGGAAAAATATGCGGGCGGCAGCGTAGTAGATGCGCAGAACCACGGTTAATACGAAGAAAAACCGGCATACTAAAAAATGACTTGAAATTTCAGGCTGTAAAAGGAATGTATTAAAATGAACAAAAAGATTTTGGTTCTGGATATTGACGGAACACTGGTAAACGATAAGAAAGAAATCACACCCAAAACAAAGGAAAAGCTCATGGAAATGCAGAAAGCAGGCCATGTGCTCATGTTAGCCACCGGGAGACCCACTCCCGGTGCTGCTCGTTTTGTGAAAGAATTGAAGCTGGACGAATACGGCGGCTACCTTCTTTCCTACAACGGCGGACGCATTATGAACTGTAAGACCAAAGAGGTCATGTACCAGAAGGTGCTGCCGAAGGAGGTTATTCCAAAGCTGTATGCTTTTGCGAAAGACCATAAATGCGGCATTATTACCTATGAAAAGGACACGATTATTTTAGGAAACGGCATCGACCGGTATATCGAATGGGAGGCAAAATTAAACCAGCTTCCGATAAAGGAAGTTGACAATTTTGTAGATTATATTACCTTTGATGTGAATAAATGTCTGATGACAGCTCCGCCGAAGGATGCCGAGGTTTACATTGCCATGCTTCAGGAAGAGTTCAAAGATACGTTAAGTATTTACCGTTCTGAACCCTATTTCATTGAAGTAATGCCCAAAGACATTGACAAGGCGGCATCCATCGACCGATTGCTGCCTATGATTGGCTTAAAAAGAGAAGAGTCTGTCTGCTGCGGAGACGGCTACAATGATATCAGCATGATTACCTACGGCGGTGTCGGCGTTGCCATGGCAAACGCCCGGGACGAGGTAAAGGAAGCTGCCGATTTTGTAACCGGCTCCAACGAAGAAGACGGTTTAGTTCAGGTGATTGACACCTTTATTCTTAAGTGATGCTTCCACAAATCCCTTAAACAGCGGATGCGCTTTGTTGGGACGGCTCTTGAATTCCGGATGATACTGGACACCGACATAGAACGGAGAATCTGCAATTTCTACGGTTTCTACCAGTCTTTCATCCGGTGAGGTGCCGCTTAAAATCAGACCACACTCCGCTAATTTTTCTCTGTATTCATTGTTAAATTCATATCTGTGACGATGTCTTTCCCTTATTTCTGTTTTACCGTAACATTTTTCCATAGTGGTGCCCGGCTTGATAACGCAAGGATAGCTGCCTAAACGAAGGGTGCCGCCCTTGTCGATTTCATCACTCTGTCCCGGCATAAAATCAATTACCTTGTGAGCACAGGTAAAGTCAAACTCACCGGAGTTGGCATCCGTAATACCTGCCACATCCCTTGCAAAGGAAATAACCGCAATCTGCATACCAAGGCAAATGCCGAAGTAGGGAATTTTCTTATCTCTTGCATATCTGGCTGCCAACAGCATGCCTTCAATACCTCTGTCACCAAAACCGCCCGGTACAATAATACCGTCTACTTTGCTTAAAATTTCCTCGTAGTTGTCTTCCTTTAAGGTTTCGGAGTCAATCCAGGAAATTTTCACATCCGCTTCGGTTTCGTAGCCGGCATGACGAAGTGCTTCGGCAACGGAAAGATAAGCATCATGGAGCTGCACATATTTTCCGACAAGTCCGATGGTTACGGTATTTTTCAGTCCTTTAATTCTTTCAATCAGGTTTTCCCACTCTGTTAAATCCGGATTGGGAGCGTCAATATGGAGCTCTCTGCAGACGATGGAGGAAAGGTTTGCTTTTTCCAGCATCAGCGGCGCTTCGTACAGAATGGGAAGTGTCAGGTTTTCAATGACACAGTCCGGTTTTACATTGCAGAAACCGGAAATTTTATGGAAAATGCTTTCGTCCGTAATGGACTCGTCCGTACGAAGCACGATAATGTCGGGTGAAATTCCAAGTCCCTGCAGTTCCTTTACGGAATGCTGGGTGGGTTTGGATTTGTGTTCACCGGATGCCTTCAGATAAGGAACCAGGGTTACATGAATGTAGAGGGAGTTGTCACTGCCCACTTCATGTCCCACCTGACGGATAGCTTCGATAAAGGGCTGGCTTTCGATATCACCGATGGTGCCGCCGATTTCGGTAATGACGATATCCGCATCCGTTTTTTTACCTACATTATAAATGAAACGCTTGATTTCATCGGTAATGTGAGGAATGGTCTGCACCGTGCTGCCTAAATATTCGCCTCTTCTTTCCTTGCCGATAACATTGGAATATACCTTACCGGTGGTCAGGTTGGAATACTTATTTAAGTCCTCATCGATAAATCTTTCGTAATGTCCGAGGTCAAGGTCGGTTTCCGCACCGTCCTCGGTTACATATACTTCCCCATGCTGATAAGGGCTCATGGTACCCGGATCCACATTGATGTAAGGGTCAAGCTTCTGGGAAGCTACCTTAAGTCCTCTTGCTTTTAACAAACGGCCAAGAGATGCCGCCGTTATGCCTTTTCCCAGACCGGAAACAACACCACCTGTTACAAAAATATACTTTGCCATCTTCTTCTCCTCCTTTTTCTGCCACGTATAAAATACGTTTTATGATTTTTATCATAAAAAAGGCGTCTAAGAGACCAACCTCCAAGACGCCTTTGTCCTGCAAATGAAATTTGTTTTATAATTTTAATGCTTTCTGAACCGCTTTGCTGATTGCGCCGCCTGCGATGCAGGTAACGGGCCATTCCAGAAGACCGTTAATTCCCACGAAAGCTACTACGAATGCGAAAACATTGAGGTTTCCTGCATTTAAGCTCTTCATATAATCGGTGTTGCCAAAGCTTAACATTAAAACTGACATGAAAAATACGGTGTTTAATACGGCGCCTACAAGACCGCCGGCAAAATAACATACCGTTTTGGTTTTGTCAATTTTCTTAAACCACTGGAACAGAAGTCCGGTGAGGTATCCTGTTAAAATTCTGGTAGGAATACATACCATGAATGTCAGGAAAGGGTTGATACTTAATAACATACCGCCAAAAGGACTCATGCCGAAACACTGGATGAAGCTTAAAATACCAAATGCTCCTCCGCATACAGCACCTGCCAGGGGTCCGAACAACATGGCACCGATTACTACCGGTATCATGATTAACTGAATTTCCAGACCGGCGGTCTTGATAAATCCAATCGGGGTGAACGCCATTAACGCGATAATGGCGATAAGTATGGCCATCTGTACCATCTTTGTTACTTTACTGTTTCTCATATGAAATTTTCCTCCTTGTTATCATTCTTCCTCATGGAAGATACAATACAATACCGAAATATATTACCATTCCCGGTTTCTTTTTGCAAGAAGAATATTTCAGAAAAACTTTAAACAGAAAAACTTTACATCTGTGCCCTGGACGCATCCTCATTCTGATGATACAGAGCTAAAAACTGATTCATATCGGATTTATACAAAAATTCAAGGTCGTTGGAATATCCTAAGATAATGCCGGGAAATCTTTCATGTACCAAATCTAAAAGTCTCATGGCATCATCCTTATTTCTTACCAGGACACTGTTGATTTCTTTGTTTTTGCTGCGGAACGTTACGGAATACGTGGTGGAAACCGTAACGAAATACTGCTTATTCTTGGTTACCTGCATGTAAGCCCAGATGCAGTCCTGCAGACTGACAACTTTCGGCACCGTGGAGCCGCTGTCGATGATATAGTTTCTTCCCACCTTCAAATCCTTGTTGAAATCAACACCGGAGTCAAACTCGGCACATACTCTTTCCAGTTCCGCAGAACCTTTTTTTTCCAGAGCCTTCTTCATGCTCTTTAAGTAACCGCCGTTTGCTGCGTATACCATCAGAACAATCATCAGGATAATCAGAACCAGACCAAGACCGGCAAATATACATACGCTGACGACGCTGCCATGCTGCATGCCGTCCACCTTTATGTAGTAAGGATGGCACAATTCCATGATTTCATCACTGGAATAGCCGTACTCCTCAAACATATCCTTGTAGTAATAAAGCATGGTGTTGTCCATGGGAAGCACCTGGCCTTTTACGGTAAGGTATTTATCCAGAGTGGAGAAAAGCTCCTCGTTGGTCATGCTGTAATTATTGTACCACTCGTCATACTTATCACTGAAATCATTTATATTGTCTTCAATGACTTCCAGGTCGTCATAATACTTGGAACCGAAGTAAATCCCCATGAATTCCATGGTATCGCCGGACTCAAAGTAACTTCTGATATCCGGGATGGTAATGGCATATACCATGCCGGCGCTCCGGGAAGAAATTTTTCTGCCGTTCCGGGTCTGTGTGGAAGTTTCCTCTGCAAAACAGCCGTAGTTGAAATCGTAATAAATGACCACATAGGGCTTCTTTTCCAAATCATCTGCGGTGAGGTCCTTAAAATCCATGGGACCTTTCAGAACCTTCAGACAGTCCGGTCCGAAAATAACCAGCAGTACAATACCGGCAATCAGACCGATGCCCGTCAGCCATAACGATTTCTTAAAGGACTTTTTCCTTAAATACTCTAACATCACTTTCTCCCTTTACCCTTACTCCTCATCCTCTTCGGAGTCCTCGGTTTCATAAAAATCCGTTTCTTCGGAGGCTTCAATGGCGTCTTCGATGTTTTCAAACTCTTTGTCGTCGCTTACGATTTTCTCCCGCACTTTTGCAATCTGTGCAACCTTCACGCCGTCTTTTAAGTTTATGAGCTTCACACCGGAAGTAATACGTCCCAAAGTGGAAATTTCCTGCACACGAAGCTGGATGATAATGCCCTCCGTGGTAATCATCATGATTTCGTTGTCGTCATTTACTGCCTTTACGCCTACCACATCGCCGGTCTTTTCGGTAATCTTGTAGCACTTCACACCCTTGCCGCCGCGCTTCTGTACGGTAAATTCATCCATGGGAGTACGCTTGCCGAGACCGTTTTCGGAAGCAATAAGTAAGGAGTCGCCCTGGGATGCAAGCTGCATGCCCACGATGCAGTCACCGTCGGAAAGGTTCATACCGATAACACCCATGGAGGTACGGCCGGTAGCCCTGACATCGGTTTCTAAGAAACGGATGCACATACCGAACTTGGTAACTAAGAAGATTTCGCTGTCCTTATCGGTTACCTTCACCTCAATCAGTTCATCGTCCTCCCTTAAATTGATGGCAGCCAGACCGTTCTTGCGGACGTTGCTGTATTCCATAAGAGGAGTCTTCTTGGCAATACCCTTCTTGGTAATCATAAAGAGGTTTTTGTTGTCGTCATAGTTGCTGATGGGAATCATGGCGGTAATCTTTTCGCCCGGATTTAAATTCAGCAGGTTGATAATGGCAACGCCTCTTGCGGTTCTGCCCGCTTCGGGGATTTCATATGCCTTTAAGCGGTAAACCCTGCCCTGATTGGTAAAGAAATTCAGGTAGTGGTGGGTGGTTGTCATGAGAAGGTCTTCGATGTAGTCCTCATCAATGGTCTGCATACCCTTAATTCCTTTGCCGCCTCTGTTCTGGGCTTTGAAATTATCCACGGTCATACGCTTGATATAGCCTAATTTTGTCATGGCAATGACGGTATTTCCTCTGGGAACCAAATCCTCCATGGAAATATCCAGTTCGTCGTAGCCGATTTTACTTCTTCTGTCATCGCCGTACTTATCGGCAATGGCGGTAATTTCTGTTTTTATAACGCCAAGCAGGATATTTTCATCTCCTAAAATAGCCTTTAATTCGGCAATTCTCTTGACCAGCTCCGCATGCTCGTTCTCTAACTTCTCTCTTTCCAGACCTGTCAGAGCACGCAGACGCATGTCAACGATTGCCTGTGCCTGTGCGTCGCTTAATTCAAAGCGTTCCATCAATCTTTCCTTGGCAACCTGCGCATTGGCGCTGCTGCGGATAATGGAAATCACTTCGTCAATATAATCCAAGGCTTTTAACAGACCCTGTAAAATGTGGTCTCTTTCTTCTGCCTTGTTCAAATCGTATTTGGTTCTTCTGGTAACGACATCTTCCTGATGCTTTAAGTAATTTTTCAGGATGTCCAGAAGGTTCATAACCTTGGGCTCGTTATTCACAAGCGCCAGCATAATGACACCGAAGGTATCCTGTAACTGGGTGTGCTTGTAGAGCAGATTTAAGATTACGTTGGCATTGACATCTCTTCTCAGTTCAATAACCACTCTGACACCTTCACGGTTGGACTCGTCGCGGAGGTCGGTAATGCCGTCGATTTTCTTTAATTTTACAAGCTCGGCAATCTTCTGGATGAGGTTTGCCTTGTTTACCATGTAAGGAAGCTCGGTTACGATAATCTGGCTCTTGCCGTTGGGCAGGGTTTCAATATTGGTAACCGCACGCACTCTTACCTTGCCGCGGCCGGTACGGTAAGCTTCTTCACTGCCTCTGGTACCCAAAATCAGACCGCCGGTGGGAAAATCCGGTGCTTTTACAATATCCAGCACTTCTTCAATTTCGGTATCTCTGCCTTCTTCCACTCTGTTGTCGATGATTTTTACAACAGCCTTTACCACTTCACGAAGGTTGTGAGGCGGAATGTTGGTCGCCATACCTACGGCAATACCGGTGGTGCCGTTTACTAAAAGGTTGGGAAAACGGCTGGGAAGAACAACGGGTTCTTTCTCGGTTTCATCGAAGTTCGGGGTGAAATCAACGGTATCTTTGTTGATATCTGCAAGCAATTCCATGGAAATTTTGGAAAGGCGGGCTTCTGTGTAACGCATTGCCGCCGCACCGTCACCGTCCATGGAACCGAAGTTGCCGTGACCGTCTACAAGAGGATAACGGAAGTTCCAGTCCTGCGCCATGTTTACCAATGCACCGTAAATGGAGCTGTCACCGTGGGGATGGTATTTACCCATGGTATCGCCGACGATACGGGCGCTCTTACGATGCGGCTTGTCGGGACCGTTGTTAAGTTCAATCATGGAATAAAGCACTCTTCTCTGTACGGGCTTTAATCCGTCTCTTACATCGGGAAGGGCTCTTGCCGCGATAACGCTCATGGCGTAATCAATATAACAGGTTTCCATCGTTTTCTTAAGGTCTACTACATGAACCTTATCAAACTGATTTCCTTCCTGAATCTGGTCAAAAATATTGTCTTCCATATTCCCTCTCATTCTGTCCTAAAAGGACTTTATCAGGATACATTTTTTCTATCAGATATCCAAATTCTTAACAAACTTTGCGTTCTCTTCAATGAATTCTCTTCGGGGCTCTACCTTGTCACCCATAAGTGTGGTAAAGGTAAGGTCTATTTCCGACTCGGTTTCCTCGTCGATATTGACGCGGAGAAGAATTCTTCTTTCCGGGTCCATGGTGGTTTCCCAGAGCTGTTCCGCATCCATTTCGCCCAGACCTTTGTAACGCTGGATTTTGTTGTTCTGGTCACGGCCTACTTCTTCCAGAATTTTGTTCAGTTCGTCATCGCTGTAGGCATACCATACTTTTTTGTTTTTCTCCAGCTTGTAAAGAGGAGGCTGCGCCAGGTAAACATGTCCCTGTTTAATCAGCTCCGGCATGAAACGGTAAAGGAACGTAAGAAGCAGGGTGCTGATATGGGCACCGTCCACATCGGCATCGGTCATGATGATTATTTTGTGGTAACGAAGCTTGGTAATATCAAAGTCTTCATGGATACCGGTACCAAATGCGGTAATCATAGCCTTGATTTCCGCATTGGCATAAATCTTGTCCAGTCTTGCTTTTTCCACGTTCAGTATTTTTCCTCGAAGGGGTAAAATTGCCTGGGTTGCACGGGCTCTTGCCGTCTTGGCACTGCCGCCCGCGGAATCTCCTTCGACGATGTAAATTTCGCAGTTTCTCGGGTCCTTATCGGAACAGTCCGCCAGTTTTCCGGGTAAAGACATGCCTTCCAGAGCCGTTTTTCTTCTGGTAAGCTCTCTTGCCTTTCTTGCCGCTTCCCTTGCTCTCTGCGCCAGAATGGATTTTTCACAGATGGTCTTGGCAATGTTGGGGTTCTGCTCTAAATAATAAGTAAGCTGTTCGGAAACAATATTGTCCACAGCGGTTCTTGCTTCGGAGTTGCCGAGCTTCTGCTTGGTCTGACCTTCAAACTGAGGCTCTTCAATCTTGACACTGATAATTGCCGTCAGACCTTCTCTGATATCTTCGCCGGAAAGATTTGCTTCGCTTTCTTTTAAAAGCTTGGCGCTTCTGGCGTAATCGTTGAAGGTTTTGGTGATAGCATTACGGAATCCCTGTAAATGAGTACCACCTTCCGGAGTATTGATGTTGTTTACAAAGCTGTATACAGACTCGGTGTAAGAGTCGTTGTGCTGGAAAGCAACTTCCACGTATACATTGTTCTTGGTGCCTTCAAAATAAAGCACATTTTCATAAAGAGCTTCCTTGCTCTTATTCAGGTAGGTAACAAATTCCTTGATACCGCCTTCATAATAGAACTCCATGATACGTTCTTTTTTATTCTTGAACTCTTCTTTTTCTTCTTCTCTTTCCTTTTCGTCATTGGGAAAAACTTCCAAATCTTCGCTGTCGTCATTTTCCCTGTCTTCGTAGGATCTTTCCAAAAGTGTCTGGATTTGGGCATTTTCATGAATATCATCCGCAACACGGGTATCCCTTAAAATGATGCGCAGACCCTTGGTAAGGAAAGCCATTTCCCGAAGTCTTGTCTTTAAAACATCAAAATCATAAACAGTGGTTTCCTGGAAAATAGTGGCATCCGGCTTAAAGGTAACCTTGGTGCCGGTTTTTTCTATATCACAGGTGCCAATCTGCTTCAAAGGATAGCAGGTATGGCCTTTTTCATAACGCTGCTTATAAACCTTGCCGTCCTGGCAGATTTCTACTTCCAGCCAGTCGGACAGGGCATTTACAACGGATGCGCCTACGCCGTGCAGACCGCCGGAAACCTTGTATCCTCCTCCGCCGAATTTACCGCCCGCATGCAGAATGGTAAATACCACTTCCACCGCCGCAATACCGGCTTTGTGGTTGATGCCGACGGGAATACCGCGTCCGTTATCGATAACAGTAATGGAATTGTCGGGGTTGATGGTGACTTCAATGGTATCACAATAACCTGCAAGAGCTTCATCCACCGCATTGTCCACGATTTCATAAACAAGGTGATGCAGACCTCTTGAAGAGGTAGAACCAATATACATACCCGGTCTTTTTCTTACAGCTTCCAATCCTTCCAAAATCTGAATCTGGTCGGCGCCATATTCATTTTCCACTGCTGTATTGTTTAAGACTTCCTCACTCATTTATCCTCCAATCCGCCGCCGAAGGCGGCTGCCGCTTCAAAATTTAATTTTCTGAAGTAACAACTCCGTTTGAAACCTTGAAAATCTTATTCATTTCCACTCTGTTGTTGACAAATTCCTCAAGACCCGTACAGGTAATAATGGTCTGGATGTCTCCGATACCGTTTAAGAGGAAATTCTGCCTGTTGCTGTCAAGCTCGGACAACACATCATCCAGTAAAAGGATGGGCGTATCCTTTGTAATCTTTTTTATCAGCTCTATTTCCGATAGCTTCAGGGAAAGAGCCGCCGTTCTCTGCTGTCCCTGGGAACCGAATTTACGGATATCAATGCCATTTGCATAAAACGAAAAGTCATCCCTGTGAGGTCCTACCGTGGTCTGCTTTAACTTGATGTCCTTATCCTGAGCCGCCCGCAGGGCCGCCTCGAAATTTTCAATCTCCACATCTGGTTCGTATACAATTTTAAGCTCTTCCTTATCACCGGAAAGCCTCTTATGTATGTCATAAATAATTTCGTTTAACTGCTCCACAAACACTTTTCTTCTTTCGATGATTTTGCTACCGAAAGAAACAAGCTGGGAGTCCCAAATCATCAGGGTATCCTTCAAATCCGGGCGTAAATATAAATCCTTTAACAGCTTATTGCGCTGATTGGCAATCTTATTGTAATGGTTCAGATTGTAAAGATAAAAGCTGTCCAACTGGCACAGTTCCATATCCACAAATCTTCTTCTCTCCGCAGGACCGTTTTTTATGATGCTCAAATCCTCCGGTGAGAAAAACACAACATTGCAAAGCCCAAGCAAATCTGCCGCTTTTTTTATCTTGGTACCGTCAATGGCAATTCCCTTGGATTTATTCTTGCGGAGGTGCATATCCACTCTGGTTTCCACACCCTCTTTTTCCAGGTAGGTGCGGATATGCGCTTCCTCTTTATTAAAATTTACAATCTCTTTGTCTTTGCTGCTTTTATGAGATTTTGTAGTGGCTGCTACATAAATGGACTCCAGAATATTGGTCTTTCCCTGCGCATTGTCTCCGTAAAGGATATTGGTTCCCTTATCGAACTGAATATCAAGAAATTCATAATTTCTGTAATCCGCCAGTTCCAGTCTCTTAATAATCAAATTCTTTATCCTTTACTAATTTTAATCTGTTTTCCTTCAAATTCGACGATGTCTCCGTCGTAAAGCTTTCTGCCGCGGCGATCATCCACTTCGCCGTTTACTTTTACAAGACCGTCCTGTACGGCAAACTTGGCGTCCACGCCGGACTCACATAAATTTGCCGCTTTCAGAGCCTGTCCCAGCTTAATAAAATCATCTCTTAAATAAAGAGTTTCCATGTTTTTTCCTTTCAAGTCAGATACCTGAAATTGCGCTTTTCACAATATTAGCTGACTGTCGTAAAGTTTACGGGTAAAATCAGATAGATATAGCTCTCGGTTGCATCCTTGATGAAGCAGGGAGCCTTCGGATTTACCAGATAAATATCGATTTCTTCATCATCAATGACACGAAGGGCGTCGATTAAGAACTTGGGATTGAAACCAATCATCATGTCACGGCCGCTCTTTTCAATGTCGATTTCTTCGTTCATGCTGCCGATGATGGAATTGATTTTTAATTCCATGGAGCCGTCGCCTATAGTAATGATAATGGGCTTTTTATCTCCCTCTTTTACCAAAAGGGTAGCTCTGTCAATACAGCTTAAGAATTCCTTCTTGTTAATTCTTACTTTGGTTTCGTAATCGCTGGAAAGCATCTGCTCAATCTTGAAGTATTCGCCTTCAATCAGTCTGGAAACCACAACTGTATTTTCAAATTCAAATAAAATATGCTTCTGGGTAAAGAAGATGTTTACGTCCTTATCCGCATCGCCGGGTAAAATCTTGCTGATTTCGTTTAAGGTCTTGCCGGGAACTATAACCTTCTTGGGAGCGTATTCATTCTTTAAGTCAATCTTGCGGATGGAAATTCTGTGTCCGTCCAGGGAAACAACCTTCAGCTCGGAACCGTTGATATCGAAAAGCTCACCGGTCATAATCTTGTTGGTGTCGTTGTCCGCAATGGAGAAGATGGTCTGTCTGACCACTTCCTTTAAGGTGTACTGGGAAATTACCACACAATCGTTCTTCTCAATGGAAGGAAGATAGGAGAAATCCTCTCCGGATTTGGCAATAATCGTAAATTTAGCTTTTTCGCAGGTAATAATGGTCTTAAAGCTATTGTCTGTTTCAATGGTAACATCATTGTCGGGAAGCTTTCTTACAATATCAAGGAAAATCTTGGCATCCAGAGCAATGGTACCTTTTTCCAGAATATTACCTTCAATCACGGTTTCTATACCTAACTCCATATCATTGGCGGTAAATTTAATGGTACCGTCCTTTGCTTCTACCAGAATGCATTCCAGAATAGACATGGTAGTTTTATTGGGAACTGCTTTGGAAACAATCTGCAAACCATTTAAAAGATTTTGTTTGGAACAAATAAACTTCATTGTGTATAACTCCCTTCTCTGAAAACAAGTAACTGCAAGCGTGCGCTTTTATAAATAAATATATAAATATATAAATATTTAAGAGTATCCTTAGTAATGGATGTTGATATGTGTAAAACTCTCTTTATTATAGCATTTATAAGGAAAAAATGATAGTACAACATGGTGGAAAAGCCCAAAACAGCATATGGATAACTCTGAACTTATTCACACCGTTTCTGAAGCCCTTAAAACGGTCAGAAAACTTATTCACATGCCTTTCTTCTTTTTACACAGGTTACCCACAGTATAACCACCGGAAAAGGTGGACAACTTTCTGAAAAAAAGAAGAGAAGTGTTGATAAAAAAAGTTAGACCGGACTCAGTTTCTTCTTAATTATATCAATCTTGTTGTTTAAGTCCTCGTCCGTCTTGATGCCGTCGGCAATGGTGTTCACACCGTGGATAATGGTGGTGTGATCCTTTTTGTTTAATATTTTGGCAATGTTCTGGTAGGAGAGGTCCGTGTATTCCCTGCACAGATACATGACAATCTGTCTGGTAAGAGCGAGGTCTGCGGTTCTCTTCTTGGAAACAATGTCCTCCGGCTTCACTCCAAAATGTTCGGAAACTACATTAATAATAAGCTCCGGTGTAATTTCCTTCTGCTTGTCCGGGGAAATGATGTCCTTTAAGGCTTCTTCCGCAAGCTCTAAGGAAGGATTTACCTTATTTAATTTGGAGAAAGCGATAATCTTGTTGAAGGCGCCTTCCAGTTCCCGGATGTTGGATTTGATGTTGGTGGCAATATAGTTGATGATGTCTTCGTCAATCTGCATGGAGCAGTTTTCCGCATTTTTACGAAGAATTGCCATTCTGGTTTCGTAATCGGGCGGCTGGATATCGGCAATCAGTCCCCACTCAAAACGGGAGCGGAAACGTTCATCCAAAGTTTCCATTTCCTTGGGAGGTCTATCGGATGAAAGAACAATCTGTTTGCCGGCAGCATGCAGGACATTGAAGGTGTGGAAGAATTCTTCCTGTGTACTTTCCTTACCTATAATAAACTGTACATCATCGACCATCAGCACATCCACGGTACGGTACTTGTCGCGGAGCTTTGTCATGGCTGCCGCATTACCGCTACGGATGGACTCTATTACTTCGTTGGTAAATTCTTCGGAAGTGACATAGAGTACCTTGGTGTCGGAGTCTTTTTCCAAAAGAAAATGTCCGATGGAATGCATAAGGTGGGTCTTTCCCAGTCCGGCTCCTCCGTAAAGGTAAAGAGGGTTGTATGCTTTTCCGGGAGATTCCGCTACCGCAAGGCAGGCGGAATGTGCAAACTTGTTGTTACTTCCGACTACGAAGGTATCGAATTTATATTTGGGATTTAAATTAGCTGCTTCATAATTGATATTGTAAACGGGAGAGGGTGTAGCAAACTCTTCCCCTTTTAATAAAGAAGAAACATCTTTTTCAATCACAAATTCTACATTATAAGTATGGTCAAACATCTCTGAGATGGTGACCTGGAACAGGGATTTGTATTTGGAGTTGATATATTCGGACATACCTGCGTTGACATCCGGAATAATTATGTAAATCACGTCATCCTTGACGCAGCATTCCTTCAGCGGTTTAATCCATGTTTCAAAGGAAACATTGGAAATATTGAATTCATTCCGCATTTTGTCCGTTATTTCATCCCATTTTTCACTAATAAAATCCATTTTAAAACCATGCCTTTCCGAAACTCTTCCCTATTTACCATAATAATATAAATCCTGAAATAATTCAAATGGAAGTTATCAGCAAAGTTATCCACAATATGTTGATAACTCTGTTTATAAGTCCACTTTCGGGAAAGAAGGAAAGAAAAATATGTGTATAAATACGAAAAATATAATCACATAAAAAATGCCCGAAAATAAATAAAAAAATTATGTTTTACACACAAGATACACACCTAAAAGCAAAGTTATCCACAAGTTATACACAATATGTGGATTTTTTTCGGCAAAAATAAGGTGGATAAAATGCCTGTGGATAACTTTAAAAAATTTTTTAAAATGAAAAAAAACCTTGATTTTGCTTGACATTGCGCTGTTTATTAAGTACAATCAATATGCTATTTTCCAATAAAATGAATATCAGAATACCTTTATATATAAGGTTATGAAAGAGGAGGTGTTAAAGTATGAAGATGACATTTCAGCCTAAGAAGAGATCCAGATCTAAGGTTCATGGATTCAGAGCCAGAATGAGTACTCCCGGCGGAAGAAAGGTTTTGGCAGCAAGACGTGCAAAAGGAAGACATAAATTATCCGCATAGGTCACAGCAATGTGACCTATTTCTCTTTATTAGTGAGAAAGGCATGGTTAAAGAATGCAGTTTTCGGAATCACTAAAAAAAAATCATCAGTTTCAGTTTGTTTATAAAAACGGCAGGTTCCGCGCCAACAAATACCTTGTAATGTATGTAAAGGAAAATGGCTTAGGTAAAAACAGGGTGGGAATCAGCGTCAGTAAAAAAGTAGGTAACAGTGTCGTAAGACATCATGTGACCCGGCTTTTACGAGAAAGCTACCGGTTGCATGAAAATATATTCAATAGTGGTTTGGATATAGTAGTGGTTGCGAGAAAGGGTGCGGCGGAGGTCGAATATTACGAAATCGAAAGCGCACTTCTTCATCTGGCAAAGCTACACGAAATAATTAAACTATATTTATGAAAAAATTTTTAATCAGTCTCATAAAATTCTACAGGAAATATATTTCTCCCATGAAGCGTACAAAATGTCCCTATTATCCTACCTGTTCCCAGTACGGACTGGAAGCGGTGGAAAAATACGGCACCCTGAAAGGCGGAGCGCTTGCTGCCTGGAGAATATGCAGGTGTAATCCTTTCTCCAAAGGAGGATATGATCCTGTTCCTTGATTTTTTCAGCAGAAAGGAAAGAGATGACAAGTATTGTTTTAACCAGTTGTGGTAATTTACCGATTATTAAGCAGGTTGCCTGGTTACTTGGACAAGTCATGAACGCACTTTTCAATGTACTTGATTTGATTGGTATCCCAAATATCGGACTTGCTATTTTTTTATTTACCATCATCGTTTATTTACTGATGATGCCCCTTACCATCAAGCAGCAGAAGTTCTCTAAATTATCTGCCAAGATGAACCCGGAATTACAGGCTATCCGTAATAAATACAAAAATCGTACCGATACCGATTCACAGATGCAGATGAATGCGGAAACCCAGGCGGTTTACGCAAAATACGGCGTTTCTCCTACCGGCAGCTGTCTGCAGCTCTTTATTCAGATGCCTATTCTGTTTGCACTGTATGAAGTAATTTACAGCATTCCTTCTTATGTAACCAAGATTGGTGCTGCTTTCAGCAGTGTGGCAAGAGAAATCATCAGCGGCGGAAAAGTTGCCGCTTTCGTGGAAAGTGTAAAAGGCGCTTCCACTTATGTAACCAATGTGGACAACGTAACGGAAAGCACTTTGATTAACGCCTTAAACAGAGTCAATTATTCCGACGTGGAAGTATTTATCAACAACAATTTTGCGGGAAACGCAACCGTTGCAGAGGGTATGAACCAGATTGAAAGGTACAATTCTTTCCTGGTAAAGGGATTCAGCCTTGCAAACTCTCCTTCTTCCGTTATTAATGCTTTCTTTAAATCCGGAAATGCAGGCAAGATTACCGTAGCTATGTTAATCATTGCCATTGCCATTCCCGTGTTATCAGCCGTTACCCAGTGGGTTAATGTAATGCTGATGCCGAAGCAGGAAACCGGAAACGGCAACGGCGATATGGCAGACACCATGGCATCTTCCATGAAGACCATGAACATGATTATGCCTCTTATGTCAGCTTTCTTCTGCTACACATTACCGGCAGGTCTCGGTCTTTACTGGATTAGCGGTTCCTTAGTAAGAAGTGTACAGCAGGTTCTTATCAACAAACACATAGATAAAATGGATTTGGATGAAATCATTGCCAAGAATGCGGGAAAGAGTGCCAAGAAGATGGAAAAGCTTGAGAAAAATCAGGCGAAGCTGCAGCAGTATGCTAATATGAGTACCAAGAATATGGGCGGTACCGTAAGCACCAAGAATTATACGGCAAAGACCACGGACACCAAGACTGACAACACCGACAATAAGGAAGTTAAGAAAACTTCTTCCTCCGGTGCAAAGCCCGGAAGTCTGATGGCAAAGGCAAATCTTGTAAAAGATTACAATGAAAGAAATAATAAAAACTAATTTCGTTAAAATTTCATAGGAGGTATTTGGGATGGAATATAAAGAGTTCTCAGCAAAAACAGTGGATGACGCCATTACAGCGGCATGTCAGGATTTTTTCGTAACAAGCGATAAGCTGGATTATGAAGTCTTAGAAGAAGGTTCTTCCGGATTTTTAGGAATTGGCGCTAAGCCCGCAGTTATAAAGGCAAGAGTAAAAGAAGAAAAAGAAATTGTAAAAGAAGCCGTAAAAGAGCCGGTTAAGGAAGTTCTGAAAGAAGAAAAGACATTTGCAAGAGAAACCGCAAAGGTTTCCAATGTGGATGCGAAAGAAGTAGAAGAAGCAGCAAAGAAATTCTTAGGCGAAGTATTTGATGCTATGGAAATGGAAGTTATAATAGATGCCAAATACAACGATGCCGATAAAGCTCTTGATATTGATATGAGAGGCGAAGAAATAGGCATTCTTATCGGTAAGAGAGGACAGACCCTTGACTCTTTACAGTATTTAGTATCTTTAGTGGTAAACAGAGGACAGGCAGATTATATCCGTGTTAAGCTGGATACCGAAAATTACAGACAGAGAAGAAAAGAAACTCTGGAAAACCTGGCAAAGAATATTGCTTATAAGGTAAAGAGAACAAAGAGACCTGTTTCTTTAGAGCCTATGAACCCTTACGAAAGAAGAATTATTCATTCAGCATTACAGAATGATAGATATGTAACCACACACAGTGAAGGCGAAGAACCTTTCAGAAGAGTTGTTGTGTCTTTGAAAAAATAATGCGATGGAGCTGTAGTACCGGGGCAGAAACTGCCTTTTTCAGGGAGGCAGCTCCTATTTTTTTAATTAATAAAAGGGATTAGTACTATGAATACAGATACGATTGCTGCGATTGCTACGGCACTTTCGGACTCCGGTATCGGCATTATCCGTATCAGCGGACCGGAAGCGGTGGAAAAAGCAGATTTACTTTATAAATCCAAAAACGGTAAGTTTCATCTGAAGGATGCAGAAAGCCATACCATTCATTATGGTTTTATAACGGATGAAGAAGGTAATATTTCAGATGAAGTGATGGTAAGCGTTATGCTTGCTCCGAAAAGCTATACTACAGAGGACACTGTGGAAATCAACTGCCACGGCGGTGTTCTTATGATGCAGCGGATTTTGGAAAGAGTGCTTATGACAGGTGTCAGAATGGCAGAGCCCGGAGAGTTTACCAAAAGGGCTTTCCTTAACGGAAGAATGGACCTTTCCGAAGCGGAAGCGGTAATGGATGTCATTCATGCACAGAATGAACTGGCATTAAAGTCTTCCGTAAGCCAGTTAAAGGGAGCTGTTTCTAAAAAGATAAAAGAGATGAGAAGTGAAGTGATTTATGAAATAGCTTTTATTGAGTCCGCTTTAGATGATTCCGAACATATCAGTCTGGACGGTTACCCGGAAAGACTTTCTGAAAAAATAGAAGAACTGTTAAAAGAAACCGATAAACTGATTTCCTCTTCCAAGGACGGCAAGTTCTTAAAGGAAGGCATTAAAACCGTTATTTTAGGGAAACCCAATGCCGGTAAATCTTCCTTCTTAAATGTTTTGTCAGGCGAAGAAAAAGCAATTGTAACGGACATTGCCGGAACCACCCGTGATGTTCTGGAAGAACAGATAAGACTGGACGGCATTGCCCTGAATGTGATAGACACCGCAGGTATCCGGGAAACAGAGGATACCGTGGAAAAAATCGGTGTGGAAAAAGCCAAGAAATATGCGGAGGACGCGGATTTACTGTTATATATGGTAGACTCTTCCGTTCCCTTTGATGAAAATGACGAAGAAATCAGGACGATTTTAAAAGACAGAAAAGCCATTCTTCTGATGAATAAGTCTGATTTAAGCCAGGCAATTACAGAAGAAGATATTCGGAATTTTCTTAAGGACATCGAAATTCCCATCGTGAAGATTTCCGCAAAGGAAGCTTCCGGCATTGAAGAATTCAAAAAACTTATCAAGGATATGTTTTTTGAAGGAAAAATTTCATTTGAAAATGAAATTTATATCACAAACCTGCGTCATAAAGAAGCATTGATGCAGGCAAAAGACTCCTTTTTAATGGTGAAAAAGAGTCTGGAAGACGATATGCCGGAAGATTTTTATTCCATTGATTTGATGAGTGCCTATACTTCTCTCGGCAATATCATCGGAGAAGAGGTTTCTGACGATTTAGTAGATGAGATTTTTTCAAAGTTTTGTATGGGAAAATAAAAAGTGTATGTTATAATATAAAGATAAGTTATGAAAGGCATGGTTATAAAAATGTCAGCAGATGAAAAAAAACGTTTTATCATGGATAAAGTAGATGTTTGTGTCATAGGTGCCGGTCATGCCGGTTGTGAAGCGGCTCTGGCATGTGCAAGACTGGGACTGGAAACCGTTATTTTTACGGTAAGTGTGGACAGTATCGCCCTGATGCCCTGCAATCCCAATGTAGGCGGTTCTTCCAAGGGACATCTGGTAAGGGAAATTGATGCTCTCGGCGGAGAAATGGGAAAGAACATTGATAAAACTTTTATTCAGTCCAAAATGCTGAATATTTCCAAAGGACCTGCCGTACATTCCCTTCGCGCCCAGGCGGATAAGGCGGAGTATTCCAGAGCCATGCGTAAGGTTCTGGAAAATCAGGACCATCTTACCATCAAGCAGGCAGAGGTCTGTGAGATTTTATGGGAAGAGGAAGAAGATAAGGATACAAAGGAGCTTAAGAAAAAAGTGACCGGTGTGGTTACCTTTTCAGGAGCTGTTTATGAATGTAAAAGAATTGTTTTGTGTACCGGCACTTATTTAAGAGCCAGATGCCTTTGCGGAGAAGCCATTACCTATACCGGTCCCAATGGACTGCAGGCGGCAAATTATCTTCCGGACAGCTTAAAGGAAATGGGCATTGAGCTTCGCCGGTTCAAAACAGGTACTCCTGCCAGAATGGATAAGAGAAGCATTGATTTCTCCAAAATGGAAGAACAGTTCGGGGATAAGGAAATCGTTCCTTTTTCCTTTTCTACTGACCCGGAGTCCGTTCAAAAAGAGCAGATTTCCTGTTATTTGACCTATACAAATGAAAAAACACACGAAATTATTCGGTCTAATCTTGACAGATCTCCCATTTATGCGGGTATTATAGAAGGTACAGGGCCAAGGTATTGTCCCTCTATTGAAGATAAGGTTGTTAAGTTTGCAGATAAGGACAGACATCAGGTATTTATTGAACCCGAAGGTCTGCATACCAATGAAATGTATGTGGGCGGTATGTCTTCTTCTTTACCGGAGGAAGTGCAGCTTGCCATGTACCGGACAGTGCCGGGACTGGAGCATTGTAAAATTGTCAGAAATGCTTATGCGATTGAGTACGACTGTATCAATGCCAAGCAGCTTTACCCCACACTGGCTTTTAAAAAGGTAAACGGTCTTTATGCAGGCGGTCAGTTTAACGGAAGCAGCGGCTACGAAGAAGCAGCAGCCCAGGGACTGATGGCTGGACTTAATGCGGCTCTTTCCTTGCTCGGTAAAAAAGAAATTGTACTGGACAGGTCGCAGGCTTACATAGGTGTACTGATTGATGACCTGGTTACGAAGGACAACAGAGAGCCTTACCGTATGATGACTTCCCGCGCAGAATACCGTCTGCTTTTAAGACAGGACAATGCGGATTTAAGACTTCGTAAAATCGGTTACGAAGCAGGTCTTGTTTCCAAAGAGGATTACGAGAAACTTTTGCACAAAGAAGAACTTATCAAAGAAGAAATTGAACGTCTAAAAAATACCAAAGTGGGCGGTTCCCAGAAAATTCAGGAATTCCTTACGGCACATGAAAGTCATCCTTTGAAGAATGCAGTATCCTTGGCTGACCTTATGTGCAGACAGGAATTATCTTATGAACTGCTTGCGGATATTGATGAGAAAAGACCTGTACTGCCGAAGGATGTGGTAGAGCAGGTAGAAATAGAATTGAAGTACGAAGGCTATATTGAAAGACAGTCCCGTCAGGTGGAGCAGTATAAGAAAATGGAAAAGAAGATTTTACCGGTGGACATTGATTATGATGATGTACCCAGTCTTCGTATTGAGGCAAGACAGAAATTAAAGGAGTTCCGTCCGATTTCCGTGGGTCAGGCTTCCAGACTTTCCGGTGTTTCTCCGGCGGATATTTCTGTATTGCTGGTATATTTAGAGCAGAGAAACCATCAGCATAAACAGCAGTAAAAGGAAAGGCATGGATTTTTAATGTATCGGACTGAACAGTTTGAAGCAGACTTAAAGGAATTGGGAATTACGTTGACACCGGAGCAAATTCAGAAATTTATCCGTTATTATGAAATGCTGACGGAATGGAATGAATTTATGAATTTAACTGCCATAACCGATTATGATGAAGTGATGAAGAAGCATTTCATTGACAGTCTTTCTTTAGTGAAGGCATATGACTTATCCGGCGACATTTCTGTGATTGATATCGGAACCGGTGCAGGATTTCCCGGTCTGCCGTTAAAGATAGCTTTTCCCCATTTAAAAATTACTCTTTTGGACTCTTTGCAGAAACGTATTAAATTTTTAAACGCAGTCATAGAAGAATTATCTCTTACAGATATAGATATCATACACGGACGTGCAGAAGATTATGCGAAGCCGGCTTTACTCCGGGAAAAATTTGATTTGTGTGTTTCCCGTGCAGTAGCAAATATGACAACACTGTCAGAATTTTGTCTGCCTTTTGTAAAGGTAGGCGGCATGTTTATTTCCTATAAATCCGATAAGATTACAGAGGAAATCAAGCAGGCAGAAAAAGCCATTGGCTTATTAGGAGGCAAGGTAAAGAGTCAGACAGAAATATATCTTCCCGACTCTGATATTTACCGTAATCTGTTTGCGATTGAAAAGGTAGCTGCCTGTCCGAAAAAATATCCCCGTAAAGCAGGGCTTCCTGCGAAAGAACCTTTACACTGACAACTGTACTGCTTTGCAGACATTTTTACCCGGAGGTTAGGTAAATATGGCAAATGAGCGTAAGACATCTTTACTGGAAATATATCAGAGTTTTTTAGATGAAGCGGAGCTTCTGGAAAATGAAATAAAAGAAAATGAATTTTCCATAGAAGAAACAACAGATTATCTTGACCAGTTATATAATAAGGAAACAGATGATTTCAAAGTATTCAGTCCGAGAAATGTCCTGAATACTCAGAAGAAAGAAATTGAAAACAACAAGGCAAAAATAGAAAAGCTTCAGAACAACAACAGTTACTTAAAGGAAAGACTGAAGAAAATAAAAGTTTATCTGGAAGCATTGGAAGATGCATTGGATGAAAAAAAGGAAAAGAAAATAAATCCAAATTATTCCATTATAGATGTGCAGGTAAAGGAAAGAAAAAGGATAGCCCAGGATTTACACGATACTACTTTACAGAATTTAACCTATCTAATTTATAAAGTGGAGTTGATAAAGAGATATATGGATATGGATGTTTCACGTGCAAAAGTGGAACTTACATCAATGGACGAAAACTTACGAAATATACTGGAAGAATTGAGGGATACCATATACAACATTTATCCCATACATTTTTATGATGTAGGATTTCAAAAGTCAGTAGAAGCTTTTTTTGGTAAACTGAAAGAAAGATATCCGGATTATACTTATGATATAGAAATCAATCCTGATGAAATAGAAAACGCAACGTTGCAGATTTCTATTTTCCGTATCATACAGGAAGCATGTAATAATGCAGTGGTACATTCTAAGGGAAATGTATTACAGGTAAAATTCAAGAAGGATGTAAACGATTACTATTTATTCATAAAGGATAATGGTGTTGGATTTCAAGGGGAACCTGAACATAAATCCAATCACTATGGTTTATCAATTATGAAGGAAAGAGCACAACTGTTAGGGGGAAAATTAGACATTCAAAGTGATGACAGGGGAACTGAGATTACAGTCAGAATACCAATATCATAATCATTAATTTTTAGGGAGTAAAATATATAAGGGAGGGAGTCTATGAAAAACAAGAAAACCAAAATTATGATAGTAGATGATTTTGCCTTGATAAGGGCTGGGCTGAAGAACTTGTTAGAATTAGATGGTTCTATGAAAGTAATTTCCGAAGCACAGGATGGTATAGATTGTCTGAACAAGTTGAATGAAAAATTACCGGATATTTTGTTACTGGATATAAATATGCCAAACAAAAACGGATTGGAAGTATTACAGGAAATCCGCAGCAATCAAATACCTATCAAAGTAATGATGTTGACAATGCATAATGAAATAGACTATTTGCTCAGAGCAATTGAAATAGGAGCAGATGGTTATGCTTCCAAAAATATAAAGTTTGAAGAATTAAAAGAGGCTATTGATTTAATTGTTCACGGAGAAAGCTTTATTCAAAAAGAGTTGCTGCCTTTATTAAATTCTAAGATAGAAAAGAAAAATGAAGAATTAGATAAAATAAAGTCGCTGACCAAGAGAGAACTGGAAGTCCTCAAGAGTATTGCATTCGGAAATTCCAACAGAGAGATAGCTACTACTTTAGAAATAAGTGAGCGAACTGTAAAAAATCATATCTTCAATATTTTCAAGAAGATAGAAGTATCGGACAGAACACAGGCTGCAGTATTTGCAATAAGAAATGATTTAGTATCCTTGAATTAGAGAAAAGCTGAGAATAAAACCGTAATGTTTCACGTGAAACATTACGGTTTTTAATATATTTATGAATTTAAAAACACAAGATAATGTTTCACGTGAAACTTTTTAAATCTATATATTGTGATTTAATCCGTGAAACATTTAAATATTGTATGCCGTGAAACATTTTAAAACCCCTTATTTAGAGGTATGTTGTTAATAATAGGGAGCCGGATAATTGTTTATAAAGCAGATGTTTGTTATTTATGTTAATGATGAGGTAATCCAAGGTAGGTATTGATATTTATACAGCATGGCTTCGGATAATGTGATAGAATGTTTTCGATATGTTTTGAGTATATATAATTTTTTAAGTATACTTATTTTTTTTGAGTATATTTAATTTTTGAAAGATAAACTTTATGTTTGAAAATAAAATATATTAAATCATAAAATGGACTAAGCATAAAAAAAGGACTAAGTAAAAAAATAAATTAGAAAAATAATTAAAAGGGATTCATTCATTTTATTTAGATTTGATTTGTAATAGTATATAGTTTGGTTTCAGTATTTTAATTATCCTTTATAATATGAAAGAAGAGAATAGATGATAGAAATTAAAATAATTGATGCACAACATAAGTCGGATATAAATATTCCAAATGAACCTTTTCAAATGTTTGAAAAATTATATTTTATAGTGGAGAAAAGTGGACATATGAATTACACAGATATTCACAGGAGAGTATAAGTGAAATGTGTTTTCCAGATAAAAATTATGACTTTGACTCTATGAATGACAGTATATTTATTGGAACATATGAAGGCGAGAAGTGTGTTGGATTGACAATCTTACAATCGGGATTTTTAAAATACATGTATTTATACGACCTCAAAGTGAGTAAAAATATCGTGGAAAACATATAGGTAAAAAATTGATTGAGTTTGAAAAAGAAGTTGCTGTACAACATGACTTTTGCGGACTTGATACAAATATATACAAACATACAAAACAAGAAGAAAAGACAGATATTATTTTTTATAGTGAGGTTTAACGGTAATAAAGATGACAGAAAGAATAATAGATAAAGAACTTAAACTAATTCCCTATTATAGAAATGATGAGGTTTCCCTTCCATGGTATCAGGATTTAGATGTATATAAGCAAGTAGATAACAGGGACGAGCCTTATGATTTAGAACTTTTGCATTGTATGTACGATTACCTGAGTTCCAATGGGGATTGCTACTATTATAGAATATGAAGGTAAATTAGTAGGGGATGTTTCATTGAGGGACAATGGAGAAATCGCCATTGTAGTTTGTAAGGAATATCAAAACCGGCATATCGGAAGACGATGTGTGTTGGAAATGTTGAAATTAACAAAAGAAAAAGGAATGGTCAAAGTGAAAGCAAATATATATTCCTTTAATAAACAGAGCCAGACCATGTTCTAATCCGTTAGGTTTGTAAAAACAGAAGAAGAGTGGTATGAATATATAATCTAATAATAAGTTTCTTGCCTTATACCAACAACTTTCTACGAATTTAATCTATGAAGGAACATGAAAATGCTGTTGGTGAAAATAAAATTTTAAGAACATCGGGACACAAGATAATGTTTCACGTGAAACATTGAACATCAATATGTTGTGATTTTTACTGAAAAATATCCAAAATTAGCCATTTTACAACACCTGACATCCAGCATTTTCGGCAAAAATCCGCATTTCAAAACTAAACTTCTTATAGCCTATCCCAAAGAATGATGTTATAATGTATAAGATGCAAGTTAAAAACAAGCGGCTGTGCTACGCACAGACATTTGTTTTTAACGCATCTTATAACGAGCAAATTGTTTTGCGTCAGCAAAACGAAGGCAAGCGACAGCTTGTTATTTGCGAGTGACGAACAGCGAACAAATCATTTTGCGCCAGCAAAATATAAATGAGCGAAGCTCATAGATTTGTGAGTGATGAAGTTCAGCGAACAAGCGGTTCTGCGGAGCAGAACAATAGCAAGCGATAGCTTGCAACTTGTGAGTGTTTGCAGGAGAAAACAAGCGACTGTGCTTTGTACAGACTTAAGTCGTATTAGTAGGAAAGGCTTGATATTAAAATGGGAAAAGTTATTGCTATTGCCAATCAAAAGGGTGGTGTGGGTAAGACCACAACATCTATTAATTTATCTGCGTCTCTGGCGGTGAAGGGAAAAAAGGTACTGGTTATTGATACCGACCCGCAGGGAAATACTACCAGCGGATTTGGCGTTGATAAGAATGAACTGGAAAACACTATTTATGAATTGATGCTGGGAGAGTGTTCCATTCAAGATTGTATTTTAAAGGATGTTATTAAAAATGTATCCATTATTCCTTCCAACGTGAATCTGGCGGCAGCGGAAATTGAATTGATTGGTGTAGATAAAAAGGAATTTATTCTGAAAGGAGAAGTGGACTGGATAAAAGATAAATATGATTTTATCATCATTGACTGTCCTCCTTCCTTAAATACTTTGACAATTAACGCTTTGACAACGGCTGACAGTGTACTGGTTCCTATTCAATGTGAATACTACGCACTGGAAGGTCTGAGCCAGTTAATACATACCGTCAACCTGGTAAAAGAAAGACTGAACCCGGAATTGGAAATGGAAGGTGTGGTATTTACCATGTATGATTCCCGAACTAATCTTTCCATGCAGGTGGTTGAAAATGTTAAAGAACATTTAAATCAGAATATTTATAAAACCATGATTCCAAGAAATATCAGATTGGCGGAAGCACCCAGCTACGGCATGCCCATTCATATGTATGATCCAAAGTCAGCCGGTGCAGAGAGTTATATGAGTCTGGCTGATGAGGTAATCAAACATAACAGGAAGAAAAAGTAAGAGGAGGGTATAGCAATGGCAGCAAAAAAAGGTGGATTAGGAAAGGGTCTCGGCAGCAAAGGTTTAGGTCTTGATGCATTAATACCGGAAATACCGGCAGAAAAAAAGACAGTGGCTCAGGCAAAAGAGGGAGAAGAAAATGAACAGGGTACTCTGGTTAAAATTACCAAGGTGGAGCCCAACAAAGAACAGCCCCGTAAGAATTTTGATGAAGATGCGTTGGAAGAACTGGCAGAGTCTATCAAACAATATGGTTTAATTCAGCCCATAGTCGTACAGGACAGAGGCGACCATTATGAAATTATCGCAGGCGAGCGCCGTTGGAGAGCGGCAAGAATTGCCGGACTGAAAGAAGTTCCCGTTATTATTAAGCATTATACGGAACAGGAAATTGTGGAAATTTCCCTGATTGAAAATATTCAGCGTGAAAACTTAAACCCCATTGAAGAAGCACAGGCATACAAAAGACTTCTGACAGAGTTTAATCTGAAGCAGGATGAAGTGGCTGAGAGAGTTTCCAAGAGCCGTACTGCCGTAACCAACTCCATGCGTCTGTTAAAGCTCTGCGATGAAGTGCAGCAGATGGTGATTGAAGACATGCTTTCCACCGGACATGCCAGAGCACTTCTTGCCATTGAAAATCCGGAAGAGCAGTACACCATTGCACAGAAAATATTTGATGAAAAACTCAGCGTGCGTGATGTAGAAAAATTAGTGAAAAATCTTCATAAGCCGGAAAAAGCAAAGAAGAAAATAGACGATGAAGCTCTTAAGATTATTTATCAGGAAATTGAAGAAAAATTAAAGCAGGCGCTCAGCACCAAGGTTTCCATTACCGGAAAAGAAAAAGGTGCCGGCAAAATGGAAATCGAATTTTACAGTCATGAGGATTTGGACAGACTGGTTGATTTACTGACAAAAGCCTGACAGAAAGATACGAGGAAATACTAATGAACAGTAATATACTGCAAAGTATCGGACTTGGAAATCTGGATATTGCTTACCTGTTTCTGATTTTACTTGTTTTCATTGTAGTGCTTTTTGTAATTATTATCCTGCAGATGAAAAAGTTAAACCGGTTACAGAAAAGAATAAGTAAATTTATGACGGGCAAGGATGCAAAGAGCCTGGAAAAAGATATTGTAGGTCTGTATGAGGACAATAAGTTTTTGAAAATCAATGTGGACAAAAACAAAAAGGACATCCGTACACTCTACAAAAATATGGAGCATGCATTCCAGAAAATCGGTCTGGTAAAATATGATGCTTTTCAGCAGATGGGCGGAAAACTCAGTTTTTCCCTTGCGCTGCTGGATGAGAACAACAACGGATTTATTCTGAACTCCGTGCACAGTACGGAGGGATGTTACACCTACACCAAAGAAATTAAGAATGGAGAATGTGCAATTTCTCTGGGCGAAGAGGAACAGCAGGCGCTTGACATGGCTATTGGAGAATAGCATTCTTAATTGGGAAAGGAACCTACATGAAGAGTGTTTCAGTAAATGAACTTAAGGGTAATGAAATAGCAGCTCAGGATATTCTCACAAGTGATTACCAGATGATTTTACCGGCAGGTTCCGAACTTAAGGTAAAGTATATTGATAAGCTGCTGAGTCTGGGAATTGTAAAAGTTTATGTCAGGGATGAATATTCACAGCAGGAGGAGATTTCCATATTAAAAGAAGATGTGGAAGTTTCCATGAAGGAAAAAGTAAAAGAAGTTCTGGAAAAGCATACTTACCGTCATAACGAAGAACTGGCGAGCCTGAATGAAACGGCGGACAATGTTATCACGGAAATCACGGAAGAAGATGAAGTGATGGAAAAGGTTTTTGACGTAAAGCAGCGGAGTACCGATATTTTTGAACATTCCTTAAATGTATGCAGTCTGGCAATTCTTACGGCTATTAAATTAGGTTACAGCAGAGAAAGCCTGCACGATATCGGTGTGGGATGTTTACTACATGATATTGGATTACAATATTTAACAATAAACTATCAGAACGAAGATGCTGCCACCATGTCAAGAGCGGAAATCGCAGAATTCAAGAAGCATCCGGTTTACGCATATTCCGCACTGAAAAATGAAAAGTGGCTGTCCGACACCGCAAAAGCCATGATTTTGTACCATCATGAAAGACTGGATGGCTCCGGTTATCCATTGCATGCCACACAGATTTCGGAACCGGTGCATATTTTAACGGTGTGCGATACCTTCGATGAGATGATCTGCGGTATCAGTTGTAAAAAAGTAAAGGTTTATGAAGCAATAGAGTATCTGAAAACCTTTAAAAATATTAAGTATAGTGGTAAAATAGTAGATGCGTTTTTTCAGTTCACGGCAGTTTACCCGGTTGGAACCCAGGTGCTTACGGGAGACGGAGAAACAGGCATTGTTGTCAGACAGAACAGAGAGTTCCCGGACAGACCGGTACTCAGAATTATTAAAGATAAAAATGGCAAGGATGTTACGGAAGAAAAAATTCTCGACCTTATTCTTGTGCAAAATGTATTTATAGAAAAAGCAATTGATTAGATTATTATTTAAGGAGGCGTCTACTCATGATAGACATTAAATTTTTAAGAGAAAATCCTGATTTAGTAAAGGAAAATATCAAAAAGAAATTCCAAGATGCAAAGCTTCCCCTTGTTGACGAAGTGATTGCTCTGGATGCAGAGAGCAGAAAAGTTAAGCAGGAAGCAGACGAACTTCGTGCACAGAAGAACAAGATTTCCAAGGAAATCGGCGCTCTGATGGCACAGGGTAAAAAAGAAGAAGCAGAAGCAAAGAAAGCAGAAGTTGCTGCCCAGTCCAAGAGACTTGCTGAACTGGAAGCAAAAGAGCCGGAATATCAGGAAAAAATCACAGCAATCATGATGAAAATTCCTCAGATGATTGACGCTTCCGTACCCATCGGAAAAGATGACACACAGAACGTGGAAATTACCAGATTCGGTGAGCCCAAGGTTCCCGATTTTGAAGTACCTTATCATGCAGATATTATGGAAAGAATTAACGGTCTTGATAAAGAGAGTGCCGGCAGAACAAGCGGCAACGGTTTCTATTATCTGATGGGCGATGCTGCCAGAATTCATTCCGCAATGCTTAGCTATGCAAGAGATTTCATGATTAATAAAGGATTTACTTATTGTATTCCTCCTTTCATGATTAGAAGCAGCGTTGTAAACGGTGTTATGAGCTTTGATGAAATGGAAGCCATGATGTATAAGATTGAAGGCGAAGACCTTTACCTGATTGGTACTTCCGAACATTCCATGATTGGTAAGTTCAAGGGTCAGATTGTAAACGAAGCAAGCCTTCCCATTACCATGACCTCTTATTCTCCCTGCTTCCGTAAGGAAGTCGGTTCCCACGGCATTGAGGAACGCGGCGTTTATCGTGTGCATCAGTTTGAAAAGCAGGAAATGGTTGTTCTTTGCAAACCCGAAGAGTCCATGGACTGGTACAACAAGATGTGGTCTTACACCGTAGAATTTTTCAGAAGCCTGGACATCCCCGTCCGTACACTGGAATGCTGCAGCGGCGATCTGGCTGACTTAAAGGTAAAATCCTGCGACGTCGAATCATGGAGCCCCAGACAGAAGAAGTACTTTGAAGTCGGTTCCTGCTCTACCTTAGGTGATGCACAGGCAAGACGTCTCGGCATCCGTACAAAAGGCGAAAATGGTACTTACTTTGTGCATACATTAAATAATACAGTATTGGCTACTCCGAGAGGACTGATTGCATTCCTTGAAAACAATGTAAACGAAGACGGTACTGTAAACATTCCCGAAGCACTTCGTCCTTACATGGGTGGTGTTTCCAAGATTGGTTAATAGATTTATACAAAGCGAAAAGAAAGAAGGTGAAATCCTTGCATAAATTTATGAGAGCCATCGGCTTCAGTAAAATCAGTAACAGAAAAGAATTGAAGGCTCTGCTTGCCAGCGTTGTGATGAATGCGGGCAAAAGGGCTTATACCATCAGCGACGAAGAGGTTCTT
Organism: Lachnospiraceae bacterium UBA5899; assembly: GCA_002432425.1. Taxonomy (GTDB): domain Bacteria; phylum Bacillota; class Clostridia; order Lachnospirales; family Lachnospiraceae; genus Acetatifactor. The sequence continues at coordinate 111,345 of DJEL01000022.1, forward strand.
TTAGGAGAATTCAGCAAGGATTTCGCTGAAAATATGGGCATCGCCGTCTGCGGAGAATTTGACGAGTCGGACGATGAGAAATTTATTTATGAGTATTACTATCCGTATTTAAGAGGCAGAGGCATCACCACCACGGAGGATGTTTCCGTGGAAAGGCATGCTGCCAGGGAGTCCTACGCCGGCATCTGCGATGATGTGAAGGTTGGCGTTTCCCTTATTTTTTACCTGCAGAACATGATTCCCTATGTAAAAGCGCAGGCACAGGGAAAGCTTCCCATCAAGGGAACGACACTCACCCTGTCGGCTTTGTCCATCAAGGGAAATATTATGTTCCCCATCAAAAAAGATGAGCAGCAGAAGCTGAAAATCAAAAAAGACTCCAATGTGCGCAACAACCTGATTGCAGCGGCAAGACGCGGTGACGAGGAAGCCATTGAAACACTGACGCTGGAAGATATGGATATGTACACCACGATTTCCAAGAAAATCCAGAACGAAGATGTATTCAGTCTGGTGGACACCTACTGCATGCCTTATGGTGTGGAGTGCGACCAGTATTCCATTCTGGGTGAAATCCAGGAGTGCAATCTGGTGACCAACAGCCTTACCGGCGAAGAAGTTTACCTGATGTCCGTCTACTGCAACGAGCTGACCTTTGATGTCTGCATCAACAAGCTGGACCTTTACGGAGAGCCGGAAATCGGCCGCCGCTTTAAGGGTATCATCTGGCTTCAGGGTTTCATTAATTTTCCGGAATAGATTGACCGGGGATTTTCCTTTATGGTATAATTTCATAGTGTAAAAATCTGTTTGAACAGGCAGATTTTTATATATGTTTCCTTAGTTAAATGGATATAACAGCCCCCTCCTAAGGGGCAGTTGTGGGTTCGATTCCCGCAGGGAACGTTTCAGCGGCAATGAAGATAGTTTCATTGCCGTTTTTTTCATGCGAAAAAGAAGTGCAAAATTCCTTACAACGGACGAAAATGTGACTTGCATTCTGTAAATTATATGATAAGATATAGCCAGAAACAAAAAATAAAAAAGATATAGAAGCATACATTTTATATCAAAAAGGGTATTACATATGGATATTAGGGCAATGCGTTATTTTCTTGCAATCGCAGAAACAGAGAATGTATCAAAGGCGGCGGAACGGCTTCATATGTCGCAGCCTCCGCTGACACGCCAGATGAAACAACTCGAGGAAGAACTGAATGTGGAACTCTTTGAGCGGGAGAACGGGAGACTTCATCTGACAGAAGCGGGCTATTATTTCAGGGAGCATGCAAGGGAAATCGTGGAACTGACGGATAAGCTCAAAGAAGAAATGAACAGTACGTTTGGAACATATGACGGAAATATCAGCATTGGAAGTATTGAGACAGTCGGAGTGGGCGTGCTTCCAACCTGGATTACAGAATTTCACAGTCAGTTTCCGGACATTACGTATAATATCTGCTACAGCAATACCGAGGAGATTCTAAGAAAATTAGACCTTGGCATCTTTGATATCGGAATTGTGCGCGAGCCGTTTAACAGCGAAAAATATGAATGTATCCGTCTGCAGGAGGAATCGTGGATAGCCTGTATTCATAAAGATAATCCGTTGGCGGCAGGGGAAGCGGACACGTTGGAACTGGCGGAGCTTGCAAAAGAAAATCTGATTGCACCCGGTAGGAACAGCCATGAAGAACAGATAAAAAACTGGTTTCATATGATTGGAATGAAGCCGCATATTGTCTGCCTTTATACGGCGCTTGGCGGCGGCTTTGAGCTGGTCCGTCAGGGACTTGGAATTCTTCTGTGTCCAAAGTCGGCGGCAAGCAGACTGCAGACCCCGGAGATTGTGTGCAAGGAGATTATCAATCCGAAATTTACCTCCTGCGCAGTGGTAGTCTGGAAGAAATATGGGGCGATGTCAAGTTCTGCAAGTCGTTTTGCAGACTATATAAGAACAAAAAACGAATAGAAACATAAAAACAATACCGAAACGGTATCATTTTTGTAAATTTCCTGAAAAAATAATGCTTGAAAAAATGTAGGAATGATGATAGACTTGCGTCAACCTACAGGTGAGGGAAAAGACAAAGAGGTCTGAAAAGATTTCTTTGTCTTTTTTTTGTTTCTTTAAGAAAGGAGAACGATTATGAAAAAAAGAATGATGGCTACAGTAATGATTGTTGCACTTATGGCGGGCACCATAATGGGATGCGGTGCATCGCAGACGGCAGGAAACGAAAAACAGACTTCAGAGAAAACCGCAGACACCACAACAACGGCAGAAACAAAAACGGACAGTGATAAGAAAGTAGCAATGCTTTACGGAGCATCCATTAACGATGGAGGCTGGGGCGCAAGCTGTTACCAGGCAATGTGTGATGCTGCAGAAGCATACGGATATGAAACAGCTTATACGGAAAATGTGGACACATCCGAATATGTATCGGTTCTTACCGGATATGCAGACTTAGGTTACGATTTGATCTTTGCACCGGGCAGTGAGTATTCAGATGCGGTAAAGCAGGTGGCAGAGCAGTATCCGGACGTAAAATTCTGTCTGTTAAACGGAACCTTTTCTTCTGATAATGTAGTATCCGTTATGCCGGATGCAGAACAGATTGGTTATCTGGCAGGTGCGCTTGCAGGACTGATGACAAAGACAGGCTATATTGGTTTTATCGGAGGAATGGAACTGGATACGACAAAGACAAAGCTTGAAGCATATGAGGCGGCAGCAAAGGTAGTTAATCCGGATGTAAATGTCACATCAGGATATGCAGGAGATTATTACGATGCAGCAAAAGGAAAGGAAATTGCTTCTTCCATGATGTCTACCTACGATGTGGATGTATTGTTTGGCGATGCCGGTGCAGTTGATACCGGAGCAAGAGAAGCACTTGCAGAATCCGATGGACACTACAGCATAGGTCAGCCTGGAGATCTGGGTTCCGCGGATGACAAAGTCATTATATGCAGTGTTGTAACCGATAATGCGGCTCTTGTGGAACAGTGTATGCAGGCAATCGAGGATGGCACATTTGGAAATACGACAATCTACGGAACAGTTGAAAACGGATGTCTGTCGGTAGGAACATTCAGTTCACAGGTGCCGGAAGATATAAAAACACAGTATCTTGAATACGTGGAACAGATTAAAAACGGTACATTCATCAGCAAATAAGCAAAAAGAGGAATGACTTATGAACATACTGCAGATGAGAAATATTTCAAAAAGCTTTGGCGGTGTCAAGGCAAACGACAATATCTGGCTGAGTGTGGAACAGGGAGAAGTACATACGCTGCTTGGAGAAAACGGAGCAGGAAAGAGTACTCTTATGAGTATTCTGACCGGGCTCTACCAGCCGGATGAGGGCGAAATCTTTTATCAGGGAAATGTGGTAAAAATCACATCGCCGAAAGAGGCGGTAAGGTTTGGAATCGGCATGGTGTATCAGCATTTTATGCTGGTGGAAAACATGACAGTTTTCGAGAATATAATTCTTGGACTGTCAAAAGGAAACAGTATATTTATCCAGAAGAATAAGATGCGTGCCGAGATTGAACAACTGGCAGAAAAATATGGATTGCAGGTGGATTTTGATAAGCTGATTTCAGACATTTCCGTGGGAGAACAACAGAGAGTAGAAATATTGAAGGCACTGTACCGGGATGTGGATTTACTGGTGCTTGATGAGCCGACCGCCGTATTGACGGATGCGGAAGTTGCCGGACTGTTTGAAATCATCCATAAGCTGACTGCAGATAAAAAATCGGTCATTTTCATTTCACATAAGATGAAAGAGGTCATGGAAATCAGTGACCGGATTACCATTTTAAGAAGTGGAAAATCTGTCAGAACGGTGAAAAAAGCGGATACGACAGAGGAAGAGCTTACCAATCTGATGGTGGGAAGGAAGCTGCAGGAGCAGCTGGTGGAGAAATCCATGGACCAGAAGGAAGACGTGTTAAAGCTCGAAAAAGTTTCCTTCCATCGTCAGAACAAGCACAACGGGCTGAATGATATTTCCCTGGAAGTTAAAAAAGGACAAATTGTCGGTGTGGCAGGCGTTGACGGAAACGGACAGTCACAGCTTGCACTGATGGCATCGGGCAATCTGGTACCGGAGAGCGGAGAGGTGTACATAAACGGAGAAAAGATAAAACATTTTACACCGGACACTTTTATCAGGAAGAAAGTGTCTCATATCCCGGAAGACCGCAACAGAATGGGTCTGGTAGGAGATATGACAATTGCGGAAAACCTCATTTTGAAGGAGACGGACGGAGAACGCTTTTCCTACGGACGGGGACTTTATTTAAGAAAAGATAAAATTCGCGCATATGCCCAAAAGATGCAGCAGGAAAATGATATCCGCTGCCTTAATATGGATCAGGCGGTGCGCAGCCTGTCAGGCGGAAACCAGCAGAAGGTGATTCTCGCAAGAGAGCTGCAGAGCAAACCGGATCTTTTGATTGCAATGCATCCGACAAGAGGACTTGATATCGGAGCGTCAGAATTTGTCCATGAACAGATGCTGCGGGAAAAGAAACGCGGCTGTGGAATTTTATTAATCAGTGCCAACCTGGATGAGATTATCAAACTTGCGGACGTTATTGTTGTAATGTTTGAAGGAAAGATTATGGGAACGTTCCCGGGAATAAATCCTCCGATTGACAAGATATCGATGGCAATGACAGGAAGAGGTGAGACTGCATGAAAAAAATAGAAGGATTGATCATCCCGCTTATTGCGGTGCTGTTAGCGTTTCTGGTGGGCGGAATCATCATGGCAGAACTCGGGACAAATCCATTTACGGCGTATGCAGCACTGTTTATGGGAGCATTCGGAAGCAGTTCCATGCTGGCGCAGACGCTGGCACTGACATGTCCGCTGATGTTTACTTCACTGGCAGCGGCTTTTGCATACAAATGCGGCGTGTTTAACCTCGGCGGTGAAGGACAGTTTATCATGGGAGCAGTTGCAGCCGTGACACTGCTGGAGCTTACCGGAATAAAAGGAACGGCAGGAATCATCTGTGCTCTGCTTGTAAGTGTGATTGCCGGCGGCGTCTGGGCATTGATTCCCGGAATTCTAAAAATCCGGCGTGGCCTGAATGAGATGATTGTAAGCATCATGTTAAACTATATTGCCACACTTATCATGAGTCTTGTATACACGAACATTTTCCGGGATGGAAGTATTCCGCAGACGGCGGAAATAGACGGCAGCTTAAAGCTTCCGTTTTTATCGGCGGGATTCCGGGTTCATTATGGAATTATCATTGCACTGATTGTAGGGCTTTTGCTTTATTACATCATGTTTCATACCTCATATGGTTTTAAGGTCAGAGCAGTGGGAAATAACCTGACGGCAACAAAAATCAACGGCTTTAAGGTGAATTTCATAATGCTTTCGGCGTTTGTTCTTTCGGGAGCAATTGCAGGATTAGGAGGTTCAACAGAGCTTTTGGGAAAACAGTTCCGTCTGCAAAGCGGTTTTGGTTCCGGTTTCGGATTTGACGGCGTTGCAATTGCATTGATTGCAGAATTAAACCCGATTGGAGCGCTTGTAATATCCTTTTTATTTGCGGTTCTCAGAAAAGGTTCCATTGCCCTTCAGGTTTCCATGGGCGTTCCAACAGCCATTGCGGAGATGATACAGGCGCTCATCATCATTTTTGCGGTAGGCGGAACTGCAATCGTAAAAAGAAAATCTTTAAGCGGTAAAAAAGAAAAGCGTATTTTAAGGAAAGAAAAGGAGGCAGCGGTGTAATGAGTGAGATTTTAAATGCAAATTTTATTCTGAATTTATTGATGGCAACCATCCGTATTGCAACGCCGCTTCTTCTGGTTGCAATCGGAGAACTGTACTCCGAGCGTGCGGGAATGTGCAATATCGGTCTGGACGGTCTGATGTCAATCGGTGCTCTGTTTGGATTCGTGGTAGGGTATTACACGCAGAACCCGTGGCTTGCAATTCTTGCGGCAGGCACCGTTGGAGTCTGCATCAATCTGATATATGCGTATGCGACAATCAATCTCGGTGCAGACCAGATTGTATATGGTATGGCAATCAATATTTTATGTCCGGCACTGGCGGGATTTTTGTATAAGATATTATTTTCCAATACATCTTCCCTGTTACAGGGGGTGACGATGAAGGCGCTTTCTATCCCGTTATTGTCCAAAATTCCGGTGGTTGGAAAGATTTTCTTCCAGAATTCACCGCTTGTATACCTCGCATACCTTCTTGTTCCGTTGTCGTATGTATTTTTTTATAAGACAAAGGCAGGACTTAGCTACCGCGCGGTAGGGGAATATCCGAGAGCGGCGGAAACACTTGGTATCAATGTAATCCTGAAAAAATACCTTGCCTGTATTATCTGTGGGGCAATGGCGGCAATAGGAGGAGCGTTTTTAACGGTCTGCTACACCAATACATACTCCGAAGGAATTGTTGCAGGAAGAGGATTTATTGCACTGTCAGCCGTTATTTTCGGAAAATGGACGCCAACCGGAATCCTTATGGCATGTCTGATTTTCGGGTTCTGTGATGCTCTCCAGATCCGGTTACAGCTTGTAAGCAGTGTGGTTCCGTATCAGATATTCCAGATGATTCCATATCTGTTTACACTTATCATTCTCATTGCATTTGGAATGAAAAAACTTGGACCAAAGGCGAATGGAATGGCTTATTTCAGGGAGGAACGCTAATGGAAGAAATCAATATTTTTATGAACGGTACTGTGGTGACACGGGATGACACCAACCGGGTTATAAAAGACGGAGTGGTTGTCTGTCAGGGAGATAAGATTCGTTCCGTCGGAAGAAGAGGTGAGATTCCGGAACTGCCGCAGGGCGCAAATATCATTGATGCGAAGGGCGGCCTGATTATGCCGGGGTATATCAATCCTCACTCACATGCGTACTGCTCTCTGGTGCGGGGCTATCAGATTCCGGGATTTGTGCCGGATGGATTTATAGACAATCTGAGAAACAAATGGTGGTTTGTGGACGGACAGTTCACCATAGAACAATGCCGCAGCATGGCAGAGGTTTCGTTTCTGGAAGCGGTAAAAAACGGTGTGACAACCGAGTTTGACCATCATGCCTCCTATGGAGCGGTGACGGGAAGTCTTGAACAGTTCAGTGAGGCAGCAGAACAAATGGGATTGCGCACCTGCCTGTGTTTTGAGGTGTCAGACAGAGCCGGAAAAGAAGCGGCAAGACAGGCAGTCGATGAAAATATCCGCTGTATGAAGGAAGCAAAGCCAAATCCCATCCGGAAAGGCATGATGGGACTCCACGCATCCTTTACACTGTCGGATGAAACGCTCGCCTATGCGGCAGAGCGGATGGAAAGCGAAAATGCATATCACATTCACATTGCGGAGTGCAGAGAGGACGAGGAGGATTGTCAAAAGCGTTATGCCTGCTCCATTGCAAAACGGTTAGAACGCTTTGGGATGTTGGGAGAAAAAACGTTAATTGCACACGGAGTGTATCTGGACGGAGAAGAACTTTCACTTATAAAAGAGAAAAATGCGATGGTTGTCACAAATCCGGAATCGAATATGAATAACGGCGTGGATATGCCGCCCTGGGAGGAACTTTGCAGGAGAAACATTATCACAGGGTTTGGAATGGATGGATTTGGACATGATGTTCCGACTGTCTGGAGAATCGGGAATGCGTTGTACAAATATAAGACCCGTGATATCAACAGCGGCTGGACACAGTTACCCGAGATGATTTTTGAAGGAAATGCGCAGATTGCAAGTACCATTTTTGAAACAAAAATCGGAAAGCTGCAAAAAGGGTATCAGGCAGATGTGATTGTTGTTGATTATCAGCCGCCCACACCGCTTGATGAAACGACGGTCAACGCACATCTTCTTTTTGGTACCGGTGGAAAAGATACGGTTACCACAATGTGCAATGGACGTCTTCTGATGAAAGACCGCAGGTTGCTTACGGCCGATGAAGAAAAAATAGAGGCAGAGTCCAGAAAACAGGCTGAAAAGCTCTGGAAACACTGCAATAAGATACGGACAGGTGGTGAGGCGGTATGAATGAACTCGAGCAGGGTGTATATGAACAGGCAGAATTTATCGAAAGACTTTCCTGGAAAGAACTTCCGCAGGCGGTAAAGCAGCGGGCTGCATGGGTGGTACTCGATTCAATAGGCTGTATTTTAAAAGGGCTTGGAGAAAAGGAAATACCGGCAGACAAAGATGACGCAGTGATTGCTATCACGGAAGCAATGGTTTCCACAGAACTCTACGAGGGAAACCGCAAGGCAGTCGGACATCCGGCGTGCCACATTCTTCCGTATCTGTTTGTAACCTGCCGGGATAAACCGGTGGAGGAATTTTACCGTGCTTTTGTCGCAGCGTATGAAATTGCATCCCGCTGGGGTGCAGCCATCCATTTTCCAAATCATGTGCTCGGACACGGAACCATGATGACAACCGGAGTGGCGGCGGCAGTTGCGGTAATGCAGGAGCTTCCGGTCGGGGAAACCTATGAACTGCTTTTGCTTGCGGCATCTCTGCCGCAGGTATCGGTATGGCAGTCCGTGTATGACGGAAGCAGGCTGCATGATGTATATGCGGGCATTGCCGCAGTTGTGACGGATCATCTGCTTCCTCTTGTAAAACGGGGAGTGAAAAGTGACGGAAAGATTGTGGAAAGTGTCTACCGGGAAGTGATGGGAGCAGATATTTTTCCGGAAAAACTGTCAAAAGGCCTTGGAACCGAATATGTACTTTGCAGTAACTATTTTAAGGTGCACACGGGCTGCCGGTTCATTCACCCGTTTGCGGATGTCTTAGAAGAGGAGCTTGCGCAGGGGCTTTCCAAGGACCGGGTGGAAGGTATAGATGTATTTACCTATAAAAAAGCAGCACAGATTGGTGATGAGAGTGTTCCAAATGATCTTGCGGCAAAGTTTTCAACGCCGGTGTCACTTGCGGTACTGCTTGAAAAAGGAAGCCTGTCACCGGACACCATAAAAAACTGCGAAAAGGATGCCGCTGTTACACGCTGGACAGGGAAAATTCATCTGCATGAGGATACTTCTTACAATGCGCTTCTTCCGGAGAAACGGGGCGGCAGAATAGAGCTTCACCTAAAGGACGGAGAAAACAAAATTATAGAAACGTTTCATGCGGTAGGAGATTTTGACAACCCCAGGCCTTATACGGAAGAAGAGTTAAAGGAGAAATTTCAGGCAAACGCGGACGGACGGATGACGGCGCAGGAGATAAACCTGACGGAACAGCGGATATTAGAAGAACAGGACGGTATCTTAGGAGATGTCATTCCTGTATTTTATGAGAAAGTAGGGATACGTGCGTATGAGTAGAACAGATTTTTTATATTTATCAGAGCCGGATTTAATTAAGACAGGAGTTCTTGATGCGGCAAAATGTATAAATGTATGTGAAGAAGTATTTCGGATTTTACACGAAGGAGATTATCTGATGGGAGGTCCGAACCATAATGAGCATGGACTGGTTCTGGTATTTCCGAAGGAAACAAAATTTGAACATATGCCGGTTGCAGGGCCGGAGCGGCGTTTTATCTCCATGCCGGCATATCTCGGCGGAAGATTTGCGGTCTGCGGAGAAAAATGGTATGGCTCAAATGTAAAGAATCCAAAGGAACGTGGACTTCCGCGCTCTATCTTAAATGTGACAATCAATGACCCGGACACCTGTGAGCCGCTGGCATATATGTCCGGAAATTTAATCAGCTCCATGCGGACAGGCTGTATCCCGGGCGTTGGGGTGCGCTATCTTGCAAATAAGGATGCGGAGACCATCAGTGTGGTAGGTGTGGGACCTATCCAGAAGGCAACCCTTCTGGCAATGAAGTCCGAACTGAAAAATCTGAAACGGGTCGTGGCAAAAGCAGCGCATCTGGAACGTGCACAGGCATTCGTAGAATGGGCAAAGGAAGAACTCGGACTGGAAGGCTGTGCGAAAGAAAGCATGGAGGAAGCAATCCGGCTCGGGGATGTGGTAAGCATTGCCGCATCGCCGAAGGAACCGCTGTATTTAAAGGATGAATGGTTAAAGGAAGGAGTAACCGTTCTTCTCACATCACCGATTGAAGCGGACGATGCATTCTGGCTGAACAATAAGCTGGTATTCGATAACACGAAAATGCACGAGGCATATTATGACGAGGCAGTTAAGCTTGGCGATGTCACAAAGGCGTGCAACGGCTGGGGCAAAATGTATGCACTTATGGAACAGGGCAGACTGGCAGGATTAGAACAGCAAATCAGCCTGGGCGATGTGGTTACAGAGCCGTCTTACGGCAGAAAAACGCCGCAGGAAAAACAGATTTTTGTAACAAGCGGACAGGTGTTATTCGATATCGCCTGGGGATATGAACTTTACCGGGAAGCCCTGAAGAAGGGAATAGGTACAAAGTTAAATCTCTGGCAGGAGCCGTATTGGACGTAAAAACAGGTATCAAAACGGACATGGAAACAGGTATCAAAAAATTATTTACATAGAAAAGGAGAGAACGATTATGGAAAAGAAAATTTTTAAGGCAGCAGCAGCAAACATGGATTGTGTATTGGGAGATGTAGCCGCAAACCTGAAAAAGATGGAAAAAATGTGTATTGAGGCATCCAAAGAAGGAGCATCCGCCATTGTATTTCCGGAGCTGGCAGTGACCGGTTACAGCCCGGTGTTAATCGCAGAAAAATTTTATGAAATTTCAGAGCCGGTTCCGGGACCGAGCACCGACTTCTTATGTGAAGTTGCAAAGGCAACAGGTTTGTATATCGTCACCGGATTTTCAGAAAAAAGTTCTGTTCCCGGTAGACTTTATAACACCCAGGTTTCTATTTCTCCGGAGGGAAAAATTGTGGGCGTTTACCGCAAAATCCATGTATGGGGACTGGAAAAACTTTACTGGAAAGAAAGCACGGACTGCAAATTTACGACATTTGAAATGCCGATGTGCAAAGCGGGAACAATGATCTGCTATGATACCTGTTTCCCGGAGACAGCAAAGACACTGGCGCTGATGGGTGCAAATGTAATTTTTGATTCTGCGGCATGGAGAATCCAGGAAGCAGACCTGTGGGAGCTTTTCACAAGATGCAGAGCAGTTGAAAATCATGTATTTATGATTTGCGCAAACCGTTGCGGAGTTGAGGGTGATTCTACCTTAAACGGTGAGAGCCGGATTATCGGACCCCGCGGAAACGTGCTGGCAGCAGCCGGAAGAGAGGAAGAAATCATTTATGCGGATATTGATATTGATGCCTGCATCAAGGATAATGCAATGATGCTTTCTTATATGAAGGACAGAAGACCGGAGGCATACTCTCTGGTAACGGATTGCACAAACTTCTAACGGAAGGATAGGGATACGCGATGGACATTACGACGACTTTGGCAGGAAAAACACTGGAAAATCCAATACTCCCGGGTTCCGGGCCCATTGGCGGAACTGCGGAAAAATTAAATACACTGGCAGATATGGGACTGGGGGCGCTTGTGACGAAAACCATTACGACACATGAACCGATTCTGATGAGACCGTTTATTTACGGAGAGAAAAATTATATCATGAACTGTGAGCCATGGTCGGAGTATACATATGAGACCTGGAAGGAGCAGTTTCTGCCGCAGGTTGCAGAGCATAAAAAACAGCCGCTGTTTGTCAGCCTGGGATACACGGACGAAGATATGCGATGTCTGATTCCGAAGCTGGATGATTTTGCGGATGCCTATGAAATATCCACCCACTATGTAGGCAAAGACCTTGCACCGATGGAAAAGACCATGACGATGCTGCGGGAACTGACGGACAAGCCGGTTTATATGAAGGTGAGTCCGCATTTCCCGGATCCGGTGGCGTTTGCACAGATGGTCATGGAACATGGGGGAAACGGGATTGTAGCAATCAATTCCGTTGGCCCCTGCATGAAGATTGATCTGGATTCGCGCAGTGTCCCGATTGGAAATGCCAATGGACAGGTATGGCTGTCGGGACCTGCTATCAAGCCGATAGCACTCGCACTTGTCAATCAGATAAAAAGAGCGGTACCGGAATGTGAAATTATCGGTGTGGGCGGAGTGGCATCTGCGGAGGATGTACTGGAGTTTCTGCTGGCGGGAGCCAATGCAGTGGAAATTCTGTCTGCGGCGCTATTACAGGGAAGAGACCTGTATACAAAAATAATCGAGGAACTGCCGTCTGCACTGAAAAAATATCATTTTTCTTCCATAAAAGAGGTAGTGGATACAGAGCTTCAGATCGGAACCGGAACAGTAGAAAAAAGAACGCCTGTATTTGATAAGGAAAAGTGCGTGCACTGCGGACTCTGCGAGCAGGTCTGCCCGTTCTTTGCAATTGAGAATTCGGAACCGGACATTTCTGTCCGGAAAGATAAATGTATGGGATGCGGGCTCTGCCGCAGTTGTTGTCCGAGAAAGGCGATTTCGGGAGTGTAGGTGAGTGGAATGAAGCAGAATATGGAACAATGGGCGGCAGCAGGCCTGCCCGGAGAAGGAAAAACCACTGAGGAAATCCTTCGGTTTGTAGAAGAATACTGCAGGGATGCGGTGCAAAAATCAAAAAAGGTCATTTGCTTTCCGGAACTTACAATAGCGCCAAATCCCCTTGGGGTAACTGTATATGAAAGCACTGTTACGGTATCCGGAACGATTACGGACAGGCTGTCGAAAATCTGCAGGATGTACGGAATGTACCTCATTGTCGGCATTGCCCGGAAAAGCAGGGTGCCGGGAAGAGTGTATGATGCAGTTCTTGTGATGAATCCGGTAGGAGAAATCCTTACAGAGTATGTAATTCATACGGTGGATGGAACAAGACAGCTTTATCTCTGCGGCTCAGCATATAAAGAGCCACAGATTTTCAATCTTCCGTTTGCAAAAGCAGGACTCCTTGCCGGCGGGGATGTGTTCGATGATGAACTGCTCCGTCAGTATAAAGACGCGGATGTTATTTTCATGTGTCTGTCGGATCAGAAAGAAGGACCGGGCCGTGCGGCATCTGTTGCCGAAAGACTCGGAAAAACTGTAATTCTTGCAGGACCGGAACCGGGTATTTTTGAGAGTTGCTGAATAAGACCCCCGGGTATGGCAGATTGAATTGCCGTACCCGGGGGTTAAATTAAAGAACAATATGTCTTAAATCAGCAAAGGTTGAGATTGAATAATCGGTTTTCTCATAAAAAGCGGCATCTCCGATTCCTGCAGCTTTCATTCCGCCACGTTTTGCAGCTTCTATTCCTGCAACTGCATCTTCAACCACCAGGCAGTCCTGTGGCTTAAGAGCAATGTACTCTGCAGCTTTTAAGAATACCTCAGGATCTGGCTTTGATTTCTTTATATTTGTACCATCGGAAACTGCGTCAAATACATCATCCAACCCTACTTGTTTTAAGATAAATTTCGTATTTTTGCTGGAAGAAGCAACGGCAACCCTGATACCGGCAGCTTTTAATGCAGACAGAGTTTCACGGACTTCAGCAGTTACATCATCCGGGGTCATACTCATTAATTCTTCCTTATAATAATGATTTTTTTCTTCTGCCAGTGCTTCCTTTTCTTCCGGGGAAAGAGCCGGTCCATGATAGTTTCGCAAAATAATGTCGAGACTTTCCATTCTGCTTACGCCGCGCAACTGATTGTTAATATTTTTATTGAAGAAAATACCGTGCGAATCGGCCATTTTCTTCCATGCGCGATAATGGAGTTCATCCGTATGAACCAGTACTCCGTCCAGATCAAATAAGATTCCTTTAAACTTCATCTTTTTCTCCTATTCATAATTTCCGATAGAAACAGCCTTTATTTTTCCTACAAATCGGCTACCCATTTTCCGGCTAATGAAATCCAGTCCTGACAACGTTTCTGAATACCGAAGCCATTCTCGGCAATCCGGGTCTCTTCATTGGCGAGGGAAAGTCCATGTGGTCCCTCCGGAAAAATGTGAACTTCTACGGAAACCTGATTTTTTACCAGTTCTTCCGTAAACATCAGTGTATTCTGGACCGGAACAGACCGGTCGGTTAAGGTATGCCAGATAAATACAGGCGGCACTTGTTTTCCTACCTGATGTTCAAGACTTAAAAGTTCCTCTAATTCTTTGCTTTTTTTTGTTCCCATCAGGTTTTCAATACTGCCCCTATGTGCATATTCTCCGGAGGTAATAACAGGATAGGAAAGCAGTAATCCGTTTGGCTTCATCTGCTCAGCGGAAAGTTCTGTTTCTTTTGCAAGCCAGTCTTTATCCCAGAATACACCGAGGCTTGCTGCCAGATGACCGCCGGCGGAAAAACCGGCTACGATAATTTTGTCCGGCTTAATACCATATTCCGCCGCATGTTTTCTTAAGTAGGCTACGCTCCATGCCAGCTCATAAAGAGACTGCGGGAATTCTGCCGGCGCTACGCTATAACGCAGGACGCAGGCATGAAACCCTCTGGCAATATATTGAATTGCAACAGCTTCTGCCTCTCGGTCGGAGGTGAATTCATAGCCGCCACCCGGACAAATCAGTACCAGCGGACGGGTACGGCTGCTGTCGATTTCTTCATAATTATCTAATATGTAAGTATACAATCTGGCATCAGTTGATTTTGATGTCTGAACCGGAACTATATTATATTTCATAGCTTTACCTTCTCATTTGCTTTTCTTGTATTCTTCCTGACGGGGTACTGCAATTTTCGGTCTGCCGGCATCCAGTACATACTGCTGTCCGTATAATTCTACCGTAACGGTTGAACCCTTTATCCGATCTATACTGCAGGATTCTTTATTAACCATGATCTCTAACAGGTTTCCGTGATATTGGATACGGAAATGATATCCCTGCCAGTTTTCCGGTAAGGCAGGAGCCAGGAAAAGCATGTCCTCTTCCGCCCGCACTCCGGCAAACCCATTGACAATTGCCATATAACTTCCACCCATATTCGCTACATGGATTCCGTCCTTACTGTTCTTGTGGGTATTTAAAAGATCCATCTTTGCTGAATCACCAAAGTAATAATATGCCTTGTCCTTTAACCCCAGCCTGGATGCCATAATGCTGAATACGCAGGTAGAAAGCGAGGAGTCATGGGTTGTAATTTTTTCATAGTAAAGGAAGGATTTTTCCTCGGTCACCTTATCCTGATAATCCGGGAAAAGATAATGCGCCAGAACAGTATCTGCCTGCTTACATACCTGATAACGATATAAATGAAGAGGATGGTAATGTAATAACAGCGGGAATGATTCCTGGGGGGTGTTCTCTAAATTCCAAATTGGTTTCTGAAGGAAAGAGTCGTCCTGCGGATTGATACCAAGCGTTTCATCATAGGGAAGAAACATTTTCTCCTCAGCTTTCTTCATTTCCTGAATTTCTTCTTCTGTCAGAGCATTTTCCCTGACAAACTGCTCATAAGCATCCTTTTCTTTTGCCAGCCGCAGAATGAACTTTAAGAACCACTGCATACTGTATTTTGCACTGGCATTTGTATAGTAATTGTTATTTACAAGACAGGTATACTCATCCGGTCCGGTGACACAATTAATAACAAAACGATCCTTATAGTAATTTCCGACATCCAGCCACAGACGGTTGGTCTCTAAAAGAATTTTCAATCCCATTTCTTTGATGAAATTCCAGTCTTTACTTGTCTTATAATAGAGAATTACGGCATATGCGATATCACCATCAATATGATACTGCGCGGTTCCAGATGGAAAATAGCCGGAGCACTCCTTTCCGGTAATGGTACGCCAGGGATATAAGGCGCCTTTTTTATGTCCTAACAAAGCAGCATTTTCCCTGGCTTTGTCCAATGTCTTATAGCGGTACTCCAAAAGTTTCCTTGCAATTGCCGGATTGGTCATGGCAAAATACGGCACCATAAACATTTCGGTATCCCAGAAATAATGTCCTTCATAGCCTTCACCACTTAAGCCTTTGGCTGCAATACTGGAATATCCGTCATAGCCAGCCGACTGCAGAAGCTGGTACATATTAAAGCAGAGTGATTCATTTAAATCTTTGTCCCCGATAATTTCCATGGAGGAGTTGTTCCAGAACTCCTTTAAGTATTCCTGCTGTTTCTTATAATAAGCGGTAATTCCATTCTCCACTACTTTGGAAAGTTTTTCATCTGCTGCTTCTTTACAATCCTTTTCCCGGATAGAATCCGTAAAAATGCTGTATTTAACGATTCTTACTTCATCCCCCGGTCTTACATCAAAGCAGTAACTTACGTCCAGTGCATGCGTTGTCTCGTCATAGGTCACTACCTGAGAGGGCTGACGTTTCTGATTAATGGTTACCACATTTGTTACTGCACTTGCCACCTTAAGATGGCTCGTGGCAGTAGAGCTTACCAAACATGCGCCGCATTCACATATGTGAACATCTTCTTTTTTCAAATGATTGTGACTCTCACCGGCAAGCCTTGGATCTTTTGGGTTAAAATAATTCTTGACCAGTCCCATATGTCTGGAATGTATCTCTACGGTTCCCGCAAAATTGATAGACTGGAAACAGTAATCAATGGTAAAAAGGGAACGTTCTTCAAAGGAAGTCATTCTGATGATATTAAAATGAAACTGCTTACCGTTTTTATTTGTCCAGTCTACCTCACGTCTGGTAATTCCCTTTTCCATATCCAGTGTTCTTACATAGCGGCAGTTTGGGTCATCCGCCATGGAAAATTTCTGCCCATCAAATACCACTTCAATGGTCTGTGTATCTGCCACATTTAACATGCTTTCTTTATTTTCTACAAGATTGCACAATTTTTCTGCCTGTTTCATTGGTGCAATATCGTAAAAACCATTAATATACATACCACGCATGGTATCAAAGTCTGCCGGAACACCCTCTTCTAAGGTTCCGCGCACGCCGAGGTATCCGTTGGCATTGTGAAAAAGAGTTTCCTGCAGCTGCAGGTTTTTTTCATTCAGTCCAATTCCTGTAACCTGATAAATTTTACTCATAAAAATACTCCTTTTATCCCTTTACGGCTCCTGCTGCAACACCTTTTATAATGTGTTTCTGGCAGAGAAGATAGAAAATGATAACCGGAATAATGGTAAATGTCAGTGCAGCCATTGCCATATTCCACTCAATGGTATACTGTCCGAAAAATAAGGACATTGCCAGCGGAACGGTCTTATTCTTATTGCCGGTCAGTGTCAGAGAGGGCAATAAATAGTCGTTCCAGATCCAGATTACATCCAGAATAATTAATGTTACGGTAATGGACTTTAAAAGCGGAAACACTATTTTCCAAAACAATTGCCATGTATTGCATCCGTCAATGATTGCAGCCTCTTCCAGAGAAGCAGGAACGGAGGCTTTGATAAATCCATGAAATAAAAATACTCCCATACCGGCACCAAATCCAACGTACATAAAGATTAATCCACCCAGGGAATCCTTAAACGGAATACCAAAGAATTTTCCAAAACGGTTCATTTCCTGCATCAATGGCATCATGATGGTCTGGAAAGGAATCAGCATGGTAAGAATCAGCACACTATATAAAAATTTGCTCAGTTTATTATTGGAGCGGACAAACATCCACGCTGTCATAGCACTCAGTACAACAATAATTCCTACGGCAATTACGGTCACGATGAGAGAGTTTTGAAATGCCATCAGAAAGTCCATTTTCTTTAAGGCACCCTGGAAATACTGCAGTGTAAAATGTTTTGGAAATGCAAAGATATTTTCATATAACTCCGCACGGCTCTTAAAGGCATTTATAATTACCATATATACGGGAATCAGCCATACACAGCACATCAATATTACCAGGACATTTGCGATTGCTTTTCCAACAAAATTCTTTTTCATTATGCTGACACCTCCTTGTCGCCGGTAACCTTAACCTGAATTAGTGTAATCAATGCAATGATGATAAAGAAAACAATTGCCTTCGCCTGTCCGTATCCGAAATGGCTTTTGGTAAATATTTCATTAAAAATGTTCATGGATACCATTTCTGTTGAGTTGTTTGGTCCACCGCCTGTCAGTGAAACATTTACATCATAGATTTTGAAGCAGTTAGATAATGTCAGGAACAGACATATTGTTATGGATGACATGATCAAGGGAAGCTTAATGTTGATTAAGGTCTTCCACAAACCTGCTCCGTCTACCTGTGCGGCCTCGATTATATCATCGGGAATGGCTTCTAAACCTGCGATATATACAATCATCATATACCCGGCCATCTGCCATGTGGCTACTACAATCATGGCGCAGAAAGCCATTTTCTTATTTACAAGCCAGTTAAAAAATATGTTTGTCAGTCCGGTCATATCTCCGATAGCACTCATGGCATCTCCCAAAATGTACTGCCAGATATAACCTAAAATCAATCCACCGATTAAGTACGGTAAGAATAACATGGTTCTTGCTACATTGCGTACTTTCAGCTTGGTAGTTACCAATACCGCAAATGCCAGCGCCAGTAAATTGACAATTATAACGGTAATTAATGTGAAGGCAGTAGTTCTTACTAATGATGCAAGAAATTGCTTATCTGAAAAAATTTTTGCATAGTTGGATAATCCCACAAAAACTTTTTCGCTTTTAGCCAGCCCGTTCCAAGATACAAGGGAATAACCAATTCCCGTAAAAAACGGAATGATTACTATAATGCAAAACATAATCATCAATGGAGCGGTAAATAAAGCATACCAACCTTTTTTAATTTTCATCTTTGTCCCTCGTTTCTTGTCTAAAGTGAACAGGTGCTGTCAAAGACAGCACCTGCAATTAACGATTACTCATTTGCTGCTGTTACAAATGATTCATTTAGTGCTCTTAAAAATTCATCGGTTGTCATATCGGAAGAGAAGTATTCCTCTGTGTTCTGTAACAGGTAAGTGGTAATAATACCGGCCGGCCACTCTTCATTGAAAGTCCAGGGAATGATGCTGCCTTCTGCAACTGCATCGGACACTGCCTGGGATAAAGGATCTAAGTTATCAGCTTCCATACCGTCTACAACCGGAATGAATCCGAATTTGTTAATGAGGTAATCTGTTCCTGTTTCACTTGTATATAACCAGTTTAAGAAATCTTTTGCCAGCTGTTTGTCGCCGTCGCTTGCATCTGTATTTATACACCATACAGAAGGAACACCGACTGCAATGGATTTATTGCCGGCGATTGGTAACGGAGCAATTCCCATGTCAAAGTCCATATCATAAGATGAGAATAAAGAGTAGCACCAGTTACCTTGATGAATCATTTCGGTTTTACCGGTTGCAAAGTCACCACAGTTATCATCATAGGAAACTTCCAGAGGATTCTTCTGGTTTTCCTTGATAGCTTCAAAAATCTTTCCAAGTTCCTGAAACTCTTCTACATCTGCGATGTTTATTTTTCCATCGTATACATCTTGGCAGAACTGTGCAGGATCATCCTGTAATGCAAACGGAGTATTTAAAATCTGTCCGATTAAGAAGTAAGCTTCCTGTGAAAGTCCAAGACCGGTTTTGTCATTTGCGGCAGCATCTTTGATGACTTCAATCAAAGCATCGGTTGAATTAATCTGGTCTACGCTGATTAAATCTTTGTTGTAAACCAGACCAAATCCTTCTGCCGTCATAGGAACGCCAACTGTTTTGCCATCACTCTCTGCAATGAGGTCATCATTAATTTTGTCTAAGAAGCTTAAATCACCCAAATCTTCAAGATAAGCTGACATCTCAGCAATTTCTGTACTGGATGAAAGTGAAAATATGGTAGGACCGGATTCACTTGACATGTAAGTTTTTAAATTCTGATAATAATCGTCTCCGGAGATCTGCCATATTTCAACCTCAACGCCGGTTTCCTTTTCATAGGCAGCAGCCATTTCCTTTAGCTGATCGTAAATCTCGGTTTTTTGCTGGAAGAGAGTAATTTTTCCATTGCTCTTTCCACTTGTGTCTTCTGTATCTTTGTCATCGGTAACTACGTCATCAGTATCGACGTCTTTTGTACTTGTGTCCTCTGTATTACCGGATGCGCCGGAGTCTCCTGCAGAACCGCATCCACCTAATACCATAGAAGCACTCAATACGGTTGCTAATAACAATGATACGATTTTACTGTTTTTCATATTGTACCCTCCTTGTTTGTTTGTTATTTGATAACAACACTTTATATAAAATTTACTAATTCGTCAACTATGTTTGTCATATTTCTACGATTTACACTGATTTTACATAATAATATTGTACAAAACAACCGAAATCTATAATTTTTTTAGTAAATTAAATAAATGTTTACTTATAATTTTGTAAATCAGGTAAAATTATGGCAGTAAATTTCAGAAAGAAATGAGGAAAAGACAGAAATAGAAGGAACCCTCTGAACCTAAGCTGTATTCCCGGCTGTCAGACACTGCGGAAATATCTCTGGTTCAAAGGGTTCCTATTCTTGATTTTATTTTAATTTCTGTTGAAATATATTACGGCTGGCAGGCAGATCCTACCGGGTGGTCTTTCTCCAATGTACCTTAGCGGCAATCTTAAAGGTATCAAAGCTGCAGCTTCCTGCAATATTCTGAAGCAGAAACTGGGCAGCAAGATAACCTCTCTCGTAATCCGGAATATCCACGGTTGTAAGTCCCATTAATTCTGACATTTCGGTTCCGTCGAATCCGGTTACCGCAATATCGTCCGGAATTTTAAGACCTTCCTGCCGCAGCGCTTTCATGGCACCGATTGCCATATTGTCATTGGCGCAGACCAACACCTCAGGAATATTATCCGATAAAAGCATCAGTCTTGCTGACTGGTAACCGCTCTTTTCATGATAATCACCCAGAAAATAGTTTTCCCGACTGAAGGTAATTCCGTTTCTCTGCAGTACATCCTTCAATGCCTGATAGCGTTCCTGATTATCCAGTGTATCAATTCCCGCAATATAGCCAAATCTCCGATAGCCTTTATCCACCAGTCCCTGTACCAGTTCTGTCATTGGCGCATAGTTGTTGACTACCACACTCTTAATATTTGGCATATCCATAATTCGATCCAGCGCTACAATCGGATATCCCTCATTTGCTTTTTGGATTAAGGTAGAATTCTTACATTTCATATCCAACATAATTGCTCCGCAGGTCAATGACGGATTCATGAATTTTTCACAGGATTTATTTGTACATATCATCAGATCATATCCTCTGGAATACACATAATCACTGATTCCATGTATAATTTTCAGATAAAAATTACGCTCATAATCACTGAAATTAAAAAGAATGGTATTCGTGTCTTCTGCTGCCTTCTTATTTTTCCCTTTGTTAATATCATAGCCGTTTTCCATGCAAATCCCTAAAATTCGCTGTCTTGTCTCTTCTCCCACATTATTCCGATGGTTCAGTACGTTCGATACGGTTGCCGGTGAAACATTTGCCAGCTTTGCAATCTCTTTTACGGTCATACGCTTCCTCACTTATTCTGCTTTCAAAGTAAACAACTGCCTTTGTTTATTCTTGTTTTAAGTAAAACGTATCATAAATTTTATATAAATTCAACAGAATAATAAGCATCATATAGTTGTTTACATTTTTTGAGATTGCAAGTATAATAAAAAAGGTATACACTCAGCGGGAAATTTGGACACAAACCAATGGGAGTTGTATATAAATAGTAACAAGAGGATTGTGGTAAGGAGGAATTTTATAATGGTAAGCAAGTGGAAGAACAGGCTGCTGAGCATGTTTCTTGTGTTCACACTCTGCCTGTCGATGACATCGACATCGACGCTGGCAGTGGAGGCAGTAGGTCAGAGTACTGCGGCCGGACATGAAAAAATTACGACACCGGATAACGGCGAGTACGAAAATAATGACGTAAGCGCCGGAAACGGTGAGTACGAAAATAATGACGTAAGCACCGGAAACGGCGAGTACGAAAATAATGACGTAAGCACCGGAAACGGTGAGTACGAAAGTGATGATATAAGTGACGGAAACGGCAAGGTCAGAAGCAATGGCATCATGGAGTATAAGGTAGAGGAAGATGCTGCGGAAATCACGATAAACGGAGAGACAGAAACTTACTTATTATTTGAAGAAGCATTAAATGCGATTTCAGAAGCAGGTGAGAGCGATGCCACACTGAAAATTCTGAAAGATATTGATAACGAGACATTTAGTGGTAAGGAGATAAACGGCTCCATTACCATCGACTTAAATGGTTATGAGGTTGGTTATAAAGGCGGCAGTGATTGGCAGACAGGTATTGATAAGTTTGGCTTTCGCATTATAGATGGAGGAAATATTACTTTAACGGATACCAGTGAGAGTGGAAACGGATACTTTCATGGTACATTTCAGGTAGAAGACGAGAGCGGATTTTCTCAGATTGGTGGAACTTGTGAAAACCTGAATGCTTCTGCCGGTGTTTCTATACTGTTCGGCAGCACTTGCAAGACAGCAGAGATTAAGCCCGGAGCAGCGATTAGGGTAACGGGCAATTCCGATATAACTACATTGAAGGTACTGCATGAGGTGGATAAAAAGGCTGAAGTGACACTTTCCGGTGGGCACTTTGGGTTAATTGAGGTAACGGTTTTAAATGTAGATGACGAACAGGTTGTTAATAAGGCGTTATCTGATGAAACAAAGCAGCTTGCCATTGAAGATATGCTGAAGTCCAATTATGCTTTTTATAATAATGCGGATGAAATTCGGGAGATAGCCAGAACTGACAAATCTGTCACAGACCTGATTGTGCACTCGTCAATAGTTGATGCGGGGAATGCCACTGTAAGAATCGATGTAACAAAGAAGGATGGTACAGTTGATTCTACCTATTATGCATCCTGGAAGCTGGCGACAGATTATCTGAGCGATAAGAGTTCTGCAAAAAGTGAATTTAGCGATTGGAAATCAGTAAAGATTGTACTGTTAAAGGATGCAAAGATAGACACAGATGTGAATGAATGGGGATTTGATGGTTCGTATGACCTGTTTAGAGATGTTACGGTGTGCTCGGAGAATGATACACATACCCTGACAGGCAGCGGCTATACCACTGTTCTGGAAAGTGCGAATCATAATATTATCCTGCAGAATATTAAGATGGAGGGCGCTTATATTGCGGTGCTTGACGGAAACCTTACGCTGGAAGAGGGCGTAGAGGTAAGCGGCGCACCTTACGCAAAGAATCCGGCCAGCAGGGCCACGATTAAATTAAACAATGGCGAACTTAAGTTAGAGAATGCGAAGGTAACTGCCACTACAGAGGGAGAGGGTTTTTATGCCGTAGATTTGTATGATGCCACCCTGCGTATGAGTAGTTCTACGGGTAAGGCTTGGACCTATTTGTCCTCGGCATATATTGCAGGTAAAACGGTCACGGCGGTAATCGATGCGAATTCTGCAGGTTCCGGTGGAGAAAAACTTCCTGCTTTTTATGGAACAGCAGATAGTAAGCTGAGGATTTTTCATACCGGGCTAAATGCAAGATTTGGCACTGCTCTGCAGACCTATACCGGAGCGTCTGAGGTATGGTATCGGATAAATCTTGAAAATGGCACTGCGTTGGCAGATGATAAAAATGCTGATACTGTCACATCCTTTGAAGATGTGACTTATGGACTTTATGATAGGAATAGAGAGGGGAAAGACATTTGGATTTATGTAGGCGATAATGTCTGCCAATATCAGACCAGCCAGTATACTGAGCCGGGTACTGTGGGTACAGGCGGAATATGGGCAGTACGCGGCAGTTCCTGTTTCAAGATGCCGGAATCTTCTGTAAGAGTTTATCCGCATAATTGGCAGACAGACGGTAAGTGTTCTAATTCATCCTGTGAAATGGTAGATATAGAAAAAGCCTATGAAAATGGGGCACTTACAATCGAAGGACTGAAAGGACGTACCTACGACAGTTATCCGCAGATATTGTCAAAAATTATTTGGACATCCAAGGATGGAGACAAGGAAACGCTTACCGCTCCCGTATATAATGCCCAACGGGGTTGTGGCACACTTGGCTTTGGCGGTGATAGACCTCAATATAGTAATGCAGATTATACCGTGGTCTATAAAAATAATGTACGGCCGTACACTCTGAAAGAGGGAGATAAAGGCTTTGACGCCGCAAACGCTCCGCAGGTAACGATTACCGGTAAAAAAGGATATATTGGCTCTCTTACGATTTACTTTACGATTGGTGCAGGAGAGATGAGCCTGGGCGACTTTGGGGTATGCGGAGCCAATGGCAAAGAGGTTCCCTATACCGGAAAAACGCATAAGGCGTGGGATAATAACTATCAAGCAATTCTGTTTAAGGCGGACCCTTATGACAAAGAACAGTTTTCTCAGTTGGGGGAGGATGAATACATTGCTTTATGTGACAGGACAACGTCAGAGGAATGGTTTGGTGATGACTGGGAGAATCCTACAAAAGTTGAATACAGTACGGATAATCAGAAGACCTGGAAAACAGTAATAGAATATGGTCGAACCGGTGACATGGAAAACGCGTATATGATTACCGATGCCGGAGAATACCCCTTCTATATCCGGGTAACAAATAAAGACTGTGGCACAACGATGGTTTCAGAGGAGCTCACGGCAAGGATTACGCCCAGAGATTTAAGCCAGGTTACCTTTAACAATGATGAAAATTCGCCTGTTACCGTCTACTACACAGGAAAGCCGATTATCCCGACAGACTGGGATGATAAGCTTGTGGATACAGGGCTTCAGGATGAAATGGGAGGAGAGACGCCGGACGACTATACGCTTGTAAGGGATAAGGACTTTATCATAACGGCTGAGAACAATACAGACATATCCGAAAACGTAAAGGCTACGATTATCGGTACGGGCAACTACAAGGGCGAACTGTCTGTAAATTTCCGGATTAAGTCTGCCTTTACGCTGAAGCAGACGACGCTGTCTACACAGAAATGGTATACAAAGGATTCATCTTATTGGATGGATGACGGTGATGGTATTCCGGTAATTTTTTCTGAAGGTGATGTTACAGGCGTTGGTATCGTGATACCGCTCTACATGCAAAAGATTGTATACAGAGACAGCAAGGAAGAGGCTGCGGGCTTAAGTAAGAATGTAGAGTTTTATACAAGCCTTGAGGATGCGGTTGCAGGCAGAAATCCGGGCTATATTTTTAAGGAAGAAGGCTCACATACGGTAAAGCTTTGGGGCAAAGACCCTGAAACAGGCTATATTTCCGGACCGGTGGATGTAACCCTTAAGATTGATACGACTGCACCGACATGGGAGGATGAAAACGGCAATGCAGAGGGCTATGGTATCCAGATTCAGGAAAACTGGTGGAGAAAGCTCTTAAATACAGTCAGCTTCGGATATCTCTATAATAATAATACGCTGGAGATTAAGATTAAGGCGAATGATAAAAAGCAGGGTGTGAATGCGGTCAGTGGCCTTGAGGAACAGAAGGGTGCATGCTACTACTGTTATATTCAGGAAATTGACGATACTGCAGCAGGTGGTGAAGTGCCGGTAATGACGAAGGAAGAATTAGCGGCTTTGCCGGCTGGAACAGATGATATAAAGCAGGGCTTTGTACGGTACAGTGTTGTCGAAGGCGTAGGCATGGTAAAAGACGCATTAAAGAATGATGGCAATTATATTGTCTATGCCTATGCTGTGGATAATGCGGGAAATCAGAGTGATTATATCTGCACCGAGGGCATCGTGGTGGATGCGAATGCTCCTATAGTAACAATAACTGCGCCGAAAAAAGAAGACGGTACACTGAAAGATACCGAAGCAATACTGAACGTTAATTTAAGCGAGGATGCAACACTGATGTGGTTCTTCGTGTCCGAGGGAGTATTTGACGGGGTTACTGACTACACCTATGACGAATGCAAAAAAGATATTGAAAGTTATATGAAAGGTGAGCCAAAATACCCACAGTTCGCTGTCAAGAAGGATGGGAAATGGGTGCCCCGCGATGGGTGGTACTTTAAAGAGGACGAAAAACTTTATTGTGGACTATGGGAAGTTCGTAAGGAAGGACTTACGTATAGTAATGCTAACCAAAACTTTGTTGCGAGTTGGTCACCTGCAATCTTCAAAACGACAGGAACAAAAGGTGATAATAAAATTGAAATAGGTGATTTTGGAAAGCCGGACGTTTATTTTTCATTGTATCCGGGTACACGAACTGCAGTCTGGATAGCAGCCATTGACAAGGCAGGCAATATAACGGCATTAACGGAGCCTGCTATTGAATTTACCACGACAAAAGCAATGCCTAAAGTTACGACGCTTCCGGAAGTAAGCGGCGTTTACGGTGATACGACTGCGAATTTAAAGATAACGCAGGAGGGCGTTGCCCAATATGGTGATGAAACCATTACCGGTACGTGGGCTGTGAACGTGCAGACAGGCGATATGCATGTATGGCAGATAGATGATACAGAGAAATGTCTGGTAACCTTTACACCGGATGCCACAACCTATGGAGATAAGTATGAAGCGGCAGTTGTGGAGGTTACACCGACGATTGCACCGCGCCCGGTTACGATTAAAGTCGAAAATATGCACAGAACCTACGGGGAACCTTTCCCGGGAATGGAAAAGCTTACATTTAAAATCGTAGAAGGAACATTGACGGCCGGCGATACGGAGGAAGAATTCTGGAAGGAATTAAAATTCTGGGCAGATAAGGAAGCAACAAAGCCGGATAGTGCTGCCGGAAAGTGGATGTTCTGGATTGAGGAAGATTCAACCAGTGGAAGGTACCGTATAAAGGTAGAGGGCTACTATGAGGACTTCAACAGCGATGACGCTGAGACTATTACAAAAACAAATGGTTTTCTTTACATTGACAAGGCGCAGGGCGAGTTTATAAAGCTTGATGGTTATCAGGATAAATGGAGTGTTGCCTATGGAGATGCTCCGTTCTCTCTGGCAGTAAAAACAAACAATGTCCACTACGACCTTCTTGAATATACCGTTACAGATGCAAGGGATGCAGCTGGTAGAGAGATAGACAAAGCAGATATTGCGACAAAGCTCCTTTCGATTTCAAGAGAAGGCGAAGTGACAGTCAAGGGTGCGGGAAACGCGAAGATTACGATTTCATATCCTACTGCCATAAATTATACAGAGGCAGAGCCGTTAACTGTTGAAGTCAATATTGCGCAGGCTTATTTTAATCCGCCAAACATTTACAGAGATTTTCTGTTCCTCAGGGGCGGCTCGGATGTCATTGACTTAGCGGCGCTTCTGCCAAAGGATTGCGGTGAAGTAACCTATGGCGCAGCCGTTATGTCGGACAATAAGGGAATTTTGGAAGGAGTGACTGTTTCTCAGGATGGCAAGCTCTCTTACACGGTAAAGACGAGTGGTGCAGCAGGTGACTGGGCAACGATAAAAGTGCCCGTATCGACTGAGAACTATAATATAAATACCAATCAGGGAATTCTGGTCGTAATAGGACTGGTAGACCAGTTGCCGATACAACCGAAGGACATTATAACCCTGAAGACGGGTACCTTAACCTATGGAGAGGCGCTTTCCGGCCTGCAGTTTAACAGTGTTACCTTTGGGGATCAGTTGACAGGAAAGACAGTAGCCGGAAAGATTTCCTTTGATGAACCGGATAAAAAACCGGATGCAGGGTATTACAATGCGGCATGGACCTTTACGCCGGAGGATGATGCGTATGCGAAGTACAAGGGAACGATAGCGGTTACCGTCAAAAAAGCAGTGCCGAAGGTTGTGAGCGTGCCGGTTCCCGAAGCGTATTACTACAACCCTGCGGGTATTCCGGCTGACTGGTGTCAGAGCCATGCACAGAAGCCGGGCGAGGTAAAAGGTGTAGACGGCGCAATGCTTGATGGTATCTGGACATTTAAGGACACAAGCCTTGTACCAAAGCCCGGAACCAAAGTGTATTCTGTTATCTTCACACCGACGGATACGAAAAATTATGAGACAATAGAAAAAACAGTAACGCTGACAGTAAAGAAAGCGGTACCGTATATCAGTACACAGTCTGCCACAGCAAATGCTTATACACATGGCGATTACCTGTACAATCAGAAGCCGGCAGGTACGGCAGCTTATGGCAATGGCATGGGAAGTGCAGGTACTGGTACGGAAGCCAGTACACCGGTAGCAGGAACCTTTACATGGAAGACACCTTCCACGAAGCTTACCTATCTTGGAGATAAGACTTTCGACTATATCTTTACGCCGGAGGATACCGCTTTGTATGAAGCAGTGACCGGCAGCGTGACGGTAACTGTTGAAAAAGCAGCAAATGCACCGTATATGCCGGGCAGTACGATGAATGTGGCACATTCCTGCAAAACGGTTGGCAATGTGAAGCTGCCGCAGGGCTGGAAATGGTCCGATACGGATGCAGCGACAGAGCTTTCGGATAATGCGGCAATTTCTGCGACGGCAGTATATGATGGGGCAGATAAGGGCAGCTATGTAAAGGAATCTGTTGTTATTCAGATTACCCGTGCAAGCTGCGGGCATACAAAGACGGAAACAAAAGGAGTTGTTAAAGCAACCTGTATCGCAGAAGGAAATACGGGCGAAGTTTGGTGTCTGATTTGCGGTGATAAATTAAGCGACGGTGTTGCAACGCCGAAGAATGCATCGAACCATACAGCACTTGTAAGCAAGCAGCTCAGACCGGCAACGACCACGCAGGAGGGCATCATGTCCTATTCGTGCAGCGACTGTGGCTATTATGCCGAAAAAGCGATTGCAAAAATTGCAACCGGCGGTTCTTCCGGCTCCGGCAGCAATAATGGCACCGGCAGTAACAATGGTTCCGAAGGCAGTTCCGATAGTGGTTCCGGTTCTTCCTCACCGGTTACAAAGCCTGAAACAGAACCTGCACCGGCTGTACAGCCGTCTGATAAGACTCAGAAACCGAAGGACAATACCCCTGCTGCAGAAAAAGAGACTGCTTGGGGTGAACAGGCAAAGCCGTACATTCGCGGAGAAAACGGTAAAGAAGGCTGGGATGTCATCAAAGCAGAGGTAGAAGAGTGTGCGGACGGTGACACAGTAGTTGTCGATATGAACGGCTCAAGTGTTGTTCCGGGTGATATATTTGATGCAATCAGAGGAAAAGACATTATCGTTGAATTTGATCTCGGAAACGGAATTTCCTGGCATGTAAACGGAAAGAGTGTACAAAAGGATAAAGTCGGAGATATTGACTTTGGTGTAACACTTGGTGAAAATTCTGGAAAGACAATTCCGGTAGATATTATCAATCAGGTGACCGGAGAACAGTATTCCATGAATTTATCACTTTCCTATGAGGGACAGTTTGGATTTAAGGCAATTTTAACGGTCAATGTGAAAAAAGAAAATGCCGGACTGTACGCAAATCTTTTCTACTACAATGCAGAAAAAGAGGAATTGGAATTCATGTGTGCCGGAGAAATCGGAGCGGACGGTAATGTAAATCTTCCTTTTGAGCATGCATCGGATTATGTAGTAGTTATCAATACCGTAGTAATGGATGGCAGCCAGATTGAGCAGCCGTCAGAAGAGGTGAAAGAACCGGACAAAACAGTGGAGGAAGAAACTGCTGTTTCAGAAAATTCGCCCAGTATAGGATTGCCGATTGTGCTTGCAGTGATTTTCATTCTGATATGTGCAGGAACGGTAATTGTTCTGGTGGGCAGGAGAAAAAAACAGAACCGTGCGTAAGGAGGAATTTTATAATGGTAAGCAAGTGGAAGAACAGGCTGCTGAGCATGTTTCTTGTGTTCACACTCTGCCTGTCGATGACATCGACATCGACGCTGGCAGTGGAGGCAGCAGGTCAAAGTACAGCGGTCGGACATGAAAAAGTTACGACGCCGGATAACGGCGAGTACGAAAATAATGACGTAAGCACCGGGAACGGTGAGAACGAAAGTGATGATATAAGTGACGGAAACGGTGAGAATGAAAATAATGATATAAGTGACGGAAACGGTGAGTACGAAAATAATGACATAAGTGGTGGAAACAGTGAGACCACATATGCAGCGGAGAATACGACTACGGGTAAGAAGTATCAGTATTTAAGTGATGCACTGAATGAAGCGCAGGATGGCGAAACCGTTACTCTGCTGGAAGATAATCCGTTTATATATAGTAATGTATGTGTGATAAGCGGACAAAAAGGAGAAAACAAAACCGTTACACTTAATCTGAATGGAAAAACTTGTAGTGGTACAGGCGGTACCAGCGTTATCCATATTGGAAAATATCAGAAATCGGAGGAAGGCACCGGCACATTAAAGATTGTTGGATATGGAAATCTTTTACAATCAGGCATTTATGCATCTATTTATGTTAATGATGGCAGTACACTGGATCTCTCCGGCTGGAAAGGCGGCGAGATAAAAAATATGTCTGTGGGAGGAAATGGTAATACTTATAAAAACGGCGCAATCACAGGTAATATACCCGAAAACGGAAAAATCGGAACACTGTTATTTTCACATACATGGGGTGAGTTGAATATTGCACTTAACGGTGGTTCTTACGGAATAATTCAGGCAACAGGTGGTCAGGACATTTATGCAAAAACTATACTGGCAAAAAGCTATGCGTTCCGGAACGAGGACGGTACATTTGTGCTCTATGAGGAGAAAATCGGGTGGAGCAATATTAAGGACGTCACTGTAGTCAAATGTAATCACGAGTATACAAATAAGGATGAAGTTTGGACGAACGGCACCTGCAATGCCTGCGGATATGTCTGCCCGCATGAGGACGCAAATGTTGTGGATGGCACATGTACAGTCTGTGGCACCATATTTGCAGCACAGAATATAACTACAGGTCACGCTATCAGTCTTTGACAGAGGCATTGAACGATGCGGCAGATGGTGAGACACTCAAGGTGTTGGCAGATAACAAGCTGACGAATAGTGTAGATATACTTAACAAAACTATCACGCTCGATTTGAATGGAAAGGCCTGTGATGGTGATGGATTTGTTATCAGTCTCGGAAAGTATGGTACGGATGAGACTGCCATATTAAAGCTTACCGGTACAGGAAATCTGAAACAACCAGACAAGTATAACGCTGCATCTATCAGTATTTATGATGGCAGTACACTGGATCTCACCGGCTGGAAAGGCGGGGAGATTGCTTCTCTGTCAGTGTATCCCAAGGCTAAGATACAAACCAAAGATATGTCCGGAACAATCGGAGAGGTGCTTTTGAACGGTATACCTGATGGGGGTGGAATTGCGCTGGATGGTGGTTCGTATGGAACGATTTGTCTCTTGGATTTCCATGGAGGTACCATGAAGGCAGGTTCCCTGCTGGCAGCGGGTTATGCGTTCAAAAACCAGGATGGTACGATGGTATCCTATAACAAGATGCTTTCACATGGTATAGAAGAAGGACTTACAAACGTCATCGTCGTAAAATGTACGGCACATCAGGATAAAGACGGGGATGAATACTGCGATGGGTGTAACGCGGATGCGGCTTCCTTCGTAGCTGCTGTAACCGTCGGAAGCGGTGAAGTTTATTATTTCACAGCAGAGACGGAAGAGGGAAGTGCTTCTGCAATTCCGTCAGCCGTAGTATATGCAAACGAAAATGGCGGTACAATCAAGCCGCTGACAGATGGAATTGCTATTTTTAATGCAAATTGTGCGATTAATCTGAATGGTAAGGACGTGGCATGTATCACCTCCGGCGGTTCGGACCTGACTGTGACCGGTGACGGAACAGTTACATCCTTAGATACCAAATCCTATGGTGCGAAGCTCTACGGAGGCAGCTATAAAGAAATTTCTACTTCCCTAAACAGCATTACACTTGGCGATTTGCTGCCGGACGGTTATGGATTTCAAAAAACAGATACAACATGGCTGACAGCAGAAGAACTGGCAAAATCCGGTACCAATATTCTGAATAACGGTACGGACGCCATTGGTACCGTCACGGTTGAACAAGCGCCGGTAACGGAGCTTACCCTCACTGCACCGGACATTACCTATACTGAGGACCTTATTGCTACTGCAAAAACGGGCACAACAGGCGGAGCAGCCGTTACTTACAAATGGTATCTGGACGGTGAAGAGTTGCGGAATAAGACAGAGGCAACCCTGGTACTTTCCGATGAGATATATGAAAACGCAGGAAAGCATACTATCAGATGCGTAGCTGCCTGCGGAGGTTTTGTGGTCAGCAAAGAAGTTACTGTGACAGTGAAGCAGGCGGATATTAAGGATGCAAATCTTGCAATCATCGGGGAAGATGCTCTGGTTTATTATCCTACTTCTTATGATGATAAAAATAGCGGTCGTGAACTTAATGTAGCATATAATCTGTGGTATAAGGACAAGTTATTGTCAGAAAATGACCATACGGTTACCGGAAATAAGAATGTCCGGTTAGCCGGAAGTTATACACTGACAGTCACCGGAAAAGGTAACTACACAGGCACAAAGTCGATTAACTTTGAAGTAAAGCCATGTGTAATATTGAATGTTTTCACTGATAATCTGGAAAAAACATATGATGGTACGAAGGATGTACCGCTGACATTGCTGAATCAGCTTTCCTTTAAGTCCGACTCAAATGGATTAACGATAGGGTTGGAAAGAGGCGTTGATTATGAGATTGTTGATGCACAGTATGACAGCGCAGAAGTCGGTGTTGGAAAGACGGTTGTTTTAAAGATCAGGATGTTAAATAAGAACTTTTTCTTTGAAGGCGGGGAGAGAGAAAAGGAATTTGTTATTCCCCGGAGTGCCGCAAATGGAGAGCAGTCCATAATAAAAGCGGCAATAAATCCGCAGCCTGCCGAATTGGAAGTAGCAAACAACCGTGCGAAAACCTATAAAGTCGACCTTACAAAATTGCTGCCTGAATTAACAGCTCCGCAGGAGTACGGTCAGATTACCTATGGTCTGCCGGTTGTGTCAATAAAAACAGACTACTATGTAGTAGGCGGTGTAAAAATTGAGAATGGCGTGCTCAGCCTGCCAGTCGAAAAGGTAAAAACAGATAATGAGGGTGATATCGGTAATGTCCGTATAGTAGTCAGCACGACAAATTATGAGGACATGGTACTGGAAATCAATGTCAAAGCAACCAATAAAAAGGAAACGGTTTCTGAGAGCAAGCAGACACCGAGAGTAACCGAATTACCGGTTGCGGCAGCACAGACTTATCATCCGACAAAGACACTCTGTGATATTGCACTGACAGGCGGAAAGGTATTGGATGCAAACGGCAACCAGATAGCCGGAACCTGGAAATGGCAGAACACACAAATTATTCCGTTAGTTGGCAATAAAGGGTACACGGCGGTATTTACACCCAGTGACAGCGCCGCATATGAGCAGGTATCATCCACTATTATTGTAAATGTAGAAAAGGCAACACCCGTAATTGCAATAAAGCCTACGGCAGCAGCGATTACTTACGGAAAAAATCTCGGTGCATCCGCATTAAGCGGCGGAGCTGCCGTTTACAGCGAACCGGACGGTATGCTTATTTCAGGAACCTTCCGATGGCTGCATGAGGATACCGTACCGACGGCAACTGCAGACTATACGGTAATATTTACTCCGACGGATATTGCAAACTATGAAACGGTGCAGACGGAAGTTAAGGTAACGGTACAGAATGTACCCGCTACTCCCGATAAGCCCGATACACCGAACGATACCGTGGATGTACCGGATGAAACCGAAGAAAACAATGAGGTTCCGGAAGACAACAAGCAGGATAACGGTAAAAACGACGGACAAAATAAGGACCAAAATCAGGAAAACGGAAACAATACCGGAGAACCGTTTGTCAAAGATGACAGCAGCAAGTCCGGATGGGAGCTTATTAAGGACGAGATGAAAGATACAAAGGACGGCGGTACGATAGTTGTTGATATGAACGGCGCCACGAATGTTCCCTCCGATATATTTGAATATCTCAAAGGTAAGGACATGAAAGTGCAGTTTGACATGGGAGACAGCATAGTATGGACTGTGAGCGGAAAAGATGTAACCGACATCAAGGGGGATATTAACCTGGGAGTTACATTCGGAAGCGAAGCGGGAAAAACCATTCCGGTGGATGTAATCAATACGATTACCCGGGAAAATTATTCCATGAACCTGACACTGGCATACAACGGTGAGTTCGGATTTACCGCAACGCTGACAGTTAATCTGAAGGCAGAAAATGCGGGATACTACGCTAATTTGTTCTACTACAATGCTGACAGCGGGGAATTAGAGTTCGTATGTGCCGACCGGATTGATGAAGAAGGTAATGTTAATCTTACATTTACCCATGCGTCCGATTATACCATTGTGCTGACCGATTCGGTTATGAATGGAACGGAGTCACCTAAGGCGTCCGATAACGGCGTTGTCCGGACAAAGATGTGGATTTTATTACTCGGCTGTGCCGTGGTGGTTGTCGGATTGGGAATATTCTTTATTATCGGCAGGAAAAAATCCAATAAGCGCGCCGAATAAGCAAAAGCAGGAATTGTGTCGAATGAACACAAGCGCGAAAAGTTAAGGTGGGAGCATTTGCTCCCATCTTTTTGATTGCTTATTTTTATCCCACGTCGGGGGAACAGGGAAAAAGCATAATAAAAACAAAAGTAATACATACTATAGTAAACACGTTTATGAAATGTATCATGTGAAAAAATATTGACAAAAGTACCCGAATTGGGTAGTATTAAAACAAAAGTACCCATATCGGGTATAAAGCACCTATATTAGATACAAAGTGCCTATATTAGGTACAAAGCATCTATATAGATGCTTGGGAGATTTTATTTATGAATATAAAGGAAATGAGAGAATTAACAGGACAAACGCAGAAGGAATTTGCGGACAGTTTCGGTATTCCTATTGGAACGCTTAGAAGATGGGAATACGGAGAAAGCACTCCGGCACCATACATTCTTAAAATGATAGCAGAAAAGCTTCCCATGAAAAAAGAGTCCATGAAAAAGATAGAATCCGCAAACGGAACCTATTACTATGATAGTTTAACCGGGACAATAGTGGATACAAAGGGAACAAAGATATGCGTCAATGTAGACATCAATGGTGTAAATGAACAGAACCTCGTAATTTATGCCAATTCACTGTTTGAAAGCTACTATGATGCGGTTGAAAAATTTATCCGTGACTGCAATATAGATAAAAAAGAAGATATTCTATGGGGGTAGTATATGGCAAAAAAGAGGGCGGAAGAATACTATCTGATGCATAAGGATATTCCGGTATGTCTTATGGAATTGTCGGCAGATGGTACACTTGGAAATTATAAAAGAAATCTTTCTGCTTTGGACCATTTTCCAATCGGCGGTCAGATGAATGAAATGAAATTTCATGAATGGTGGAGGGACCGTGCGATTCCCAAGACCAGAAACGGTGCAAAAACTGCGCTTCAAAGGCTGGGTTATGAGTCTACAAACAGTGCGCTCGTTGATAATCTGGCATTAAGTCTGTCCGATTGTTACTGGATTCAGCCGCGGGGTGAGGGCTTGACATGGGCAGATGTCAATTTATTTACAAATGATTTTGTTGATACATTTGGTGACTTAACCATAAATAAAGACAAAGTTATTGATTTGCGTCACAAAACAAAATTTAACTGTGCCGCATCTCAGGGGGAGCTGCAAAAGAAATGGTGTATTGATGCTTCGGGACGCAGATATATGGTAAAGGGAAATTATGGAGACTCTTATCAACAGAGCATAAATGAACTGTTTGCTACAGAACTGCACAAAAAACAGGGATTTTCCAACTATACTCCATATCAGGGAATAATGATTACAGTTGAGGGTGGAATGGAAGGATTGGGCTGTTTATCCTATGATTTTTGTTCTGAAAATAAAGAAATCATAAGTGCCTGGGAGTTGCTGCAGTCCATAAAAATAAGACAGAATGAGTCATATTATTATCCCCTGAAAAAAGTGTGTCTTTCTCTGGGGATAAAAGAGGAAGAGTTTGATGCTTTTATGGATTACGAAATTATGACGGATTATCTGCTTTCCAATACGGACAGGCATATGAATAACATTTCTGTAGTCAGAAATCCGGATACGTTGGAAATTCTTGGAATGGCACCTATATACGATTCAGGTAATTCGATGTTTTACAACATTTCCTATGACAATCTGGATAAAATACATCTGGACGATATCGTTACGCATTCTTTTATCCGAAAAGAGATAAAGCTGTTAAGCTATGTAAGGGATAGAAAAGCAGTTGACATAGAGAAAGCAGAAATGGACTTTGCCATATATGAGAAAGACTTAACAGAGCGTCATATCCGAATTCCGAAATTGGAAGCTCTTTATGAGAAAAAAAGAATGAAACTGAAATCTTTTCAGGAAGGAAAAGACCTCTGGAAAACATTCTATTGACAAAAGAGGAAAATGAGAATATATTTATTACGCAATTAGTTACTTTATGTAATTATATGAAATAACTAAAAAGGAAAGCAAACAGGAAAGGAGCAATTTGCGATGACAAGGGATAAAGTCAAGAAAGTAATGGATGCCTGCTATCTGGCGAAACGAGTGAGGGATTTGCTTCCCACGCTGCCGAACGGCGTGACTTCTTCACATATGCATTATCTGGACACGATACGGAAACTGGAATTGAAAACGGGCAGCGTGAGAGTGAGCGATATCAGTGACGAACTGGGACTTCCGAAGCCCGGTGTTACCAAAACCATAAAGGACATGGAAAAGCTTGGACTTGTGGAGAAGCAGGCGGACAAAACGGATGGCAGGGTTGTGTTTCTTAAAATTACGGCAGCCGGGAAAGCCTTGCTGGACGAATATGTGGACGAGCTTTTTGGAGAGCTGAGCAGAGAGCTTGACGATGTTTCCGACGAAGACGCGGATGCCATGATAGAAACGGTAGAGAAACTGTATCGGGTTATGAGAAAAAGAGCGGAATGAAGCGATACCATACAGTGTGGGAAAGAGAGCGGAATGAAGCGATATCGTACGGTATGGGAAAAAGAGCGGAAAGATGAGGTAAAATTGGAAAATGAATCAGGGAGAAAAAAGAGATTTTACACAAGGAAGTATTCTGAATAAGTTAATACTGTTTATGATGCCGGTATTCGGT
Organism: Lachnospiraceae bacterium UBA5899; assembly: GCA_002432425.1. Lineage (GTDB taxonomy): Bacteria > Bacillota > Clostridia > Lachnospirales > Lachnospiraceae > Acetatifactor. The sequence continues at coordinate 148,481 of DJEL01000022.1, forward strand.
GCACTGGTGCTGCAGGCGGCATATGGCGCAGTGGATTTACTGGTTGTGGGACGGTTCGGCACGACAGCCGGATTGTCGGCGGTATCCACCGGCAGCCAGATATTGAATCTGGTTACCTTTGTCATCACGCAGTTTGCCATGGGCATTACCGTGCTGATTGCAAGATACATCGGAGAAAAAAATTCCGGTCAGATAGGGGAACTGCTCGGAGGAGGCATTACGGTATTTACCATAATCTGTATCGTATTGTTTGCCGTGATGGTTTTCTTTGCAAAGCCGTTGGCGATTTTGATGCAGGCGCCCGAAGAAGCCCTTTCCCTTACATCCGTCTATGTAAAAATATGCGGCGGCGGTATATTTTTTATTGTTGCCTATAATGTGCTGGCGGCTATTTTCAGAGGATTTGGGGACAGCAAATCCCCGCTTATATTTGTGGCGGTTGCCTGTGTGGTAAATATTATCGGCGATTTAATTCTGGTAGCGGGCTTTCACCTGGATGCGGCGGGTGCAGCGATTGCAACGGTTGCGGCACAGGCGGTGAGCGTGGTTCTGGCGCTTATTATATTGAAAAAGAAGAAGTACGGCTTCCGCATCCGGAAACAGGACTTCAAAATCAATAATCAGTGTAAGAGATTTATAAAAGTAGGTCTTCCGCTGGCATTGCAGGAGTTCCTGACGCAGATGTCGTTTTTGGCTCTGTGTGCCTTTATCAATAAGCTTGGTCTGGAAGCCTCATCAGGATATGGGGTAGCCTGCAAGATAGTTAATTTTGCCATGCTTGTTCCCAGTGCACTTATGCAGTCCATGGCATCCTTCGTGTCGCAGAACGTCGGAGCCGGAAAGCCCGACCGGGCAAAAAAGTCCATGTTTACCGGCATGGGTTTTGGGGTGATTGTGGGCGTGATTGTATTTATTGCCGTATGGAACTTCGGTGATGCTTTGTGCAGCATCTTTACTCCGGATTTGGCGGTTATCGGGAAAGGAGCGGAGTATTTAAGAGGATTTGCACCGGAAACGATTGTCACGGCAGTATTGTTCAGTATGATAGGATTTTTCAACGGCTACGAAAAAACCGTCTGGGTCATGATACAGGGTCTGGTTCAGACCTTACTGGTGAGATTGCCGCTTGCATACTTTATGAGTATACAGCCGGACGCAAGCCTTACCAAAATAGGATTGGCGGCGCCGGTTGCCACCTGCTTCGGTATTCTTCTGAACGTAATTTTCTATTTTGTATTTTTAAAAAAACAGTGGGATAACGGTTCTCTTTTTTCGTGAGGGAAAACATGTCATGAATTTCTTTCAGGTGCCCAGCCATGCATCCGTCAGCAGCATTTCGGGACTCGGAATTGTTTTGTCGAATTTTATTCCACTTCCGTTGTCCGCGAGTACCAGAAGCTGATGGTGTTTTTTTGATGCCCTTCAATGTCCCTCGAAGCATTGTAATCCCTCCCCTCCTATGATATAGTTAGTTTAAGCTAACAGCATAAAACCTGACTATAACAGGAATAACAAGGAGGCAACGCAGGCTATGGATAAAACGGTGGAACATATGCAGTTAAGTGATATGCCGGGATTTTGCGAAAGCATACAGAAGTGGGTGGATGAGCGGTACGGAAAAGCCGGAGCGGCGCAAATCTGTGTGATTACTGCGTGGTGGGAAGTGAAAACCCGTTGGCGAAGGAGTATGAAATTGTAAAGGATGAAGGAGGCTTTCTGGTCAGCAGAAAAATCAATCAAAATTTATCAGATGGGAGCATACAGGAAAAATGAGAGATTTCAAGGAAGAATACAAGGCATTTTTACGGGAGTATCCTTATAAAACCATAGAAGTGGACGGTGTTACGGTCCGCTATCAGCGCGGGGGAAAAGAAGGGGCGCCGACCGTTCTGTTTTTCCATGGACTGGAAATGCAGGAGATGTGGATGCCCTATGCGCTGCATTTTCGTGAAAAATACGGATTTTTAATCTATGAATATCCGTTTTTCACGGTGAAGCTGGAGGAGCAGATAGACTTTCTCCGCAAACTGCTGGATAAGCTTGGCATTGAAAAGGTAATTCTTATAGGTGCCAGTGACGGCGGTGTCAATGCGCAGATGTTTGCCAAAAAGTTTCCGGAAATGGTAAATGCCATGATTTTAGTAACCACACTGACTCTGGACAGCGATTACATCCGTAATATCAAAAAAGAATGGCTGACTGGACCCATTATGATAAGTCTGATGAAGATTATGCCCGCTAAGACTCTGATGAAACAGCTTATAAAATTAAGCCCGAAATTCTTAGAATACGAAACACCGGAAAATAAGACTTACGGAGTAAGCTTCTATGAAACAGTTGCTTCCGATTCGGGGTACAAAAAGCGCTTTATTCACAGCTATACCTGCGTATTCATGCTGAGAAACTGCGAATACTTTAAGAAAGAAGACTTTGCATATCTGCGCGGCAAGGTGCAGATACTCGTTCCGGAGCACGACATCTTCAAAAAGGAAGACCAGGAAATCCTGGCAGCGCTGTTCCGCGACCTCGATGCCAGAATAGAGGATGCACCCGGCGGACATGTCGGTTTCATCGTACAGGCAGATGCCTATCTGGAAAAAATAGACAGATTTCTTGAAGAAACGGTAAAATAAATTTCAGTTACCCTATGCAAACTCACCCCGAAAAGTGCTATAATCCATGTCAAAGGAAGAGGAAAAGAGGACTGATTGATATGCTTAAGTACGGAATAATGGCGAAAGCGGCAGAAATGATGTGCTTCAAGTCATCATTGGAAAGATTGTCCGAAATTTACCCGGATATGGACATGAAGGCGTACAAGAAAAAGGCAAAGAAGGAGTACAAAGCCATGCTTTTGCGGACGCCGGACATCGGGGGAAGCTCTCTGGAGGCGAATTTGTATATCGCGGCATTTGTATTTTCCTTACATAAGGCGGAGCCGGAAAAAATCATCCCGGAGGTTGTGAACGAGATGGTAACGGCGGTGTTTGACTCTCCGTTTATCGTAAAGGTGCACAAGAATAAAAAATGCACGCTGTTTACCGATAAAGTACAGGACAAAAAGGTGAAGGAGAGTGTCGCAAGTCAGAATTCCCCGTACGAGCTGGACTGGAAATTCAAGTATGAAAAGGGTGTGGATGAGTTTTACAATACCTACACTGAATGCGGCATCTGCAAGCTCGGCAAGAGGGAAAACTGCTTTGAGTTTGTTCCCTGCCTCTGCAATATGGATGAAAGAAATTACTGGAATGAAGGCGGAGAACTCCACCGGACCAAAACCCTGGCGCAGGGAGACGACTGCTGCAACTTCCATGTGACCAGAATAAAAAAATAAGCAGGCAAAGGTTCACTCGCGGTCAGCTTCCAAGGTTTATGTGGCATTATGTAAGGATGCCATATAAGCGGTTGGAGTCTGGCCGTATTTTTTTCGGAATAGCTGAATAAAATGGCTTTCATTGCAGAAGCAAAGGGTATAGCTTATTTCATTAACGGACATTCCGAGAACAAGCATATTTACCGCCTCGTTCATTTTCTGATTTAAAATGTATTGATGGACAGAAATACCGGTTTCCCTTTTGAAAGCCTGAGAGAGGTAATCCCGTGAAACATGGAGGCTTTTGGCAATGTCTGCGATTTTTAACCGGCTATGCAGATTGACATGTATCAGGTGGACACACTTGTTAATCAGAGAGCTGTAGCATTGGGGGATAGTGTTTTCCTTTACTCTTGCTGCCAGCTCTATTGCCTTCTCACATAAGTAATCAATGCATTCTTCCATTGTCTGAAGAAAATCTATTTCCTGAATATACCGGTCACTCATCTGGTATGCTTCGCTTTCATCAAGACCGCCTAAAATGGCATAATGTATGGCAACCGCAATGGTAGCGACTGCCCAGTAATGGATTTCCCGGGAAGGATTGTCGGACATATGCCCGATGATAAGACCGGAATTCCGGTATCGGTTCAGGGCGGACTCTACGCCCTGTATATCCCCGTTTTTAATAGAATTAAACAGAAAAATTTCGTAGCTGAAAGGGGTATGGGTTTTTCCCGTTTCTCTTGCGTCATATAAAAAATTCTTGGAAGAATTTAAAAATTCATATTCTATCTGTGCCTTATTTTTAGCCATTTTGCAGAACTCCTTTCTACTATTTATTATATAAGAAATTTAATATATAACAACAGAAAAATGATATAGATGAGAAATGAGAGATGTTAAGTTGGTATTAAGAGAAACGAACACAAAGTTTGCGGATTGCGGAAAGGAATGGGGGTTTTATGGCAAAAAATCCGGAGGAAATGTGCAGGCTTGTAACGGGAAAAGGGGCATGGCACATAGGAACTCTTCATGTTTCGGATGGACCGCACGGTGTGCGGGCACAGGAAGACGGGGCAAAAAACAACGACAGTTACGAAGCTACCTGTTTTCCGACAGCCAGCAGCGCCGCCTGCTCCTGGGACAGAGAACTAATAGGGGAAATGGCGGAAGGCATAGCAGAGGAAGCAAAAGCGCTGGAAGTCTCGGTGATGCTGGGGCCGGGAGTGAATATAAAACGTTCTCCTCTTTGCGGAAGAAATTTTGAATATTATTCGGAAGACCCCTTTTTAGCGGGAGAACTGGCTGTTTCCTATGTACTTGCCATGCAGAAAAACGGGGTAGGTACTTCGTTAAAGCATTTTGCCGGCAACAGTCAGGAAACACACCGGATGACATCCAATTCCATGATTGATGACAGGGCTTTGCACGAAATTTATCTGTCTGCCTTTGAAAAAGTGGTAAAGGAAGCAAAACCGGCTACGGTCATGGCGGCATACAACTATGTAAACGGCATTCCCGCATGTGAAAATTCACATCTTTTAACGGACATCCTCAGAAAAAAATGGGGATATGGTGGACTTGTCATGAGTGACTGGGGAGCATGTGTGGATTTACCGGCATGTTTGTCAGCGGGAATGGACGTGGAAATGCCGGATAGCTGCGGCAATCATTTTAAGGATGTAACGGAAGCATTAAAAAATGGGCGGCTTTCCGAAAAAACACTGGAATGTGCGGTAAACAGAATTGAAGCATTGGAGGAAATCTACGGAAAAAACGGACCTGCGGACAAAAGAAACACGGATAAGGGAAATAAGGACAAGGAAAACACGGGCATAGAAAGTACGGAAACAGAGAGTACGGACAAGGGAAGCACGGGCATAGAAAGTACGGAAACAGAGAGTACGGACAAGGGAAACACAGGCAAAGGAAAAAAGGTCCCCGAATGTATAAGAACGAAAAACCACAATTTGGCGCGAAAAATAGAGGAAGAAAGCGCCGTGCTTCTTAAAAATGAAGATTTCCTGCCTTTATCTAAGGAAAAGGAAATTGTGATAATAGGAGGTCTGGCGGAAAACCCCAGAATTCAGGGAGGCGGCAGCAGTCATATTCATACGGAAAGAGTAAAATCCTTTGTAGAGCAGTTTCAGAACAAGGGTATCAAAGTGTATTTTGCCAAAGGTTACCGGAATTCTTCGCTGAAAAGGATACCTGCGTTAGAAAAAGAGGCAAAGGAACTGGTTGCAGAGGCAAAAGAAAAGGGCATGCCGGTATTATTTTTCGGAGGCCTTACGGATATTGCAGAAGGAGAAGGCTACGACAGGGAAAGCTTTGAATTGCCTGTAAATCAAACAGTTTTATTGGAGCAGCTGTTAAAAATAAACAATAATATCGGTTTTATTTCTATCGGCGGTGCTCCTTATAATATGGATTTACCTTCCGGATGCAAGGCATTGCTGCAGTTATATCTGGGAGGAGAAGCGGCAGCCGACGCCTGTGTAAGGCTTGTACTGGGAGAAGCAAATCCGTCCGGCAAGCTGGCAGAAAGCATTCCTTATCGGGAAACGGATGTACCGAGTTACGGAAATTTCGGAAAGCAGGGAGAACAGAAGCGGCATCCGGATGAAGTGGAATACCGGGAAAGTATATTTGTAGGATATCGGTACTACGATACCTTCCGTATCCCTGTCCGCTATTGTTTCGGACATGGACTGAGCTATACCCGTTTCACCTATTCGGATTTGCAGATTTGTAAAACAGAAGGTTTCAATTATAAAGTTGCCTATTGTGTAGAGAATACGGGTACCTGTGCAGGGCAGGAGATTTCGCAGGTATATGTGAAAAATCCTGCTGCCGGCGCATTCCGGGCGGTCAGGGAATTAAGAGGGTTTGCCAAAACAAGGTTAAATCCCGGTGAAAAAAAGAAAGTGGAAATAACACTGGACAGCCGGGCATTCTCGGTGTATCAGGACTCGGAATTTCAGGTAATCGGCGGGACATATGAAATTCAGGTGGGAGCTTCCCTGCAGGACATCCGCCTTACGGGAGAGGCAGAAGTAGAAGGGACTGCCGTAAAAAGTATTTTATTCGCAGACACGCCGGTACCTCTTTCCGAGAAGGATTTTAACCTTGTTTATACTTACCCGCATACCCATTTTTCGGACATGCGCCCGGGGGAATTTACAACAAAAAATTCTCTCATGCAGATGCGGCCGTATTCACGGCTGGCAAGAAAGTGGATTTGTATAGGAAAACTGGCTGTCCGACTTATGTATTTCCCGAAACCGTTGAAAGACCCGGAAGTGCGTATGATGCTGGAGGGCATACTGGAAGGAAATTTAGACAGTGTCTGCAACCAGAGCGGCGGTCTGATAAAACACAAAACCATTATAAAAATAGTAAATTCAGCGAACAGGGGGAAAAAACATGAATGAGAAATTAGATGCAAGAACAAAATGGAGTTATTGTATAGGTGCGACCGGAAGAGACGCCGCCTATGCATTGGTGAGCATGTATCTGATTTTGTATGTGCAATATACCATGAACTTGACCGGTGCGCAGTTTGCGGTGATAAGCGGAGCCATGATTGTGTGCATGGTATGGGATGCCGTAAATGACCTTTTAATGGGTATCATTATTGAAAATACCCATTTCAAAATGGGGAAATTCAAGCCGTGGATATTGATAGGCTCCCTGACAAATGCGGTGGTGATTGTGTGTCTGTTTACTATCCGTCCCAGCGGATGGGGATTTGTGTTATTTTACAGTCTTTTCTATCTTTTATGGGGAATGACTTACACGATGAACGACATTGCCTACTGGGGAGTTCTGCCTTCTTTAAGCTCCGACCCGGGAACAAGGGACTCACTGGTAACGATTATGAGCATTTTCGTCTGCATCGGTCAGTTTTCCGTTGCCGGTGTTGTACCGGTTGTAATAGCGGGAAATGCCGTAACGGCGTACCGGGTAGTAGCGCTTGTGGTAGCACTTGCCCTTGTGGCATTTCAGATGCTGACCGCCTTTGGTATAAAAGAAAGAAACAGGGGCGAACAGAAGGAAAAATTGTCATTAAAGGATATGTATCACATTTTTGCCCGGAATGACCAGTTGGTGGCAGCAGGCATAGCTTCTATTTTCTTTAACATTACAAACAATATCCTGATTATCTTTGGTGTAAATTTCTTCTATATAGAATATGGCTATTCGGAAAGCGGCAATCTGGTATTTTACTTCACGGTAATGTATGGGTTGGGAATGCTTATTTCACAGGCAAGTTATGCTTTTCTGGCAAAACATTTTTCCAGAAAAAAGATACTGAAAGTTTGCTTTGCGGTTCTTTTAGCAGGGTATGCGTGCTTTATGGGCTTTGGTTACATTCTTCCTAAAAATGTCATTCTGCTGAATGCAATCGGGTTTGTTATCTTTTTCTTCCAGGGTCTTATGAACCTTGTAATAGTCGTTATGATTAACAATACCATTGAATATGATGAGGTTAAATCTCATGAAAGACACGACTCCGTTATATCGGCAGTCCGTTCTTTCAGTGTCAAACTGGCAGGCGGCATCAATCAGGGATTGTCTACACTGGTGCTTATTGTAAGCGGTATATATGCCAAAAGCCAGAGCATCAGCGCCTTGGAAATAGAGGTAAACAAGGGACAGCTTTCCAGCGAAGAGGCTTTGGTTCAGGCAAATCATTATATTACGGAAATATCTGCTACTCAGGGACTCATGTTCCGGATAGGAATGGTTCTTATACCTGTGCTCGCTTTAATTGTTTCCTATGTAGTTATTCAGAAAAAATATCATATTGATGAGGCTGAATATGAAAAACTGCTTCAACAAAAGTAAATATGCCTATAATTATAGGAAGAACCCTGAAAGCACCGGCTTCGGGGTTCTTTCTTTTTTGGGCAGGTTGTATTATAATGGGTCAAAACCATGAAAAAGGGGCGAAGCCGTAAAACTGCAACGACAGAAACCCTGAATTTGCAGGTAAATGAGAGGATTGAGATTGTATGAATGAGAACATGAGAAAACGAAACGAAGCTTTGGCGCAGACCGTTATCAAAGGTCTGCAGTCCCGCAACATGACGGGGCATTATGCGGAAAATAAGGAAGAAGCGCTGAAAAAAGCGCTGGAACTGATACCGGAAGAAAGCACCATTGCCATGGGCGGCTGCATGAGCGCCCATGAAATCGGACTGATTGAAGCACTGGAAAAAGGCAACTATCATTATCTGGACCGCGACAAAATGGATGCAAGGGAAGGACTTCTGGCAGCATATGACGCGGATATCTTTCTTTCCAGCGCCAATGCCATGACAAACGACGGCATTTTAGTGAATATTGACGGCAATTCCAACCGGGTTTCCTGTATTGCGCAGGGTCCGAAGAAAGTTATTTTTATTGTGGGCATGAATAAGGTCTGCGACGATTTGGACAGCGCCATGAAGCGTGCCAGAAACGTAGCGGCGCCCGCCAACGCCCAGAGATTTCCGGTGAAAACACCCTGTAAGGAAACCGGCAGATGCTACGACTGCAAGTCCCCGGACACCATCTGCTGCCAGTTTTTGATAACGAGATACTCCCGCCACACGGACAGAATACATGTTATTCTGGTAAACGACAGTCTGGGATTTTAAAAGACGGCATTTGGAAAATAGACAGAAGCAATTTGAAAATTATTTTCAAATTCTGTTGACAAATAAAAATTTTGCTGTAAAATGAAAATGGTTTTCAAATTGGAGGGGTCAGTTTGGTAAAAGGACAGTATAAAACAAAGCAAATGACAGAATTGCTTGCCTATCTGGAAAAAAATCAAGGTAATCATGTTACGGTCAGTGACATATGTGAATATTTTGAAGCCAGGGGAACCGCAATCGGGACAACGACTGTGTACCGGCATCTGGAAAAAATGGTTCGGGAAGGTATGGTTACTAAATACGTGATAGACGGAACAAGCAGTGCCTGCTTTGAATACATCGGTGAAAACAATCCGGAATCAAATACAGTCTGTTACCATTGCAAATGTGAAAAATGTGGAAAACTGATACACCTGCAATGCGGGGAAGTGGAAAACTTAAGGAAGCATGTAATGGAGCATCACGGATTTCAGATTAATTCATCAAGAACTGTTTTCTATGGAATTTGCGATGAATGCAGAAATGCAGAATTAAAAGAAATTACAGAATTAAAGGAAATTACATAATACAGAATAAAAAGAAGGAGGCGATGATAATGAACAGAAAGAAAAGTGCGGTTTTTATCTGCATAATCTTTTTATTTGTTACATTTGCTTCCCTTTTTTATATTGCCGGGGAAGAAAACCACGATTGTACGGGCGAAGACTGCCCGGTCTGCGCCTGTGTTCATCAGGCAGAACAGACGTTGCGGAACATCGGAACCGGAAAAATCGTAACCCCGTTCGTGGGTACGTTTATGGCAGAGAGCGGAATTCTTCTTGCTCTTCCTGTTCTTTATCTTTGTTTCACATCACTTGTAAATCAAAAAGTACGGTTGAATGATTGAATAAAACTTCCGTGAGGAAAGGTATGCAAGGTCATACCTTCTGTTTTTGTATCTATTTTTAGAATAATCGGAGGTTTTATTTATGAAAAAATTAATATCTGTTTTATTGGCAGCAGTAATGGTGGCATTTTGTTTTGCTGCCTGCGGTCAGAAAAAAACCGTTGTTCCGGAAGAAACCAAGGCTGTTTCCGGCGAAACATCATCAGAAAGTTCCCAGAATAACGAGAATACTCCCAAAGATAAAATAAAGGTTGTTACTACAATATTCCCGGAGTACGACTGGGTTTGCCAGATTGCCGGTGAGGAAGCATCCAATCTTGACATTACCATGCTTCTTGATAACGGCGTGGATTTACACAGCTACCAGCCTACGGCAGATGACATTATGAAAATTTCGGATTGTGACCTTTTTGTTTATGTAGGAGGGGAATCCGATGAATGGGTGGAAGATGCACTCAAGGAAGCCGTAAATAAAGACATGAAGGTTATAAATCTTCTCGAAGTTCTCGGTGATTCCGTAAAAAACGAAGAAGTAGTGGAAGGTATGCAGGAAGAGGAGCATGAACACGAAGAGGACATGGAAGAGGAGCATGAGGATGAACATGAAGATGAGGACGAACACGAGCACGAGCACGAAGAAGAAAAGGACGAGCACGTATGGCTGTCCCTGAAGAATGCAAAGACTCTGGTTGGTGCGCTTTCCGATGCACTGCAGGAGATTGACCCTGAAAACAAGGACGTTTATACCGCCAATGCGGCTGCCTATGTGGGAAAGCTTTCCGATCTGGATAAAGAATATCAGGAAGCAGTAGATAATGCATCACAGAAAACCGTTTTATTCGGTGACCGTTTCCCGTTCCGCTATCTGGTGGATGATTACGGTCTGAGCTACTACGCCGCTTTTGTGGGCTGCTCCGCCGAAACCGAAGCCAGCTTTGAAACGATAACCTTCCTGGCACAGAAAGTAGACGAGCTCGGTCTGAAATCTGTATTAACCATCGAAAAATCGGACGGAAAAATCGCAAAGACCATTATTGAGAATACGAAGGATAAAAACCAGACTGTTCTGGCAATGGATTCCATGCAGTCAACTACATCGGAAGATGTTAAAAACGGAACCACATACCTTTCCGTTATGGAAAGCAATCTGGAAGTTCTGAAGAAAGCATTACAGTAAGGAGGTATCCCCATGCCATATATTTCCGGCAGTCATTTATCCATAGGATACGAAGGAAAAGAAATTCTGACAGATATCAGCTTTAAGGTGGAAAGAGGTGATTATCTTTACATTGTCGGAGAAAACGGTTCCGGAAAATCCACACTGATGAAAACCATTCTGGGTCTGCTGACGCCTTTGAAGGGAGAAATCATTCTGGGTGACGGGCTTAAGAAGGATGAAATCGGTTATCTTTCGCAACAGACACCGGTGCAAAGGGATTTCCCGGCATCCGTAAAGGAAATAGTACTTTCGGGCTGCCAGGGACGTATGGGGTGGCGTCCGTTTTATACAAAGGAAGAAAAGGCTCTTGCAGAAGAAAATATGCAGTTTATGCATGTCGCAGAACTTGAAAAAAGATGCTTCCGCGAGTTGTCCGGCGGCCAGCAGCAGAGAGTTCTGCTGGCAAGAGCCCTTTGTGCAACGAAAAAACTCCTTCTTCTGGACGAACCGGTATCCGGTCTGGACCCTAAAGTAACGGAGGAAATGTATCAGCTTATTGAGCGGCTGAACCGGGAAAACCGTATTACGGTGATTATGATATCCCATGACATAAGAGCCGCAGTTACTTATGCCAGTCATATTTTGTTTATAGGAAAAAATATTTTTTACGGAACAAAAGAAGACTACCTGAAAAATACGGAAGGAAAGGGCTTTTTCGGAGCAGAGGAGGTGCACCATGAGTGAGATGATAAGCAAATTGAGTATGTATTTCCAATATCCGTTTGTAAGATATGCCATGATTGTAGGAATTCTGATAGCTCTTTGCTCCTCCCTGCTGGGAGTTACCCTTGTTTTGAAGAGATTTTCCTTTATCGGAGACGGTTTGTCCCACGTAGCTTTTGGAGCAATGGCGGTGGCATCGGTTCTTAATCTGACAAATAATATGCTCTTCATATTGCCGGTTACGGTTCTGTGTGCCGTTTTATTGCTGCGGACGGGGCAGAACACAAAAATAAAAGGGGATGCGGCGATTGCCATGATATCGGTAGGTGCACTGGCTATTGGGTATCTGCTTATGAATATTTTTGCAACCGGTCCGAATTTATCCGGTGATGTATGCAGCACTTTGTTTGGCTCAACCTCCATTCTGACCCTGACGCAGGGACAGGTGGTGTTGTGCTGTGTGCTGTCGGTCATAGTAGTTATCGTTTATGTTTTGTTTTATCATAAAATTTTCTGCGTTACTTTTGATGAAAATTTTGCAAAAGCAACGGGAATGAAAACAGATTTATATAATCTGCTGATTGCTGTAATTACGGCGGTTATTATAGTTCTCGCCATGAATCTGGTAGGTTCCCTGCTCATTTCGGCGCTTGTTATATTTCCTGCCCTGTCGGCAATGCGGATATTCCGTACTTTTTTCCGCGTAACCGTGTGTGCTGTGTGTCTGTCGGTTTTCTGCGCGGTTGTAGGTATTCTGCTGTCCATTCTGGCGGGAACTCCGGTAGGCTCCACTATTGTTGCCGTTGATATAGCCGCTTTTCTGGTAAGCTGTCTTGCAGGCAGAATAGCGGGTAAGTCGTAAAAAAGAAAAAGAGGTGGACATATGAAGCACGTGAAAAAATATATTCTGGTATTTGTCAGTATTCTGCTCATAAGCGGGTGTGGGAATAAAACCGGAAAAAACAAGATAGTGAACAGTACAAACCCCGTGGATGAAATCATTAACAATCAATCGGAAGAAACAACAGAATCAACGATATCAACAGAAACAACAGTATCGACCGGGGAAGCCGGTCAGATAACGGAAGAAGAGACAGCTGCGGAAGTGCAGACGGTCGATTATGACCTTACGAAAATGAGCAGCGACATGGTGTATGTAATGGTATACCAGATGATGACCGCACCGGACAGATACGTGGGAAAAACATTCCGGATAGACGGAAATTTTTATGCAACCTATTATGAGCCTACAGAAAAATATTACTATTATTGCATTATTCAGGATGCTACCGCCTGCTGTGCCCAGGGCATGGAATTTGTATGGGATGACGGTTCCCATATTTATCCGGACGAATACCCGGAGAACAATGCAAATGTAGTAGTAGAAGGCACTTTTGAAACTTATACGGAGGAAGGCGATGACAGTTTGTACTGCAGGCTTTCCAATGCCACCCTGGAATAGGCGCTGCCTTTTTTTACTGTTTCGGCAGCCGCCTGAACTCCAGGGGAGAAACGCCGTACTGTTCCGCAAAAACTCTGGCAAATTTCCCCTGATTTTCATATCCTACGGCATTGGCGACTTCAATGACTTTAAGGCTGGTGGACTCTAACAGTTCAGCAGCTTTTTCCATGCGCTTCTTTCCAGGTCATTCATAATGAGCGCCTCAGCTTCTTTCACAATGGCATAGCGGTTCCCGGCAAGGGACACATCACACCTGCCGCTGATGCAGAAATTGAGTATCAGCATATCTTCGGAAAAAACCGAGCTGTCGCCTCTTGCCCAGCTATCGGTGTAAAATACGGTTAAAGGACATGCTGATGCCCGGCGCCAGGAGGTAAAAATCCACCAGACCCTCGTTATCTTTTTTTACACAAAAATGAGTTTGTTCCATCGTATTCATGTCCTCATTCTATCAGCTCCCCCTGGGATTGACAATAATACGCCGGAAAGAAAATTGCTAAACGGGCTTAAATTAACGGAATGGATTTTACATAATAGCACGGATTTGCTACCATTCAGAAAGTTAGATGCAGCTAATTAAATACTGTTTGGATTGGAAAACAGGTGAAAGGAAGGAATGGCAAATGGATAAAATGACACTTTCCGAGGCAGAACCCGGGAAAAAGTATACAGTGGAAGAAATTAAAGACGAAGCGCGTCTGGTGAACCGTCTGTCCTCCATGGGGCTGATGTGCGGTAGCACCTTTGAGGTGTGCCAGAACCGTAAAAAGCAGCCGGTTCCGATGAGGAAGTCATCACCAAAGATTACATAACCCCCGGTAACGCGGACCCGGTTCTTGTCATGGCGGATGCATCCCAGTTAAAAAGAAGCCTGTATATGCTGGCGGATTTTGTGGGCACGAAGGTTCCCGCAGTTCTGGTGCTTAATATGATGGATGTGGCGCAGGGGCCGGGAATAACGGTTGATACCGGCAGACTTTCCGAAAAATTGGGCATTCCGGTGGTTCCCATGTTTGCCATCCGGAAAAAAGATTACGGGGTGCTTTACGAAACCATGGATAAGGCGCTGAAAGAAAAGCCCATGATTGACCGGGAAAAACTGGCATCCGCTATCCTTACGGGAATATCGGCGGTGCTGCGTCCTGCCATGGAAAAAATAAATGTGCACCCACTCCTGGGTGGTTTACAAGGTATTCGGCAATTTCCAAGGAGTCCCTGCTCGGCGTCCTGAATAGCCTTTACGGCACGGGTGGCAGTCTGGTAAGCTCCACCTTCGGCGCCAAGGTAGCAGGCAGCGCCGCCGGCATTTCCGACATTCTCGCAGCGAACTTCACTAAAGCGGAAGATCTGGCGTTCATTTTTGCCATCAGCTTCAACATGCCCTGCATCAGTGCGCTGGTTGCCACCGTCAGGGAAACCCACTCCGTGAAATGGATTGCCAAGATTGGTGTGTTTTACACGGCAGCAGCCCTTCTGGTTTCCTGCATCGTGTACCATGTGGGATTGCTGGTGTTTCATGGTGTACAAATAATTCGTAAAAATTTAACGATTTTACGATTGAAATCAAGGGAATTGATGTTAGAATAGCAAATAGGGAAATTGGATAATTGGAAAATGGAATACAAAAAAGGAGGTGTTTATATGGCAACTTCAAGTATCACGAAAAATTTTGTTATATCAGAAAACCAACAGGTTGAAATGTTTGCTGATGCAGTTGAAGCATCTGCCAATAATCGTCCGGTTCGTATTCCGGTCAAAGCTGATTTTCTGACGGACCCCGCAGATATAATAAAATTAATGGAGAAAGAAAGTATGCATGCAAACAATAAGTACTCGGTTGTCAGCATGCGGAGTTATCTTTCTGGTAATAGTGAACTCGGAGAGGATATTTTAACACAAATTCTCTCCGAGTTTTCTTGTATAAAAAATCCGGATGTTGACCAATTTTTAAAAAATAGGGCAGTGGAATTTACAAAGAAAAATCAATCAGTTACCTATCTGGTTTTTGCAGTGGATGATGGATGATTTCTGTTAGGTTATTTTACAATAGCCGTCAAACCATTAGCAGTCAGATGGGACATGGTTAATGGACAAATGAGCAGCCGTGCAAGAAACAAAATAAAGCGCATAAGCGAATTGGATGAAATGACACAAAGTTATACTATGGCTGCCTGTCTGATTGCTCAGCTTGGTAAGAATTTTTCGGATAATGCGGATAAAAGAATATCCGGTGTAGAGTTGCTGGAACTTGCGTGGCAGGTTGTGGAACGAATACAACAACTTGCCGGAGGAATGGTTGTATTTTTAGAAGCAAATAATGAAGAAAGTTTGCTGGATTTTTATACCGGGAACGGATTTCAGAAATTTGATACCAGACAAACGGCATCTATCAATAAAGAACCGCATGAGTTGGTTCAATTATTAGGAATGCCCTGATAAATTTATACCTTATAGTTACATTAAAAGGCATTCCCTGTCTGCAAGAGGAATGCCTTTTAATGTAACTGTTTGGGGTAATGTTGAAAATCCCCACCCCATATACAAACCAATTTGATACTGCTTGTGTAAAAAACATTGTGCACCGGAGTGCAAACTGCTATAATAGATTAAATAATCTTGTTTTAATGGCAGCAATGTCTTAAAAGCAGGTGAAAATTCTGCGGGAATTCAGAAAAACGGTACGGTAGAAGGTACTCTGACAATTTCCGGCAGCGGTGCCCTGACTGCGCAGGGAGGAGAGAAGGGAGCTGGAATCGGAGGCGGTTATGGCAGGATGGGAAATGTTACCATAAGCGGAGGAACCGTAACGGCTCTGTCAACTGTGGACACGGAAGCAAAAATCGCAGCGGCAGACAGCTTGCAGAGTGCAAACGGAAGCAATACTTCCGGAAGCAATGCAGCGGGCGGTGATGCAGATACCGGCGCAATCAAGGTTGCATTTGCGAAGAATGGAGCGAAGCCCGCGATTGTTGTAACTGCGAAACTGGCAAACGGCAACACCGTTACCCTGAAAGAGGGTAAATCCTATTACGGTGACGGTTGCGGATGTACCGGCAAACAAAAACAAGGGCAAGTTTGTCAGCAAGCCCGTGGTAACGGATGCTGATGGCGTAAAATTAAAAGAGAAAACAGACTATACACGTACTTACAGCCTGCTGACTGAAAACGGAGCCGTGGAGCTGGACACTAAAACGGGTATTGTAAACGAACCCGGAAGTGTGGTCCGTATCACGATTACCGGTGCCGGAAACTATCAGGGCGAGGGCTCCGTACTCACCGCAGACTACCGCATTACCGAGCTTGATTTTGCCAAAGTGACGGTTAAGGTAGTGCCCAGGACGCTTTCCTACACTACGAAACCGGTTACCCTCACGGAGGATGACTTAATCCTCACCATAAAGGTGGGCACCAGCAAGCAGGCAGTGGTGGAAGAACTGAAGCTCATCACTGATGGAAATGATACGAAGGACGGCTACAAAATCATCGGTTACAAGAACAATGTCAACAAAGGAACCGCCCAGGTTATCCTTCAGGGATGCGGAAAATACGGCGGAACCAAGACCGTGAAGTTCTATATCGGCACCAGACCCTTCCTTTGGTGGCTCCGGAATGTATAAAATTACGTCCAATCCGCAAAACAGTTGACACTTGGGCTTTGTTAGTAGTACACTTTTAACGTAAACAACAGTAGGTAAACCGCGACAAGGTTTCCTGTTGATAATATTATTTTATTTTACCAAAAGGAGGTAAATTTTCATGGCAGAAGCATGGAGAGGTTTTGTGAAAGACGGCCATTGGGATGTTGATGTCAATGTTCGTAACTTCATCCAGAAAAACTACACCCAGTATGATGGTGATGAAAGCTTTTTGGAAGGTCCTACAGAGGCAACCGATAAGCTTTGGGGCAGACTTCAGGAGTTACAGAAGGAAGAACGTGAGCATGACGGTGTATTAGAGTGCGAAACAGAGGTTGTTTCCGGTCTTACCGCTTACGGCCCGGGCTACATTGATGAGTCTATGAAGGATCTTGAGCAGATTGTTGGTCTTCAGACAGACAAGCCGTTAAAGAGAGCATTCATGCCTTACGGTGGTATCAAGATGGCAGAGGAAGCTGCAAGCACTTACGGTTATGAAGTTAACCCTAAGTTCCACAAGATCTTCACTGAGTATCATAAGACTCACAATCAGGCAGTATTCGATGCATACACAGATGAGATGAAAGTTGCTCGTCATACTCATATCGTTACAGGTCTTCCTGATACTTACGGTCGTGGACGTATCGTAGGCGACTACAGAAGAGTTGCTCTTTACGGTATCGACTTCCTGATCGAAAAGAAGAAAGAGGATAAGAAGAACTGCGGTAACGGTACCATGACCGAAGAAGTTATCCGTCTGAGAGAAGAAATTGCTGAGCAGATCAAGGCTCTGCAGGGAATGAAGGAAATGGCTAAGATTTACGGCTACGATATTTCCGGTCCCGCTACCAACGCAAAGGAAGCTATTCAGTGGTTATACTTCGGTTACTTAGCAGCTATCAAGACCCAGAACGGTGCAGCTATGTCCGTTGGACGTATCTCCACATTCCTGGATATCTATATTGAAAGAGACTTAAAGGAAGGTACTCTGACTGAGAAAGAAGCTCAGGAGTTAATCGACCATATGACCATGAAGTTCCGTATGGTTAAGTTCGCTCGTATTCCTTCTTACAACCAGTTATTCTCCGGTGACCCTGTATGGGCAACCCTGGAAGTTGGCGGTATCGGTATGGACGGCCGTCATATGGTTACCAAGAACGACTATCGTTTCCTTCATACCCTTGAAAACATGGGACCCAGCCCTGAGCCGAACCTGACTGTTCTGTACTCCAGCGCTCTTCCCGCAAACTTCAAGAAGTATGCAGCTAAGATCTCCGTAACTACATCTTCCATCCAGTATGAGAACGATGACGTTATGAAGCCGATCTGGGGCGATGACTACAGCATCTGCTGCTGCGTATCCGCTACCCAGACAGGTAAGGAAATCCAGTTCTTCGGTGCTCGTGCTAACCTTGCTAAGTGCTTACTTTACGCTATCAACGGTGGTAAGGATGAGAAGCATCTTGACAAGAACGGCAAGCATATGCAGTGTGGTCCTGAAATCGCACCTATTACTTCCGAATACCTTGATTTCGACGAAGTTATGCATAAATATGACATCATGCTTGACTGGTGTGCATCTCTGTATGTAAACATCCTGAACCTGATCCACTATATGCATGATAAATATTACTATGAAGCAGCTGAGATGGCTCTGATCGATACCGACGTAAGAAGAACCTTCGCAACCGGTATTGCAGGTCTGTCCCACGTAGCTGACTCTCTGTCCGCTATTAAATATGCTAAGGTTAAAGTTATCCGTGATGACCAGGGCTGCGCTATCGACTTCAAGACCGAAGGGGAATTCCCTAAATACGGTAACGATGATGAAAGAGTTGACCAGTTTGCTGTATGGCTTCTTAAGACCTTCATTGAGAAGATTAAGAAGAACAAGACTTACAGAGATTCTGAACCTACAACATCTATCCTGACCATTACTTCCAACGTTGTATATGGTAAGGCTACCGGTGCTCTTCCTGACGGCAGAGAAGCTTACAAGCCTTTCGCTCCCGGCGCATCACCTTCCTACGGTGCAGAACAGAGCGGTCTGCTTGCATCCCTGAACTCTGTGGCTAAGCTTCCTTATGAGTATGCTCTGGATGGTATTTCCAATACCCAGACCATGGCTCCTTCCGCTCTTGGTCATGACCTTGACGAGCAGAAGAATACTCTGACAGGCGTTCTGGACGGATACTTTGATCGTGGTGCTCATCACCTCAACGTTAACGTATTCGGTACAGAGAAGCTGTTAGACGCACAGGCACATCCTGAGAAGCCTGAATACGCAAACTTCACCATCCGTGTATCCGGTTACGCTGTTAAGTTCATCAGCCTGACCAAAGAACAGCAGGATGACGTTATCGCAAGAACCTGCCATAAGAGACTTTAATCTTAACAGGTTTCAAGATAATTGATGTAAATTGGGGTCGGGCAGTAATGTCCGGCCCTTTTTTGGTAATACTAAGACGGAACTGATATGCAGATTACAGAAAGGCATAGGTATTTATATGATTAAAGGTAGAATTCACTCATTGGAGTCATTTGGTGCAGTAGACGGCCCAGGAATCCGTTATCTTATTTTCTTAAAAGGATGCAATATGCGTTGCCAGTATTGCCACAACGTAGATACCTGGAATCCCGAAACAGACAATCTGCAGACGGCAGACGAGCTTCTGGATAAGGCAGAGCGTTTCCGCAGTTACTGGGGCAAAGAAGGCGGAATTACCGTCAGCGGCGGCGAAGCATTGCTGCAGATCGATTTTTTAATTGACTTATTCAAAAAGGCGCATGAAAGAGGCATCAACACCAATCTGGATACCTCCGGACAGCCTTTTACCAGAGAAGATCCTTTCTTCTCCAAATTCAACGAATTATTGAAATACACCGACCTTGTTATGCTGGATATCAAGCACATCGATGACGAAGAGCATAAGAAGCTGACCGGTCATACCAACAAAAATATCTTGGATTGTGCAAGATACCTTTCCGAGCAGGGTATTCCCATGTGGATTCGTCACGTACTTGTGCCCGGCATTACGGATAAGGACGAATATTTAATCAAGACGAGAGAATTTATCGACACTCTGGACACCGTGATGAAGGTGGAGGTTCTTCCTTATCACACCTTGGGCGAATACAAGTGGAAAGAGTTAGGTATTCCTTATAAATTAGAAGGTGTGGAGCCTCCTTCCGAAGAGAGAATTCAGAATGCCAAGAAAATTTTAGAGTTCTCCAAATATTAAATGCAGAATGCTAAGTTTCATGAAAATGAGACTTGGCATTTTTATTGACAAGAGAGTTAGCTTAAGCTAACATGTAATTTGAAAAAGAAAAAATAAAAATAGTACGAAAGGTATGGCGATTGGAATGAGTCAGGAGAAAATTGTACCGGTACTAAACGGAGCGGCAGAAACCATGCTGCAGAGCTTTTATGCGAGAGCGATGTACAGCAAAAATCCCAAGCATAAATTCAAGGATGAAAAGGCAGAAGAAATTGTGGAAAAGCTGGATTATGATTTTTCCAAGGCAAGCAAGGACGCAGCCATGAGCAGCGGCGTTGTGGCAAGAACGGTGGTACTGGATGAGCTGGTATCGGATTTTATCCGCGAGAACCCGGATTGTACGGTCGTAAACATTGCCTGCGGTCTGGACACCCGTTTTTACCGCATGGATAACGGAAAAATCACCTGGTACAATCTGGATTTGCCGGAAACTATTGCAGTAAGGGATTCTGTATACGGGGAAACGGGCAGAGTTTCCGCCATCGGCTGTTCCTGTTTTGACCCGGCGTGGCCGTCACAGGTGACCAAGAGGGGCAAGATGCTTTTCATCATTGAGGGGCTGACCATGTACCTGACAAGAGAGCAGGTGGGACAGATGATGCAAATTATCCGCAATAATTTTGACAATGCCTACGTCATCATGGAATGCTTGTGCCCGAAGTTTGTCAACAAGGAAGGCGTGGAAAAATCCATTCAGTCCACCGGTGCAGTCTTTACCTGGGGCGCCAACAGCTTTGAAGAGCTGGGCGATATTGCAGATGGTTTCCGCAAGGTGAAAAACGACAACATCCTCCGCGGCATGCTCACTTTAAGCCCCATATATAAGCTGGTTATCTGGATGCCGTTTGTGAAGAAAATGGCGCAGAAGATACTGGTGTTTGAGAAGGTGTGAAATGAACGATGACGATGGAGAATACAAAGGACAGGATATCCGCCACCGGCTGCACCAGAAACAGCCCCATCTGTCCGGCAAGTGCCGGAAGGATGAACAGCAGCGGAATGTAGAAAAATCCCTGTCTGGCAATGGAAATCAAAAGGGCGCTTCCGTAATGACCGATGTTCTGCATATACATGCTGCTGACGGTATAGTAGCCGAGGAACGGCACGGAAATGCACTGGATGCGCAGGATTTCGGCGGACAGGCGGATGACTTCTCCATCTTTACTTAATAAGGCGGAAGCCGGAACCGCAAAAACAGCCAGCAGAACAGCAACACAGAGCAGGAAAACAGTACTGACGGAAACGGTGAGTTTTCTTGCTTTTTTTACTCTGTCGTATTTTTTTGCCCCATAGTTCATGGCACAGATGGGCTGGAAACCCTGCCCCCAGCCTATCATAATCATGTAGGTCGTGGCGACGATTTTGGAGCTGACCGTGAGCGCGGCAATCATGCTTTCCCCATAAGCGGCAGCCACCATATTGAGAAGCACGCTGGCTATGCCGGTAATACCCTGTCGGGAAAAGTTGGGAGCGCCGCCCGCTAAAATGTGGTATACACGCGCCTTGCTGAACCGGGCGGTTTTAAGCCGGACAGGAATATTGCCGTGTCTGCGGGATAGGAAAAACAATGTGAAGGCGCCGATTATCTGACCGGCGAGCGTTGCCCATCCGGCTCCGGCAAAGCTCATTTTTAGGGTAAAAATAAAAATCGGGTCCAAAATCATGTTGGAAAGCATGCCGATTAGCAGACCAATCATACCGTCCTTTACATTTCCGCAAAGCCGGAGCTGGTTATATACGGTCAGCGCAAACAGGCTGAAAGGAATGGTTAAAATAATGATTTTTAAGTATTCCACCGTATAGGTAAGAAGCTGCGGGGAGGCATCCCCGCCTATCAGACAGGCGAAGGGGCGGACATATATCCACAGCACAACCGTAAGGATAATGCCGGTGACAAGCGTCATGACAACGCCCAGGGAGGATAAAATCTGCGCTTCTTTTTCATCCTGCTCGCCGAGCTTCCGGGACATGGAGTTGCCGCTTCCATAACCGAACCAGAAGCCAATTGCCTGCACAAAGCTTACAAAGCTGAAAACTATTCCGATGGCTGCTGTCATGCTTTTATTGTTCAACTGCCCGATAAAAAAGGTGTCGGTCAGGTTATAGAGCATGTTCATCATCATGCCGATAATCGTGGGCACCGATGTCTTGATTAACAGCGGCAGCAGGGGTTCTGTCAGAATTTTTTCTCTTCTTGAAGCATTGTCTTTCATGGTCTTAATTGCGTCCTTTTCATTTATAACCGGTAGATTTCATCTATCAGCATTCAGCAGTCAGGTAATTTCGTTAGCCTTCATCTTCTGTCGTGCATTAACAGCCGGACACTTCGCCCCTGTCGCCGTCAACCTTGATGGTGTCGCCGTCCTTGAACTTTGTGGTGGCAAAGCCCACGCCCAGCACGGCGGGAATGCCGTATTCACGGGCAACAATGGCTGCATGGCTTAAAGAGGAGCCGGTGTCGGCAACAACGGCGCTGGCAAGATTGAAAAGCGGTGTCCATTCCGGGTCGGTAAGCTGGCATACCAGTACATCGCCTTTCTGCATCTTGTAAAATTCTTCCGGACCGTGAATGATGCAGACTTTTCCGATGGCGGTGCCGGTGCTTCCGCTGACACCCTTCAGTACATCTCCGTCCGCATCGAAGACCAGAAGCTTGGAGGCATCCCAGACTTTCTGGGCAAGAGGATGCTTGCTGTTGCGGCGTCCGATTTTTTCTTTGTCGCTCTCAGACAAAGAACCTCTTTCGCAGGCGGCAAACAGTTCTTCAGCAAATAAATTGGCAACGCCGTGCTCATAGTCGGTATCGGAGAGAAGCAGCATGTTAGTGCGTTCCAGACATTTGCGTACATAATAGAAAACGGTCTCCCACAAATACTGGGTTTCCTCGCGGACAACGTGGAAGTAACGGAAATCCTCAATTCGTTCTTTCAGAGCCGGATACTTGCTGCCGTAAATGGCTTTGAGCTGTTCCATGAGCTTTCCGAAGTCCTGCTCTTTTTCACCGGATACGGTTTCGTTATTGGCGACCAGCGGATGCAGGATATGAAGCAGACGGTCGGGATTTTCCAACAGCGTCCGTGCGTCCACACAGTAGCAGTTGTAGTCGGATTTGTAACCGTTCTTGTTGAGGAAGCTGTCAAAGGCGCTCCGCATTTCCGGGTATTTTTCATACAGGGTCCGATAGTTTGCACCCTGCAGCAAATCTGCCGCAAGAGCTTTATTTTCTTTTATTTTGCCGGCAAGTTCGGCAATGTCCCTGGATACTTCGGAGGTTTTGTTGTTAAGACCCCAGAATAAATCGTATTTGGTATAGCTTTTGTCCACCTTCTGAACGGCTTTTTCCATATCCCTGGCAATAAAGGAAGGAAAAAGGGCATACTTGAAACGGTCATAGGCAAGTCTGCCGGTCAGATTAAGGGTATAGGATAGGAACTCACCGCATTCTTTTATGTTTTTCTGCTCAAAATCTATCTGCTTCATTTTGCCAATCTCGTCTTCGTATTCGGCTAAGAAGGTACGGCATTTTTCGGTGCAGACGGCAAAGTTTTTCAAGAGCTTCAAGGTTCCGAACAGTTTGAAAATTCCGCCGTTTATTTTTATCTGGGACGTGGGCAGTGTCTGGATGCCGTCATCGTCTATCTGCGGGTCAGAGGTAAGAATAATGCCGTTTTCCTGAAAGATATTTGCTTTCTGGCGGTTGATTTTTATGATGTAATCGTAGTCGAGCGGACGGTAGGCAAAGGGCATTTTCTCCAACTGGAATGCCATATTTTCCCGTGCTCTTCCGGTCATTTTCCTACTGCCCAGGTACCCTGCAATGATTTTCTGCTCCTCGGCATTGTCGGTGTGCAGGGTGGTGATGGCTCTTGCCTGCAGGATGTAGACGCTGCCGCCGGCAATCGCCCATTCAATGTCCATGGGGCAGCCGTAGTGCTTTTCGATACGCACGGCTTCCGCACACAACGCCGCGATTTCTTCGTTATTTAAGCAGCGTGCTTTCTGCATTTCCGCGCTGACAGCCACTTCCTTGGTGTCGGCAGTGTCATCGGGTGTTTTCTGCGCATCAGCCTTGGCAGTTGCATCGGCGTAAATAATCTGGGTTTCCTTGCTTCCTATCTGGCAGGATTTTACCTTGCCCTGCTTGTCACAGAGGTAGCTGTCCGCCGTAACCTTGCCGCTTACCACGCTTTCGCCCAGACCATAGCTGGCATTTATCTGCATTTCATCCGGGTTCTGGTTGATGGGATTGACCGTAAAAAGAACACCGGCTTTTTCACTTTCGACCATTTTCTGAATGACAACGGCAAGTGCCACGGAAAGCTGGTCGTAACCCTGATTGCTGCGGTAGCAGACCGCGCGGTTTCCCCAAAGAGAGGCGTAACAGTTCCGTATCCGTGTGAGCACGGCTTCTGCACCGCGAACATTTAAGTAGGTTTCCTGCTGACCGGCAAAGCTGGCATCCGGCAAATCTTCGGCAGTAGCGGAAGAGCGGACGGCAACTCTTGCCTGTTCGCCGAGCTGCGCATATTTTTCACGGACTGCCTTTTCCACTTCTTCCGGCAGCTTTCCTGCACTGATGGCATGACGGAATTTCTTTGCCGCCTCCAGCAGCTTTGCCTCGTCTTTGCCGGCTTCCGTAAGCTCTTTACGGAACATTTCTTCCAGGTGATTTTCCTTAATAAAGGTTTTGTAGGCGTCCGCCGTTACGACAAAGCCGCCGGGAACCGCAATGCCGGCAGCAGTCATTTCACCTAAATTGGCGCCCTTTCCTCCGGCGGTCATCACATCTTCTTTTTTTATTTTCTGAAAATCAAGTACGGTATTCATCACAGAACCTCCCATTTTGTTTATATTTATGTTATCCGTTTCAGGGCACTCCGGTTTTACAGTGTTATGTAATTCCGAATGGTGCTTTGCAGAAAGGACTTGAATATTTCATCAAAATACTCCGGGTCAAACTGCTCGGCATTGCTAAGCAGGACGGGGCAGGCGGTAATTACATTGATAAGTCCCTGCACGTCCACGCTCTGTACAGCGCGATGCTCTACCCAGTAGGATGCCAGTTTACTTAAGAATTCCTTATAAATGGCGCCCACCCGGTTTTCCGAAAGGGAATTCGACCGGGAAAGAATGGCAAAGCTTTGGGAGTAAACAGGCTGTTCCCGGCATTTGTTCAAAAGGTCCATAGAGTAGCGGTAAATGCTCTCGTTCAGAAATCCGATGGGGTCATGTAAGGAAGCCTCAAACTCTTTCTCCGCAATATCCAGCTTCTGCCTGCTGCGGTACAGCATCACATCCATAACAAGGGCGTCCTTGTCCTTCCAAAAGCTGTAAAAACTGCCCTGGGCAATCCCTGCCCGGCGGGTCAGCTCCTGAATGTTGATGGATTTTGTGCCTTTGTCATGGAATAATTCCACGGCGGTTTCCAGAATTTGGTTCTTAATCTGTTCTTTTTCTTCTTCACTGAATGCTTTTGGCATGGTGTATTACCTTTCCGAAAATTCATTTGATGCGGAGGCAACGTCATTGCTCCTTCACTTATTTTCTTGAAGCCTATGTTAGTGCATGCTAACTTAAATGTCAATGAATATTTTCAAAAATATTCATTGATAGGAATTTACCTTTTCAGACAGCTATGTTACTATAGTAAGCGAAGGCTAACTATAACAATTTGTAAATTAGGGGAAGGCATGGTGATAATATGATTAAAGTAACGAATATGTCCAAAGAGGAACTTGTTCACTACGGAACACGGATAGGTGAAGCATTTGTGGCAGAAGGTGCCGGACTTGCGGCAACCGCATCCAAAGAAGATATGGTGAAAGCATTTGAAATCATGACGGAGTATTTTTACAAAGCGGGAGTTCTGTATACCACATCCGAACAGCATGAGGGCTTTCTTGCCTATTGGCACAAGACCACAAAAATGAAAATAGGGGCGGCTCTCCACATGATATTCCGCATGCTCCGGGAAATGTCCTTTAAGGGTGTGAAAACGGTAGCCGAGTCCGGCGGCGAGCTATATGCCAAACTATATAAAAAGGAAAAAGACTACGTTGCCGTTTCCATGGTCGTGGTATTAAGGGAATTTCAGGGAAAAGGCTTCATGAAAAAGGTACTGGAGCAGCCGTTTGCGGAGGCAAGGGAGCTCGGCATTCCCTGTGTTCTGGACACCGACACGTCGCTCAAAGTCACCAAGTATGAGAAGTGCGGCATGAAAAATACCGGAAAGAAGGAGCTGAAATCCGGCGCATGCCTGTATACGATGGAGTATAGGTGAGATAATGAAAGCCGGATGAGAAAAATAAAGTCCCTACGCGTTCTTTTTCTTATATTCTTCTCCCCAGACTTTCATAGCAGAAAGGATGGGCTCCAAACTTTTGCCGGTTTCCGTCAGAGAGTATTCCACTCTCGGCGGAACTTCGGCATACACTTTGCGGTTTACAAGACTGCTTTCTTCCATATCGCGGAGCTGCGCCGTCAGTACCTTTTGCGAAACGGTTCCGATGGACTTTTTCAGTTCACCGAAGCGCTTGGTTCCGGGCATCAGGTCCCGAAGAATAAGCACTTTCCATTTATCTCCGATTAAAGTCAGGGTGGTTTCCACCGGGCATGCCGGCAAGTTTTTTTCGGTGTTGTTTGTTTCCATATTATGCAATCCTTTCAGTCAGGCTAATATTTTATCCAATAGTATCTAAAAGATACTTACCTACATATTATACGCTTACCCCATTTTGGAAATCAAGTGTTTTTTGATAGTCCTGTTTTTCCCAATAATGGCACAAAGGTTTCCTTTCGGTAACTATCCCACAATATTGTGCGTACTTCACAACCGGCATTCATGGCGATAGAATGCAGTCAGGAACAGGAAGTACGGCCGACGGAATGTTCCGGAACGT
The DNA here is from genome assembly GCA_002432425.1 of Lachnospiraceae bacterium UBA5899. Classification (GTDB taxonomy): domain Bacteria; phylum Bacillota; class Clostridia; order Lachnospirales; family Lachnospiraceae; genus Acetatifactor. The sequence continues at coordinate 175,487 of DJEL01000022.1, forward strand.
AACACAATAATCAATGCGATACAGCAGTCAACAAGATGTCTATGGTCAGCGTAATGTGGAACCAACGTGGCAAAAAACGGAAAAGGTGTTGTCATTGAGCTGCCCTGCTTCTATGATAATATTAACGAGTTGACGGAATTCTTAAAGGCAGAAAACATTGCAGTGGAAGCCAAGCTGGTAGCTAATTTCCAAAATGCATTTGGTGACAGCTTTGACGCTTCCATCTGCCAGCCCACACAGATTATGCAGGATGGCGAAACGGAAATTGCCGGCATGAAATTTGTTATTACTTCCAATGCAGAGGCATTTGATGTGGAAATACCCGAAATCAACTGTGTTTACACACATATGATGGGCCATGACTGCCACTCCATCGTAGCGGACTGCCCTCATGCCGACGGTATCATTTCCCAGTTAAATTATTACATTCGCAAGGGCTTTACCCTTATTCTGACAGCTCATTACACACCGGAAGATTTGAAGGATGCGGAAACCAAGATTGCATACCTGAAGGATTTGAAGGAGATTTCTTTTGCCTGCGAAAATGCAGAGGAAATGAAGAAGAAGGTACAGAAAAATATGCCGGTTACAGCGGTCTGAATTATCTTGACATGACTGTCGGTTTATTTTTCCCGGGCAAGTAAACGAATTTGATATAAATTAGAATTGCGTGGTTTATTTGTAACTGACAACAATGTCAGTTTATAAAAGCATGCAGGAAAGGCAGGATTATGGACCAGAAGGAACGCAGGATTTATTTAATTGAAAAACTGCTTCAGAATGATGCTTCCATACCGCAGGATGAAGAAGAACAGAAGCGGCTCCTGCGAGGGCTTATGAATGTGCGTTATCCGAAGAAATGTGACCCTGCCTTTCTGCAGATACAGGATGAATACCTGAAAGAAGAAATTGCAAAGAAGGGTATTACGGACTGTGAGGATTTCACTCCGGCGGCGGAGGGGTTGTATATCTGGCAGGGCGATATCACGACCTTGCGTTGCGATGCCATTGTGAATGCAGCCAACAGCGGCATGACGGGCTGCTATGTGCCCAACCATTCCTGCATTGACAACTGCATTCACACTTTTGCAGGCATGGAACTGCGATGGACCTGTGCGGAAATTATAGAGAGACAGGGGCATGAGGAACCCACCGGCAAGGCAAAAATTACTCCGGCGTTTAATCTTCCCTGCCGGTATGTGCTGCACACGGTGGGACCGATTGTGCAGGGACGGCTTACGGAGAGGGACTGCGAGCTTTTGAAGTCCTGTTATCGTTCCTGCTTAAGCCTTGCAAGGGAATACGGTCTGAAAAGTGTGGCATTCTGCTGCATTTCCACCGGTGTTTTTTGTTTCCCTGCCAAAAAGGCGGCGGAAATTGCGGTGGAAACGGTGAAGGAATTTCAGGCGGCAAACCCCGGTATAGATAAGGTTATTTTTAATGTATTTAAGGATGAGGATAAGAGAATTTATGAACGGCTTCTTCAGAACGACAGATAAAGATAAGAATAAGGATGAAATCGAGGTGCTCCGCCATGCGCTGGATACGGCGGACGCGGTGGTGATAGGCGCCGGTTCGGGACTTTCCACGGCAGCAGGCTTTACCTACAGCGGAGAACGTTTTCGGAAATATTTTGCGGATTTTATCGAAACGTACCATTTCAGGGATATGTATTCCGGCGGCTTTTACTCGTTTTCCTCTTTGGAGGAGCATTGGGCATACTGGAGCCGGTATATTTACATTAACCGTTATATGGATGCGCCGAAACCTGTCTATGAGGAGCTTTTCCGGCTGGTAAAGGACAAGGATTATTTTGTGCTGACCACCAATGTGGATCATTGTTTCCAGAAGGCGGGTTTCGACAAGGAGCGCCTGTTTTACACGCAGGGAGATTACGGGCTGTTTCAGTGCAGCAAGCCCTGCCGCCAGGAAACCTTTGACAATGAGGAAGCTGTCCGCAGGATGGTAGAAGCGCAAGGTTATAAAATAACCTCCGACGGCAGCCTGATTTTGCCTGAAACGCCGTCCATGCGCATTCCCGCGGAGCTGGTGCCCCGTTGCCCGCATTGCGGCAGACCCATGACCATGAACCTTCGCAGCGACGGTACGTTTGCAGAGGACGAAGGCTGGCACAGCGCAGCCCAAAGATATGAAACTTTTATGGAAAATCACAGGGGACAAAAGGTTGTCTTCCTGGAGCTGGGCGTCGGCTACAACACCCCGGGCATTATAAAATATAATTTCTGGCAGTATGCGTACAACTGGCAGCATGCGTTTTATGCCTGCATCAACAAGGAACAGGCGCAGGTGCCGACAGAAATAAAGGAAAAGTCGGTCGGAATTGACGGGGATATCGGGGAAGTTCTGCACCGGCTTTAAGGAAGTGCCAAATTTCCTTTGCAAATCGCTTCCACCGCCCTTCTCTTCATGGTATACTTACTGTATATCAGTTCGGACGCAACATATACTTATAGAGAAAGGTAGGTAGCGATTATGAAGTATGCAAATGTAGTGGTTGCAGGTGGCGGCGTATTGGGGAGCCAGATAGCTTTCCAGTCAGCTTACTGCGGAGCAAATGTAACCATCTGGTTACGGAGTGAGGGTTCCATCGGCAGAACCCAGCCCAAGCTGGATAAGCTGAAAGAAACTTACATAGAAGCCATCGAAGATATGGCATCCGGCAAGGGTCCCTGGTGTGCAGGTATTGCGGATGAAGAGAATTTCGACAAAGAAGAGTGCCTGAAAAAGGTCGAAGCGGCTTACAGCGGCATTAAATTAGAGCTGGACATGGAAAAAGCGGTAGTGGATGCCGACCTGTTAATTGAGTCCATGGCGGAAAATGAGAAGGATAAAATTGCTTTCTACGAGAAAGTGGCACCGTTACTTCCCGAAAAAACAGTGATTGTAACCAATTCCTCCACGCTTCTTCCGTCCATGTTTGCCAAATATACAGGCAGACCGGAGAAGTACCTGTCCCTGCATTTTGCCAATTCCATCTGGAAAAACAACACGGCAGAGATTATGGCGCAGTCCAAAACGGATGAGAAATATTTCAATGACATTTTGCAGTTTGCCAATGACATCCGCATGATTGGACTTCCGGTAAGAAAGGAAAAAAGCGGTTATCTGTTAAACTCTATGCTGGTTCCGTTCTTACTCAGCGGTCTGGATTTGTATGCATCCGGCGTTTCCGACCCGGAAAGCATTGACATTGCCTGGACACACGGCACCGGTGCCCCCAAGGGACCGTTCCAGATTTTTGACACCGTTGGCTTAAACACTGCCTACAACATCGTGCATCAGTACCAGAGCATACCGGGAATCTTCTCCCCGCTCCTGAAAAAAATGATGATGCCGTACAACTTCAAGAAGATGGAAGAAATCCTGAAGAAATATATAGACGAGGGCAAGCTCGGCATGTCCTCCGGCGAAGGATTTTATAAATATAAGTAAAAACAAGAAAAGACAAATAAAGAAAAGCCCGAAAGCTGCATGATTGCCTTCGGGCTTTTTATATACGTGGACGTCCAGATTTTTCTACGATGCCGGTTTCTCGAATAACTTCCTCAATATTCCGGTAAGGCACTGCGGTGAATAAATTGCGCAGTTCATCGGCTACCTGCAGGGCAGTGGCAATTTTGGTAAGGGAAAGTAAAGAAATCTGTCCGGTTGTTTCAAATCGCTTGATGGAGCCGTAGCTTACATTGCTCATTTTAGCCAGTTGCTGTTGAGAGATAGACCTGCGTTTGCGGATAAGCCGTAAGCAGTCAGCAATTTTTTTATCCAATTCCTCGGAAGTTTCCCAGATAAGGCCTTCCATAGTGTTTGCTCCTCCTAAAGTCCGCATAAAAATAGTAGCAGATAATATATTATCTATTTTAGCCTTAAACAGGTCAAAATGTATCATATATTATCCACAACTATTATATATCAAATGCAAAAATAATACATCTTTTTTATGTTATAGAAAAAGAAACGCGTACTTTTTATCTTCGTCCGCCCGTGTTCATGGTGCCCATGGCGCTGACGGAAAGGGAAGAGGCATCAATCAGGGCATCGGAACCGCTCTGCTCCTCGGAGGTGGAAGGAATGGTGCCGTTAAGCTGTCCGTCTATGGACTGTGCGCGGAGCTTTACAATCTGATAAAGGGTATCGGCAGCCGTCCGGTATTCCTCATAGGTATAAAAAGCCGTCGGGTCCGCTTCCACCAAAGTGTCAATGAGATTTCTTGTGCGGTTATAAAAGGTTTCAAAACCGTCTCCGTAGACATATTCTTCTACCAACTGGTTTAAGTATGCATAATACTGTTTCCGGTAGGTTTCGCTTTCCATAAGCGTGTCAAAAAATTCGGTTCCGGAAAAAGCATTGTCGATGGCGCTGTTTACCACTGCTGTGGCACTGTCGGAGCTCCCGCCGCCCATACCGCCGTTTGCACCCATACCGCCATTTGCGCCCATGCCGCCGAAAGCGAGGTTATAATCCCAGGGAATGAGATTGAGCTGCCCGTTTGACTCATACAGGTAGTAGTTGTGCGCCATGTTGCCGGAAAGGCTGTCCATATTGACGGAGAAAACATGCACCGCCATGTACTTTAAGAGGTTATCTATATCCATGTAGGTTTCCAAATCCGTGCCTTCGGAAATGTTTTTCAGGGCTTTCACAACCCGCTTGTGGTCAGCTTTCTTGGTGTCGGTTACTTCGCCGTCCCAGATGGTGGAGTAACTGTCCAAATCATCATCCGTGTAATTTAAGTCGGCGCCGCCGCTGGACTTGGAAAAACCACCCATGCCGCCGAAATCCGCCCGGTCGCCAAAGTCAGGCATGTCGCCACTGGGTCTGCCGCCGTCACCGCCGGAAATATCGCTGAAATCGGGCATGCCACCGGCATCCTCTCGGTCACCGCCGCCCCCCGGCATGTTACCGTCCTGTTTGCCGCCGCCCATTTCCATGCCTTCCGGTTTATATAAAGCCCCTTTTTCTGTGCCGTAGTTGCGCAGCAGAAAACTGTCCTCTACGGCTTCCAAAGCAAGATAAATACCGCGGTATTCCCCATTGACGGAAATCTCCGCATAGTTATAAAGGGAAGCATCCGCACCAAGAAACTGGAACATGTCGTAGCAGAGAGCCTCCTTCATATTGGTGGCGTCCGCATAATTGTTGTTCAGAATTAGTTTATCCAGACCGAAGCAGGTCTGCCCGTCCACATAATGGTCAAATTCCAGCTTCAGGCTGTAGCGGTCCGTGGTGGGGTCATTTACCACAGAGCTTAAACTGGTGTTGCCTTTGGTTCGTATGCCGACCTGATAAAAGGTCTGACCGTTTACTTCTACATCGCAGGCATAATATTCTTCCGCAAGGGCATTGTCCAGCATTTCCTGCCAGTCGTCTTCGTCCATTAAAATATTGACAGTCATTATGACATCTGTGTCAAATAATTCTGACTCATAGGACATACTGACAGCCTTTCCGCCGGCAGCAGCCGTGAGTTCGGTAGAGAAATACATGGCTGCGAAACACAGACAGAGGGAAAAAACCATTATGACAGCAATGATTTTTGTAATGTGTCTGTTAGAAATCATAGATATTCTCCGTTATAGCTGACAAGGGTTGCATTTTCCACGCCGGGAAGAGCGGAAATGCGGTTTACAAAAGCAGTGGTGGCATCCTTGGTACGCAGTTCCGTGGTAAGCTCGATGCCGGAAGCATTAATGGTTTTGGATTTTACAATAACATGGGAGGTTTCCTGCTTCAAAATCTGCAGAATGGCGTCTTCCGCTTTTTCATCTGCGCAGGACGCAATGAAGATGTAAGGGGTGTTATGTACTTTGCGGTTGGCAAATAAAATCAGAAGAACGCCGATAATTGCCGAACCGATAAGCGCAAGGGGTATCATGCCCGCACCGACTACAATACCGGCTGCCAGCGCCCAAAATAAAAATACGATTTCAAAGGGCTCCTTAATGGCGGTCCGGAAACGTACAATAGAAAGGGCACCGACCATACCAAGGGAAAGAACCACGTTGGAGGTTACCGCCATTATGACAAGCGTTGTGACAAGTGATAAACCAATCAGTGTCAGTCCAAAGCCTTCCGAATACATGACACCGGTGATGGATTTTTTATACACCATAAAGATAAACAATCCGATGACCAGGGCAACAGCCAGACCAAGGATGGTATCCAGAATGGAAAATTCCGTTACGCTCTCTAAAAAGCTGGATTTGAAAATGTCTTGAAAACTCATAATATGTATTCCTTTCTCTTAAAAGCCTGTAAACAGCAGGCATTATTTATAATTTGCAGAAAGTATTCCTGCTTCCGATAAGCACAGCATGGGAATATGCCGATATTTCCGACAGATGCACAAATTATCGATATTTACGGCATATGCAATATATATGTTTATCCGTACTTCCGGCAGGCACCGTATTTGGAAAATGCCTGCTGGCGGATGCTGTCTAAGTGGAGCAAATCGGCTATCACTTCCGGCAGGAACGCATCGTATTTTACCTCTAAAATAATGTCCTGCGGGCACTCGGTGGCACTGACGTCATGAATTTTGCTTTCCAGAAAGTCCTGCCGGAACATGCTGGTGCGGATGCACGAGTCAAAAGTAACCCGAACATTGCCGGCACGGCAAATATAAGGCTCCCGCACATAGGAAACCATGACCTTGGGACGCAGCATTTCCGTCTGCATTTTGTGGCAGAGCTCTTTTACCAGAGCGGGCGACTGCTCATTCAGAAAATCCGTCCTGCCCGAGAGGATGGCGGAATAATCTGCAATGGAAATCGGTGCGCCTTCCTTTCGGCAGAGGTTGTTGTGCTTGATTTTTTTCTCCAAAGTAATATAGGAAAAATCGTCGTTGTAATACCGGATGCGGAATTTTTCCCGCACGGCAACGCCGTTCACCTTTTCCCGCAGCGCTTTGTCATCGAAATTGTCAAAATAAATACTGCGGATGAGATACAAGCCGTCCGCCCTTATGTGAGGATCCTTCTGCATCAGGGGAGAAATCCTCTGCCGGATGGCAAGATAGTCTGCGGGACTAATTTGAAATTTCAGTTCATGTCGATATCTCTCGTCCATAAATTCTCCTTTATAATGGGTCTTGAAATCAGTTTTCCGGTTTTGTCACATAGGGGATTTTTTGTTTCTGACGCCAGTTTACAGAATGTGCCTAAAATGAACCTAAAAAAGAATGTGAAAATTTTTTGAACATTTGCTTTTTTTCAGGCAGATTTTAACTTTCCATATTATAATGGGGACAAACGAAAGAAATAAAAGATTTTTTCCGGAACGGAGGTTGCCATGAAGATATTGATAGCAGAAGATGAGGTTTCCATTGCCCGGGCGCTGAAGGTTGCTCTGGAAAAAAATAAATACGCGGTGGACATGGTTCATAACGGAAAAGATGCGCTGCAGTACATTTCATCCACGCATTACGATGCGCTGGTGCTCGATATTATGATGCTGGAAATGGAAGGCATAGAGGTGCTGAAACGGGCAAGAATGCAGGGAATTCATACACCGGCGTTGTTTTTGACGGCAAAAAGCAGTGTGGAAGACAGGGTCGCGGGACTGGATGCCGGGGCGGACGATTATTTGGCGAAGCCCTTTGCCATGAGCGAATTTTTGGCGAGGGTGCGGGCGCTGGTCAGAAGAAGCGACAGTTATGCTTCCGTGGTGCTGACGGTGGGCAATGTTTCCTTAAATTGCAGCAGTTACATGCTGTCCGCCGGGGACAATGAGATACGTCTGAACAATAAGGAATACCAGTTAATGGAGCTTTTCATGCGCCATCCGCACCTGATTTTTTCCTCGGAGCATCTTATGGAGAAGGTCTGGGGACTGGACTCGGATGCGGACATCGATGTGGTCTGGACATATATTGGCTTTTTGCGCAAGAAATTAAAGGAGCTGAACGGCAGTGTGGAGATTAAAACCATCCGCGGAGCCGGTTACGCTTTGGAGGAAACCTATGCTTAAGAAAATGAGATGGCGCTTCATCGGCGCTTCCATGGCAGCTTTTTTAACCGTTATTATCGGGCTGGTGTGCCTGGTAAATGTGTGGAATTATTTTTCGGTGGTCCGGCAGCTTAACGATACCCTCGAAACGCTCAGTGTGACGGAGCCGCAAAATCCCCCGGGACCGCAGCCTTTTAAGAACTTTTCGCCGGAGGTTAAATTCATGATGCGCTTCTTTGTGGTTACCTGCGACAAGGAAGGGCAGATTACGGAAATGGACCACGACAATATCGCCTCCGTTTCCGAAGAGGATGCGGAAAGCTTCGTAAAATTTGCCTTAAGTAAAGGAAAGGACAGGGGATTTTACAAGGGATACCGTTACCTTCTTACGGAAAATGAGGAGGATGACACCATTATTTTCCTGAATGCGGAGCGGGAGCTGCAAAATATGAAAACGCTGTTGTCCATTACCGCAATGGTGGCTTTCGGCAGCAGCCTGATTGTTTTTATCCTTGTTTTTCTGTTTTCCAAGCGGGCGATTGCACCTTTTGCCAGAAATGTGGAGATGCAGAAGCAGTTTATTACCAATGCCAGCCACGAACTGAAAACGCCGCTGACCTCCATTCTTGCCAGCGCGGACATTCTCGACATGGAGCAGGAGGACAACGAATGGGTGCAGAATATCCGGCAGCAGTCCGGTTATCTTTCCCGGCTTATCCAAAACTTGATTACATTATCCCGGCTGGATGAGGAAAATCCTTTTCCGGAAAAATCCGAGTTTTCCCTAAGTGATGCGGTGTGGGAAATTGCGGAGCCGTTTTCTTCGCTGGCGAAAGCGCGGCACAAGGAATACACCCAGCACATTGAGGATGGGCTGGTGCTTGTGGGCGATATGGCGGCAATCCAGCAGATGGTGTCTATTTTACTGGACAATGCCATGAAGTATTCGGAGGAAAACGGCAGGATTTCGCTGCTTGTGCAGAAGAGTTCCGGCAAGGTGGAAATAGAAGTGTTCAATACCTGCAAGAAGGAGGAGGGTGCGGATATTTCCCGCATTTTCGAGCGTTTCTACCGCATGGATGAGTCCCATTCCGGCAGGGTGAAGGGTACCGGCATCGGACTTTCCATCGCCAAAGCCACCGTCGAAGCGCATGGCGGAAGCATCAAGGCATCCTACCAGAAGGACGGCATTTTATTCCGGGTAGTGCTGTAAAAGTTCACAATGAGAAATATAAAATACAAATGATACCATTAAATTAAAATTGCCAAATATGATAAAGCTTGACAATAATGCAAACCTGATGATAAAATAAATAAAAAAGGAGAAAATTATGCAGAAAAAAATTTTTACAAAAGTTATTTGTTTTATCATGGGAGTTATTGTTTTTTCTACATGCACTATTTCATCAAAGGCTCAAGAGAATGATACAGTATATCAATATACGGATAGAGAAGGACAGATATATAATTATTACCTGGACGAGAATAAAAATCCGTATATTATAAGTGATGGGGAAATTATTTATGTAGCATTACCATTGGATTTTTTGGAAGTAACTGATGAAGAAACTTTACAGGAACTTCAATCTTCTATAAAAACTAATAGCAATGAACGCTCTGCACCTACCAACTATGTGGATATATCCAAAGGAGGGAATTCTTCCGGTCTTGCATCGCCAGAATATACTATGAATGTAACATTTAATTCCCAAGTGACTAATAAGAAAACAGATGTATTAAAAGTTAACACAAGTCATAATCGTGTATTTGCAAGAGTAAGCAATGTAAGTAAACCTATATGGGTATTGGACTCAGATGTCACTGTTGTACTGTATTTTTACGATGAAATTGAGGATAAGTGGTTTTCCAACCATTATATTGGTCAAAATTTGACTGTAAATCCTCTCAATATACAATTTCTTTCTGGGATAAATGAATTTATTCAATTCGATGTTAGACAATCCAGTCCTGTTAGCTCTTTTACATTTACTACTTGGACTGCGGCAATAATATAGGGAGTGATAGGCATGAAAGAAAAGATAAACAGAATACTACACAAAAAGATACCAAACAGGTATCTTGCCTATGCGGTGATTGCTGTTGTTTGTGTGTTGCTTGGAAAGCGCCTGGTAGAAGATTATATTGCATATAACAATCCGAAGATTTATATGACAATGTCGACACAAAAAAACGGTGACGATTATTCTTTTCAAATGCTTTTCTTAAATTCAGAAATTAGTTCCCGAGTAGGATGTGCGCAAAAATATTATGACCGGCAGAAAGAATGGAACAAAAAAGTAATGGAATATGAGGCACATCTGAGAAAAGATTATGTAAATCCAATGCATATTTATACCTCCACTGAGATAAGGGATGGAAAAACGTATGTCACTTTTTCAGGTACGACAACAACACCGGAAGGGGAAGAGGTAGAGATAAACCATGTTATTGAGTTGTCTTTTGAGTGCCCGCTGGGTGATGGATGGTACAATCAAAAAAAGTGACGGAGCATAGACAAAAGGCAGAAAATTGCCCAATAAATATAATAAAAACGAAATGAGAAAAAGCAGAAGACTTGCCCGACAAGGGCAGGTCTTTTTGTGAAAGGAGAATAGATGGAAGCTATTATTATTGTAGGAATTCTGATTAGTGTATGTATTGTGTTGGATGAAACTGTTTTTAAGCCCAAACGAAAAAAATCAGGGGCTCAAAAATCAAGTCCGTTTTCAACGGGGAGCAACTGGAATGGCAGCGATATTTTACCCTATGAAAAGAAGATGCTTCTCACAAAAACAGAATATGGTTTCTGGAAGTGCTTAAAGCAAAAGTGCGATGAAAAAGGATTTATTATCTGCCCTAAAGTAAGAATGGAAGATTTTCTGTCCGTGACGGTGAAAGACAAAAAACAACTTATGAAATACAGGGGCTATATTAAATCCCGACATATTGATTTTATGATTTGCGACAGCACCCTGCATATTCTGGCAGGTCTGGAACTGGACGACCGTTCCCATAATTCTGCAAATGCCCAGAAAACAGACCTGTTCAAAAACCAGGTTTTCACGGTAATTGGACTTCCCTTATCCCGGGTAATCATTGGGGGTGAGAGCTACGAAACCCAGTTAAACAGAATATTTGCCGTATTGTGCCCGGGAGCAACACAGGCGAGCGATGCTCAGGGTCAGTCGTCAGCCGAGTATGTACATAGTCCGGTGGAGAAAAAGGTAACGTACTCGAAAGCCGACATTTCCAAGGGAAAATTTGACCCCGCAGCAGGGGAAGGTGAAAAAGGTCAAAAGAAAGAAGAGGGAAATAGAATACCGTTTGACTCTCTGAAGAAAAATTGATTACAGAGTCAAATCAGAAAAAGACATTCCAAAAGAAAATTTGACTTTATCAACGAAAATACTCCATAGAGTCAAACGAAAGAACTTCTTAGGGCATGCAGTGTTTGACTCTGTGGAAAGAAGCCATAAAATAAGTCAAAAAAGTCCGTAGAGAAGCACACTTTCATTTGACCCAGATAAAGGAAAAGCGGCTCAGGGTCAAAAAAGAAAATCGTCAAACGAAAAAGTCTTTGACCCTATAAGAAATTTCCAGAAACAGAGTCAAATATTACTTAAGAAACCTTACCAACATTCCTGCAAATGTGCTATACTGTTTGCAAATGATGTCGGGGTCAAAAGCCCCGACTTTGATGCAACATACTGCAGAAAGGGACCAAAGATGAAATACGCATATTGTAACGGAAAAATTTTGAACGGAACAAAAGACATGCAGGTACAGGAAGGTTTGTGCATCCTGACGGACGGCGAGAAAATCACGGACATCGTGCCGAAGGAACAGGTGCCGGCAGAGTATGAAGCGGTAGACCTTGCGGGAAAATACATAATGCCCGGTCTGATAAACATGCATGTGCATCTGGCAGGCAGCGGAAAGCCCCAGAAAAAGCAGAGAGATAATGAAAAACTGGTTCGCAACCTGATGGGAACGGCGCTTTCCAGAGCTGTAGCTTACAAGGTGGTAAGCGGTTTTGCCAAAACAGAGCTGATGAGCGGTGTCACAACCATTCGTACCGTGGGCGGTCTGGGCGATTTCGATACCAGACTCCGTGATGAAATAAAAGCCGGAAAAATCGGACCGAGAATTTTAGCAGCTAATCAGGGTATTTCCGTACCCGGTGGTCATATGGCGGGTTCCGTGGCAGTTGCGGCAAAAAATAACGAAGAAGCACTGGCACATCTGGCACAGGCGGAAAAAGAAAAAGTGGATTTGGTAAAACTGATGATTACCGGCGGCGTTCTGGATGCCAAGGAAAAAGGCGTTCCCGGTGAGCTGAAGATGCCTCCTGAAATGGTAAAGGCGGTCTGCGACAAGGCGCATGAAGCAGGATTTATCGTATCCGCCCATGTAGAGTCCCCGCAGGGCGTCAAAGTAGCTTTGCAGAACGGGGTGGACTCTATTGAACACGGTGCGAAGCTGGACGATGAAATGATTGCGCTTTTCAAGGAAAGAGGCGCCTTCCTCTGTACTACCATATCCCCGGCGCTTCCTTATGCGTTGTTTGACAGAAGTGTCACAAATGCATCGGAAGTAGAGCAGTACAACGGAAATGTGGTATTTGAAGGCATTGTGGAATGTGCAAAACAGGCGCTTGCCAATGACATTCCGGTGGTGCTGGGAAATGATGTGGGATGCCCCTGGATAACCCAGTATGACTTCTGGAGAGAGCTATATTACTTCCACAAATACGTGGGTGTCAGCAATGCATTCGCCCTGTATACCGCAACGGCAAGAAGTGCGGAAATGGCAGGAATAGGGGATGTGACCGGTACACTGGAAAAGGGAAAGGCTGCTGACATGATTGTCACAAAAGAAAATCCGTTGGATGACTTAAAGGCGCTCCGTCATGTGGACATGGTAGTGGCTTCCGGCAGACTTATCCGCAATCCCAAGTTCAAGAGAAGAGAACAGGTCGAAGCAGAGCTGGATAAATTTTTGTAAAACCGGCATCTAAAAGCCGGCAGGTAATAGAAAGGAATGGATAAAGTTATGAGCAAAATTGATGAAGTAAGAGCAGAAATGGTAACCGCAATGAAAAACAAGGACAAGGAGAGAAAAGACTCCCTTTCCATGCTGTTAAGCGCATTGAAGAACAAGGCTATTGATAAGAGAGAAGATTTGACTCCCGACGAAGAAAACGAAGTTATCAAGAAGGAAATCCGCCAGACAAAGGAAACTCTGGAAACCGCTCCGGCAGACAGAACGGATATTATTGAGCAGTGCGAAAAGCGTCTGGCTGTATACAAGGAATTTGTACCGGAGGATTTAAGCGAAGATGCCATTCGTGAGATTGTTAAGGGTGTTCTTTCCGACCTCGGTATTGAAGCGCCGACCGCCAAAGACAAGGGCAAGATTATGAAAGAACTGATGCCCAAGGTAAAAGGCAAGGCAGAAGGCAGCGTTGTCAACAAAATTGTAGGTGAATTCCTTCAGTAAGAGAAAGCAGACATTCAAAAGGTAACATTTGACAGATACGGGATGCTCCCAGGGGGCATCCCGTTTTCCATTCGTCGTTTATTTTCAACCATCTATCCCAAAATCCACACAACGAAAGAAAAATCCTCTATAATCAAAATATCTTCTGAAGAAAACATCCCCCGACAGAGAGGCAAAAGTATGATTGTAAAAATAAAAACGGACCCGGCATACGGGAAGCCGGAAGTGCAGATTTGCACGGCTGCGGTCACGCCGGAAGTAGAAAAAATGGCAAAAACCATAGAAGATGCCCTGTGCGGCAGTCTGTATGCATATAAGGACGAGGAAATTGTCAAAGTACCCTACCGGGAAATCGTGCGCATTTTTACCCAGAACAAAAATGTATATCTGACCACGGAAACCGAGCAGTTCCGCATCAAAGAACGACTGTATGAACTGGAAGAAACGCTGGACGGAAGCCAGTTTGTGCGGATTTCCAATACGGATATTGTCAACGTGCGGAAAATAAAGCGGCTGGATACCGGCATCATCGGAACCATAAAAATGAAGCTTTCCGGGGAACAGGAGGCATATGTTTCCCGCAGGTACATGGGCAAAATCAAGCAGGCGCTGGGATTGTAGGAGGTGTGAGTATGAAAAAAGAACTGATAAAAAGAATAATAGACGGTTTTTCCTATGCCGCTGCCATCAATGTGGTGGTCGCGCTTATTTGTATTCTGGTTTGCAAGGTAGAACCGCTGGTGCCTTCGTATTCTGCCTATTTTGAAAACAAAAGTCTGGCGCTGCTCATTCAGATTATACTGACGGGCGTTATCAGCGGAACTTTCTCAGGAGGAACTGTTTTGTTTGAACAGGCAAAAATGGGACTTCTTTTGCAGAGCCTTCTGTATTTTCTTCTGACAACGGCGGTCTGTATTCCCATTACCGGCTTCTGTTGGGGACTTTTTGTATACAAAACATCAGCCATCATTTTTCTGTGCAATTATTTTGCCACCTACTTCATCTGCTGGACTGTGGCGTATCGCAGCTCGGTAAAGGAAGTCCGGGAAATCAACCGACGGATAGCGGAAATAAGCGGAAAGGAGAACGAACAGGATGAAGACAAATAATCAAAATAAAGAGACAACGGATAAGGAACAGGCAGACAGCCCCAAAGCCATCGTAGTTACGGGGCTTTCCAAGCGGTACCCGGACAAAACCGCCGTGGACAACATTTCTTTTTCGGTGGATAAAGGCAGCATTTTTTCGCTGCTCGGTGTAAACGGCGCCGGGAAAACCACCACGATTAAGATGCTCTGCGGGCTGACCCGTCCCACCGGGGGAGAGGCATATGTGCTTTCCCACAATATTCACACGGAATTGGATGAGGTGAAGAAATTAGTGAATATCTCGCCCCAGGACACCTCCGTGGCGTCCCGGCTGACCGTGCGGGAAAATCTGGAGTTCATTGCCGGAATTTATGGCACCGACCGAAAAAAACAGCGGGAAAAAGCGGACGAAATGATACAGTATTTTCATATGCAGGAAGTGGCGGACAGACGGGCAAAGGTGTTGTCCGGCGGCTGGCAGCGGAAACTGAGCATCGCCATGGCGCTGATTACCGAGCCGCAGATTATTTTTCTGGATGAGCCCACTCTGGGGCTGGATGTGCTGGCAAGGCGCGAGCTCTGGGAGGTTATCCGCCGCATGAAAGAAAAAATCACCATCATTCTCACCACGCATTACATGGAAGAGGCGGAAAGCCTTTCCGATAAGGTGGCAGTCATGGTGGACGGACAAATAAAAGCCATGGGAAACGTGGAGGAATTAAAGGAGCAGACCGGTGGGGACAATTTAGAGGAAGCCTTTGTGCGCATTGCACAGGAAGGAGGAGCATGCTCATGAAAGGTCTTGTTTTTGCCAAAAGAACCATAAAGGAAATTTTGAGGGAGCCGCTCAGCTACATTTTCTGCCTGGGATTTCCGATGCTTATGCTGCTCCTTATGTCGGTACTCAACGAAAGTCTGCCGAAAGAAGCCGGCATGTCGCTGTTTGCTCTTGAAAATCTGGCGCCCGGAACCGTGTATTTCGGGCTCACCTTTATCATGATATTTTCCGCCATCCAGATAGCGGGGGACCGTTCCACATCCCTGATGGTGCGTCTGCATGCGTCCCCCATGAGGGCGGTAGACTTTATCGAGGGCTACACGATACCCCTATTTATTCTGGGAATTCTGCAGATGTGCATCACTTATGCGGCAGCTATCATTCTGGGAATTATTCTGAAAACACCCTTAAAACCGGCGGCGGTGGCGGGCAGCATGCTGCGGATTTTGCCGTCTGTTTTACTGTTTGCTTCCCTGGGACTTCTGATTGGCAGTGTCTTTAATGAAAAAGCGGCGCCGGGGCTCTGCTCGGTGCTGGTAACCGTTACCGGCATGCTGGGCGGAATTTGGATGCCGGTGGATACGTTGGGCGGAAAAATTCTTGCGGTAAGCAAGGCTCTGCCGTTTTATTATGGGGTAAAAGCAGCCAGGACAATGGACGCAAAAGCCCTGATAATCACGATAATTGCGGCGGTGTCTGCGGTTTTGACTTCGGTTTTCGTGCTTCGGAAAGTTTGGAAAAAAAGTTGTTGACAGAAAAAATATGTGGTGCTATACTCTCACCATAGCAAAGGCGCTACGAAAAATCGTAGTGCCTTTTTTGTTTTGCAAAACAAATCTTTTAATCAAAACAACTTTGAGGAGGAATGATTATGACAGAGGAAATTATGAGTGCAGTTTCCGGTGAAGTCTTTGGGGTCTGGTTTCTTATAGGTGCAGCCCTTGTCTTCTGGATGCAGGCCGGATTTGCAATGGTGGAAACAGGCTTTACAAGAGCGAAGAACGCCGGCAATATCCTGATGAAGAACCTGATGGACTTCTGTATCGGTACCGTAGTATTTATTTTAATCGGTTTTGGTTTGTTACTTGGTGAAGATTTGGTGGGCCTGATTGGTAAGCCCGGTCTTGATATTTTCACCGCATATGAAAATTTTGATTTTTCAAACTTTGTATTTAACTTAGTATTCTGTGCTACCACCGCAACAATTGTTTCCGGTGCCATGGCAGAAAGAACAAAGTTTTTATCCTATTGTGTTTATTCCGCAGTTATTTCCGCATTGATTTATCCCATTGAAGCACACTGGATTTGGGGCGGCGGCTGGCTTGCCCAGATGGGATTTCATGATTTCGCAGGTTCCTGTGCAATTCATATGGTTGGTGGTATTTCCGCTTTAATCGGTGCGAAATTACTTGGACCCCGTATCGGTAAGTTTGAAAAGGACAAGAGCGGAAAGATTGTAAAAGTAAATGCATTCCCCGGACACAACCTTCCTATCGGATGCCTTGGTGTATTTATTCTCTGGCTTGGCTGGTACGGATTTAACGGCGCCGCTTGTACTTCTTTAGAGCAGTTAGGCTCCGTATTCTTAACTACAACTGTAGCACCCGCAATTGCAACAGTTGTTTGTATGATTTTCACCTGGATTAAATATGGTAAGCCCGATGTTTCCATGTGTCTGAATGCATCCCTTGCAGGTTTGGTAGCTATTACCGCTCCCTGTGATGTAACAGATTGCTTCGGTGCCATTGTCATTGGTGCAGTAGCCGGCCTTTTAGTAGTATTCGGCGTATGGCTTCTGGATTACAAATTAAGAATTGATGACCCTGTCGGCGCAGTAGCAGTTCACTGCATGAATGGAATCTGGGGTACCATCGCAGTTGGTTTATTTGCAACAACCTCCGCACCCGGCAACGACTCTGTAGTTGGTTTATTCTACGGCGGCGGATTTAAGCAGTTAGGTTTACAGCTCTTAGGTTTTGCCAGTGTGGCAGCCTGGACAGCCGTTACCATTACCATTACCTTCTTATTAATTAAGAAGATTTTCGGTTTACGTGTTTCCGAAGAAGAGGAAATTACAGGTCTGGATGCAACCGAACACGGTCTTCCTTCTGCATATGCAGGCTTCAGCATTATGGATATTTCCAACACCATGACCATGGATGTAAACGAGAATACCGACCTTGGTGTTGCTGATTATGAAAGTGCAAGTGAGGCTCAGAAGAAGGCAGCAATTAAGGTTTCCACAGCTTCCGATTTGACTCTGGCAGAGGGCATTTACAAGATTGTTGTTATTGCAAAACTTTCCAGATTTGAAAGCCTGAAGAAAGCGCTGAACGACCTCGGTGTAACCGGTATGACCATGACGCAGGTTATGGGCTGTGGTATTCAGAAGGGCGCCGGCGAGATGTATCGTGGCGTTGAAGTAGATGCCACCCTGCTTCCTAAGATTAAGGTAGAAGTCGTAGTCAGCAAGATTCCTGTAGCAGATGTAATCGAAGCTGCCAAGAAGGCTCTTTACACCGGTCACATCGGTGACGGTAAGATTTTCGTTTACAACGTAGACAAGGTTGTAAAGGTTCGTACCGGCGAAGAAGATTACGCAGCTCTGCAGGATGTAGAGTAATCGTAATACAAGAAACAGCAAAAGTTTGTGTGTACATAACCATAATAAAAAGACTGTGTGTCCGTCAGGGCATACAGTCTTTTAGATTATTTCAGCTATTATCAAGGTTGCATGCTTAATTCAACATGAGATCTGTATCAGGTAAATAACTCGCAA
>DJEL01000052.1:0-321 GCA_002432425.1 Lachnospiraceae bacterium UBA5899
AAGATGAACAAGGCAAAGCTGCCCACGCATATTGAACTTTCCACGGAAAAATACGATATGGATAAGGACTCCGTGGTGCTTTTGGAGCAGCTCCGTACCATAGACAAAAAAAGACTGAAAGATAAGGTGTGCCACCTGGATGCCCAGATTATGCAGAAGGTCAACCGGGCACTCATGATAAGTCTGGAACTGAATACATAAGAGCAAACGCCAAACTTGACGGAAAACGCCAATAATGGTATATTTTAATGTGAAGTTTTACCGGAAAAAATAAAATAAGAAAATCTAAGGAGAAAGAATATGTCAGGACATTCAAAATTT
>DJEL01000052.1:493-18169 GCA_002432425.1 Lachnospiraceae bacterium UBA5899
AAAGCCAACAACATGCCCAACGACACCATCGACAGAGGCATCAAGAAGGCTGCCGGCGATTTGGGAAGCGTCAACTACGAATACGTTACATACGAAGGCTACGGTCCCAGCGGTATCGCCATTATCGTAGACGCACTGACCGACAACAAGAACCGTACGGCTGCCAACGTGAGAAGCGCTTTCACAAAGGGACAGGGCAACATCGGTACTCCCGGCTGCGTTTCCTTTATGTTTGACAAGAAGGGCCAGATTTTAATCGATAAAGAAGAATACGAAGCGGATGCGGACGAACTGATGATGCAGGTGCTGGATGCCGGAGCGGAGGATTTCAGCGAAGAAGAGGATGTATACGAAGTGCTGACCGCCCCCGACAGCTTTGAAGAGGTAAGAAAGGCACTGGAGGATGCCGGTATTCCCATGATGAGTGCGGAAGTTACCATGATTCCCCAGAACTATGTGACTCTTACCGACGAAACCGCCATCAAGAACCTGCAGCGTACCCTCGACCTTCTGGATGAAGACGATGACGTGCAGGCAGTATACCATAACTGGGACGACTAAGGAAGAAAGAGGAAACCTTTATGAAGAAAGAAACCATATGTGTGCAGGCGGGATGGAAGCCTACGTGCGGCGAACCCCGTATCCTGCCGATTTACCAGTCCACCACCTTTAAGTACGATACTTCCGAACAGATGGGAAGACTGTTTGATTTGGAGGAGTCCGGTTATTTTTACACCAGACTGCAAAATCCGACCAATGACTGCGTGGCAGCCAAAATCTGTGAACTGGAAGGCGGCGTTGCCGCTATGCTTACCAGCTCCGGTCAGGCAGCCAACAATTACGCAGTATTCAATATCTGCGAGGCAGGGGATCATGTGGTTCTTTCTTCTACCGTATACGGAGGCACCTTCAACCTGCTTACGGTTACCATGAAAAAAATGGGTATTTCCTGTACCGTGGTTGACCCCGACTGGCCGGCTGAAAAAATCGCAGAGGCTTTTCAGGAGAACACCAAGTGCGTAGTGGCGGAGACCATTGCGAACCCCGCCCTCGTTGTGCTTGACATTGAAAAGTTTGCTAGGCTCGCCCATGACCATCAGGTACCTCTCATTGTGGACAATACCTTTGCCACACCCATTAACTGCAATCCGTTCGAGTTCGGAGCCGACATTGTCACCCATTCCACGACCAAATATATGGACGGACATGCCGCTACCGTAGGAGGAGCGATTGTTGACTCCGGCAATTTCGACTGGAGTAAATACCCGGACAAATTCCCCGGACTCTGCAGCCCGGATGAGTCCTACCACGGCATTACCTATACCGAAAAATTCGGCAAAGCCGCTTACATAACAAAGGCAACCTCCCAGCTTATGAGGGACCTCGGTTCCATCCAGGCGCCGTTCAATGCCTTTATTTTGAATTTGGGTCTGGAAACCCTGCCTCTCCGTATGGAAAGACACTGTAGCAATGCCCAGGCGGTTGCGGAATTCTTAGAGAGCCACGAAAAGGTTGCCTGGGTCAACTATCCCGGCCTAAAGAGCAACAAATACTATGAACTGGCACAGAAATACATGCCGAACGGCACCTGCGGCGTTATCAGCTTCGGCTTAAAGGGCGGCAGAAAAGCAGCGGAAGAGCTAATGGATAAGCTGAAACTGGCTGCCATCGTGACCCATGTTGCGGATGCCCGTACCTGCGTGCTTCATCCTGCCAGCCATACACACAGACAGATGAACGACGAGCAGTTAAAGGAAGCGGGTGTTGCACCCGACTTAATCCGTCTGTCCGTAGGTATTGAACACGTTTCCGACATTATAGATGACCTTGCACAGGCGTTAGAGCAGATTTAACCCTTTGCAAAAAAGGAGTAACTATGACTTTTGTGAAGAACAAGTTCAGCTATGTGCTTTGGGCTTGCTACATAGTCTTAATCGGCTTTGCATATTTCGGTCTTGCGGTTTCGGGACTGCAAAGCCTTTCCATAACCGATAAAAGCGCTATTATCTGTATATCCTGCCTGCCGCTTTTCTTAGTGGCGGGGCTGTTTGCCCTCATCCGGTGGTGTGTGGGACGCTATACGGCGGCAAGGACGCCCGTGCAGGCTTCCGCAGCCTTTGAGGCAATCGCGGTGGGAGTCCTTTTGGTGACGGGCGTGGTTATCCGTGCCCTCATGCTGAATGCGGCTGCGGCTTTGTGTGTTTACCGGGATATCTGTTATTTTGAAGGCGCAAAAGTGACCGGACAGGTAATTCCCCTGAGGGCGCAGAGTATGGAGTATTTTTATTATGTTTTGCTGCGGGGTGTATTTTACGTTGTGGGCAATCACTTTACGGCAGGATTTGTTTTGCAGATTGTTCTGCAGACATTTTCCTCCCTTGTATGGTATTTTGCCTTAAAGAAACTGATTGGCAGAATAGGAGCCTTCTTTTTCTTAATCACGGCAACGGTATTTCCGTTTTTTGTAAATGCCGGACTGCAGTATTCCCCGGAGGTGCTGTACACCCTGTTATACGGTCTGGTGCTTTTGTTAATCGGCTTTTATTATGAAAAAGAGCGGGAGAGCGCTTCCTTAAAATGGCAGAATGCCCTGCTTTTATTGGCATCGGGGCTGGGTATCGGTTTTCTGGCGTACCTGGATGCCATAGGTCTTTCCTTGATTTCCCTGCTGGTTTTCGTAAAATTCTTAAAGAAAAACAGACCCGACTGGCTGGACGAAAACGGAGAAAAGGAAAGCTTTGCCCTGCATGTTTTACTGCTGGCTGTCGGTTACCTTGCAGGCAAGGGACTGTTTATGATGATTGATGTCTGGCAGAATCATTCCTCCTTACAGCGCATTATGGGTTCCTGGATAGAAACGTTCGGTCCCAAGGGAAGCATGTCCTTATATGAACTGAGCACTTCCGTAACCGGAAAAGATGCTCTGTGGGTTATCATTGTCCTGCTTTTACTGATGCTGGGTATTCCTTCTTTCTTCCTGAAAAAGGAGTCCGAGAACCAGTTAATCTGGGTAGTGTTTGCGGCGGTTATCGCCCTGTTCTGTTTCTTCAAGGTGGAAACACCTGCCATGGACTACGGCTATCTGCTGTTCCATGCGCTGGTTGTCCTTTTAGCCGCCGGTATGCAGAATTTATTCTATGTGCCAGGTATTGAGCAGACAGTGACAGTTTCTTCTGCTGAAAAGACAGAGAGCTCACGCATTTCCGATGACGCTCCGGTACGCACAGTGACAGATGCACCGGTACGCGCTGCGGCATACACTTCGGGAAACGCTTCAACAAGTGCTGCGGCAGGTGCATTGACAGGAATTTTCGCAAGTGCTGCGGCACCGGTTGAAAAAGAAAAGCCTGTGCCCGCAAAACCGCAGATGCCCGCCGGGGGTTCCAACGGTTCTACCGACCGTTACAGACAGCCGGAAAACGGCGAAAAAGAAATCAAATATATTGAAAATCCGCTTCCCCTGCCGAAGAAGCATGAGAAGAAGAGCATGGGATACAAGATTGATGTACCGCCCGAGAAAATGAAGTACGACATTCAGGTATCCGATACGGATGATTTTGATATAAAGTAACATGAAAATTGAAAATCGGGACATTCTAAAAAGGAATTGCTGCGGCAGTTCCTTTTTTCTTATCCTTTTTTATCCAAGACGCTAAAGCCTGAAAACGGATTTTGCCGGAAGGGATGAGCTGCCGCACGGAAAGGACGGTTTTATGGAAGACAACAAAAATCAGGACGAACGGATTGAAAAGACCGGTCAGGTCATTTTAAATCACAATGCCCAAAAGGATATGATACACCTGCTTACCATTATCGGGGAAATAGAGGGGCACGACAATTTAAGCAGCTCCGCCAAAACCACCAAGTACGAGCATGTACTGCCGAAGCTTGCCGCCATTGAGGACAGTGAGGAAATAAAGGGCGTGCTGGTCTTGTTAAACACCATGGGCGGCGATGTGGAAGCGGGACTCGCCATTGCGGAAATGGTGGCATCCCTGTCCAAGCCCACTGTGTCCCTGGTGCTGGGAGGAAGCCATTCCATCGGCATCCCCATTGCCGTCAGTACGGACTATTCCTTTATTGTACCCACGGGAACCATGGTTATCCATCCGGTGAGAATGACCGGTATGGTCATCGGCGTACCCCAGACCTTTGATTATTTCAAACAGATGCAGGACAGGATTACGGGCTTTGTCAGCAGCCACTGTGAAATTTCAAGAGAAAGACTGGAGCGGCTTATGATGGAAACGAAAATGCTCACCAAGGACGTGGGCACCATTTTAGTGGGGGAGGAAGCCGTAAAGGAGGGCATTATCAACGAAGTGGGCGGTATAAGGGATGCCCTTAAAAAATTGCATTCCCTCATAGATGCGGATAGAGAAAATGGCGAAAGCAAATAGGCAAAATATTGTATACATGGTGACAAGCCGGACGAAAAATGATATAATACTTACATTACCCTGATTTTGGGTAATAAGAGTCTTGTATACAGCGGCAGGACTGCAATAGGAGTGTTTTATCATGGCAACAAAACAGACATCTAAAAAATCGACTACCCGGAGAAAAAGAAACAGTTCCAAATCCTCCAGACAGCAGGAAAGAGTCTATACGGAGCAGGAAACCGAACTGTTTCATGAGATTTCCCTGATTTTGTTCTTTGCGGTAGCTGTGGTTCTTTTTTTATGCAATTTCGGCATATTGGGTCCGGTCGGCAACGGTATCAGCAGTATCCTGTTCGGTCTGTTCGGTCTTCCGGCTTATGCGTTTTCCATTCTTTTGTTTCTGGCAATCGCTTTCTTTTCCGCTAACGGCGGCAGTCCCGCGGCGGTGCGCAAAATCGTGGCGGGAGCCATCCTGTTCTGCATGGCGGGGGTTATCTGTGAACTTTTCGGCGATTATATATACGGATTGGAGAAATACAATATCGTAGAAATCTATAAACACTGCAGTGAAAATCATACAGGCGGCGGCACCCTGTTCGGCAGCCTTGCCTACCTGTTACTGCATTTTCTGGACACCATCGGCACGGTTTTGGTGGTACTGATTGTGTGCCTGATTTCCGTTATTCTTCTTACGGAGAAATCCTTTGTAAAGGGCGTGAAGAACGGCAGCAAGCGTGTGGTAGAGCTTTCCAGGGAGGATGCCCAGAGACGGAAAGAGCTGATGGAATCCCGCAGGGAAGAAGTGGAAGAAGAGCGCATCCGCAGAGAAGAGGAGCGGCACAGAAGAGAAGAAACCCGCCGCTTAAAGGCAGAGGAAAAAGAGAACGAAAAAATCCTTCGTATGGATAAAAAAGTGTCCGGCGTCATGCTGGATACGGCACTGACGGAACCGGCGGAGAAAAAGAGCCGGGACGATATTCACGAAATTACCTTCAACGAAGAACCGGATATTTTACTGGCAGAGGAAGCGCCCTTTGAACCGGCGCATCCCATTATGCCGGATGCATTTTCCCGGGAGATGTCCGGACAGAAGGCGGCGCGTGAGGCAAAGACGGCTGCTGCGGACTCCTTTATTCATCCGGATATTTTAGACAACATTCAGGTAGAGGGCATGTTCCGCAGGGACGAAGAAGAAGCCATTCCCACATCGGCGTTCCATACAGAGCCCGCCTATACGGCAGAACCGGAACCGGCGGAAAGTATACAGTTTTCCCGTCCCAAGGCAGTTGTCCCGGAAAAGAAAACCACGGATACCCCGAGACCGGAAGGCATGCCGCAGAACAGCACCACACCTTCCAATGTCCCGAAGAAATACATGTTCCCTCCTTTGTCCTGTTTACAGAAGGGCAAGGGCGGCGGTGGCGACTCCGCAAGGGAATTAAAGGAAACGGCTGCCAGACTGCAGCAGACGCTACATACATTCGGTGTCAACGTAACGATTACCAACATCAGCCAGGGACCTTCCGTTACCCGGTACGAGCTGCAGCCCGAGCAGGGTGTTAAGGTCAGCAAAATCGTGGGACTGGCGGATGATATCAAGTTAAATCTTGCCGCAACGGATATCCGTATTGAAGCGCCCATTCCCGGCAAGGCGGCTATCGGTATCGAAGTACCGAATAAAGAAAATACACCGGTTGCATTGCGGGATTTGCTGGAGTCCAAGGAATTCAAGGAATTTCCCAGCAAGATTGCGTTTGCGGTCGGTAAAGACATTGCAGGTAAGGTGGTTGTGGCGGATATCGGCAAGATGCCCCATATGCTGATTGCGGGTGCTACCGGTTCCGGTAAATCCGTCTGCATCAACACACTGATTATGAGTATTCTCTATAAAGCACACCCGGACGAAGTCAAACTTATCATGGTGGACCCCAAGGTGGTGGAACTAAGCGTTTACAACGGTATTCCTCATCTGTTAATCCCGGTTGTGACGGACCCCAAGAAGGCTTCCGCAGCCCTGCACTGGGGCGTTACGGAAATGGAAGACCGTTACAAGAAGTTTGCGGATTTGAATGTGCGTGATCTGAAGGGCTACAACGAAAAGATTACCGCCATGAGGGAAAAGGGTGAAAACGTACCCGCCAATCTGCCCCAGATGATTATTATCGTGGACGAGCTTGCAGATTTGATGATGGTATGTCCCGGTGAAGTGGAAGATTCCATCTGCCGTCTGGCACAGCTTGCCAGAGCAGCGGGCATCCACCTGATTATCGCGACCCAGAGGCCTTCCGTGGATGTCATTACCGGTCTTATCAAAGCCAACATGCCCAGTCGTGTGGCATTCAGCGTAAGCAGCGGTGTGGACTCCCGTACCATTTTGGACATGAACGGTGCGGAGAAGCTTTTGGGAAAGGGCGATATGCTTTTCTACCCGCAGGGGTATTCCAAACCCGCCCGTATTCAGGGGGCGTTTGTATCGGATAAGGAAGTTTCGGATGTAGTGGATTTCCTGAAAAACCAGACACTCGGCAATGTGTACGCCGAGGATATTGAAGAAAAAATCAAAAATATCGGAAGCAGCTCTTCCCAGGGCGGAGCATCGGGGGACGGCAGTGCCGTGGATGAACTTTTTGCGGATGCGGGAAAGTTTATCATCGACAAGGACAAGGCGTCCATCGGTATGCTGCAGAGGGTATTTAAGATAGGCTTTAACCGGGCAGCCCGTATCATGGACCAGCTTCATGACTACGGTGTGGTCGGAGAAGACGAAGGCACCAAACCCCGGAAGGTTCTGATGAGTGAGGAACAGTTCGAACAATTACTGGAAGAAATCTAAGGAGAAAAACATGAAAACAGACATCGAAATTGCACAGCAGGCGGAAATGGAACCCATTGAAAAGGTAGCAGAGCGAATCGGCGTATCTGCTGACGATTTGGAACTGTACGGAAAGTATAAAGCAAAGATTTCCGATGAGTACTTAAAAAGCATTGAAGGCAACCTGGACGGAAAACTGATTTTGGTGACCGCCATTAACCCCACTCCCGCAGGAGAAGGAAAAACCACGACTACCGTAGGATTGGGAGAAGCCTTCGGACGCATGAACAAAAAGGCAATTATCGCCTTAAGAGAGCCATCCTTAGGTCCCTGCTTCGGTATCAAGGGCGGCGCGGCAGGCGGCGGCTATGCACAGGTCGTTCCCATGGAGGATTTGAACCTGCATTTTACCGGCGATTTCCATGCCATTACCTCTGCCAACAACTTACTGGCGGCGTTGCTTGACAACCATATCCAGCAGGGCAATGCGCTCCGCATTGACACCAGACAGATTGTATGGAAGAGATGTCTGGACATGAACGACAGAGTGCTGCGTAACGTAGTGGTCGGACTGGGAAGCAAAGCGGACGGCTTTGTAAGAGAAGACCACTTTGTCATTACCGTAGCAACGGAAATTATGGCTGTTTTATGTCTTGCCAACGATATGAACGACTTAAAGGAACGCTTATCCCGCATGGTGGTTGCGTACAATCTGGACGGAGAACCCGTTACAGCAGGACAGCTTCAGGCAGTGGGCTCCATGGCGGCGCTCTTAAAGGATGCCTTAAAACCCAACATGATTCAGACCCTGGAGCATACACCGGCGCTGGTGCACGGCGGACCGTTTGCCAACATTGCACACGGCTGCAATTCCGTAAGAGCCACCAAGGCAGCATTAAAAATGGCGGACTATGTGATTACGGAAGCCGGCTTCGGCGCAGACCTGGGCGCTGAGAAGTTCTTTGACATCAAGTGCCGTGCGGCAGGCTTAAAGCCCGATGCGGTGGTGCTGGTGGCAACCATCCGCGCTTTAAAATATAACGGCGGCGTGGCAAAGGCAGATTTATCGGCAGAAAACGTAGATGCCTTAAAGAAGGGCATTGTAAACTTAGAGAAGCATATTGAAAATCTGAAATTATACGGCGTACCCGTAGTGGTAACCTTAAACTCCTTTATTACCGATACGGAAGCGGAAATTTCCTATGTCAAGAATTTCTGCGAGGAGAGAGGCGCGGAATTTGCTCTTTCCGAAGTGTGGGAAAAGGGCGGTGAAGGCGGCATGGCATTAGCCGAAAAGGTGCTTAAGACCCTTTCCGAAAAAGAGAGCCATTTTAAGCCGTTATATGAGGATGACCTTTCCCTGGCCGAAAAGATTGAAACCGTAGCAAAGAAGATTTACGGTGCGGGAAGCGTCACTGTTTCCGCTGCGGCAAAGAAGCAGCTTGAAAAGATTGAAGCCATGGGATTCGGCAATCTGCCGGTATGTATGGCAAAGAACCAGTATTCGTTATCCGATGACCCCACTAAGCTGGGACGTCCGGAAGGCTTTGACCTGACAGTCAGGGAAGCCTATGTATCCGCAGGAGCCGGATTTGTTGTAGTTCTGACCGGTACGGTCATGACCATGCCCGGTCTGTCCAAGAACCCTGCGGCGTACAACATCGATGTGGACGAAAACGGTAAAATCGTCGGATTATTCTAAGCACTCCGGTCGCACAGACCTGCGGAAAGGAAACCTATGGCACAGATTATTGACGGAAAAAAGATATCCCGGGAAATCAAGGATGAAGTAAAAGAAGAAGTAAGCAGACTGAAAGAAAAGGGCGTGGAAGTGACCCTGGCGGTCATTCAGGTGGGTTCCGACCCGGCTTCCAGTGTTTACGTGGGAAACAAAAAGAAGGCATGCGAATACACCGGTATCCGCTCCCTTGCCTACGAGCTTCCGGAAGAAACCACGGAAGAGGAGCTGCTTTCCCTGATTGACGAACTGAACAACCGTAAGGATGTAAATGGCATTCTGGTGCAGCTTCCGCTGCCTGCCCATATCAAAGAGGGTGATATTATCCGTGCCATTTCCCCGAAAAAGGATGTGGACGGCTTCCATCCCGAAAATGTGGGAGCACTCTGCACCGGAGAAAAGGGCTTTGTTTCCTGCACACCGGCTGGCATTATTGAGCTTTTGAAGAGAAGCGGCGTTTCCATAGAAGGAAAGAACTGTGTGGTAATCGGACGAAGCAATATCGTGGGAAAACCCATGGCATTACTTTTACTGCGGGAAAACGGTACCGTTACCGTTGCCCATTCCCGGACGCAGAATTTGAAAGAGATTACAAAAAGAGCGGATATTTTAGTAGCAGCCGTAGGAAAACCCAAAATGATTACGGCGGACTACGTGAAAGAAGGTGCCGTTGTCATTGACGTGGGCATTCACCGCATGGAAAACAAAAAGCTTTGCGGCGACGTGGACTTTGAGGCGGTGGAGCCTCTTTGCAGCGCCATTACCCCGGTGCCCGGCGGCGTAGGTCCCATGACCATAGCCATGCTGATGCATAACTGTGTGGAGTCTCTGAAATTACAGGAAAATTAACCAAGAGGAAACCGTATGAAGTGTCAAAAATGTGGAGCAGAACTGCCGGAAGGCAGGCTTTACTGTGAAAAATGCGGTGAGGAAGTACATATTGTTCCCGATTTTGAACCCGAAATCGAAAACAGCATGCAGGAATCCCTCACAGCCATAGCGGAGCATGCGGAGTCCGAGCCGGAGACCGAACAGGAAAAGATACAACGAAGACTGTTTTGGGCAGTCAGCATCGCAGTCGGTGTTCTCATTGTATTTTTAGTCCTTTTACTGTGTTATTTCCAGTTCTGTTCCAGGTCTTTGTCCTACCAGTTAAGGCGGGCGCAGGCATGTTACCAGAACGGAAAACTGTCGGAGGCGGCAGAGCATTACAAAGCTGCCATTGCCATGGACGAAAAAAACATTCCTCTGCAGCATACGCTGGCGGATATTTATCTGGAACTGGGGGATGAGGAGTCCTATCTGGAAATTCTGAACCGCATCCGGAAATCCGTGTATGCGTCCCCGGACGAAGTGCTTTCCGCTTACAAAAAATTAGTAGCGTATTATAAAGAAAAAGAAGATTACAGCACCATCAATACCCTTGTTACCTCATCCGACAACGAAGAGGTGAAAAATCTGTTCCGCAACTACATGGCACAGCCGCCGGAATTTTCCTATAAAGGCGGCAATTACGCCCAGGTAATTCCCTTAAAGCTTACATCCGGAACACAGGGAACCATTTATTATACTTTAGACGGCATGATGCCCGATGAAAGCAGTGAAGTTTACACCACACCGATTTTTTTAGACACCGGCAATTATACGGTAACCGCCATATTTGTGAACGAATACGGCATCAAAAGCGACGTGGTTTCCCAGAATTACGATATTGATGTGATAAAGCCCCCGGCACCGGAAGTAACGGTGTACAGCGGCGAATATACCGCACCTGTCATGATAGAGGTTGCAGAATCCACGGAAGGAATGGTATATTATACTACAGACGGAACAGAACCGACCTTACAGTCCCTGATTTATACAGGCCCGATTCCCATGCCTTTAGGAAAAAGTGTTTTTCACTTTGCCATTGCCACGGAAGACGGCGTCTTTGGAGAAAGTACGGTCCGGGAATATACATTGACCCTGCCTACGGAGTTTACCCCGGAGGATGCGCTTTCCGGTTTATACAGCCATTTTACGGAAAACGGAAAAACGGTGGAAGCAGACGGCAGTATTCTGTCTCCCGACTTAAATGGCAGATACTTGTATACTTTTCAATACGCACTGTCCATTCCCGATGAGGGCGACTTCTATGTGATTGCGGAAGTCTTTGAAGATTCTGCGGGAATGCAGACGAAAACCGGCACCGTTTTTGCGGTGAATATTTATACCGGTGAGTATTACAAACTGTCAAGAGGTGCACTGGATAATTATATCCTGGAGCCTTACTGATAAAATCTAAGAGTAAAAGAGGTGCGAGATGTTTAAGATTTTAAAAGCCAAAGAACTGACAACCAACATTTACCTGATGGAAGTGGAAGCGAAGCGAATTGCGAAAAACTGTCTCCCCGGGCAATTTATCATAGCCCGTAAGGATGCGGACAGTGAGCGTATTCCCCTGACCATCTGCGATTACGACAGAGAAAACGGTACCATTACCATCGTATTCCAGATTGTAGGTGCATCCACCCTGATGATGTCCTCCTTAAAGGAAGGAGATTATTTCCATGATTTCGTAGGCCCTTTGGGCTGCCCTTCCGAGTTTACCAAGGAAGATTTGGACAGCTTAAAGCAGAAGAAAATTCTCTTCGTAGCCGGCGGTGTGGGTACCGCTCCCGTATATCCCCAGGTAAAATGGCTGCATGAGAACGGCATTGCGGCTGACGTTATCGTAGGTGCCAAGAACAAAGACCTGCTTATTTTAGAGGAGCAGATGAAGGCGGTTGCCGGAAATCTTTATGTGACCACGGATGACGGTTCTTACGGCAGAAGCGGTATGGTTACCCAGGTTATCAAAGATTTATATGCCGAAGGCAAGAAGTACGATGTATGCGTTGCCATCGGTCCCATGATTATGATGAAATTCGTATGCTTACAGACAAAGGAACTGGGACTTCCCACCATTGTCAGCTTAAACCCTATTATGGTAGACGGAACCGGTATGTGCGGTGCCTGCCGTGTGAGCGTAGGCGGCAAGACCAAATTTGCCTGCGTGGACGGACCGGAATTTGACGGACACGAAGTGGACTTCAACGAAGCCATGTTACGTCAGCAGATTTACAAAACGGAAGAAGGCCGTGCTTTCTTGAAAGCAAAAGAGGGTGAAACCCATCACGGCGGATGCGGCAACTGCCAGTAATGATACTCGGAGGAAAGAAAATGGACGTTTTAAAGAAAGTTCCCGTAAGAGAGCAGGATGCAAAGAAGCGTGCTGCCAATTTTGAAGAAGTATGTCTCGGCTATAATAAAGAAGAAGCCATGGAAGAAGCAAACCGTTGCATCGGTTGTAAGAATGCGCAGTGTATCAAGGGATGTCCCGTATCCATCAACATCCCCGAATTTATCAGTCATGTAAAGCAGGGCGATATCGAGGGCGCTTATCAGGTAATCAGCGAATCCTCCGCACTTCCCGCTGTATGCGGACGTGTCTGCCCGCAGGAAAGCCAGTGTGAAGGCAAATGTATCCGCGGTATCAAGGGTGAGGCCATTTCCATCGGTAAGTTGGAGCGTTTCGTAGCGGACTGGGCAAGAGAAAACGAAATCAAACCCGAAGGCGCCAAGGAAAAGAACGGCAAGAAGGTAGCCGTAATCGGTTCCGGCCCGGCAGGTTTAACCTGTGCCGGAGATTTGGCAAAGATGGGTTATGACGTAACGATTTTTGAAGCGCTGCACGAAGCAGGCGGCGTTCTGGTTTACGGTATTCCCGAATTCCGTCTTCCCAAGAAGGCAGTCGTTGCCAAGGAAATCGAAAATGTACGTTCCCTGGGCGTTAAGATTGAAACAAACGTGGTAGTCGGCAAATCCGTTACCATTGATGAACTTATTCAGGACGAAGGCTTTGAAGCCGTATTCATCGGTTCCGGTGCCGGACTTCCCAAGTTCATGGGTATTCCCGGTGAAAATGCAAACGGTGTATTCTCCGCAAACGAATATCTTACCAGAAGCAATCTGATGAAAGCTTTCGATGAAAATTCCGATACCCCCATTATGCGCGGCAAGAAGGTAGCGGTTGTCGGCGGCGGAAACGTTGCCATGGACGCAGCCAGAACCGCTTTAAGGCTGGGGGCAGAGGTACACATCGTATACAGAAGAAGCGAAGAAGAGCTTCCTGCCCGCGTGGAAGAAGTTCATCACGCAAAAGAGGAAGGTATTATCTTTGACCTTCTCACCAACCCCATTGCCATCTTAGAGGATGAAAAGGGCTGGGTAACCGGTATGAAGTGCATTAAGATGGAATTAGGCGAGCCCGATGAGTCCGGCAGAAGACGTCCGGTAGAAGTAGCCGGTTCCGAATTTGTCATGGATGTGGATACCGTAATCATGTCCCTCGGAACTTCTCCCAATCCTCTGATTTCTTCTACAACGGAAGGACTGGAAGTGAATAAGTGGAAATGTATCGTAGCTGCCGAAGAAAACGGACAGACATCCAAAGAGGGCGTTTACGCAGGCGGCGATGCGGTAACCGGTGCAGCAACGGTTATTCTTGCCATGGGTGCAGGTAAAGCCGGTGCAAAGGGTATCGACGAATACTTAAGAAACAAATAATCCTTTCACGGAGGTGTAAAAATGCCCTGGTGTCCGAAATGTAAAAACGAATACAAAGAAGGTATCAAAATCTGTGCGGACTGCGGTTGTGAACTGGTTTCTGAGGAAAAAGAGGAAAAGCCCCTTACCTTCGGAGACGAAACCGACATGGAAGCACTGGCGGATTTCTTAAAGTTCCACAAGGTGGAAGGCGTGCGTATCGCCAAGGATGAACAGGATGATACCTATGAGCTTTATGTGGCGGAAAAGGAACTGCAGAAGGCAGGAAAGCTGAAGACTCTCTTTGTGGAGGAAATGACTAAGAAGATGAAGGAAGAGCAGGAGGAAGAAGAGTCCCCCATCAAGCCTTCCGCCCTTTACGAGGACAATGCCGCAAAAGCGGAGGAAAATAAGAGCAGCGCCTATACCTTACTCGGTGTGGGTATTCTGGGACTTATTGTGGTGGTCTTAGGCATGCTCGGCGTGCTTCCCATACGGCTCAGCGGTCTTTCCATGTATATGGTTTACGGCATTATGAGTGTGCTGTTTTTACTGTTCATCATTATGGGGCTCATTTCCATGAAGTCCTATCACGTTTTTGCCGGAAAAGCGGCTTCCGAAAACACCCTGCGTGAGTCCGTGGAAAAATGGTGCCTGGAAACTCTTAAAGGTGAGGAACTGGACAAGGAGCTGTTTGCCCCGGAGGAAGAGCTTTCCGAAGAGGAAAAGTACTTCAAACGGAATGCTCTTTTGAAAGAAAAGATTTCCAACCAGTTCATGAACCTGGATGACAGCTTCTTAGACAATCTGGCGGACGACCTTTACGGTGACATTTTTACAAAATAAATACAGTGAAATGAAATGCGCTTTCCCTGTGTGAATCTTTATCATGCTTAACACGGAAGGCGCATTTTTAGCTTAATACTTATAGGGGAGATACAATATTGGGTAAGGGGGGTAAAATTATAATGAAAAATTGGCAGAAGAGATTGATTATTCCGGTGGGGATATGTGCAGCAATATGGATGATAGGAAGACTGGGGCTTAAAATCGGAAGCTTCCGGGGCAATTCCTTTGAAAAGTACAGAAATTTCACAAACCATACACTTTTGACAGAACTGCCGGAAAAAGCAACAGATTTCAAATTTCAATGTGCAAATTTAGTATTGGGTGCTTATAACAGTGCGGCATTCAACCTTTCGGATAATGAGTACGAAAAGTATATTCAAACACTTATTTTAAAAGTAAAAGATGAATATGATGAATATAATTTTACCGGAAAGAAGGTAAAGGACACGGAAGAATGTTATGACAGGTACGGAACATACAGAGGTCTGCCGGTAAAAAAGTTTAAGTATGTAACGGAAGATGATATAAGGGAGTATACGATACTGTATTATGAATCCTATCAAGGTGCCGGAAGTAAGACCTATGCAATTATGGGCAATCCCAAAACAGGCAGGATTGTCTACTGGTTTTCAGGGACTAACTGAATTAAAAGTCAGAAAAGATATAAAAAATATAATTTGAGGGGGAGAGTATGAATTTATTTGAGATTATGTCAAATCTTCAGAACCGCAAAAAGATGGGCGTCTGGGAAGAAACAACCGCAACTTTCACAGGAAAACGGGTTTTAAAACCGCCCAAAATAGGTAAGTATCATTTTGCACAACCAGAACCATATTACCAATACGAGATTACCTATATTGCAAATGGAAAGATGCAAAGTGCCTGGCATACATTCTATCCGATTGCAGATCCTGAATCTGCGGATATTCAGGGCGAAACGATGAAGATTCGTTATAACAAACGACGTCCATGGAATTATGAAATTGTAGACGAGGATAAGGAATACTTTTGACAGTAACTTTATGAAGTGGAAGACGGTAACTATAATCTGTAAGCTGACAGTTCCCTTGGGGTAAAATGCGAAGATAAGGAGGAGTTACATGATTTTAGATTTTGGAATTTTTGTATTATGTATTTTAGTACCGATTACAATTGCCTCATTGACAAAAAACAAGACATCCGGATTAAAAATACGAGAGACAAATGCGTATGATTTGAAAATAAGGGAGATGGCGGATATTCCGTATAAACCTGTGACAGAGGAAGATGTGAAGCTGCTAAAGCGCCGGGGGAATACACCTGTTTTCATAATCACATTTACGATTATGATGGATCTTTTGACTGTAATTGCAATGTTTGGCATGGCAGATGATTTATCTTCGAGTTGCAAAGAGGCATTACTAATGATGGTGACAGTCAGTGTGCTTTCTGCAATTTCGATAGGAAAGAGTGTCAAGGCGATAAAACACTTTAAATGCATGGAGGGATTTCAAAAGATTTTCGGATGTATATTGAAATATAAGGAACAGCATTTTTCTAATAAATATAAAGGCGCCTCTGCGTTTCAGGTGTTGGTTGGATATAAGGATGTGCATGGAAAACCGGTAGTTGTAAGGGGCTCACTTCCTCAGCTATTTTTCCGCGAGATGAAGCAGGGGGCTGCCTGTCAGGTTGTTTTAAAAAATGATGTGCCTGTCGCAATCATACCTGGAGCAAAAAATACCGGAATACCTGCACTTTCTGTGGAAATATCTATGGAAAATAAACTTGGGAAAATGATTGCGGTGATAGTCGGAGTTTGGATGGTTGTCCAATGCATACTTAACTTTGCACTTGAATTTTCTTTTTGGAATTCTTTTTCATTGATGTTTGGGCTGGCGTTGTTTTATGTGAGCCGGTTGCGTATTTCGAAAGCCAATTATGTGATGGCAGTTTTTCTGCTTGTGTACGCAGGTGTGTGTATTTTGTGTGGTGTAAAGGAATATATAACATTTTATATTGTTCAGGGCGTGTTAGATGCTGCGTGTGCGATGATAATGATTTTTTTACCATCGGTACGGGAGCATTTTGCAGAGCTCTGATTCGTGCACCAAAAAATAAATTGTTCCACGGAGGAAGCGGATGTATCTTTTTTATTTGACATTGAAAACCGGAAACTGCATGTTTGCACTTGGAATATTCGTATATTCCATTGCATTGGCTGTCATATGCCCTGCTCTTAGACGAAGAGAAAAGTATCTTGCACTCCGTATTCTTTGCTTTCTGCCTGCTATAGCTGCATTCGTACACTGGGGAATTTATGAGAATTTGTTCATTAATCATTTTAAGCTTTTTTATCTGGAGGCATTTATTCCCGTACTGTTTATTTTTAACGTTAAATCAGCATTCATCCGCATAATCAGGTCGGCTATGGTTTGTCTGTCCTCAGCAGTATTATGCTTTGTTTTTATCCTTAATTCCATCTCGGCGCCAATGGTACACAATTATACCCGATACAGTTATACAGAGAGCTTTAAGAAAATGCTGAAGACAATGGAGCAGGAATACTGTCTTAACTCATGGAAAGAGATCGACTATGATGAGCTGCTTGAGACATACCTGCCAAGGGTTGAGGAGGCTGAGAGAAACAGGGATGAAGCAGCTTATTCGGCAATCATTACTGAGGTTACATACAAGTTCTATGATTCGCATGTCGGACCATATCTTACAGATGACACAAGATTCGCTACGTGTGGCCACAAAAGGTATTCACGATGGAACAACGATTATTTCATGGGATAACCGGGACATCAATGAAGCCGTCGAGGATGTAGAATGTATCTATCCCGGATTATCATTTCCGGTAGAGGAGAATGAAGATATCTTCCGACCTATTTTCCTTGCCGGAAAGGGTGGCGAAAGTGTTTCCGTTACATTCCTTGATGATAACGGAAACGAACGGAGTATTTCGGTTCAGAAAACAGGCAATTATGAGGATAGATTATCGGTAGCTATTAAATGCTTATTGCATGACGATGATGATTACCAAAACTTTTATTCCTGCATGCTCGATGACAGATGCGGGTATCTTCAAATAACAAGTGAAAGCTATGATGCGTTGGGAGATAATATTTCTGCAATTAAAAAGGGCTGTTATCCTGAACTTACAGAATACTATGCAGATTTAATTGAGAATCTGGAGAACAAGGGCATGCAATATCTAATAATAGATATTCGCAATAACGGAGGCGGTTATGATTCCGTAGCAGGTGCCCTTGCTTCACTTTTCACTGATAAAAAGTCTCATATGGTTTCATTTGGATATGAGGATGCACAGGGATATCATGTTG
>DJEL01000048.1 GCA_002432425.1 Lachnospiraceae bacterium UBA5899
GTGCGGGGCAGATTTTTTATGCCAGTCTTAGGCCTATTACTCCAAGGAGCACAAGCGCCATGAAAGCAAGCTTTTTGGGGCTTTTGCCCTCTTTGAATACGATTATTCCGAACAGAACGTTAAACAGCGTTCCGAGTCCCGTCCACACGGCGTAGGATACGCCGAGGGGCAGCGTTTTTGTTGCGACCGACAGCAGGCCTATGCTCGTGCAGGAGCAGATAACTGTCAGGATCGTGTACTTTACGTTTTTAAGTCCGTTTGAAAGCTTCATACAGACTGTGAATGCAAGCTCAAAAAATCCGGCAATAACAAGAACGAGCCACATCATTTTTCCTGTCCCTCCTTATCGCAGAGCTTGAGTCCGAGTATGCCGACGATCAAAACGCCGAGCGAGACAAGCTTCAATGGGCTTGCGCCTTCGCCGAGAACGAAAATGCTTATGACTGTCGTTCCGACGACCCCTATGCCGGTGAAAACGGCGTAGCTCAGCCCGATACCGAGCTCGTCCACCGCTTTTGCAAGCATGAAAAAGCTCGCAACGAGGATGACTATCGTTATTACACTCGGCCAAAGCACGGTAAAGCCGTGGCTGAGCTTCATGGTGTACGCCCAAACGATTTCCAAAAGTCCGGCCGCTATGAGCAATGCCCATGCTGTGTTTTTTTCTTTCATATGTTCTCCTTTTTGTAATAAATAATAAACAAAAATCCGGGAGAGGTATTGCATCATCAATACTTCTCCCGGGCTTTTATCCCTCCGTGCAGCGCCTGCGGCGCCGTTTTATCTCGGTCCAGTCGCATTTTTCTGCCGGAACCCTATAAAACATTATATCGATCTTCAGTTTTCGAGCGAATCTATATACCGGCAGGCGGCAAGCGCGGCGGCAGAGCCGTCGGCCGCGGCGGTCGTGAGCTGGCGTACGGCCTTTTTGCGGCAGTCGCCTGCAACGAACACGCCGGGAGTTTTCGTACAGCAGCTCTCGTCGGAGTCGGCATAGCCGCCCTCATCGAGGTCTATGAGCGAGGCGAATATGCCGTTATCGGGGGCGTGGCCAATTGCGATGAACAAGCCGTCGACTGCGATCTCGCGCTCGCTTCCCTCGCTGTCGGCAACTCGTATGCCGCAAAGCTCGTCCTGCCCGAGAAGCGCCGTTATGCTGCTGTTTAGCACAAACTCGACATTGTCTCTTGCTCTGAGCGCCTCGACGAGCTTTGCCTCGCCGCGGAAGGTATCTCTTCGGTGGATGAGGTAGACCTTCGAGCAGGTGTCGCTCAGGAGCATCGCATCCTGCAGGGCGGAGTTTCCGCCGCCGTTGACTGCGACCTCCCTGCCCTTATAAAACGCGCCGTCGCACACCGCGCAGAAGCAAACTCCCGCGCCCATGAGCTCCTCCTCGCCGGGGATACCGAGCGTGCGCGGTCTTGCGCCGGAGGCGATGATAAGAGCCCCGGCCTCGAATGTGCCGCCGAAATCGGTTTTTACGCGCTTTATATCGCCGTCGATCTCGACCGACACGACCTCGTCGAGCTCAAGCTCCGCACCCTGCTCGAGCGCCTGGGCGGTGAATTTATCGCCGAGCTCCGCGCCGGATACCGAAGGTATGCCGGGAAAGTTTTCGACCTTTGGCGACCATGTTATCTGGCCGCCGAAGGTGCTTTTTTCTATAACGAGAACGCTTTTCCCCGCTCTCAAGGCGTAGAGGGCGGCAGTTAATCCTGCCGGCCCTCCGCCGATGATTATTATATCATGCATTGCTTTGCCTTCGTTTACTTGAAAAGATAGTTCTTTATAGCGCCCGCGCCGGCGAATTTCTCAACATGCTCGCCGTCAACGATAACGAGGGTCGGAGCCTGCTTCACGCCGTAGGACAGCGCAAGCTCGACATTTTCCTCCGCCATGATCTTCTCGCACTCAAGCCCTGCCTTATCCAGATAACTGTAGACTATGCGGCAGTTCGGGCAATTCTCGCGTGTGAAGAGTATCGTGCGCTTGCCGGCAGAGTCCTTGCATATCTCCTCCTCAACGGCAGGTTCCTGCTCGGGCTTTGCCTCGGGGTGGAGAGGTCCCTTGTGCTTTAGGACCGAAGTACCGATGTTATACTCCTTGCGCTCCTTATATTCCTGAGTCTTGCCGGCATTCCAGTTCTGCACCGGGCGGTAGTAGCCGGTAATGCGGCTGTATACCTCGGCACTCTCGCCGCACTCGGGGCAGGTGAACTGCTCGCCGGTGAGGTATCCGTGATTCTTGCACACAGAGTAGGTCGGGCTTATGGTGTAGTACGGCAGCTTGTAGTTTTCAGCGATCTTGCGCACGAGATTCGCCGCGGCCTGCCAGTCGGGCAGCTTCTCGCCGAGGAAGGCGTGGAATACAGTGCCGGAGGTGTACAGTGTCTGAAGCTCGTCCTGAATGTCGAGCGCGGAGAATATATCGTCGGTATAGCTTACCGGGAGGTGGCTGGAGTTTGTGTAGTACGGAGTATCGCCATGAGAAGCGGTGATGATGTCGGGGTACTGCTCAACGTCATGCTTTGCAAGACGGTAGGATGTGCTCTCGGCCGGGGTGGCCTCGAGGTTATACAGGTCGCCGTACTGCTCCTGATAATCGGACAGACGGTTTCTCATATGGTTCAGCACTTCCTTGGTGAATTCCTGGGTTCTCTTGTCGGACATGTCCGCACGGAGCCAGTTGGCATTCAGTCCCACTTCGTTCATACCAATCAGACCGATGGTGGAGAAATGGTTGTCAAAAGTGCCTAAGTATCTTCTGGTGTAAGGATATAAGCCCTCTTTCAGAAGCTTGGTAATTACGCCTCTCTTAATCTTTAAGGAGCGCGCCGCAATGTCCATCATACGGTTCAGTCTTGCGTAAAACTCGTCCTTATTGGCGGACAGGTACGCGATACGGGGCATATTGATGGTAACAACGCCCACACTGCCGGTGCTTTCGCCGGAACCGAAGTAACCGCCGGTCTTTTTCCGAAGCTCTCTTAAATCCAGGCGCAGTCTGCAGCACATGCTTCGTACATCGGAAGGCTGCATATCGGAATTGATATAGTTGGAAAAATACGGAGTGCCGTATTTGGAAGTCATTTCAAACAAAAGGCGGTTGTTCTCATTGTCGGACCAGTCAAAATCCTTCGTAATGGAATAGGTGGGAATGGGATACTGGAAGCCGCGTCCGTTGGAGTCACCCTCAATCATGGTCTCGATAAATGCCTTGTTGACCATGTCCATTTCCTTCTTGCAGTCCTTGTATTTAAAATCCATCTCCCTGCCGCCTACGATAGCCGGAAGTTCTGCCAGATCATCGGGAACCGTCCAGTCCAACGTAATGTTGGAGAAGGGCGCCTGGGTGCCCCATCTGCTGGGGGTGTTGACACCGTAAATAAAGGCTTCTATGCACTTCTTTACTTCGGGATAGCTCAGATTGTCCGCCTTGACAAAGGGCGCAAGATAGGTATCGAAGGAGGAGAAAGCCTGTGCTCCCGCCCACTCGTTCTGCATAATGCCTAAAAAGTTTACCATCTGGTTGCAGAGCACGGATAAATGCTTTGCCGGTGCAGAGGTAATCTTGCCGGTGATGCCGCCGAGTCCTTCTTTGATAAGCTGTTTCAGTGACCATCCTGCACAGTAGCCTGTGAGCATGGACAAATCATGGATATGAATATCCGCATTGCGGTGTGCATCCGCAATTTCCTGGTCGTAGATTTCGGAAAGCCAGTAATTGGCTGTTACCGCACCGGAATTGCTTAAGATAAGACCGCCTACGGAATAGGTAACGGTTGAGTTTTCTTTTACACGCCAGTCTTCCACTTTTACATAACTGTTGACCACATCCTTGTAGTCTAAGATTGTGGACTTCATGGTACGCATTTTTTCCCGCTGTTTGCGGTACAAAATGTAAGCCTTGGCTACATCCTCATAGCCGGCCTGTCCCAATACCTTCTCTACGCTGTCCTGAATATCCTCCACACTGACAGCTCCGTCCTTAATCTTGTCCTGAAAGTCCGCAGACACACGAAGTGAAAGCAGGTCCACGATGTCGTTTGAGTACTGCATTTCCGTAGCCGTAAACGCCTTCATAATGGCATCGTTAATCTTGCTTAATGTGAAGTCCACCCTTTCACCATCTCTTTTAATAACCTGTAACACGAAAGTCCCTCCCTTTCAAACGCTATGCATCTATAGTATCATCTCGTTTTAGGGAAGTCAATGCTAACCCACAATATAT
Organism: Lachnospiraceae bacterium UBA5899; assembly: GCA_002432425.1. Taxonomy (GTDB): domain Bacteria; phylum Bacillota; class Clostridia; order Lachnospirales; family Lachnospiraceae; genus Acetatifactor. Next base: position 4,231 of record DJEL01000048.1, read on the forward strand.
TGTGGGTTAATTATTTCACAATCGCTAAATATGTGTATTTACGGCATTTGTGGGCTTTTTTTATTTTTATGGGCTATCTGGTGGACAAAAAGCCGTATTCTCTCTTTGCCGTTTCGTCATCCGGATAAACAGCCAGATAGTTCTGTAAAAGAGCTGCTGCCTGGGTATAATTTCCCAGATATTCGTACGCCACAATTTCATTGAAGGAAAGGGTCTGCATCATGCCGTTGTCCGGTATCTGCATCGCCTTCTGGAACGCATCCAGAGCCGGAGCGTACTGCTCCTGTTTTAAGTAGCAGAGTCCCAGTTGGTTGTAAAGCTCTGCGGTGCCGTCCTTCTGGGCAAGGTACGTGGTATACACATTGGTAATGGCATAGTTGTAGTCGCCTGTGGCTTCGTATGCCATGCCTAAATACAAATAGACACTGGCATCGCCCGGAGCTGCATTTTTAGCCTCTTCCAAATCAAGCTGCGCCGTTTCGTAATTTTCCAGATAATAATTGATGCGTCCCCTGTCAAAGGCGCTCATTTTGGCAGAGCGCTCTGTCAGCGCCTGGCTTAAATACTCTTCGCCCCATTCCCGGTAGCCGTTGTCACGGAGCACTTCATAGACATGAATCAGTCTGTCGTAGTTCTCCGGCTCTAATTTGATTACCCTGTCAAAATCGGCTCTTGCTCCCTGATAATTGTTTAAGACCAGTTCTACATAACCGCGTAAGTATGCGGCATCCGTGTGGTTGGGGTACAGTTCCAGAATGGAATCGTAAATTTCCTTTGCCCTCTGATTGTTGCCTGTCTTTTCGTAAGCGGCAGCCAGATACAGGTTCACATCCACATCCATTTTTTCCACCACGCCGTCCGACAGGGCAAGACAGTCTTCCAGATAGGTAATGGCATCCTCATAGTGTGTCTGTCCGATGCTGGCAATGCCTCTTCCCCGGGCAATCAGCCGGGCATCCTCCCCATTATTTTCGGCAGCAGAAAAGCAGGCCATTGCTTCTTCGTAATCCATATCCGCAACAGCCTGCATTCCCTTTTGTATTTCGGTATCGGCAGTCTTTGCGCCACAGCCGGCAAACAGGGCTCCGCACAATAAAACGGTGGCGAGCACCATGCCCTTCTGTATGCTGTTCTGACTGCCTTTTTTTATTTTCTTCCTCATATTGCAATTCCCTCTTTATCTGATACGGTATTTACCGGATAACTTCTTTCTTTTGTAAAATATCTTATCATAAAAGAATGGGCATTGCCACAGGAAAAAATCTTAAATTTAGTTCTGAGAACTTCAGTTCTCTATTCCCTCCGTACGGTAAATGAACTTCACCTGTCCTGCCATGTCATCGGCAATACCGGCGTAGTTGTTGTAATCCTTCGATACATCTGCCGTTGCTTTCAGGCGGGCTGCAAAAGTGTCTAAATCCTCACCCAGGGACTCGGTTAAGTCACCGATGCCTTTTTCATTTAAGGTAGAAAGTCCGTCGGAAAGCTTTCCGGCGCCGTCCCGAAGCTCGGTGATGCCGTCAATCAGTGCGGGAGCGGATTTCTGCATGGTATCCAGACCGTCTGAAAGTTCTGTGGTGCCGTCTGCCAGTTTTCCGGCGCCTGCGGCAAGTTCATTGGCTCCGCTGTATAAAGTGGAGGCTCCGTTTGCGGCAGCGTCCACACCTGCGGTATAGGTCTTTAAGCCGGTGTAGAACTGGTTGTAGCTGTCAAGCTGGCTCTTTAAGGACTTAAGCTGGGTAACCGCTCCGGATGCCTGCCCTACGGAGTTCATGGTTTCGTTAATCTTATCCTGCATAGCGTTTTCGGTTTCGGTATCAATCTTCTGCTTAATGGTATCGGACTCCATGGTAGCCGCTACCTTGGCATCGATTTCGCTCTGTTTGGATGCCATGCCCGCATCAATGGCGCTCTCTATGGCTGACTGGGTTGCTTCGTCCACGCTGCCTGCTTCCACTGCGGCGTCATAGTCCTCTTTGGAGGAATATCCGTAATTGGAAAGTACGGCGGTTTCCACACCCTGACGGTACTGTGCGGTTACGCTTTCGGTAACGGACTGCTTAACGGCTGCGGTTACCGCTGCGCGGAACTGGGGCTCATTGGCTCTCACCTGTTTCTCCACATCTTCCCTGGACATGCCTGCCGCACTGTTTAATTTGGTAATGGCATCCGTAAGCACCTGGGAATAGTTGCCGATGGTCAGTGCCGGAAGTCCCAGACCGGAGCCGGAAAGCTGGCTGTTTGCCTGTGCCAGTAAGCTGTTGAATACGGTTTCGGCGCCTTTGTTCAAGGCAGCGCTGTTAGCGCTTAATTTCTGCAGACCGTTGTTTAATTCGGAAGCCCCGCTTGCAAGCTTAGCCGCACCGGTATTTAAGGTAGCCATGCCTTCTTTCACGGTTTTGGCGCCTGCTGCCAGCTTATCAATACCGTCCGTCAGCTCCTTGGATTTTTCCAGTAATGTGCAGAGTCCGTCATAAAGCTGTTCGGAACCGTCGGAAAGCTGTGCAAACGCATCGGTAATCTGGTCTGCCACATCCCGTAAGGAGTCGGTATCCACATCTTCTACTTCTACTTTATTGAAAATTTCATTGGTGGCAATGGTCATGGTGGTGGTCAGGGCAAAATCCTTCACATCCGCCTCCACTTCCACATAATCGGGAATAGTTAACTTGTCGTCATCCAGCGCAAGGTTATCCTTCAGACCCGGAAGGGCAATGCCCACAACCGCTTCGTGGCTGCCGTCGTTGATGAGACGTCCGTTTGTCACTTCCACATTGCTGAATACATCATCGTCTAAAATCATACCGGTCAGTACGGCAAAGGGAACGTAGATTTTTTCTTCCTTACCGTCGATTTCCACATTTTCATACTGGTTGTTTTCATAATCGAATCGGATGACTACATGACCGCTCTTGCCGGCAAGCTCCTCCGCCGTTACTTCCTTACCGTCCAGTGTGTAAGTCACTTTTAAGGTAACCGGCAGTTCCTTATCGGAAGTGCCCTGGTAATAAACATCCTCACCGTCCGTGGTCCAGACTCTCATATTGTCCTTGTCCATGGTATAGGTGGCATTGCCTTTGGTGATTTCCACATCGGAAAGCTCTGTCTTATCGGAAACGGTATCGCTGTTTTCCGGGTTCTTAATCCAGTCGCTGACAATGATGCGGGATGCCTTGCCGTCTGCTCCGGCAATGACGTAAACGGTTTCATCCTTGCTGATTTTGCCGTCCTCTTCTACCTTACGGATGAGGTCGGATACGGAAGCGTCCTTGACGTCCTCCACTAATTTATCAAGGGAAGAAGTATCTGCCTCCGTGCTTTCTTCGCTTTCTGTTTCTATGGCAGTTTCCGTTCCTTTATTGCCGGCGGCATATACACCGGCTCCCACACTGCCCGCCAGCAGTGCAGCCGTTAAAACGATTCCAAGGGATTTTACCCACATTTTTTTCATAATGATGTTTCCTCCTTTTTGTTTAACTTCATACCAAGTGTCGTAGCCAGAACTACCTTTTCACAGAGCATCAGCAGTGCCGGCAGAATAAAGATAACGCAGAGCATACTGATAATGGCGCCTCTTGCCATCAGCATACACATGGAGCTGATAATATCGATATCGGAATAAACCGCTACGCCGAAGGTGGCAGAGAACAGTCCCATACCACTGACAATAATGGAAGGAATTGCCGTAGCCAGTGCCGTGGAAACCGCCTGCTTCTTGGTCTTTCCGGACAATCTTTCCGCTTTGTAACGGGTGGTCATCAAAATCGCGTAGTCTACGGTTGCGCCTAACTGGATGGTGCTGATACAGATAGGAGCAATGAACGGCAGCGACTGTCCCATAAAGTGCGCCAGACCTAAGTTGATGAATACGGCAAGCTCGATAACCGCAATCAGGATAACCGGCAGGGAAATACTCTTTTCCACGATTAAAATAATGATAAAGATGGCAACGATGGAAACCGCATTGACAACCTGGAAATCATGGTTGGTGGTTTCAATCATATCCTTCATACAGGGTGCCTCGCCGATTAACATGCCGGTGGGGTCGTACTTCTTTAAGATGGTATTCAGGGAGTCAATCTGTTCGTTTACTTCATCACTGGCTACCTTGTACTCGGAGTTAATCAGAAGCAGCTCCCACTTGTCGCTCTTTAAGATGCTGACAATGCTGTCCGGCAGCATTTCCTCCGGCACCTGGGCGCCTACCACACTTTCCAGTCCCAGCACGTATTTAATACCGGACACCTCTTCCATTTCCTTCATCATGGAACGGACATCCTTGGGAGAAACCGACGCATCTACCAGAACCATGTGGGTGGAAGCAATGTCAAACTCTTCGGAAAGCTTTGTATTGGCAATGACATATTCCATGTCCTCCGGCAGGCACTGGCCCATGTCGTAGTACACTTCGTCATTGGTCTTGTTGTTGCCGTAAATGGCAATGGGCATCAGAATGACAAAGATAATTAAGAATACCGGGAAAATCTTCACGATGCCGCCCGCCGCCTTATCCATATTGGGAATGAGGCTCTTGTGCTTCGTTTTCTGCAGCGGCTTATCCAGCATCAAAATCAGGGAAGGAAGCACCGTTACACAGCCGATAACGCCGAACAACACGCCCTTCGCCATAACAATGCCCAGGTCACGGCCCAGGGTAAAGGACATAAAGCAGAGGGCAATAAAACCGGCTATTGTGGTTAAGGAACTGCCCACAACAGAAACCAGTGTTTCATGAATGGCAACCGCCATCGCCTGCTTGTGGTCATCATAATGGGAAATCTGCTCGTTGTAGCTATGCCATAAGAAAATGGAATAGTCCATGGTAACGGCAAGCTGCAAAACCGCCGACAGCGCTTTGGTTATGTAGGAAATCTCTCCAAAGAAATAGTTGCTGCCGAGGTTTATCAAAATCATAGCGCCGATACTGGCTAAAAATGCAAACGGTACAAGGAAGCTGTCCAAAAGAACAATCATTGCCACACAGGCAAGTGCTACGGCGATGCCTACATAGATGGGCTCTTCTTTTTCACACAAGTCCTTTAAGTCCGTAACCAGTGCGGACATACCGGATACAAAGCACTGCTTTCCGGCAATGCTCCGGATTTCCCTTATGGCATCCATAGTCACATCCGCCGATGTGGCGCTGTCAAAGAATACTGCCATCATGGTGGCATCCGAGGTGTTGAATTCGTTGTAAATTTTATCGGGAAGAAGCTCCATGGGAATGGAAACATCCATTAAAGAATCATACCAGATAACGGACTCTACATGTTCCACACCCTCGATTTTTTCCTTCAGGGCGGAAACCTCCTTCGGGGTCATATCCTCCACAATAAGCAGGGAAAACGCTCCCTTTCCAAAGTCATCCAAAAGTTCATTCTGTCCGATTACCGTGTCCATATCGTCGGGCAGGTAATTGAGCATATCATAATTGATTCTGGTGCCGAACATTCCCAGTACGGAGGGAATGAGCAGAAGAACCGTTATGATTACAATTGCCACACGGTGCTTTACCACCGCTCTTGAGAAACGCATGTTTTAACTCCTCACTTTCTGTCTTACATTTATCACTCAGTCAATAATATCCGGCTGCTGATAGCGAATAATTTTCACTGCCGTAATGGCGGTGCTGATATTTAAGATGCCCTCTAACAACAGGCAGATGCCTAAAAGTACGGTTAAGAAGGACGCACTGACTGCCGGTTTTACAATCAGTAACACACCAAAGGCACCGGTAATCACAGCAAAAGCAAAAATCAGCCACCATTCTCTTATGCCAAACCGTTTGGCATCTAAGGACATCTGGATCTTAAACAGACCATCCGAAAGTACCGCAACCCCTAAAATCACACAGATAAAATTCAACAGGTTCGCCGGATTTCTAAAAAGCATGATGCCTAAGATAATCATTAAGATTCCGAAAGCTAAATCATACTGGAAAGCCAGACGGTACAAATCCTTGGAAAAATAACCCACAATTTTTACAATACCGAACAGAATCATCAGTATACCGCAAAGAATACCGATTACTTTCTCGGAAGTCCCCGGAAAAATAATTAACAAAATACCTAAGATACAGAACAGAATGGAAATACTGATATATCCGATTTTTGCTGTTTTCAACGGTTTTACAGAACGCATGCAAAACACCTCCTCATTTCTTTTGATATAGGCAGTATAGTGCAGGAAACACTTTCTTGAAATGGTCAGAAAAACGGCTCTGTTAAAATTTCGGTCGTATTCCCCGCAATGTATAAATTTTGGTCGTGCCGGAAAAAATGCAAAAAAAATAGACATTTCTTCCGAAATGCCTAAATTCTTTTCTTTTTTATTTTCCTGCCGCATCCGCCACACAGCGGTTAATCATCTCGTCCACCATGCCTTTCCGCAGCTCGCAGAGACGTTTGAACGGTTCCCTTACATCCTCTTTCATTTCCTTGTTCATCCAGTCGATAATCTGTCCGAAGCATTCGCATTTGTAATAGCGGATGATGACCTCCTTGTCGCTTTCGGCAACGGTCGTGCCTTGCAAAAGGGTGTTCACGTACGCCGTCACCACATGCGTGCACACATCCATCAGATACTGCTCGTAAATATCACGGTTGGCGGAATGGTAAATATGTAATACCGCTCTTTTGTTCTGCATCGCAAAGGAAATGGCTACCTCCAGACACTGCTCCATGGAATCAATAGTAGGATATTTTTTTATAATATCCTGCGCCTCATCTATGACGATTTCCTGCAGCAGGGAAGGAATATCCGTAAAATGGTAGTAAAAGGTATTCCGGTTGACGCCGCAGTCCTCTACAATATCCTTCACCGTAATCTGGTGAAGCGGTTTTTCATTCAGTAACTTGATAAAAGATTCTTTGATTGCCTTCTTGGTAAAGTTGGGCATGGGAGACCTCCTGTCATTTTATTCGTCACACTCGACTTTCCCCTCTTCTATCAGCCTGACCATCAGCATGGCTATCTGCGGGTCAAACTGGGAGCCTGCATTCTCATTTAACTCTTTCACAATCACGGATTTTTTCAGACGCTTTCGGTAGCATCTGTCACTGTTCATGGCGTCAAAGGAGTCCGCTACGCAGATAATACGCGCAAGCAGCGGAATTTCTTCACCTTTAAGTCCCTCCGGGTAGCCCTTTCCGTCATAACGCTCGTGATGGTACAGAGCGCACTCCCGGACGCCGGGCATGGCAGTAAAGTTCTCCACAATCTTGCCGCCCAGTACCGTATGGGAACGGATAATATCCATTTCCTCCGTCGTAAGCTTTGCCGGTTTATTTAAAACGTTGTCCGGTATTCCCATTTTCCCGCAGTCGTGCATCAGCCCCATGTACCGCATAAAACGGATATCATCGGGTTTCATATGCATTTCCTGTGCCAGAAGCACGGCATATTCCGCCACTCTGTCGGAGTGACCGTTGGTATAAGAGTCCTTGGCATCAATCAGCTTTGCCAGCATCTGCAGGGTATCGATGATGATTTTTTCATCCATAATCCTGCGGCGTTCCAATTTGCGCATACGGAATACTACCGCCATATTGCCGATAATCAGGGTAAAAAAAGCTGCGGTCAGAACCAGCATCACATAAAAAAGCGGATAATCCGTAATATTCTTTTCCAGATAGCCTATGACCTGAAAACGGTAAATATTCATCAGTCCGTGGGAATACATAACCATGCCGAAGGTATTGCGCTCATGTGCCGGCAGCACGTTCATGCCGATGCTGTCATCGGGTATGTAGACAATATCGTTGCCTTCGTAGGTATAGGTGCCGTTCCAGGAGCTGTCAATGTGGCTCTTTCCCGGCATCAGAAGAACAATCCGCCAGTCCCGCAGCGTATAATTGCTCTTGTTGACAATACTGCCGTCATACTGGGCGCCGTTGCTGTCCCTGCCGTATTTTCTTTTATCGTCCCAGCTTTTGGTAATGGACATCTCCACGCTGATTTCCGCATCACTGTTTACCGCATTATCCACCTCAATGCAGACTTCCTTCTGCTTGTCCCCGGAAACCTGCAGTGCCAGTACCACATAGCCTGCCGCCAGAATAAACAGCATTACGAAAAACGGTATCCATTTCCATAATTTTGTTTTCTTTTCCCTCATGAAAACTCACTATCCCCATTTAGTACCAGTTTTTTATATCTATCTACAAATTATAATCAATTCTTGTCCTCTTGGCAACTTTTTTTCCAAAAGTCCGTTTCTATGTAGGCAGACCCGGAAAGGGCCCGCTTTTTTTTACTGCTCGCGGAAGGTAGCACATGCGGTCTCCGTACAGTCGCAGGCTCCGCAGCCCTTGATGTCCACATGCTCTGCACGGCACTTATAATCTTCGTTGTAAACACACTTCACGGCTTCGCAGTCGATGGTGATGGTAGAGGAAGGATGGGAAAGAGCGCTTGTCATGGTGGTGCTTCCCTGTTCCCGGAAGCTTTCACAACAGGTCTCATCCTCCCTGCATGCGTGTTCGCCGCCAACGCTGATGTCGCCTTTACAGCACAGGCAGTCCTGATTATAGGTACAGTTTTCCACTCTGCATAATAATTCAGCCATAGTAAGTCCTCCTTTTTGTATGGTCAGACTTAGTATGGCTGAAATTTGTCTTATTTATTCATTTTCTGTTTTGTTTCTTTTTTGTTTAAGGCAGCCTGTTTCCTGTCTTATTTGTTTTTGCCGCAGCACTTTTTGTACTTCTTGCCGCTTCCGCAGGGACAGGGGTCGTTGGGATAAATCTTGGGTGCCTTGTGAATGGTCATGGATGCCTTCTGCTCTTTGTAAAGAGCCTTTCTGGTCGCTTCGTCGAAAATGTCGTTCCATGCTTCCAGATTGTACAGCCAGTCAGCTTCTGCGGCTACCATGTTCTTGTAAAGAAGCTCTTTGTCAAAGCCGAGGTTTACAACGGTGTCCTCTTCCAGCTCGTCCAGAGGGTTTGCTTCCTTTAAGCTGTCGTTGATGCCGTCTAAGAAACCGGTCATGGTCATGATATCCACGCCGTACTTCTCTGCCAGCTCTTTTACGGTGCCGGTCACAACTTCATCCGGGTTCTTTAAGAGCTCTGCGTAAATATCTCTTTCCTTCATAAAATATTCGTTCCACAGTTTCTGTAAAGCCGGCTTGCCCAATGTCTCATCGTATGCCGTCTTTCTCCATTGTTCCATCAATGCCATAGTAATTCAATCCTTTCATAATCCGCAGCCTGCCTGTCCGTGCCGCAGCTGCAAAGTAATTTTCATCAGAATACAGATAGTATAATATAAAATGCGCCGAAACGCAAGTTATCGTTCCTCACGGAAATAAGAAAGTCCCAGATGTTCGGGCGGCTGGTTTTCCTTTTTACTCTTTAAGCTGATGACAACCAGAACCACAATGGTAACCACATAGGGCACCATCTGGATTAAATCCGTAATATGGCTTGCCACGGTGATGCCGAGCAGGCTGGGTAAGAACTGGTACAGCCAGTACAACACGCCAAAAAGATAGGCGCCCCAGATGGCATTAAGCGGCTTCCAGGTGGTAAAGATTACCAGCGCCACCGCCAGCCAGCCGAGAGCTTCAATCTGCTCCGTGGTAGCCCAGATGCCGCGGTTGTAATCCAGTACATAGTAAAGACCGCCGATACCGGAAATGCCCGCGCCGATGCAGGTTGCCAGATATTTGTATTTGGTAACGTTGATGCCCGCCGCGTCCGCCGTGGCAGGATTTTCGCCGACGGCACGCAGGTTCAATCCCACTCTTGTCTTATTTAAGAAATAGGATAAAACGATTGCCAGCACAATGGCAAGGTATGCCAGAAAGCCGTAGCTGAAAAACACTTCGCTGACTACCCCGAGTCTGGTGGAAAGCAGCGGGATTTTAGCGGTATACGCACTGTTTGCCAGAGGCGCCGCCGTATAGCTCTTGCCGTTTAAGATAAATACACCGAAGAAGTTTGCCACGCCCATGCCGAAGGTGGTCAGCGCCAGACCGGTTACATTCTGGTTGGCTCTTAAGGTAATGGTTAAAAAGCTGTAAATCAGGCCGCCGAGCATGGAAGCCAGAACCGCGCATACAAAGGAAATCAGAATGCAGATAAACCTGTTGGGGCTGGCGGTATTGTTTTCATAAAGGAAGGCGCTTGCAAAACCGGCAAAGCCGCCTAAGTACATGATGCCCGGAACGCCTAAGTTTAAGTTGCCGGATTTCTCCGTTACAATTTCACCCATGGCTCCGTACATGATAATGGTTCCGAAGGGAATTGCCCTGATAATCCATGCAATTAAATTACTCATCTTTTTTGCCCTCCTTTCCGGAACGGAAAATCATTTTATAATTGATAAAAAATTCACTGCCCAGAATGCAGAATAAAATGATGCCGGTAATAATGTCTGCGGCATAGTCGTTTAAGCCGTACGCGGAAGCGATTTCTCCCGCACCCTTCTGCAAGAAAATCAGAAGGAAAGAAATCAGTGCCATGTAAAAGGTATTGAACTTGGCAAGCCATGCCACGATAATGGCGGTAAAGCCGTTGCCGCCCGCCGTCTGGGTGGAAATGGTCTGGTCTCTTCCGGCTACTAAAAGGAATCCGCAGAGTCCGCAGAGCGCACCGGAAATCACCATGGTACGCATCATGACTCTACCCACGTTGATGCCGGCATATCTTGCCGTATTCTCGGAAGCGCCCACAACGCTGATTTCATATCCCTGCTTCGTGTATTTCAGATACAAAAACATCGCAAATGTGAGAATAACCACCACAATAATATTGGTGTTGTAGGTCTGGCCCCAGAGTTTGGGGAACCATCCCGCATGGGTGGACATGTTGAGTTTACCCAGACTGGAAGCCTGTCCTCTCAGGACATTGACCGCACATGCCACAATGCTGGTTGCCACATAGTTCATCATCAGGGTAAACAGGGTTTCATTGGTCTTCCACTTTGCTTTGAAGAAAGCGGGAATGAACCCCCAGATACCGCCTGCCACAATACTGAACAGAAGCATCAGAAGCATCAGCACAGGTGCCGGCAGGGTATTGCCGAAATTTACCATAACTAACGCCGTCATAAGGCCGCCCATAAGCACCTGGCCTTCCGCACCGATGTTCCAGAATTTCATTTTAAATGCCGGTGCAAGCGCCACACCGATTAAAAGCAGGGTAACAAGGTCGCGCATCGCCCAGGAAAAACGGATGGAGGAGCCGAAGGTACCCTTGAACATAACGCCGTATACGGCAAAGGGATTTAACCCGGTTACAAAAAAGATAAACAGGGCATCCAGAATGAGTGCCAGTAAAACGGCAAGAATTCTGACCGTGATTTTGCGTCCCATGGATGCATGGTCACGCTTTACCATTCTGACAAAAGGTTCTTTCACCTGTACATTACTCACTGCGTTCACCTTCCTTTTTCTGTAATTTGGTCATAAGCAGACCCACCTGCTCTTTGGTTGCCGTCCTGCCGTCCACAATGCCGTTGACCCGGCCGGAACAGAGCACCATAATTCTGTCGCAGAGCTCCAGAAGCACGTCCAGGTCCTCGCCGACGTAAATAACCGCCACGCCTTTTTCCTTCTGCTTATTAAGCAGGTCGTATATCGTATAGGAAGTGTTGATGTCCAGACCTCTTACCGCGTAAGCCGTCATCAGGACAATGGGCGCCGCCGCAATTTCACGTCCGACTAAAACCTTCTGTACGTTGCCGCCGGAAAGTCTGGATACCGGCACATTGATATCCGGTGTCACAACGCCTAATTCTTCCTTTATCTGTTCCGCTAAATCTTTCGGGACCTTCCGGTTGATGAAAAGACCCTTTCCGCTTTCATAGCTCTTTAAGAGCATATTGCCCGTCATACCCATGGAACCGACCAGTCCCATGCCCAGTCTGTCCTCCGGCACGAAGGACATATGGATGCCGGCATTGCGGATGACTCTCGGATTTTTCCCGATAACCTCCATGGGCTTGTCGGTTTCTTCCTTATTATAGAACTGCACGCTGCTGCCTTCCTGTGCAAGCTGCAGACCGGCAATGGCTTCCAGAAGCTCCTTCTGTCCGTTGCCGGATACGCCGGCAATACCCAGGATTTCTCCGCCGTAGGCATCGAAGGAAATATCCTTTAAGACTTCGATACCTTCTTCGTTCCGGACGGAAAGATGTCTGACTTCCAGACGCTTCTTGGGATTTTTCGGTTCTTCCCTTTTGATATTCAGTTCAACCTTATGCCCCACCATCATTTCGGTAAGCAGGGCTTCGGAGGCTTCCTTCGTTTCCACGGTGCCCACATATTCCCCTTTCCGAAGGATGCTTACCCTGTCGGAAATGTCCAGCACCTCATGAAGCTTGTGGGTAATGATTACCACCGCTTTGCCGTCCTTTTTCATGTTGCGCATAACTTCAAACAGCTTCTGTGTTTCCTGTGGGGTAAGTACTGCCGTGGGTTCGTCCAAAATCAGAATGTTCGCGCCGCGGTATAACACCTTGATGATTTCCAGCGTCTGCTTCTGGGATACACTCATGGAATAAACCTTCTGGTCAAAATCCATGTCAAAATGATATTTCTCACAGATTGCCTGCGCTTTTTTGCGGACTTCCTTTAAGTCAAACTTTTCATTCTTTTCCAGTCCCAGGGCAATGTTTTCCGTTGCCGTGAAAACATCAATCAGCTTGAAATGCTGATGAATCATGCCGATGCCCAGCCGGTACGCATCCTTGGGGGAACGGATTTCCACCGGCTTTCCGTTCACTAACACTTCGCCGGAATCCGGGTAGTAAATACCTGCAATCATATTAAGCAGAGTGGTCTTACCGCTGCCGTTTTCTCCGAGCAGTGCTAAAATTTCTCCCTTTCGTATCTCTAAGGATACGTTCTTATTTGCCACAACGCTGCCAAAGGTTTTGGTTACGTTTTTCAGTTTGATGGCGCACTCCATACAAATACCATACCTTTCTTTTTTCTATTACATACCTTGTGTTTTTCACAAAATACATGTGGGAATGTGTTCTCTGAAAAGCACAAAAGAGGACGTTTTGTGGTCCTCTTTGATGTGCTGTATGAATTTATCTTTCTTTACTGAACAGGGTCTGCATCCTCTGTGATACCGTCGATACGAAGTGCAAAGTAAGGAGCACTCCGGAAGGTGGACTCTGCGAAGTAGCCGTTTTCGATGGCTTCTACGGTTTCACCCTGGTAAATAGCGGTCATGGTAGACCAGTCCATGAAGGAAAGGTCAACGGGAGCGGATGTAACGGTCTCGCCGTTTACCGTAAAGGTAGAGGTATCGAATACATGCATGCTGCCGTTTCTTAAAGCTTCTTCTACTTCTGCTACCTTTTCAGCGGTTCCTTCTGCGCAGGAAGGTCCTAATGTGGTAATGGCTACCGCATCATCGGAATATCCCTTTGCCCAGTCAGACTCGATTTCGCCGCCGTTCATAAAGGTTTCAAATGCATGCTTGTAGTAAGCGGACCAGTTGTTGGTTGCAGAGGTTAATGCTGCGGTAGGTGCTGTTTCCAGCATATCGATGTTGTAACCTATGGAGTAGCATACGGTGCCGTTGTCCTGCAGCTTCTGTACGGCTGCAGGAGCGCCGGTGGAGTCGGCATGCTGGCATACAATTACGCTGCCGTTTGCAACAAGTGCTTCTGATGCCGCACCTTCTTTATCAATATCAAACCAGGAGTTGGTATACATAACTTCCATTACTACATTGGGAACAATGCTCTTTACACCAAGATAGAATGCGGTGTAACCGGAAACAACTTCCGCATAGTTGTATGCACCGACATAACCAATCTTTACGTTGCCGTCCGCGTCAAAGCTGTTCGGCATGTTTTCTGCGGTAACGGTGCCGTCATCCAGGAGTTCTTTTAACTTCATGCCGGCAACCACACCGGATACATAACGGGATTCGTAAACTGCGGTAAATGCGTTTTTGAAATTGGGCAGTCCGCAGATTGCTGCGAAGTCACCGGTCATGGCAATAAAGGTAACATCGGGATATTCCTCCGCTGCCTGTACCATGTAGGTCTGATGACCGTAGCTGTTGGAAATAATCAGGTTGCAGCCCTGTGCTACCAGGTCGACTGCCGCATCATAACATCCGGAGTCTTCTTTTACCTTGTACTTCCAGATAATCTGGCTGTCGGGAATACCAAGTGCCGCTGCTGCCGCTTTGATACCGTCCATGTGTGCTTTGGTATAGCCTTCGGTTTCGTCGCCTAACATAACCGCACCGATTTTGATGTTGGATACGTTTGCATTTGCTTCCGCGCCGCTTTCGTTTGCGGAACCGTTGTCAGAACCGTTAGCTGTGTCTGTGTTACCGCAGGCAACAAGCATCAGTGCCATTACGCCGGCAAGTACCAGACTGAGAACCTTTTTCATTTTTTTCATAATGTTCCTCCATTTTGCTTTTTGCTTTCAGCAATTTTATTAACAATCACTTCGCTATTATATACTGATATTATTTTTTTTGCAAACACATTTCTTCTTTTTTTTACATCATCCGCTTCTTACTAATTTTTTATGGCAATTTATGACGGGATATGCTACCATACAGATAAGAATTTCAGATTACATTTTCATATTTTCATAAGGAGGGGCCGGTGTCCGGCTGTATATAAGACCATGAAACTTTTAGAAGAACGTATTCGTAAAGATGGTGTTGTAAAAGAAGGAAATGTTTTAAAGGTGGACAGCTTTCTAAACCACCAGATGGATGTGGAGCTGTTTACCGAAATGGGCAAGGAGTTCAAGCGTCTGTTTGCGGATAAGTCCATCAATAAAATTCTTACCATAGAGGCTTCCGGTATCGGCATTGCCTGCATCGTGGCGCAGAACTTCCACGTTCCCGTAGTCTTTGCCAAGAAGTCCCAGAGTGTCAATATTGACGGCGATTTGTATACCTCCAAGGTGGAGTCCTTCACCCACAAAAGAGTTTACGATATTATTGTTTCCAAAAAATTCCTGTCCGCGGACGACCATGTGCTGATTATCGACGACTTCCTTGCCAACGGCTGCGCCGTGATGGGACTGATTGATTTAATCAACGAGGCAGGTGCCACCCTGGAAGGTGTGGGCATTGCCGTGGAAAAAGGCTTCCAGCAGGGCGGAAAGCTCATCCGGGACAAGGGCATCCGGTTGGAGTCCCTTGCCGTTATCGAAAGCATGGACGCCGCTACCGGCGAAATCAAATTCCGCAGTTGAATTCAAAAAGTCCCCGTTTTCTGCGGGGACTTTGCTGTTTCAGCCTACTTTATAACCGGTGCCCCATACGACTTTCACGTACTTGGGCTCCTTAGGATTTGCTTCTATCTTTTCCCGGATATGCCGGATGTGCACGGCAATGGTATTGTCCGCACCTACGGCTCTCAGATGCCAGATGGACTCATAAATTTCCTCCACGGAAAGTACCTTTCCCTTTTCCAGCACCAGAAGCTTTAAGATTTTGTATTCGATGGGCGTCAGCCTGACTTCCTTATCGTCCACAAACACCTTTCTGCTGATGTCGTCTATCACAAGACCGTCCACCCGGTAAATGTTCTCCAGGTTTTCGGAGATATTGGATAACTGCAGGTATCTTCTTAACTGGGATTTGATACGGGCAATCAGCTCAAGCGGATTGCAGGGGTATACCACATAGTCATCCGCTCCGGCATTGAGTGCCTCCACCTTCATCCATTCGCTGTCGTTTTTGGAAAGCACAATCACCGGAATGGTGCTGCAGCGGCGAATCTGCCGGATGGCTTCTATGCCGTCCCCGTCCGTAAGCTCTATATCCGTAATCAGCAGTCTCACGTTTTCCGTGCGCACCTGCCACTTCATTTCCTGAAAACTCTTTACTTCTATCAGCCCATATTCCTCCATGGAAAACAGAGGTTTTAAGCTTTTCAATACACCGGTACTGTTGTTATACACCAAAATGTAATTCATAATTCCTCCTAAGCTGCCATTACTGGTAAACATTCAAATCCAGATGGTCCAACATCTCAAATGCTTCTTTTTCACTGTAACCGTAGAAATCCACAATCAGCTCGTAGTCGCCTACGGAAATTGCCGCATGGATACCGTTCTGGGAGTCTTCCCCTCCCGGTGTATCCGCTACCACATACAGATAGCCGTCCTTTGTGACGTAATTTCTCTTGTTGGTAAGCTTCTCTCCGTAAACCGTGCTGGTGGCATGCCCCGAACTGTTTCCGAAATAGGACTGGTCCATATAAAAGATTTTGTCTCCGCTTTCAATATTGACCATCAGGTAATCATCATCCACCACATAGTAGCGCTCCCTGGTAATTTCTCCGAACAGATATCTGTCCGGCAGACTGCAGGTAATGCCCGACGCTAACAAATCCTTTCTGGAATTGTACTGCACCGTACTGATTTCCATGCCCTCGCCGTCCGTAATTTCCGGGTCGTCCCCGTCATATTCCGCTGCCTGCTGCTGGCATTCTTCGTAAAAATCCCCGCTGCCGCCCCCGGCTGCCTGCTTTGCCTGCGCATCGTCCCCGTCGTCATAAACCGCCCCTTCGTTTCCCTCAAGGGCAGTCAGCATGGGCATGTCTTCCACATCCGCAGACATGGTTTCTATCATAGCCTCTTCGTCATACGATGCCTCAGCCTGGTCAAGAGCCGTCTGCTCATCCGCCGTACGAAACCCGTTTTCATCGGCAAAAATAAAGCTTTTGCTGTAATTTTTCGCCGCCTGTGAGCCGGCGGAGCACAGTACAAACAGGACTGCTGCCGATGCCGCCACGGTAACCCACTGACGGATAACGGCTTTCTTATACCGTTTATCTGCTTTTTTCATTTTTTCCGGGTCAAACTGCGGTGTCTGTATGGCATCCATAGCCCGCCGGTATTCTTTCTTAAAACTCTTCAAACTGATATTCCTCCCCTAAATTCTTCTTCAGAATGCCTCGTGCTCTTGTGAGCTGGGATGTAACCGTAGATTCCTGTCTGTGAAGTACTTCGGCAATCTCTTTAACAGACATTTCTTCGTAATAGAATAGGTGAATCACATCTCGATACTTAAGCGGCAGTTCCAAAACTGCCTGCAGGATTTTCCGCTCCGTTTCCTTTTGCAGGCACTCCGTTTCCGGGTGTCCGCTGTCCGCTTCGATTTTCAGAAAATCCTCTTCGGAGATTTCTCCTTTGTGACGGTTCCAGGCAAGACGGTAAAACCGCTTGCAGGCATTAAGGGTAACTTTAATAAGCCAAGCCTTCTCATGCTCGTCACTGTCAAATGTTTTATCTGATTTTATGTACTGACAGAAGACCTCCTGCACCACATCCTCCGCATCATCCGTATTTTTTAACCGGACCAGTGCGATTTTGTAGAGCATGGCGCCGTAAGCTTCTATCGTTTTCTCGGCTTGTCCCTTGTCCATGGTCTTGACCTTACCCTTGTTGTCACATATGGAATATCCCGTATGTTTTTATTTTACTGCAAATTTTTGAAAAAAATTTTTTCCGCTGCACGGAACACCCAAAATCCCAGCAGAACGCCCATGCCGTTTAGCAGAATATCGTCCACATCAAAGACACCGAATGCGCTGATTAACTGGAAAACCTCTATCCCGCAGATAAAGGTAAGCCCCGTAAAAAGGCAGAGCAGCATATGGCGCATGGGCTTCCAGAGCCTCGGCAGAAAATAGCCCAGAGGAATAAAGGCCACTACATTGCCCACTAAATTTCCAAAGCTGTTCAGACCTCTGTTGTTCCAGTGGCGTATATACATTTTTATGGTACGGAAAAGTACAAAATTAGCTCCGGAAAGTCCTTCCCAGAGCACTTCTTTGCTCCATGTGCCCGCTATTTCCCTAAGTATGCTCAGAGGGTATTTGAATACAATCACCTTTAGGAGCACCAAAAGGTACAGCACAAAAAGCCATTTCATATATTTTCTTTTTATCATGAATATCTTACCTCGATCAGAGAAAGTCCCAATGCCGGAACCAGAGGTCCGGCATTTTCTCTTTTTCCGGAGCGCAGGATGCGTTTTACTTCCTCCGGCTCTATTTCGCCCGTACCCGCAAGAAGCAAGGTTCCCATTAAAATCCGGACCATGTGAAATAAAAAGCCGTCCCCCGAAAAATAAAAGGACCAGATATCCCCTTCCTTTTCGATACGGATTTCCTCTATATTTCTTATGGTGGATTTTTTACTTTTTTTTGCGGAAGTAAACGCCGCAAAATTATGGGCGCCGCAAAGATAGGACGCAGCCTCTTCCATTGCCTTTTTATTCAGGGGTATCGGATAAACATAGGCGGTTTTCCGGTTAAACACATGGGGAATATCACTGTTGATAAGGCGGTAACAATAGGTTTTCCCCTTTGCCAGAAGCCTGCTGTGAAATCTGTCGTCCACTTCCTCGGCATTGATTACACCGATATCCTCCGGCAGGTACCGGTTCATGTATGCCATGACCTCCGCCGGTGTTTTGTCCGTATGCATTTTGGCATTGGCTACCTGACCGTATGCATGCACGCCCGCATCCGTCCTGCCGCTGCCCTGTATTTCCACTTTTTCTCCGCACATTTTGGAAAGCAGCGCTTCCAGCTTTCCCTGTATGGTGTTTTCCGTACTTTCCTGTTTCTGCCAGCCCTGATAACGGGTGCCTTCGTACTGGAGAATAAACTTAAAATTTCTTCTTTCTTTTTCCTGCCCGCTCATTTTGTTCTCTTTCTTCCGCCGCTTTCCGTTCTGCTTCTCCGGCTTCTTCCTGTCCTGCCTCTGTGCGTCCCGCTTCTGCCTGTGCTTCGGCTTCCTGTTCCTTCAGCTCGCTGTTGATTTCCCGTTCGCACTCTTCTTCATAGGAAGAAATAAACGCTTTATCCTCCGGGGTCAGTTTGCGGAAGCGGTTAATGCCCGCCACCAGAATCTGAATGCTGTTCTTGGTGGTGTCAAACAGTCCCTCTTCGTACATGGTCCACAAAATCAGGCCGACGGGAACCGCCACAATCATACCGAACACACCGGCGCCCTTATACCCGATATAGAGTAAAAACAGGGTGGGAATGGGGGGCATGCCCACGGAGTCGCCCACAATCTTGGGCTGGATAATCTGCCGCACCAGCTGGCTGACGCCCCAAAGTAACAGAAGCCCTATGGTCATGGGATATTCCGCATTTAAGAATTTCACAACCGCCCAGGGCACCATCGCCGTACCGGTGCCGAAGAAGGGTAGGAAATCCAAAAAAGCAATGCCAAGTGCAATTAGCAGAGCATAGTCCACCTGCAGAATAAAAAAGCCCGTTACAAGCAGCAGATAAATCCAGATTTCAATTTTAATCTGCGCCTTGAAATAACCGCCCACTGCGTTAAGCAGGCTCTGCTTAATCAGCCGGAATCGTCCCACAAAGCTTTCCGGCAGGTATCTGGCAAGGGAACTCCGGAGCTGCTCTCTCTCCGCCACAAAAAAATAAGAAGAAAGCAGGCACATGACGATGCCGATGATAATGCTGGGAAGCTGCTTGGCAAAATTGCCCACAGCCGCAATGGTGGGGCTGCTCAGCTTGCCGATTGCCGCTGCCACCGTATCCGAAATCTGGCTGCCGAAATTGTTCATGGTGTTCTGCACATCGACCGGCAGCTTTTCGTAAACAACGCTGAACTTCTTCGCAATTCTGTCCAAATCCCCCTGTGTGGATGCCCACATTTCCGGCAGATCCTCTACAAAACGGATGCCCTCACGTACAAGCTTGGAGCCGACAAGATAACCTGCCAGCACCACCAGTCCGATAACCACCACTATGACAAACACACTGCCGGCTTTCCGCCTTACTTTGAGCTTCTTTTCAAAAAAACTGACAAGAGGCGCCGCTATCCATGCAATAATCCAGCCTATGACAAAAGGCATGAAAAACACCAGAACCCGCGGCAGCAGCAAAACCGTCAATAATACAATAATTGCCGCTACAACCAGATTTATGACTGCTTTCAGATATTTTTTTGCGGAAGTATTCATACCGTCTCCTCTGTGATATAGGAATCTATCACTGTATAAATCTCGTCCCTTCCCTGTTTTGTCTCCGCAGAAAAAGGAATGATAATGGTTTCACTTTTCGTTTTCAGGGTTTCACGGATTAATTTCACCTGTTTTGCAATCTGGCTTCTCTTAATCTTGTCCAGTTTTGTAGCGATGATAATGGGTTCATAGCCCTGTCTTATAATCCAGTCATACATGATGCAGTCGTTATTGCCCGGTGCATGACGGATATCAATCAGTAGAAATACTGCCTTCAGTTTCTTTGACTTATGCAGATAGTCTTCAATCATCTTGCCCCATTTTGCCTTAACCTCTTCACTGGCATTGGCATAGCCGTATCCCGGCAAATCCACAAAATAAAGAGCATCGTTTATATTATAGAAATTGATGGTCTGGGTCTTGCCCGGCTGGGCGCTTGTCCTTGCCAGGGATTTCCGGTTCATCAGGGCATTTATCAGGGAGGATTTTCCCACGTTGCTCTTTCCGGCGAACGCCACCTCCGGGTATTTACTGTCCGGCAGCTTGCTGGTAATACCGCACACTGTCTCCAGACTCACATTTTTTATAATCATCTTTTTTCTCCCTCTATAGTAGAAAACGCCGCACTGTTATCTGGTGCGGCGCTGATATTATCTTGCCTGTTTTACGGCTGCTTCTTTCCTTACGACCAAAGGTTTGCTTTCGCCCTTGACCGCGCCCTGTGTGATGATGACCTCTTCAATCGTATCATCGGAAGGAATGCGGTACATGACATCCATCATGGTATTTTCCATAATGGAACGCAGGCCTCTTGCTCCGGTCTTTCTTTCCAATGCCAGCTCCGCAATGGCGTCAACAGCGTCCTTTTCAAAGGTAAGCTTTACGTCATCCATCTCAAACAGTCTCTGGTACTGCTTAATCAGAGCGTTCTTCGGCTCGGTAAGAATACGGATTAAGGCTGCCTTATCCAGTCCCTCCAGTGCCACGTTGATGGGCACACGTCCGATAAATTCGGGGATAAGACCAAACTTCATCAAATCCTGCGGGGTAACCTCTCCTAAGATTTCTCCGATTTCCAGACCGGATTTCTCGGAAATCTCCGCATTAAAGCCGATGGTCTTGCGGTTTAATCTCGTTTCCACAATCTTATCCAGACCGTCAAATGCACCGCCGCAGATAAAGAGAATATTGGATGTGTCAATCTGAATTAACTCCTGATGGGGATGCTTTCTGCCGCCCTGAGGGGGTACGCTTGCCACGGTTCCTTCAATAATCTTTAGCAGCGCCTGCTGTACACCTTCACCGGAAACATCACGGGTAATGGATACATTTTCGCTTTTCTTGGTAATCTTATCAATTTCATCGATGTAGATAATACCGTACTGGGCACGCTCCACATCGTAATCGGCTGCCTGAATCAGCTTTAAGAGAATGTTCTCCACATCCTCGCCCACGTAACCTGCCTCCGTCAGAGTGGTGGCATCCGCAATGGCAAACGGAACATTGATAACCTTTGCCAGTGTCTGCGCCAGATAGGTCTTGCCGGAGCCGGTGGGTCCAATCATAATGATATTGCTCTTCTGAAGCTCCACATCATCCGGTTCTTTCTTGGCGGTTACACGCTTGTAATGATTGTACACGGCAACGGAGAGCACCTTCTTGGCTACCTCCTGGCCGATAACATATTCATCCAGGAACTGTTTGATTTCCTTGGGTTTCAGTAATTTAAAATCAGGTGTTGCTTCTGCAGTGTCCTCTGTGTCCTGGTCGAATTCCTCTTCGAGAATATCGCTGCAGATTTCGATGCATTCGTCACAGATGTATACACCCGCGGGACCGGCTATCATTTTCTTGACCTGGTCCTGGGACTTGTTGCAAAAAGAACATCTAATATCGCTGCCGGAATTTTTTCCTGCCATAACTTCAATCTCTACTCTTTCCTATATTTTTTGCCTTATTTCTCTTCCGCTACATGGGAGGTGATAACCTTGTCAATCAGACCATACTCCATAGCTTCCTGTGCGGTCTTCCAGTTGTCTCTTTCGGTGTCTGCCGCGATGATGTCGTAAGGCTTGCCGGTGTTGGCTGCTAAAATCTTGTTTAACTTTTCCTTGGTCTGTAAAATATGCTTTGCCGCAATTTCAATTTCGGTAGCCTGACCCTGTGCACCGCCCAAAGGCTGGTGAATCATAATCTCGGCATTGGGAAGAGCCATTCTCTTGCCCTTTGCGCCGCCTGCAAGCAGGAATGCACCCATGCTGGCTGCCATACCGATACAGATGGTGGAAACGTCGCACTTGATATACTGCATGGTATCGTAGATTGCCATACCTGCGGTTACGGAACCGCCGGGGCTGTTGATATAAAGGTTAATATCCTTCTCCGGATCCTCTGCTTCCAGAAACAGAAGCTGTGCCACTACAAGGCTTGCGGTTACTTCATTTACTTCTTCTCCGAGGAAGATAATTCTTTCTTTTAAAAGGCGGGAATAAATATCGTAGGATCTCTCTCCCCTGCCTGTCTGCTCTATGACATAAGGTACTAAACTCATGATACTCCTCCATTCTGTCTTTTCTTACATCAAAACATTATACTACACTCCATTTGTTTAATAAAGGGAATTTTTCTTAAAGAATTGTAAAGTTTTTTTCTATATTACAAAATATTCCGATTGGAAATTCTTTTCCGTGTAAAGGAAAACTCCCCGAAATCTTCCGGGGAGTATCTTTTGCTCTTTGCGTATATGACTTTCCGTCTGTAAATGCTTAGGCAATTTTGCTCTTTGCAAGCTCAGCGAGGGTCTTGAAACCGTCTGCATCGTTTACAGCCATCTCAGCAAGCATCTTTCTGTTCATATCTACGCCTGCAAGCTTTAAGCCGTACATAAATTTGCTGTAGGAAAGACCGTTCATTCTTGCTGCTGCATTGATACGTGCAATCCAGAGCTGTCTGAACTGACGCTTTCTTTCTTTTCTGCCTGCATAGGAGCTGGTCAGTGCACGCATAACGGACTGCTTAGCTACTCTGTACTGGTTGCTTCTTGCTCCTCTGTAACCTTTTGCAAGCTTTAATACTCTATTGTGTTTTTTCTTGGCATTTAAGCCACCTTTAATTCTTGCCATGTCTCATTCTCCTCCTTACCAATTATAAATAGGGTAAAATCTTCTTCATATTCTTAACATTGGTTGCATCTGTCATAGCAGCCTGTCTCAGATTACGTTTTCTCTTGGTAGATTTCTTGGTTAAGATATGGCGCTTATAAGCTTTGCTTCTCTTTAATTTACCTGTTCCTGTCACTTTAAAACGCTTAGCTGCTGCTCTGCTTGTCTTCATTTTGGGCATAACAAATTCCTCCTAAACTTTCATTCTTTCTCTCTATTTTAACTTCACAAGCTTAATTACGCTTCTCAGTTAAAAACATTGTCATACTTCTGCCTTCCACCTTGGGTGCTTTTTCCACAACCGCTACATCGGAAAGGCTTGCAGCAAAATCATCTAAAATGTGCTTGCTGCTGTTCATGTGTGCCATCTCACGTCCTCTGAACCTTAAGGTAACCTTTACCTTATCTCCTTTGGTCAGGAACTTCTTTGCCGCATTGACTTTGGTGTTCAAATCGTTGGTGTCAATGTTGGGGGAAAGTCTGATTTCCTTTACATCGATGACTTTCTGCTTTTTCTTGGCTTCTTTTTCTTTTCTGGCCTGTTCGTATCTGAACTTTCCATAATCGACAATCTTACATACGGGCGGTTTTGCGGTAGGAGCAATCTTGACTAAATCCAATCCTGCTTCCTCAGCTAACTTCTGTGCTTCCCTTGCGGACATCACGCCGAGCTGTTCGCCATTTTCGCCAATCAGACGTACTTCTTTGTCTCTGATCTGTTCGTTAATCATCAATTCGCTAATGGTCGTACCCTCCATAATAAAAAAAGTGAATAGCTTTGCCATCCACTCCATAATTCACACAATGCCATCTCCGATGCCATGTGCCCTTCCGGGTACCGAACTATTAACGCTTACGAGCCTCTGCTGTAAGGTGAGAGTGGATACTCTGCTTGATTGTTGCACTCACATGCTTATGTATAATACCATGTCTGCGTACCGTTGTCAATTATTTTTTCATATAATTTTCGGACACTTTTCTCTTGTTTTTCTTCTATATAAAATATCACATTTTTAATCGGAATGCAATTGCGGATTATTGCAGTTTCCTTTTATATATGGTAGGATTACAGATAACGACATTTATCTTTCGGGGAGGATATCAGATGGGCTTTTTAGACAGTCTTTTTTTTTAAAAAGGCAGTGACGGCGTGCTGCCCGGCTATGAGCATGTGAAGGGTGCCATGGTGCAAGAAAAACTGGATGCCGTTCTTGCAAAAGAATTTCCGCAGTATACCGTGGAACACGAAGTGATCGTGACCAACAACACTTGTGTTTCCGCTGCTTACAAACGCTCCCGCGAGCTTTCCGAAGCAAACGGCTACACCTTAATCAATTTTGTCGCTGCGTTTGAAAACAGAATGGATTACATCGTAAACAGACTTCATCAGTATCTGTAAAATTTATATTGCCAGAAAAGAAAGAGAAATGCATTTTGCGCCTGCGGCGGATTAAGCAGCGGCCTTGTTACGACTTTGCAGGCAGCCGGCTTCTGTTCAAATCCCGTATAATTAAGCATAGCTTAATTTTCAAAGCTTTTTTCTCTTTCTTTTTTTATGCCTGAAGAAAGGGGAACCGTTTTGCAGCCAACCAAGCAGGAAGTTTCCGGTCTCCTTCCCCTTCTGGGGAAAAGGGAGGTCTGGGACGAATTTCTTTCCTATAAAGCAGAGAAACAGCATTTATCCCGTAAGGATGCCCGGTACTGGACAAAATTCGTGGAAGAAGAACAGTACCGTTCCGTTACCGACCACATATTGGAGCCGGACTTCTCTTTGTCCGTGCCGGTTAAACTGAGTGTGAACAAAAGCAATACGGGCAAAAAGCGCGTGGTCTACTCCTTTCCGGAACAAGAGTCCATGGTGTTGAAGCTTTTAGGGCATCTGCTGTCCCGTTATGATGCCTGCTTAAGCCCCGCCTGCTATTCTTTCCGGAAAAACATCACGGCGAAGGATGCCGTTTCCCATATTCTGGCCGTTCCCGGGCTTTCCCGGAAGTACGTCTTAAAGATGGACATCCGCAACTATTTTAATTCCATGCCGGTTTCTTCCCTGTTACACGTACTGAAGGAAATCCTTTCGGATGACCCTTTTCTGTATTCCTTTTTGGAACGGATGCTTACGGCAAACGAAGCTTATGAACACGGCAGGCTGATTACGGAAGAAAGAGGCGCCATGGCGGGCACCCCCACTTCCGCGTTCTTTGCCGATGTGTATCTGCTTTCCTTAGATAATTATTTTGCGGAAAGAGGTATCCCCTATTTCCGCTATTCGGACGATATCCTGATTTTGGCAGACTCCCCAAAGGAGCTGCTTTCCTATCGGGAAATAGCCGCAAAACTCATAGAAGAAAAAGGACTTTCCTTAAACCCGGACAAGCTTTCCGTCACCCCTCCCGGCGGAGCCTTTGAATTCCTTGGTTTTTCCATCCGGGGCACAGACTGTCCCGAAAAAGGAATGCCTGCCGGAAAGGTGGATTTATCCGAAGCCGCCTTACGAAAAATGAAAAATAAAATCAGACGGAAGGCTCATCTTCTTTACCGCAGGCAGAAAAACAACGGCAAAAATCCGCCGCTTACCTTTGAAGAGAGTGCCCGCATTTTGCTAAAGACCTTCAACCGGAAATATTTTGATGAAGCTGAAGAAGACCGCTTTACCTGGAGCCGCTGGTTTTTTCCGGTTCTTACCTGTACGGACGGTCTTGCGAAGCTGGATGCTTACCTGCTGTCCTATGTACGCTTCTTAAAAACCGGCCGTCACTACAAGGGCAACTACCGGGTGCGTTATGAGGAAATCAAGGCACTGGGCTACCGCAGTCTGGTGCACGAATATTACGAGCGGAAAAATTCCTCCCGGTAACTTGTCTTTCCCCGCAAAATATACTATGATAGAAAAGACTTCGGGATTTTCCCGTACATATTTTTCGTAAATTATTTTCAAAATAAAAAGAAATGAGGAAAAGTCATGACACTTGCAGAAAAAGCACTGAAGCTCCATGAAGAATGGAACGGAAAATTGGAAACCGTAAGTAAGACCCCTGTAAAATCCCGCGAGGATTTAGCACTTGCCTATACCCCCGGCGTTGCAGAGCCCTGTAAAGTGATTGCCATGGATAAGGAAGCTGCTTATAAATATACCATGAAAGCCAACACCGTAGCCGTTGTTTCCGACGGCAGTGCCGTACTTGGACTCGGCAATATCGGCCCCTACGCCGCTATGCCCGTTATGGAAGGCAAAGCGGTGCTTTTCAAGGAATTCGGCGGCATCAATGCCGTTCCCATCTGCCTTGACACCCAGGATACCGAAGAAATCATCAAAGCCGTTACCTATTTAGCTCCCGGCTTCGGCGGTATCAACTTAGAGGACATCAGCGCACCCCGCTGCTTTGAAATCGAAGAAAGATTAAAAGCAGCCTTAGACATTCCCGTATTCCATGACGACCAGCACGGCACTGCGATTGTGGTACTTGCCGGCATCATCAATGCCTTAAAGGTAGTGGGCAAGAAAAAGGAAGACTGTAAAGTAGTCGTAAACGGTGCCGGAAGTGCCGGTGTGGCAATCACCAAGCTGCTTCTGACCTACGGCTTCCCTTATATTGTCATGTGTGACAAGGTGGGTATCGTTTCCAAGGATACCGAAGGCTTAAACTGGATGCAGCAGAAAATGACGGAGGTTACCAACCCGAAGAACGAAACCGGTTCTCTTGCCGATGCCATGAAGGGCGCCGATATCTTTGTCGGTGTTTCCGCTCCCGGCATTGTAACGGAAGAAATGGTTGCTTCCATGAATAAGGATGCCATTCTGTTTGCCATGGCAAATCCCGTTCCCGAAATCATGCCGGACCTTGCCAGGAAGGCGGGTGCCCGCGTTGTGGGAACCGGACGCAGTGATTTCCCCAACCAGGTCAACAACGTGGTAGCGTTCCCCGGCATCTTCAAGGGTGCCCTGGAAGGCCGTGCTACCCAGATTACCGAAGAAATGAAGCTTGCGGCTGCCAATGCCATTGCATCCTTAGTTCCCGAGGACGAGCTTTCCGACGACAACATCATGCCGGAAGCCTTTATGCCCCAGGTAGCAGATGCGGTTGCCGAAGCCGTAAAGTCCCATATTCACAACTAATTTTGCCGAGTCTGCTTTTGCCGGCAGGCATGCTCAGAAAGAAAACTATGTACCGTGTACCGGATTACTGGCTTGACAAGCCGTACTATTCCTTAAATGCCTATTTTCAGAAAACCTTAGGCGAAAAATGTTATAAAGTTGCTCTGGATGCCGGTCTGTCCTGTCCCAACCGGGACGGACGCACCGGAAGCGGCGGCTGTATTTTCTGCAGTGTGGGCGGCAGCGGGGACTTTGCGGTTTCCGCTACCGCCTCTTGCATAGAAACGCAGCTCCGGGAAGGCAGTGATATCCTTCACAGGAAATATACCGGCAGCAGATTTGTTGCGTATTTTCAGGCCTACACCAATACCTATGGGCCTGTTTCTTATCTGCGGGAAATCTACACGGCCGCCCTTATCCTGTCGGAGGTTGCCGGCATTTCCATTGCCACAAGACCTGACTGTCTCGGTCCCGAAGTGCTCTCGCTGCTTGCGGAATTAAAGGAACGCTTTCCCCAAAAATTTATCTGGATAGAGCTGGGACTGCAGACCATGCACGAACACACCGCCGCTTTTATCCGCAGAGGCTACCCGCTTTCTGTTTTTGAGGAAGCCATGGCAAATCTGCAGGCGCTCTCCCTGCCGGTCATTGTCCATGTTATTTTGGGACTGCCTTTTGAAACGGCTGAGGATATGTATGCCACCACCCGGTACCTGAATACCTTTTCCCCTTTCGGGATAAAATTTCAGTTACTGCATATTTTGAAAAACACCGCTTTGGGAGATATGTACACGAAGGGAGAACTCCCCGGTTTTACCGTTCTTTCCAAGGAAGAATATATGGATATACTGATTAAAAATCTGGAGCTTCTTTCCCCGGAAACGGTGGTTCACCGGGTAACGGGGGACGGTGCCGGAAAGGATTTGATTGCTCCGCTCTGGAGCCTTCAGAAAAGAGATGTATTAAACACGCTGCACCGCACCATGCGGGAGCGGCAGACTTATCAGGGGATGCTGTATGAACCATAAGCTCCCCGGTTAAAAAGGAGTGAACAGGATATGACCCAGGATCCACTGACCCTGTATAAACTGATTGTACTTTATATGTTAAACCGTGTGACTTTTCCTCTCACCCGCAACCAGATTACGGATTTCATCCAGGAAAAGGAATACACCAACTTTTTTACCCTGCAGCAGGTTATGGCGGAACTGATTGATACCGGCTTAGTAACTGCCAAAACGGTCCGGAACCGCACGCTGTTAGACATCACGGATGAGGGACTGGAAACACTCCGTTTCTTTGAAAACCGTGTCAGCGATGCCATCAAAAAGGATATCGACAATTATCTGTCCGAAAAGGAGCTGGAGCTTCGGGACGAGGTTTCCATTCAGGGCGATTACTATAAATCCGTAACCGGCGAATACGCCGCCCATCTGGTTGCCAAGGAAAAAGGAAACAATTTAATGGAACTGACCCTCTCCGTTCCCACGGAAGAAATCGCCGCCTCCATCTGTGACAACTGGCAGAAAAAAAATCAGGAAATCTACCAGTATCTGGCAGCTTCCCTGTTTTAATTTTATAAATTATTCAAAAGTCCTTCTATGCCCTGCTCTTTATAGATGTCTTTATAGTAGCTGACCTCTTCCTGAATAAGACTGTCAATCACACGCATGCCCAGAAGTTCTACCGGTGCTTTGTCGTCCGTCATCAGGTAATCGCCAGCCCGGTAATCTTCCATACTTAAAGAAACGTAATTCATCAGCCGTTTCAAATCCTCGCTGGCAAGATTTTCCGTGTTGACCTTCATCACGGCAAGCATGTCGGCATTATCGGAAGCAAACAGCTCTCTGTTGGTGCTGCCGTTTACATCCACCGTCATAACACTGCCGAATACGGAAGCAATGGTGTCTGCCAGATACTGGTTGATGCTGCCCTCTTCCGTGCCGCGCATATTCATATTGACCACCATGACTCCGTTTTCGTTCAGATGCGCTTTCACCATGGTGAAAAATTCCACGGAAGACATCTGGAACGGAATGGTGATGTCCTGATAGGCATCCACCATAATCACATCATAGGTTTCCTTGTCCGCATTGAGGTATGCCCTGCCGTCGTAGGTGGTAACCTTTACGCTGTCGGGCAGTGCAAAGTACCGGCGGGACAGATTCGTGATTTTCCCGTCAATTTCCACACCTTCTATGGACATATCCCCATAGTATTTTTTACACTGTGTGGCATACGTGCCGGTTCCCATTCCTAAGATGAGCACATTCATATCGGACAGCTCTTTGTCCTCCACCATCAGCGGCGCCGCCATAGCGTAGTCGTAGTACATCCCCGTAAGCCCGTCCTCTTTCATATAAATGGACTGCACGCCGAACAGAACATTGGTGGACAAAATC
Organism: Lachnospiraceae bacterium UBA5899; assembly: GCA_002432425.1. Classification (GTDB taxonomy): domain Bacteria; phylum Bacillota; class Clostridia; order Lachnospirales; family Lachnospiraceae; genus Acetatifactor. The sequence goes on from DJEL01000048.1 coordinate 33,836, forward strand.
ACACTTCTGTTATTTTCCTTTACCTGCAGGTAGTTGTAAATGGACTCTCCTTCATAGGTAAGGTCATTTTCCCAGAAAGCAAAGGACTGGGAATGTCCCAGGACGCAGCATAACACAAACAGTATTCCCGAAACAATCAGTCGCCTGGCACCCCTCCGTGCACTGATAAAATAAATACCGGAAAGTACCAGCAGTATTCCAGAAAAGATTAAGAATGTAATGGATGTTCCCACTGCCGGAATGGTAATGAAAGTCGGCACAAACGTACCGATGATGCTGCCGATGGTGTTGTAGGCTCCCAGTGTACCGATGACTTTACCGCTTTCTTCCAGATTTTCCACGGAATATTTTGCCAGGGAAGGCGTTACCGTTCCTAAAAGAAACAGCGGAAATACGAAAATCAGCATACACGCCGCAAACGCCGCAATAATTAAGAAGTTACTGTTTACGGTAAAAATGAGCAGCGCCGAAACACCTAAAATAATGTATTTGCCCACAACCGGAATTAAGGCAATCCAGATAGCGGAAATAATAATTCTGCCGTAAAGCTTGTCCGGGTTGGGATTTTTATCCGCACTTTTGCCGCCGTAAATATTGCCCAGCGCCATGGCTATCATAATGGTACCGATGATAATGGTCCAGACAATCTGGGAAGAACTGAAATACGGCGCCAGCAGTCTGCTTGCTCCCAGCTCCACCGCCATAACGGACATTCCCGAAAAGAACTCCGTAAGGTACAAAAAAATCTTGTTGTTTAATATTTTCGCTTTTTCCTGTTTCATTGAATTCCCGCACTTTCTTTTATCTGTTTTCCGTGTTCTTACTCTTCCGCTTCTTTTTTAATGCGTTTCATATGTTCCCTGATTTTTACTTCGTAGCCGTTGCCCGACGGACGGTAAAATTCTTTGCCGTTTAACTCATAGGGCAGATATTGCTGCTTTACATAATTGTTTTTATAATCATGGGCATATTTATAACCGGTTCCGTGTCCCAATTTTGCTGCTCCTTTGTAATGGGCATCCTGCAAATGCACAGGAATTGCCAGATTTCCCGTCTGTTCCACTGTCTGCATGGCTTCCGCAATGGCGTTGTTTGCCGCATTGCTCTTCGGTGCCGTGGCAATATAGGCTGCTGCCTGGGATAAAATAATCTGTGCCTCCGGCATGCCGACACGCTCCACTGCCAGAGATGCACTGACTGCCACCTGCAGAGCCTGCGGGTCTGCATTTCCCACATCCTCAGAAGCGCAAATCATCATTCTTCTGGCAATAAACGTTACGCTTTCTCCGGCATACAGCATCCGCGCCAGATAATACACCGCCGCATCCGGGTCGGAGCCCCGCATGCTTTTAATGAACGCCGAAATGGTATCGTAATGATTGTCCCCGGTTTTGTCGTAACGCATAACCCGTTTCTGTATGCATTCCTGCGCCACCTGCAGGGTAATGTGGATTTTGCCGTCCTCACTCCGGTTGGTGGTCATAATACCGAGTTCAATGGCATTCAGGGCATGTCTGGCATCTCCGCCGGAAAGCTCCGCTAAAAACTCCAGCGCATCCTCTTCAATCACGGCATCGTAGGAGCCCATTCCCTTGTCCTTATCATAAACGGCTCTGTTTAACAAAGTCTTAATGTCTTCCCGGCTCAGGGGCTTCAGTTCAAACACCAGCGAACGGGAAATCAGAGCGCCGTTTACCTCAAAATACGGATTTTCCGTCGTCGCGCCGATTAAAATCAGGGTGCCGTCCTCCACGAACGGAAGCAGATAGTCCTGTTGCCCTTTGTTAAAGCGGTGAATTTCGTCAATGAACAGAATGGTCTTTTTTCCATACATTCCCTGGTTGTTCTTTGCCTTTTCCACCACGTCTTCCATGTCTTTTTTGCCGGCTACCGTCGCATTAATCTGCATAAAATCCGCACTGGTCGTACCGGCAATCACCTTTGCCAGCGTGGTCTTGCCGGTTCCGGGCGGGCCATAAAAAATAAGAGAGCTCAGCTTGTCCGCTTTGATGGCGCGGTACAGCAGGGTATCTTTGCCGATAATGTGCTGCTGCCCCACCACTTCGTCCAGCGTCGTGGGACGAAGCCTTGCCGCTAACGGGGACTCCTTCTCCATATTGTTTTGTCTCATATATTCAAATAAATCCATGACTGCCTCCGGGAGTTATACTTCTCCTTTGAGATTATACCTTGCTTTTTAGGACATGTCTACCTCAGTCAAACAAAATTTCCTCCACCGTAACGAAGGTATAGCCTTCCGCCTGCAGGGCATCCACCACCTGCAGCGCCGCCGTTACGGAAGTGGCATAGTAGTCGTGCATTAAAATAATATCCCCCTCCTCTGCATCCCGCAGTATACGCTTTGTGATTTTATCGGCATCATTCGTGCACCAGTCGAGCGGGTCCACATTCCATAGCACCGGAAACATATTTAATTCTTTTTCAAACTTTTTATCCCAGGAACCGTAGGGCGGGCGCACATAAACAACATCCACGTCCGCAATCTCTTTAATCACTTCATTGGTTTTAATGAGTTCCTTCTTAAACATATCGCGATTGCTGCAGGTAAGCTGGATATGACTGTATGTATGGTTTCCGATTAAATGTCCGTCTTCCTGCATCCTTTTTATAATATCCGGGTTGGCTTCGGCATTTTCCCCGGTCACAAAAAAAGTGGCTTTTACGCCTCTTTTCTGTAGTCCGTCCAACAGTTTGGGCGTATACACCGGATGCGGGCCGTCGTCAAAGGTAAGCGCTATCTTTTTTATCTCCGTGGTTTCTGCTTCCTCATCGTTTTCTCTTTTTCCCATGCCCGCATTTTCCATTGCCCCGGCTGTCAGCTCCGCCCTTTTTATATACTGTCCGCAAAAAACAAGAAGCAGACACATTTCCATACTGATAAGAATACACAAAATCAAGTGCACTTCCTCTTTTTTCATGAAAGCTGCCACCCTGTTTATGCTGTTCCTTAGTGTGAGTATATGTCTGCTTCCGCTTGTCTTATACGACATGATTTTAACACGCCGGACATTATCTTTTCACTTTATACAAATTGGTTTTTGCCGGCATCATACCGATATTCAATCCCCGCCAGCTTCTCCTCTATGGATTTCCTGTCCACATCCAGATCCTCGCAGAGGGCATCCAGACTGCCATAAAAGTCTCGCAATTTCAGGTTGATAAAGCTTAATAACATAACCGGATCGTTGGGTATCATATCTTTTACCTTTCTGCCCGGGAGACACAGCTCCCGGGTCTTTTTTATCTGTTGCCTTTCTCCACTCTCGCGGAAAGTGCATCGTCCTTTACTTCAATCAGGATGGTGTCACCCTCTTCCACACTGTCGGCCAAAATCAGCTTAGCGGACAGGGTTTCCACATATTTCTGGATATAGCGCTTCAGAGGCCGTGCACCGTAAACCGGATCGTAAGCATGGTCAACTACAAACTGCTCTGCTTCGGGGGTCAGTTTTACGGTCAGCTCTCTGTCGGAGAGTCTCTTGTTCAAGCCATCAATAATTAAGGAAACAATACCCTTGATGTTGTCCTTGGTAAGCGGCTTGAAGAGAATGGTCTCGTCCAGACGGTTTAAGAACTCCGGTCTGAAGTGGGCACGTAAATCTTCCATTACCCTCTGCTCTGCTTCGGGCTTAATGGTACCGTCTTCGTTGATGCCGTCCAGCAGATACTGGGCACCGATATTGGAAGTCATAATCAGGATGGTATTCTTGAAGTCAACCGTTCTGCCCTGGGAGTCCGTAATACGTCCGTCATCCAGCACCTGCAGCAGTACGTTGAATACATCCGGATGAGCCTTTTCAATTTCATCAAAAAGAACAACCGAATAAGGTTTTCTGCGGACGGCTTCGGTAAGCTGACCGCCTTCTTCGTAACCAACGTATCCGGGAGGTGCTCCGATCAGTCTGGATACGGAATACTTCTCCATATACTCGCTCATATCGATACGCACCATATTGGTTTCGTCATCAAACAATGCCTGTGCAAGTGTCTTGGCAAGCTCTGTCTTACCGACACCGGTAGGTCCTAAGAAAAGGAAAGAACCAATCGGCTTGCCGGGGTCTTTGATACCGGCTTTGGAACGCATGATGGCTTCCGCCACTTTAGTAACCGCTTCATCCTGACCTACCACACGTTTATGTAGTTCTTCATCCAGATGAAGGGTTTTGTTTCTTTCGCTTTCCGTAAGTTTTGCAACCGGAATGCCTGTCCAACGGGAGATAATACGGGCAATCTCGTCCTCGGATACACATTCATGTACCAGAGACATACCCTTGCCTTTTACATTTTCCTCTTCGATTTCCAACTGCTTTTTCAGAGAAGGAAGCTTGCCGTAAGATAACTCAGCTGCCTTTTCCAGATTTCCTTCCCGCTGTGCGATCTGGATTTCGCTGTTTGTCGTATCAATCTCCTCACGCAGCTTGGAAAGTTTATCAACAGAAGCCTTTTCATTGTCCCACTGTGCTTTCTTTCCGGCAAACTCTTCCTTAAGCTCTGCCAGTTCCTTCTGCAGCTCTGCCAGTCTTTCCTGGCTTAATCTGTCGTCTTCTTTTTTCAGTGCGGTTTCCTCAATTTCGAGCTGGGTGATCTTACGCTGTAATTCATCCAGTTCGGTGGGCATGGAGTCCAATTCTGTTTTAATCAGCGCACAGGCTTCATCCACGAGGTCAATCGCCTTATCCGGCAGAAATCTGTCCGTAATATACCGGTTGGAAAGTACTGCCGCGCTTACCAGCGCATTATCCATGATTTTAACGCCATGGTATACTTCGTATCTTTCTTTTAAGCCACGGAGAATGGAAATGGTATCCTCCACCGTAGGCTCCGCTACCATAACCGGCTGGAAACGACGTTCAAGAGCCGCATCCTTTTCGATATACTGCCGGTATTCATCCAAAGTAGTCGCACCGATACAATGCAGTTCCCCTCTTGCCAGCATAGGCTTTAACATATTGCCGGCATCCAGGGCACCATCCGTTTTACCGGCGCCTACAATGGTATGCAGTTCATCGATGAACAGAATAATCTGTCCTTCGCTCTTCTTTACTTCATCCAGAACGGCTTTCAGACGTTCCTCAAATTCACCGCGGTACTTAGCGCCTGCAACAAGGGCACCCATATCCAGTGCAAAAATCTTTTTATCCTTCAGTCCCTGCGGTACATCGCCTCTTACGATACGCTGGGCAAGTCCCTCCACAACGGCGGTTTTACCGACACCGGGTTCACCGATAAGAACGGGATTGTTCTTCGTCTTACGGGACAGGATACGGATAATGTTACGGATTTCATTGTCCCTGCCGATAACGGGATCCAGTTTCTGGCTTCTTGCCTTTTCCACCAGATCCTGACCGTATTTGGTCAAGGTATCGTAAGTAGCCTCCGGGTTGTCACTGACCACCCTCTGGTTGCCCCTTACGGTAGAAAGAGCCTGCAGGAACCGCTCCCTTGTGATGCCGTACTCATTAAAAATATCCTTCATTTCCTTATTGGGATACTGAATCATGGACAAGAAAAGATGCTCTACGGAAACATATTCGTCTCCCAGTCTCTTTGCCTCGTCCTCTGCGCAGATGAGCACTTTATTCAAATCCGCTCCCACATGGAGTTCACCGCCCTGTACCTTCGGGCGCTTCTGTAATGCCTGCTCCACCCTGTTCAGGAAATGGGGTGCATTGATTTCCATTTTTTCAATTAATTTATAAATCAAACTGTCTTCTATGGTCAGAAGGCTGTAAAGCAGATGTTCCTGTTCAATCTCCTGATGACCGTATTCATATGCCAGCTTCTGGCATCCTTCCACAGCTTCCATAGATTTCTGTGTAAATTTCTGAATGTTCATAGTCTTCCTCCCTTTCATATTTGTTATATATACTATAACACATATCGTACAAAAAACAATATATAAATTATAAATAAATTCTAAAAAAATTATATATATTAGTACAGAACCAAAAGACGAGGTATTTCTATATGAAAAATATAACCGCCTGTCTGGAACAGGTCAACCTGTTTTTATGGAACGGACCGCTTCTTTTTTTGCTATCCGCCGCCCACCTGTTTTTTTCCTGTAAATTTTTTCCCCAGAAATATATCGGAAAGGCCATCCGCCTGTCCCTGCGTCCCGAAAAAAATTCCGGCCACGGTCTTGACAGCTTTGCCGCTCTTGCCACCACCCTTGCCGCCACCCTGGGTACCGGCAATATTGTGGGTGTTTCCACCGCCATTGCCCTCGGCGGCCCGGGTGCCCTGTTCTGGTGCTTCTTAACCGGACTTTTAGGCATGGCAACCGCCTACTGCGAATGTTATCTAAGCTGCCTGTACCGCAGAAAAGATGCATCCGGCAAACCCTGCGGCGGTCCCATGTATGTAATGGAATACGGTTTACATAATAAATTTCTTGGTAAATTTTATGCTCTGTGCGTGATATTTGCCGCTCTCGGTGTGGGCTGCACCACCCAGTCCTCCGCCATGGCGGATGCCGCCTTCAGTACCTTTCACCTGTCTCCGCACATCATAGGCATCGGTGCTGCCGTTCTCTGCGGCTTCGTGATTTTAGGCGGCATGCACAGCATCGGCAGTTTTTGCAGCCGTCTGGTACCGCCCTTAAGTATTCTGTATATGGGTGCATGCCTTTTGCTGCTGGTTAAAAATTACCGTTTTTTAGGAGAAAGCCTGCATCTGGTTTTTTCTTCCGCTTTCACGAAAAAAGCAGCCGCAGGCGGATTTTGCGGCAGTACCTTTCTTATGGCGGCACGTTTCGGCATCGCCCGGGGACTGTTTACCAATGAAGCCGGAATCGGTACCTCCGCCATTGCCGCCGGTGCTTCTTCCACCGAAAATCCCATGCGGCAGGCTCTTGTTTCCATGACCGCCGTTTTCTGGGACACCATCGTTATGTGCACGCTCACCGGATTTACCGTTATAAGCAGCATGCTTGCCCATCCCGGCAGCGCCGCAGCCTACAGTGATGCCGGTCTTACCACCGCCGCCTTTGCTTTTTTACCGTGCGGAGATGCCTTCCTTTCTCTTTCCCTGATGGCTTTTGCCCTCGCTACACTGGTCGGCTGGTGCTATCTCGGCGAAAAAGGAGTCACTTATTTTTTGGGAAAAGCAGCGGTAAAATCCTATCATCTTGTTTATATTGTCATGATTTATTTCGGCGCCATTCTGCCCATGGAAATCGTCTGGAGTTTCACGGATTTTATCAATGCCGTCATGGTTCTGCCGAATGTTCTGTGTCTCTTCTTATTATATAAAAAAACAGAAAAACCATCCGCAGAAATTTTTACCCATTAGCAAAACTTACCATTATATTTTTCCGGACTCTGCTCATACTAAGACCAAGATAAGTGATAAAAACACACTTAAGACCGGCAAAAACGGGATAAGTGGTTTTCATCCACTTATCCGCAAAAAAATTAGGAGGTGAAAAACTATGGCAAACTCAAAGTCTAATAGAGTAGAAGTTCCTGAAGCAAAGGCAGCTCTTGACCGTTTCAAAACCGAGGTTGCATCTGAATTAGGTGTAAACTTAAAGGAAGGTTACAACGGTGACCTGACTTCCCGTGAAGCAGGTTCCATCGGTGGTGAGATGGTTCGCAGAATGATTAAGAAGCAGGAAGAATCCATGAAATAACTCGGGTTCCACCTGAAAAAAGAGGCTGTCGTCACATGAATATTCATGGGGCGATGCCTCTTTTTTTATTCCTAAAGAAACTGTGTTTATAACTGTGTTTCCACAAAAATCGCATAGATGGCACGGATGGCATTTTCAAAGTCCTCGTTTGCCACACCGATGATGATATTTAACTCGGAAGAACCCTGGTCAATCATTTTAATGTTGATGTTGGCATGCGCCAGTGCGGAGAAAAGTCTGCCCGCTGTACCGCGCATGGATTTCATGCCGCGTCCTACGACGGCAATCAGCGCCAGGTCTGATTCAATATCAATGGAATCGGGATTTGCCAGTCTGTGAATGCCGGCAACCACCTTCTGTTCCTTGTGCATAAATTCATCCTGATGTACAAAAACCGTCAGGGTATCAATGCCGGAAGGCACATGCTCGAAAGAAATACCGTTTTCTTCAAAGGACTGCAAAACCTTTCTGCCGAAACCGATTTCGGAATTCATCATATCCTTTTCAATATTTACCGCACAGAAGCCCTTCTTGCCGGCAATACCTGTGATAATGTATTTGGATTTCTGGCAGGTGCTGCCCACAATCCAGGTGCCCTCATCTGCGGGAGCATTGGTGTTGCGGATATTGATGGGAATACCCTGCTGGCGAACCGGGAAAATGGCATCTTCGTGCAGAACGGTTGCACCCATGTAAGCAAGCTCGCGGAGTTCCTTGTAAGTGATAACTTCAATGACCTGCGGTTCCTTGATAATGCGGGGGTCTGCAATTAAGAAGCCGGAAACATCCGTCCAGTTTTCATATACATCGGCTTTTACCGCTTTTGCCACGATGGAACCGGTAATGTCGGAGCCGCCTCTGGAAAAGGTCTTTACCTTGCCGTCCGCGTAAGCGCCGTAAAATCCGGGAACTACCGCATTGGGACATTCCGCCAGTCTTGCGGAAAGCACTTCATCCGTAAGATCCGCGTCAAATTCTCCGTTTTCCTTAAAGAAAATAACCTCTGCGGAATCAATGAATTCATAGCCTAAATAATCTGCCATGATAATACCGTTCAAGTATTCGCCGCGGGAAGCCGCATAGTCTCTTCCGGCTTTTTCCTTAAAGTTCTTTTCAATGGTCTTAAACTCATCCTCCAGGGAAAGCTCCAAATGCAGACCGTCAATAATCTCCTGATATCTTGCCTTAATGGCTGTAAGCTCCTTGGAGAAATCCTTGTCCTCATCCGCCAATGCATAGCAGCCGTACAGCATATCGGTCACCTTGGTGTCATCCGAAAATCTTTTGCCGGGTGCGGAAGGCACAACATAAGCACGCTCCTTATCTGCCCGGATAATATTGCCGACCTTAATAAACTGTTCCGCGCTGGCTAAGGAACTTCCGCCGAATTTTACAACTTTTTTCATAATAGTTTCCAAACCTTTCTTTCCTGCGATTTTACTTTCGCATTTTTCTCCTCATATTCCTCATTTTCTATTACTGCATATCTGCATTCACACGAATTCTGTTTCCGACACAGATGTCCGCAATTTTTTCATATTTTTCTGCAAAATCCTTTTCCTTCATAAGGGAAGTTACAAATGCCTCTTCCTCATTCTTACCGGGAAGTTTTACGGACTTCACTTCACCGAATACGGCCTTTACCTTGTCTTCGTTGCCGCTCTTTACACGGAAGAAGAATTTATTTTCCGCCTCTTCTACGTTCATCAGCTTCGCATCCGTTGCATCCCAGAAGCACATAATTACCTTGCCGATATGTCTTGCACAGTCGATGACATCGGAAACAACCGCACTGGCGGTGGGAAGCTTTCCGGCTCCCTTGCCGTAGTACATGGAGTCGCCCAGCATGTTGCCGTGAACAAACACCGCATTGAACACGCCGTTTACCATATGAAGAGGATGTTCCGCCGAAATCATAAACGGTGCCACCATGGCAAGCGTTTCATTACCCACTTCCTTACTCATGGCAAGGAGCTTGATGGACATATCCATTTCCTTTGCATAGGCAAAATCCATTGCGGTAATTTTCGTAATACCTTCTGTATAAATCTTGCGGTAATCCACATTTTCACCCAGCATCAGGGAAGAAAGAATGGCAATCTTGCGGCAGGCATCATGACCTTCCACATCGGCTTCGGGGTTTCTTTCCGCATAGCCTTTTTCCTGTGCTCTCTTTAATACGGTGTCAAAGTCCGCCCCTTCTTTTTCCATCTTGGACAGAATGTAGTTGGTTGTACCGTTTAAGATACCGGTAATGGACTCAATTTTTTCTGCCGTCAGAGAATAATTCAGAGGTCTGATAATGGGAATACCGCCGCCTACACTGGCCTCAAACAGATAATTGCATTTATGTTCCTTTGCCATGGTAAGAAGCTCCGGTCCGTGTGCCGCAACCAGCTCCTTATTGGATGTACATACACTCTTTCCCGCCTGTAGCGCCTGTTTGGTAAATTCATAAGCAGCACCGGTGCCGCCCATGGTTTCGCAGATAATCTGGATTTCCGGGTCGTTTACGATGGTCTGGTAATCATGCACCACCTTGCTTTCGTAAGGGTCTCCGGGGAAATCTCTTAAGTCCAGGATGTATTTAATGGAAAGCTCTTCGCCCGCTTTCTTGTTTACCATGTCCTTGTTCTTCTCGATAACTTCTACCACACCGCTTCCTACGGTGCCATATCCGAGTACTGCAATCTTAATCATTTCTTTTCCTCTGCTTTCTTTATTCTTTTGCTGTGTTTTATTCTGCTGCATTTTCGTTTTCCGCCTTGCATGCGTTTTATTCCTTCGCCAGAATTTTCACATGATGCACACCCTTGGTCTGCTCCATGTCTCCAATCATGCCGGAAACATCCTGCGTGGTGTGCAAAATCTGAATGCTCAAAGTCAGCGATGCCATGCCGTTGATGGGAATACTCTGATGGATGGTCAGGATATTGGCTCCGTATTTTGCCACAATCCCCAGAACCTCCGACAACAGTCCGGGCTCATCCTCCATCTGGAATGTCAGGGTAATGGTGCTTCCCTGCGAATCCTCATGAAATGGAAAAATATCCTCTTTGTACTTGTAAAAAGAACTCCGGCTGATACCCACGGCATCCACAGCCTCCTGTACGGAACGCACCTTTTCGGTATCTATCAGCCGCTTGGCTTCCACCACCTTCAAAAGCACCTCCGGTACTGCCTTGCTCCTTACCACATAATAACCGGTTGCTCTGTCCATTTTTCCTCCATGCTTTTCCATTAAAGACAGTTGTTTGTTTATCAAAGACACTTTTCTTTATGTGTCCTTCGTTGGCAGACAGTTGTCTGTTACCGAAAGATAGTTTACCATAGTACCCAGGATAAAGCAAGAACGAAATTGTATAGAATATAAAAATCCCCCTGCCGTTTTTTGTTAAAAGCCTACAAGATTTTTTTCTCATCTTCTCCTCTTCCGCATACCATATGAGTATAGACACCAATATATAGGAGCGTTTTTATGAACTGTTCAAACAATAACTCCAGAAATTGCTGCGGCTGCAACTGCAACAATTCCTGTGCACTTATGTAACCGTTCAGGGGCCGCCCGGACCTATGGAACCGGAAGAACCGAGAGACGACCGCGGAGAAAAAGGCGGCACCGGTGAGAAAGGTGAACCGGGTATCCAGGGACCTAAAGGCGATACCGGCGAAGACGGTGAAACACCTGTTATTACTGTTACGGAAGACACCCCTCTCACTTATAAATTAAACTTCAAAACCTCTTCCCAGGACATTACTACGCCGAATTTATTTAAGCCCCTCGAAGAGTATCACGTAGATTTGTCCGCCACCGGCAGTACACTGAACATCCCTTTGCGCAATCTCATTCTGACCTATCAGAACACTTCCACCACCTCCATTCGGATTACAGTTGCCTCAAAAGATACTGCCGTTCCCGTTCTCACGGATATGCGCCGGATTACCATTTACAACGCAGCATCCATTGAGTCGCAGACTTATAATAACACCCTTGTTTCTACCCGGACGGTACTCGACGATTTAGTATACACGCTATCGCAGGAATCCCACAGCATGAAAATCCGCCAACAGGACCCGGAAACCAAACTCTGGTCCCTGTGCGAAATCCGCTCCTTCCTTTCCAACGGAGGCGCAAGGTCCTCCATCTGGATACTTTGGAGTGAGATTGATGTCAGCTACGAGGCTCCGACGACGTAAGCTTTTCCTTTGTTCCTCTTGTTTTTCTTATACGTGCGTGCTACTATAAGGATAGAAATATCCGTAAAAATCGCAGAAAGGAGTTTTCCATGATGGGAATAAGCGGACTCGGCAATGTTAATACTTCTTATAAGCCTATTGTAAATCCCGGACAGTCTACGGAAGTGACCCCCGGCAGGAAATCTTCTCCTGCGGAATGTGAAACCTGTAAGAACCGGAAGTATCAGGACGGCTCGGACGAAATGGTCTCCTTTAAGTCCGCCACCCACATTTCCCCGCAGGCTTCGGCTGCCAGCGTACGTGCCCATGAGCAGGAGCATGTAAGCAACGCTTACAAGAGTGCAGCCCAGAATAACGGTCAGGTACTTTCGGCTACCGTTTCCATTCGCACGGCTGTCTGCCCGGAATGCGGCACCACCTATACCGCAGGCGGCACAACTACCACTCAAATCCGGTACTCTGATGAGTCCAACCCTTATCAGCAGAATAAAAAATCCGCCGATGCTGCGGCGCTTATCGGAAAAAATCTGGATATAGCAGTTTAACAAGCACAAAACAGGGCATGTTTCACATGCCCTGTTTCTTATTACTTTATCCTGCTTTTGTCTATTCTTCGGATAGCGTCCTGCATATCCTCGGATGCCATCTGTTTATTATTGGCTTGAATATATGCCGCCAGGTCTTTCAGCTTAGTCACTTCATAAGGCAACGTTTCCTTTTTTTCCAACACCAAAGACGGATTAGCCAGCACCACAACAGGTTTTATATCTATAAACGGATTCTCTATAATCTCTTTCAGAAGCGTTGCTTCCTGCGTTACCTGTTCCGTCGGGCTTTTTAATGTCTTGTCGTGACCGTTTTTGTGAAGTACCCAGTTGTCATTATGGATGGTAAGCACCGCTTTATTGCTTCCGTTTTCACTGCCCGACATGCCGAATGCTTTGGTTTCCAGAATAAAAACCACATCGTTGCCCACGATAATGTGGTCGAGTTCCCTCGTTTTTCCCTGACATTTAAGGACAACGCCGCTGATTATAAAATACTCCCGCTCATTCAGGCTCTTAAGGTATTGACGGACGAGCAGCTCCCCTTTGTTGCCGGCTTCCTTTTTTTCCCACTCATCCAAATCCACTTCTTTGTTGCGCAGTTTCCCGTCAAATTTTTCATACTCCGGTCTTTCGCCAATTCCCTGCACACCAATCTGGCAGAGATATCTTCGGAATGCTTCTTTTTCCTCTGTGGAAATCTTCCGGCTGGGAATGACGGAATGAAAGAAAATACCTTTCAAATCTCCCTTTTCCCTGCCTAAGAAATCCCGGTAAATCACTCTGCCGTCTCTTCTTTTGACATAGCCTCCGCCATATTGCGTCAGAAAAAGCTGAAAGTCCTTCAGGTTCTGGGAACTGCAGTTTGTACTGATTTGTTTTTTCCATTTTTCAAATGCCGGCGAGCCGGTCCGCCCGGTGCTCACATGTCGGTCTACCCGACGGATGCCTCTTCCCACCAGCAGAACCAGCAAAATGCCGACAACAATGCAGACGCCGATAATCATCCGACTGTATATTTCGTAATCCATGTTCTTTTATCCCCCTTGCAAAATTTGCACTATCTTTATTATAGAAAAGATATCGCAATCATGCAAGATAATCATGGGACAAAATAGAAGTTGTCAATTCAACACAATTGCATTCACAGCTTCCATAAGTGCCACCGCCTGGCTTCGCGGAATGAGGGAAACCGTCCTGCCGTCCACCGTTGCCAGACAATATTCGCCGTCATAACGGTAAAGCACAACTTCCACTTTAGGGAAATTTGCATTATTCAGGTATGCGGTAAAGCGGATTTCTTCTTTGCCCGTAGGTGTTTCTTCAGTAAAACTGTCCGCCGAAAGAGCCCCCAGTGCCGTCTCAAGATCCGTTACATCAATTTCCGTGCCTTGATAAAACCAGCCTTCCGCACTTGCGGCTCCGTCCCCGGTACCGTTCTCTGTTTCCGCACTTGCAGCTCCATCCTCGGTACCGTTCTCTGTCTCCTCGCTTGCGGTTCCGTCGCCTGTAGCGCCGTTATGCAGCACATAGGTTTCGCCGTCCATGGTAAAGGTCAGACCGGTGATATCTTCCATGGATGCCGTCAGCACTTCTTTGTGCCGCAGGTCATTGTAGGAAGCCGCTGTCAAAGCCCGGTACTCTTCCGAAGTAATCCGGTAAATAATCTGTGAGTCGCCTACTCTGACATAAGCTGTCACCTCTGCCTCATCTTCATCCGCTGCCTCAGCCGTTGTATTGTCCGCCACAGACTGTGCTTTTTCCACTGCATCCCGTCCCACATGAAGGACAAAGGTTTCCGTGGTGGTCACATCATCTGAGTGCGTCACCGGATAGTCCACGGTTACGGAAAGCTCCGGTTCGGCAAGACCGTAAGCCTGCAGCTCCTCCTCCGTGGCATTGTAGCTCACATAATCGTTAAGACTTAAGGCGCTTATCTTCTGCAGATAGCTTTTTACCAGAGAGGTATCCAGCGGCTGTTCCTCTGTAAAGTAAACATCCTCCGCACAGTATGTGTGGATGCTTTCCTCTTCGTAGTCAATCGTATACGTTTCCTCTCCGGAAAACTGAATGCCCGTTGCGGAAGTCAGCACCGGAATTTCATCGTTTTGGATGATGTCGCTGATGGTAAGGTCGTAATCATCCAGCGGGTCGTGCTTCACCAGGTAGACCTTGCCGTCTCCGATGGAAACATACCGCTGTGCATCCATGGTGCTGTAATCTCCTAAATTCACTTCGTAGCTTTCTTCTCCCGCCGTAACCGAAATGGTTGCCAGAGGGTCGGAAAGACCGTACTGTCCGAAATCGTCCACTTCCTCAATGACAAAGGAAGCGCCAAACTCAGTAAACTGGCTTAAGAGCGACTCTATTTTATCTTCATTTACCGGGAAATTTTCATCCGTATCGTAAATCCATTTTCCTCCGCTTTTATGGAAGGAAAAAGTGTTGCCGGCATACTCCCAGCTCAGTGCCGTTACCGACTCGGTGTCCACAGAAAAAATAGTTTCATCACTGTTCTTTATCTGCTCCTTTTTTTCCTCCTGCCTGCTGACAAAGAAGGTAATGCCGCAGACAAGCACCAGCACTCCCAGAAGCACATACAGCTTCTTCATTTTATTCATCGCAAGACTCCTCCTTTATGCATTACGTCTTCTTCTCCTCGTTACCACTACCACGATACCGGTCACTATGAACGCGAGCGGCAGAATCCCAATCATCAGAACCTGCAGCATGGAAGATGTGGAATTACTGATTGTCAGGTAATTGTAGCTCAAAGATTTGCTGCGGATGGAAACCGCATCGCTTTCTCCAATCAGGGACGAAAGGGCATTCATACCAAAATCCAGGTTGGCGCCGGAAGAATAAGCATTGTACATTTCATCCATGAAGTTGGACGAAGCCACCCAGATAATCTGTCCGCCGCTTGTGTTCTTCACGGAAACAGCCAGTGCAAAGGGACCGTCCGTATCGCCTTCTTCTTTTTCATAGGTGGTAAGACCGTAGCCTGCCGCCTTGCTGAACGCGTTGTCGGAAGTGGTTAAAAGCTGCGTCACACTGCCCTGTCCCGTGCCGGAAACCGTAAGTCCCTGGGCAATGGGCATAATCACATAATAATTCGCCTCTATCAGGGAGTCCGTGATGCTGTCGCTGTTTAAATCCGGCAGCATAATGTAAGGAGCCTGGAACGCATAGTGGCTGCGGTCGCCCTCAATCACGATGCCGTCCTGTGCAATCACGCCGTAATCCGCCATGACACCGTACAAATTCGTAAGGGTGCCGTCTTCCACGGGACCGGCATACACCATGAGTTTTCCGCCGTCTGCCACATATTCCCGCAGAAGCTTCTGCTCCTCTTCGGAAATATCACTGGTCGGCGCATAAATCATAATGCAGTCTGCATCCTCCGGTATTTCGTCCTCATTTAACAGGGAAAATTCCGACAGTTCCATATTTTCTTTTTCCATCTGCCCGGAGAAAGAAGAAGGAATTTCCGCTTCGCCGTGCCCCTGCAGCACATAAATATGAGGCAGGTCGTCACTGACTACATAATCAATGGCGGAGGTAATGGCGCCCTCTCCGTCGAAGGAGTAGGTCTGTGTATAGTTTGTGTAATCAATATCCGAAAGATAAATATCGTCGTAGCTGATATAGCGGCTCTTGTCCCCGCACTCCACAACCATGCTGTTGTTGGTCACGGTTTCGTCCGTGTACTGGGCGGCAAAGGTCGGATACACATCCGGATTTTTCTTCACCACGTCAATATGGGAAGAAAGGCTGTCGTACTTGGCAAGCAGATTTTCCAGAATGCTGTCCTCCGCGTCCGACTGCACAATCCAGTAAATGGTCACATCCTTTTCCAGATTGTTGACCACCGCCTTGGTGTTGCTGGTAATGGAATACAGCTTAGCTGAGCTGATATCTAATTTGGTCAGTGTCTCCGGCAGTACGGAGACAAAAATATTAACAACCACCAGTATGGCAAATACAATGGCAGTCATCATCAGGGAGTAGGAACCGCCCTTAAATGCAATCTGATTTTTCTTCATTAGTTATACCTCCTTTTTTCCATGGACTGAACGGACAGGAATAAAAAGAAAATAATCACTGTCGCATAAAAAACAAGGGAGGTGATGTCAAAAACACCGTTCACAAATACATAAAAACGCTCAAACAAAGACAGCTTTGCCATGATGGCGGGAAGCAGTCCTTCAAATAGGGAACTCTTTGCTGCGTATGCCACTGCCATGACAAAAACTCCCGCAATTCCGAGTCCCCATGCCAGATAATCCGCTTTGGTAAGGACGTAAACCAGTACCGCTATCAAAATCCAGATAACGCACATGGCGATTAGGGAGCCCAGCGCCGTGGACGACACATATTCCGCCAGCGTCACGCTGAAATAATTAAACAGAAGAACCGGAATGGCAATGCCTGCCGCAAATCCCTGGTTTTCCGTCAGGGACGAAAGAAACATACCGATGGCAATCAGTGCCGCACCCATAACAAAAAAGGCAAACAGAGAACCGTAGGATGTCAGAAGATACACCTCTCCGAACTGTGCAAAAATCAGAGGATACAGGGAAATAATTGCCACGGGAATTAAGAAAATCACCAGAAGCGCCAGATACTTACCCATGATAATCTGAAATGTGGTAATCGGCAGCGCATATAAAAGCTGGTCCGTTTTCTGTTTCTTTTCCTCGGAAATAACCCGCATGGTGAGCACCGGTACAATGACCGTCATGCCGATGCAGACAAACGAAAGTACATATTCAAAATTTGCCACTGCCGACTGGATATTGTAAAGCATTGCCCCGATACCCACAAAAATCAGTAAAAAGGCGCAGAACAGATACACCGACAGGGAATGAAAATAATTTTGCAGTTCATGTTTCCATACAGCTATCATGCTTCTTTTTCCTCACTTTCCGTCAACTCTAAGAATACATCTTCCAGGTTGGCTTTCTTGGATGTCATCTCAAAAATGGGAAGCTTTTGTTCCGCAAAAGCAAGGAACAGCTTACAGCACACGCTGCGGATGTCTTTTTCCTCCGTCTTAAGGTGCAGGCTTACGGACTCCGCGTCTTCTTCCATGCACTCCCGGTCCGTAATCTCCTCCATGCCGTCAAGGACAGCCGCTGCCGCTTCTTTTCCCGCACACACCCTGATATCAATGCCGTTTGTACGGGTCAGTTCTTTTTCCAGATTGTCCGGCGTATCGAACGCAATCAGCGTGCCCTTTGCGATAATCAGAACCTTTTCGCAGATGGCCTGCACTTCGGAAAGAATGTGGGAGCTGAAGATAACCGTATGGGTTTCGCCCAGCTTTTTAATCAGATCCCGGATTTCAATAATCTGGATGGGGTCAAGACCCACGGTAGGCTCATCCAGAATAATGACCTTGGGATTTCCGAGCAGCGCCTGTGCAATGCCCACACGCTGTTTATATCCTTTGGAAAGGGAAGAAATCAGCCGGTTTTTCACAGGCTCAATGCCTGCCTGTTCCATGACCTCTTCTATCTGTTTTACCAGTTCTTCTCCCTTAAGTCCTTTGGCTTCGCCTACAAAAGTAAGGTACTCAAGCGGAGTTTCATTCATATAAAGGGGCGGCTGTTCCGGCAGATAGCCAATCAGCTTTTTCGCCTTTTCCGGCTCGTTTAAGATGTTATAGCCGCCAATCGTTACCGTGCCCTCCGTGGGAGAAAGGCAGCCGGTCATAATGTTCATGGTTGTGGATTTGCCCGCACCGTTGGGACCTAAAAATCCGTATACATGTCCCTCTTCAATGGTGAAGCTCAAATCGTTTACCGCCATGAAATTTCCGTAGTATTTTGTCAAATGTTCAACCTGTATCATAGTTCCTCCTGTTCCGGAAATTTGTTCCATTGGGACATTATAAAAAACGAACCTGAAACGAACCTGAAAAATTCTGTGAGGAAACTATGAACTTAAAAGGGGCTGTCGCATTAGCA